>PBER01000016.1 GCA_002718455.1 Chloroflexota bacterium | reverse complement strand
ACAAAAAGAAACTCCGGCAAAAGCTATACCCGAACAAAAAGAAACTCCGGCAAAAGTTATACCCGAACAAAAAGAAATTCCGGCAAAAGCTATACCCGAACAAAAAGAAACTCCGGCAAAAGTTATACCCGAACAACAAGAAATTCCGGCAATTATTGCAATGACTATGGCTAAAATAATGAGTGAAAAAAATTTACTATCTAGTGAATTTATATTTATCGATTATGAAGAAAAAAATTGGGAAACATCATCTATGGGCTGTTCTAAAAATGGACTCTTTTACCAAAACAAACAAACATCAGGTTATATTTTGGAATCACTAATAAATGGTGAAAAAATCTTTTACCATATAAATAGTGAAGGAGAATACATTAATTGCACAGAGACAAATTTATATAATAATCAATCTAATTTAAATTTTGTCGAAAAATTTCAATTGGATCAAACGAAAGCAATTGTAGTAAGTATTCATGAAAACAATAACACTTTAGCTGTAATAGATGAAAAAGAGGAAGTCACAAAAATAATAAATTCACTCAATGTGAATATCTTAAATGAAAAAGTAGAAGATTGTGAAACGTTATATGATTTAACTTTTCTAAAAGCTAAGGAAAACATTGTATTTAATGTCTTTTGTACATCAAATAAACATTACGTTTATAACAACGAACCTTTTTATGCTGCTGAACTTTTTATAAACGTTTTGGAACCAATTTTAGCTGATATCAGTTTCCCAGGATTACCAAATGAATAAAAATAACAAACTCCCTATAGGAAAACTCAACAATGATCTTTTATCTAAAATATTAAATGCAATTAGTAATGAAACTTCCGGTCCTAAAGTAGGCCAAGACTCTGCCGAAATATCTGTAAGTGAAAAAGACTTTATTCTTGTTTCAACTGATCCAATCACTTTTCAAAATGAAAATATTGGGGAGTATTGTATTGAAATCAATTCAAATGATATTTATGCTTCAGGAGGCATCCCAAAATGGTTTTTATTGTCTATTTTAATCCCAGAAAATACGAATTTCAAAAATATAGAAGAAATTACTAATAATGTTTCAAAAACAGCCAAAAAATATGGTATAAAAATAGTTGGGGGACATACCGAAATTACTTCTTCAGTAAATCAAATCATTTTAAACGGTACGATGATAGGAACATACAGTAAAAATTTTAATCCCAATCAAAGAGTTACACAAAACATGGATATTATACTTGCTGGTTATTGTGGTATTGAAGGAAGCAAAATAATCGCAGAACTTCAAAATAATAAAAAAAGGGTGAAAAATCTTGAATTATATAATTCTTCTCAAAATATGAGTATTTCAGTAAGAGATATAGCGATTACAGCTGTTAATACCAAGAATGTAGTAAAAATGCATGACCCAACCGAAGGAGGAATTTCAACAGCTATACATGAGTTGTGCGATTATGCAAATTTGGGATGTCAGATTTATTATGAAAAAGTTGAATTTGTTCCTTTCTTTTTAGAGACATGCAATACTTTAAACATTAATCCACTTGGTGTAATAAGTTCTGGATGTTTATTAATAATATCTAAAAAAACTGAATCAAAAAAAATAATAGACTCTTTAAACATAAATAAAATTAAAAGTAAAATTATTGGTTATACTAAAAATAAAGATTATGGGAAAAAAATAAATATAAATGATCAAAACATTGATCTTTTGAGATTTGATCAAGATGAAATTACAAAAATATTAAAATAAAATACATGATCACAGACAATTTATACAACAAACTAAATTCTTATCTACCTGTAGAGGAAATGATAAAAATAAAGACAGCTTTCAAGTTTGCTAATAAAGCTCACAGGGGACAAAAAAGAAAATCAGGTCATGATTTTATAGTTCATCCTGTTGAGGTTGCATATCACTTAGCAAGATTAGAATTAGAACCTAATGTTATTGTTGCTGGACTTTTACATGATGTAATTGAAGACACAAATACTACAAATAAAGAAATTGAAAAAAAGTTTGGAATAGAGGTTAGTAAATTAGTAAGTTCATTAACAAAACTTAATATAACTGAAGACAATATTGATGAACATGTAGAAAAGAAAAATTTACGTAATTTCTTAGTATCAATGGCAGAAGATGTAAGGGTTGCTATTATCAAGTTGGCTGATAGACTGCATAACGTTGAAACTTTGCAATATTTAGATAAAGAAAAAAGACAGAAAATTGCAAAAGAAACACTCAGTATTCATGCACCAATAGCAGACAAAATAGGCATGAATGATTTTAAATGGCGTCTTGAAGACGAAAGCTTTAAATACCTAATGCCAAATGAATTCAAACTAACCAGCAAACTTATAAAACAAAAAAGGGAAGAAAGAGAAATAGCTACGAAAAGGATGATTTCTCAAATTGAAGAAAGATTATCTACAGAAAATATTTCGGTATCGGTATCTGGTAGACCCAAACATTTATTTTCAGTGCATAATAAACTTCAAAGATATAAGCAATTAGGAAGAAATTTTTCAGATATTGAAGATCTTATAGCTATCAGAATTGTTGTAAAGAATACTAAAGATTGTTATTTAGTTTTAGGGGTTATTCATGAATTATGGAGACCGGTAACAGGTTCTTTTGATGATTATATATCTTCTCCAAAAGATAATCTTTATCAGTCATTACATACAGTTGTTATCAATGATCAAGGTCAAAAAATAGAATTTCAAATACGTACTGATGCCATGCATCTTTATGCAGAAGACGGAATGGCATCCCATTGGAAATATAAAAACACATTACATGATAATAATAAAGATTTATATCACGATATAAATTGGACTCAAAATCTTCTTGAATGGGAAACAGAAATAGTTGAAGATAGTGAATACTTAGAATCTGTAAACAATGACATATTATCAGACAAGGTAATTGTAAATTCTCCAAAAAATGAAGTGTTCACTTTGCCAATTGGATCAACTCCTTTAGATTATGCATATAGATTACATACAGATTTAGGTCATAGTTGCCAAGCTGCATTTGTAAATGGAGTTTTGGTTCCTTTAAACAAAAAATTAAATAATGGTGACACAGTACAGATACAAAAATCTGATTTAGACAATGGCCCAAGTTTAGATTGGTTGAATGAAAATCTAGGTTTTATTGCTACTGCAAACGCTCGTAATAAAGTAAAAAGTTGGTTTAAAAAAAGGGAACGAACAGAAAATATAAAAAGAGGAAAGGACCAAATTCTAAGTAACATAAGATTATCAAATATTGAAACTTCAGAAATAAATATAAATGATTTTATCGATAAAGATAGTTTTGAAACCTTTGCTTATAAAGTTGGAACTGGGGAAGTTAACAACGAAGAAATAATCAACTTGATAAACCAACAACAAGCTCAAGAAACTGTTAAGAAAATAAACAGTAAAAGTAAAAATAATGAAGAAAAATATGACCCTATATCTTCTATTGTGGTGATGGGGGGGAAAGATTTCCAAAACAAAATTGCTAATTGTTGTGAACCAGTTTATGGGGATGAAATCGTAGGATATAAATTATCCAGTAATGAAGTAATTATTCATCGGATAATGTGCTCACAATTAAGAAATAGAGAAAATACCAATAGATTTTTGGTAGCCGCTTGGGGGCATTCAAAACAATTAACTCCAACTAAAGTCATGATTGAAGCTTATGATCGAATGGGATTAATAAGGGATATTACAGATGTTGTTTGGGGAGAAAAAACAAACTTACATTCGATAAATTCTTCCGAAGATAATCAAAATGGGACATGCAAAATCCAATTAACAGTTTATACTAGAGATCTAGGACAAATAATAAGACTTTTGGGTAAAATGGAAAAAACCCCGGGAGTTTACAAAGTTTCTCGAATAGAATAATCAAATAGGACCAAAAATGCCAAGTACAAAAACTCATAGAACTCAATCAAGAAAGTTGAGACAAAATCTTTCAGTTAAGACTTCAATTAAGTCTTCTATTACAAGGTTGAGAAATGGGATTGAAAATAAAAATGATAAAGCAGAAATAGAATCCTTATATAGAAAAGCTTCTAGTTTACTTGACAGAGCATCAAAAAATAACGTCATTCATAAAAATAATGCTTCTAGAAAAAAATCTAGATTGCAAAAACTTATAAATAAAAACACTTAAATACTTAATTGAATAATCCCGAATCAATATATAACTGGGAAATTGACCATTCTGACCCTAAAGCTGAAAACCCAACCATAATTATTTCAGTTAGACCTTACAAAGGATTGATTTCTAAGTGGAAGTTTATTATACCAGCAGAATATATAGGAATTATAAATTGGGGGATTTCAAACAATAATAAAACAAGTAAAATCAAAAGACCAAGAGGAGCAATAGAAACTCCAGTGATTAAACTTATGGATGGTCAAGAAGTAGTTTTAAAGGGTGGGATCGAACCAATATCAAGTACAAAACAAGCAACTATTATTTTAAAATCACCTGCACCACACTTTTTGGCTTTCGGTTTTAGTGAAGAGGAAGATTCTCCCCCAATAAATATTGAGGGGATAACTTTTGAAAATCATCCTCACTAAAAGACACTAAAATTGACACTAGATAGAAAATTAAATAATTTGTTATTATGGAATCTATGAAACCATTAACAGATAAACAAAAAGACATATTGATTTTCATTGAAGAATTTATTAATGATTTTGGGTATCCTCCAACAATAAGAGATATTCAAAACAATTGTGATATTTCTTCCACATCAGTTGTTAAATACAATTTAGACAGACTTCAAGAAAAAGGATTAATGACTAGAGAGTCTGAAGTATCGAGAGGAATAAACCTTAAAAGTGATACCAAAAACCCAATAATAAAAGTCCCAGTAATTGGGACTATAACTGCTGGAGAGCCCTTCCCATTATTTGATGATAATAGATGGGAATATGATGATATAGATATGTTAGAACTTCCAGATAAATTTTCTCATTTAGAAGAAAAATTATATGCTCTAAAAGTATCAGGTACTTCAATGATAGATGCATTAATTGGTGACGGAGATACAGTTGTCATGGAAAAAACTAAATCTGTTAATAATGGAGACATGGTAGCTGCCAACGTAATTTCAGAAAATGAAACTACTTTAAAAAGAATTTATAAAGAGGGAGAAAATATAAGATTGCAACCAGAAAATCCTCTTATGAAAGCTTTGATTTATCCTTCAAAAAATATTTCTATATTAGGTAGAGTAGTTGCTGTCTGGAGAAACTTAAACAAATAATTCTTATTTATTATCAGATCCAGAAAATTCTGAAAAAGCATTTTGGTCTTATCAATTCTCTATAAAAATGGCCAGTAAGCTCTTTGAATCTAAAATAATAGTCACTTTTTATATCAAATCCTATATTATTAAAAAATCAATATTATTGATTCATAATTTACATAATAGGAAAAACTAAATGGAAAAATTGATTAAAAAGCTTCAATCACTAAAAGAATATATTGAAATCAATATTATTACTTTAAATAAAACAAATATTGCTTGGATCATATTTGGATTTTTTGTTATTTACGTCTTCACGACCAAAGTTCTTCTAAATGACCTTTATGACGTTGCAAGAGATGAAGATGGAAACATAATAGGTTCTTCTTATCAAGCCCCAAATAATTGATAAGGATTAGTCCTCTTTCCTATCTTTATCATCAAGTAAGTCACCCTCATTTATCCTCATCCTATAAGCATCTTTATTCTTTAACACTATTTTAGGAGTTATAAGTTTCTGGAGTAACTGCATATTTTTATTTACCGAATCTCTTTGGTATCTTTCAGTTAGGCTATACACTTTAGTATCAGCATCTTTGGAAAATATTGAGAATGCAAAGCCTTTAGGTGAAGAATAAGCATTCAAAATATCCTTTTTAAATAATCTCCAAATACAATTGTCAATACCTGTTTTTAGAGGTGCTCTCCAGGACATAGTTTCAAAGTATACAGGTTTTTCTTTATCCCATTTAAGCTCAACTAATCTGTCTACTACATCAATTAGTAAATCTTTTCTAGTACATGTTTTAATAGAAGAATTCATAATCGATTCTATTATCAATACTTCAATAACAAATCTTGGTACGTTGGCTGTTGGTTTAGGTCTTCTTGGACTTGGTTTTACATTTTTACCTAATAGATTTAGAATAGCATCATTATATGTTGCTGAATTAGAACTGCCTTTATATTTCTCTAAATCATCATAAGTAGATTTATCAACTTTGATTTGTTTTGATTCTTTACTCATTCTTCTCTTATTTACTAATTATATTATAATGATTTTTTGCACACATTTTTGGTATTCTTAGTGTTGATTTATATTATATCTATAATAACACTAAAGTATTCTAATAATCAAATATAGTAGTGCTGTTTTTTTATTGGTAATAAAAATTTAAAATTGACTGAGAATAAATATGAATAAAAACATCACTCAAAAATAATCTTAACACTGAATGTCCAGAGAGCATGCTAAGGTCTTTGAATGAGCTATTAAAATGCATGGTTTGGTACTATATTGGATGAGCTTAATTATAGAAATAAAAGCTTGACGACACTGTTGATGACAAATAAACTGAAAAAGGTATTTATAAGAGTTCCCCTGTAATACCGATTCTTTAGTTGCAAGATATGTTTGGCAATAATTTGATATTATTAAAACAAATTCAAAAAATTAATTAATAAGATATGGGATTTATACAAAATTTAGGATTACCTCAACTAGCTTTAATTGCTTTTATTGTTCTTCTGCTTTTCGGAGTTGGAAAATTACCTCAGGTAGGTGAAGGGCTAGGGAAGGCTATAAATAATTTTAAAAACGCCATAGGAAAATCTGAAGAAAAAGAAGATAAAGATAAATAAATATCTCTTTTTGTTTAACCCTTTTTACTCATAATCAAAGTTTATTATTATGCATAACCCTTTTCCAAAATCTGTAATTATAATAGGTGGTGGAGTGATAGGAATGAGTACCGCTTTCCATTTATCAGAAAAAGGGGTTAAAGATATNTCCATAATAGAAAAAGGNACAGTAGGAAGTGGTTCNAGNGGTCAGGCNGCAGGAATTGTTACNTGTCTANNGTGGAATNCTACATCTGTTGTAGCANGAATGAAANCTTTAGATCTTTTTGANAGATTNAGTAANATNTTNGANGGNTATACATTTCAGCAAGTTGGATGTCTAAATTTATCNNCAAAAGAAGATTATATTNCTAGGNNCTGATCTNAGAGAACTACANGATAAATTAGGNGCAAANTATGAAACTTATATTGGAANTGAANTAACANAAAAATTTCCTGATGTGANTACTNAAAANNATGAGTATGGAATCCTTGATCCTAGAGGNGGATATAGTGAACCTCANACATATATACCTGCNTTGAGAAAAAAAATAGAAAGTATGGGAGTNAAAATNTATGAAAATGAACAAGTNCNNAATTTCAAATTTAANGGAANTAAAATTACNGGNGTAGTNTCTTTTTCAAAAANTGAAAATAAAGAAAAAANNTATGANTGTGATNCNGTAATNTGTGCNGTNAANGCNTGGATAAATGAATTATTATCNCCAATAGATTTCAAGATNCCNATGAAAAANTTTATNCATGAAAGGTNNGTAACTGAACCTTTCNATAGAGAACTAAAACTNCCNGCNATAAANGATAGAGTNTTTCAAAGTTATGTTNGAGGAACTGAAGANAATAGAATNNTAGTNGGNACNTCTCANCANAATCCAAAAAACTATATTATNGAANATTCANATTTTAATNTNAAAGATCTNAAACCATTTGATGATGCATTAGATTTTTTGAAAGAAGCATTTAAAAATAGAGTNCCTATAATTATTGATAAAAAGTGGGATTATCATACNGTNGGNCTTATAAGNGTAACAGTNGATGCAACTCCNGTTATNGGTCCTGTNCCAAANTTATCTGGNATGTNTCTTTGTTCAAATTTTCATTCAGGTGGNTTTGCNTATAATCCNGTNGCAGGATTATTAATATCNGAACANGTAGTNGATGGTAAAACAANNATAAATTCAGATACNTATTTACCAAGTAGGTTCAGTGNATTTGAAACAAAATCATANNTAGAAAAAACTCATAATTTAGAAGATTTAGAAGTCAAAAGACACTAAATANATTCANTTCTTTAAANAAACCTATNTTATACAATANGGTNATTNTTATTAAAAATAAAATTAATANAACNACCAAAAAATTCAANAAATAAAANCTAAATCCTTTTTTCTCTGGNTCAGTTATTCTNATAAGNTGAAGNCCTATNTCAAANAAAATAATCATNGGNATNGCTACNATNATTTGAGTTAATGGATCTACNGTAGGAGTNATAATNGCACCCANNATAAANGAAATNANTATAATCCATCTTCTATAATTTTTTAGTTTNTTATAAGAAATNAAATCTAATTTTCCTAAAATAAACATGATTATAGGAATTTGAAAAACNATACCCATCCAGAACATTAAAGAAAACATAAGTGCAGTTAAAGGNCCNATGTTTATCATNGGTTGNGCTATATCACTACCAAANGTNATCAAAAANNNTAAAGCNGTNGGAATTACCATATANTANCTNAANAAAACACCTATAACAAAAAAAATAAAAGAGCTNGGGATTAATATGTANAGATATAATCTTTCCTTNCCNCNTAATCCNGGTTTAAGGAAAAAAATTATNTCTGCGAGTAAAAAAGGNAATGANAANGAAAANGCAATGATTATCGATACTCTNGCAGCAGCACCCCANGCTTCAGTAACTCGNCCAAANACNATTTGTCCNTCTCTCANAGAATTGTTCATTATTTGATTTGCAGGATCTATAAAAATTGAAATGATTCTTTTGTAAAAAANTAGAGCTACNATCGTAAAAGAAGTTAANANTAAAGAATATCTTATAAGACGTTTTTTTATTTCTTTGAAATGATCTAAAATNCCAANTGGTTTNTCTTCTTTNTTCAAAANTTACCTNTCCAAATCTTTTTTGATTTGTTTGAGTTTAGTTGATGCATCNTCAGAAATAGAATCCAAAGATTCTTTTATATTCTTTAATTCTTTTACATCATCATCTTCNATATCCATNNTCTCCTCTACAACNGAAANNAATTCNTCTCNTTTCTTTTTGAANTCAGTNTAAATTAATTTTGTTTTTCTTATTAANNTNAGTAATTTGTCNGGNCCCACNANAAATAATCCAANTANAAAAATTATTATTAATTCAAATCCACCTATTCCAAATAAATTCATAATTTTTCCTNATNACATAAANTAAATTTTATGNTCTTATTAANATTANTCTCTGTTAAAATTTCTCCNANTAAACAAATTGGNAATCCTACAATNTTTANNTAACATCCANAAAATTCTTTTACGAAAACAAACTTNTTATTTTGTATNCCATAACTTCCNGCTTTATCTTTATAATAATCAGTTAGAAGNTATTGTTTAATTTTATCAAGCGAAATTTTATAAGTCTTAACTAAAGTAATTTTATTAGCACTTGNAATNAANTNNTTGTCTTTTACTATAGCTAGTGAGGTGATGACNTNATGATAATCTCCATTTAATAATTTCAATGNATGAAGTGCATCTAATTTATTTAGTGGTTTACCGATAACTTTACCNTTATAATCNAAAACTGTATCGGCAGAGANNACGTAATTTTGTGGAAAAANTTTTGANACACTTNTNGCTTTTTCAGTAGCGTTATATTGCGTAAAATGTTTTGCAGATTTNTTNGTTTTTNCNNCTTCTATAAATTTAGGATTTTNAAACAAAAAATCATANNTATAATTTTNTATTATTTTTTTTCTTCTNGGNGATGANGANGCAAAAATAATTTTTTTATTGTTAATTTTTTCTTTCATNATTTNAAACGNAANATCCCTACTATCTCAGTGTGGTGTGTCTGNGGGAACATGTCTATCGGTATAATTTTATCTATTATATATTGATTTGAACTTACTATTTTATAAACATCTTNNCAAAAATTTTCTGGNGAACANGATATTAAAATAATTNTTTTTGGTNCAANTGAAATTACATTTTTTATGACACTATCTTCACANCCAATTCTNGGAGGNTCTAANATTACAGTNTCAAATTTTTCAGTATTNTTTTGNAAAACCNCTTCNGTTTTACCAATNATATATTGTATATTNTTGTAGTTTTTAGAATTGTTTTTNGCATCAGAAATTGCTGAATGTGATTCTTCTATTCCAACTATTTTTTTTACCATTGGTGCTATTAAACAAGTAAATGTTCCNACNCCNCAATATGCATCTAAAACATAATCTTTATGATNAAAAATATGATTNGANTCTAANAATTTAACTATNTNTTCAATTTGTTTGGGATTAACTTGAAAAAAACTAGGACTTGCTACTTTGTATATATTTTTTAGAATTTTTTCTTCATAATATTTTTGACCNGTTTCAATAGTATCTGTATTTAATTTAGGCTGNATCAAAAATGATTTTGTTTCATCTGATGCTCTAATAGATGTTTGNGTNAAACCTCTTANGTCTGTACTTATAATTTTCATTTTTTCATTAATAGTGTGGTTCATTATCTTACATTCATCTATNCNAATCCATTTTCTATNAAGAAAATTNATAAATCCTAACTTTTCNTTATCAAAATCTTTTCTTACTGTAAAACGTGCATGGTTTCTATAATTGAAATTGTTCTTTGAAGGNAGTGTATCCATAACAAAGCCAACATCTATCAAATTGAAGTTTCTCAATAATTTAACTATGTTNGATTTTTTCAATTTCAATTGTTCATCATATGAAATATGTTGCCACTGACATCCAGTNCANNCCCCATAAAANTTACAAATAGGTTTAATTCTTTTTTTTGAAGAGNTATTNAANCTNANNATTTCAGCTATAAGTTTTTCTGGAAAAATTTTNNTTATTTTAACTAAAACAGTTTCTCCAANAATCGAATTNAAAATCCACACTGGAACANCTTTTATATATCCAATTCCAACACCATTTTGATGGTATTCTTTNATTTTTATTTCAAATTGTTGANCTTCGNNAAAATCATATTGATCNGTTAAATTTGGACCANTATATATATCTTTTTTTCTTCTTTTACCCATATATACTTGATTCTAACAATTCTTTAATNTTGATAAACTNAAAATATATATAAAAATNAACTTATGAACAAAGTAAAAAGAAAATTNCCCGATTGGTTTAAAGTNAAATTTCCTGCAGGTAAAAATTTTTATGAGTTGAAAGAAAAATTTTCTGANGCTTCNTTAAACACTGTTTGTGAAGAAGCAGCNTGTCCAAATATAGGNGAATGTTGGGAACGAAAAACTGCTACATTTATGATTTTGGGGGATACATGTACTAGAGCATGTTCTTACTGTAATGTAAAAACTGGATGGCCCGGATTTATTGATGATTCTGAACCTTATAGGTTAGCAAAAACAGTAAAAGACATGAATTTGGATTACGTTGTTATAACATCTGTTGATAGAGATGATTTGGATGATGCAGGTTCNGGAATTTTTGCTAAATCTATTATTGAGATAAAAAAATTAAGTGAAAATATAAAAATTGAAGTTCTTACTCCGGATTTTAATGGATCAGAAGAGTTNTTACTTAAAGTTTTGGAAGCTGGGCCAAGTATTTTAAATCACAATATAGAAACTGCACCAAGAATATTTAAAAAAGTTAGACCAAAAGGAAATTATGAATTATCTTTAAAATTTCTAAAGAATTCCAAGAAATTCAAACCAAANATCCCTACAAAATCAGGAATGATGGTTGGATTAGGTGAAACAAAACAAGAAATAATTGAAACAATGAAAGATTTAAGATCAAATGATTGTGATCTTTTAACAATTGGACAATATTTAAGGCCTTCAAACAAACATCATCCAATTATAAAATTCTATCACCCTGAAGAATTTGAAGAATTNAAAAAAATTGCCATGAATTTTGGGTTTAGNCATGTCGCTGCTGGACCANTAGTTAGATCTTCATATCATGCAGATGAACAACATAATGCAGCAATTGACAATTTAATAAGTAAGAATTCAGAGTAAGAAATTGTCAAAATTTTATATTGTNGGAAGTCCTATAGGAAATTTNGAGGATATTACTAAAAGAGCAATNGATATNCTTTCANNTGTAGATTTAATATTNACAGAAGACACAAGNGTTTCAAAAAAACTTCTNTCTAAATACAATATTTCGACTAAAACAGCACCNATTTACAANAAAGCAAAAAAAGTCAATTTAGGTCAATTCAAATATGCTNTAGAAAAANATGATGTGGCNTTTCTAACTGACGCNGGAACTCCNGGAATTTCTGATCCAGTTGCTCAATTTGTAAAAATTTCTTCAAAAGAACAACATGAAATAATACCAATCCCNGGTGCATCTTCTNTAACTTCTGCTTTTTCAGTATCTGGCTTTGATTCTAAAAATTTNATTTTTTTGGGNTTNCCTCCAAAAAGCAAAATTCAGTTTCAGAAATATATTAATGAATACATTGNNCTTGATTTACCCATNNTTTTGTTNGAATCACCCAAAAGNNTGATANCAACCCTNAGNTTNTTGAAAGATGAATTCGTTATACAAAATATTTTNNTAGGTAAAGAAATGACTAAATTNTATGAAAAAATNTNCATGGGTANCATTGATAGAGCAATTGANNTATTTAGTAATGCAAAAGGTGAATTTGTAATAATATTTAAAAGAGAAGNTACATAAACTTTCTAAATCANCAATAAATNAATACGACAAAATCTTATCAAAAGGATATAANGAAGGAATTAANGGTAAAGAATTAATAACNCTTTTATCAGAATTGACTGGTGAAAATAAAAAGTTTTTTTACAATAGATGGTTAGNNATAAAAAATAAAAATGNGTNAAAATAAAAAANANATTTTNGTNTGCGTAGCTTGGCCTTATGTAAATGGTCCTCCACANTTGGGGCATATTGCAGGTATGAGCNTNCCAGCAGATATATTTGCTAGATACAATAGNCTTGNTGGTAATAATGTNGCCATGGTTTCTGGTTCAGATATGCACGGAACACCTGTTACATTATTAGCAAATGATGAAGGGGTTTCTCCCGAAGAAATAGCCAATAAATTTCACAATATTTGGTCTGAATGTTTAGATAAAATGAATTTTTCTTATGATTTATATACNAANACTCATACTGAAAATCACTTCAATATTACTAAATGGATGTTTTCAACACTCTTNAANAATGGTTTTTTAGANGTAAAAAAACAATCAATGCCTTATTCACTAACTGAAAATATATTTTTGAGTGANCGNTTAGTCGAAGGNGAATGTCCTTGTGGAAATAATAAAAAAGCCAGAGGAGANCAATGTGACGTTTGTGGAAGNACCCTTGATCCTANTGATTTGAAAAANATNAGATCAAAAAGAGATGGNTCNATNCCAGAATTTAGAGAAACATCNCATTATTTTCTNAAATTAAGTAAAATGCAATCGAAAATAAAGGAATGGCTATTATCTCANACTGACTGGAGAGAGAATGTAAAAAATCAAAGTTTGTCTTTTGTAAAAGAAGGNNTAAAGGATAGAGCNATAACAAGAGACTTAGATTGGGGTATAGATATTCCTATAAAGGGATGGGAAGATAAAAAAATATATGTTTGGTTTGAAGCAGTAATTGGGTACTATTCAGCAACGGTGGAATTATTTAGTAAAACGGANAATCCAGATCAATGGAAAGACTTTTGGGAATCCGAAACATCTGAATCATATTACTTCCAAGGTAAAGATAATATACCTTTTCATACTATAATATGGCCAGCAATTTTANTGGGGATTGAAAATAATAATTTACCTTCAGACGTAGTGGCAAATGAATATTTAAATTTTTCCGGTAAAGAGTTTTCAAAAAGCAGAAATTGGGCAGTTTGGTTACCAGACTTTTTGGAAAATTATTCTGCAGATTCCTTAAGATATTACCTTACTGCGATAATGCCTGAAACTTCAGATTCTGATTTTACTTGGGAGGGATATCTAAATGCTAATAATAATGAATTAGTAGCAAATTTAGGGAATTTTGTTCACAGGATTTTAACTATGACTCACAGGAATTTTGAAGGACTAATTCCGCAATATGATCATCAATCAGATTCAACTAAAATTATAATAAATGAATGTAACAAAGCTTTTGAAAACGTTGGAAAATCCATTGAAAANCGAAAGTTTAGAGAATCATTAAATCANCTGATGAACTTAGCAAAATTTGGGAATCANTTTCTTGATAAAAATGAACCTTGGAAAAAAATTAAAGAAGATAAAAAAATANCTGGAGAAATATTAAGTCANTCATTAATAATGGTNAGCGCTATAAGTTGTTTATTAGAACCTTTCTTACCTTCATCAGNATATAAGTTACAAAAAATATTATTTGATAAAAAACAAAATCCATGGAAACTAATNATTCCTGAAAGTGGCTCTAAATTTAATAATCCTCAACCTTTATTTCAAAAACTAGATGAAGAAATCGTCTCAATGGAAAATGAGAAAATAGCTGATGGGCAAAAATAAAGAAAAAATTTACCAACTTGTAAATGATGAATTAATCAATGTACTTGTTGAAATGTCTCAAATAGCAGAAAACCATAAAGATGAGTCTAATCTTAATGAAAATATTATAGANCATGTTCTNAGTAGCCCAGGTAAACAATTAAGACCAACCATTACAATAGCTGTTTCAAAGTTATGGAATAAAGAGACAGATGAAAAAACAATGATGATGGCAACAGCAGTTGAGCTATTGCATATTGCAACTTTAGTTCATGATGATACGATAGATTTCGCTGACACTAGAAGAGGAAGATCTACAGCTTCAAAAGTTTGGGGTCCACATATAGCTATTTTAGTTGGAGATTATCTTTTTGCGACAAGTGCAGAATATGTATGTAAGACAGAATCAATAAAAATTATAAAACAATTTGCTTCAACAATTGCTGATTTAGCCAAAGGACAATTGATGGAAATAGAAAATAGTTGGAATCCTTATTTGAGTATAGAAAATTACTTAAATATTATTCATAAAAAAACTGCTTCTTTATTCTCAACATGTACAATGAGTGGTGCAATATTNGGTCAAGCAAATGAACAAGATGTACAAAANTTATANGAATTCGGGAAAAATTTAGGTTTAGGNTTTCAAATTTTTGATGATATTCTCGATTTTGAAGGTGAAAAAAATACTTTAGGGAAACCTATTGGTAGTGATCTTAAAAACGGTATACTTACATTACCATCGATANTAGCAAGAGAAAAAAATAAAAATATCAAACAAGAAATTACAACTTTTTTTAATAATAAATCTACAGATAAATCAGAAAGGCTANATAAATTACTGGAGATAGTTTCTTCAAGTGGTTCAATAGAAGAAAGTAAAAAAATAGGAGAAGATTATATAAATAAAGCANTAGAAAATTTAAGCTCTATAAATAATCTAGAAAAAAATATTTATTTNGAAGCTCTNGAAGAATTATCAATTTCTTCAAAAAACAGAACNAAATAATTCAATATAATTTTGATGAAAACTAAAAACAAAATAAATCCTAGTGAAGTATTAANTCATCTTGTAAAAGCTAATGGAAAAATTGAATGGGCATCTCGATACAAACCNCTTGATGAGCTTATATTTACNGTCCTAACTCAACATACATCTGATANAAATGCTGAAAAAGCATTTGAAAAATTAAAAAAAGAAATNCCAATTTGGGAAGATGTANTGAANACNNCTACAAAAAAAATAGCATCTCTAATTCATAGTGGAGGNTTATCAAATCAAAAATCNATCAGAATAAAAAAAATATTGGAAACTATCTTTAAAGAAAAAAAAGAATTAAAAATAGATTTCTTACAAGATTTGTCCTTAGAAGATGCAAGAAATTGGTTAATGAACTTACCTGGAGTAGGNCCTAAAACNGCCGCAGTTGTTTTAGTTNTATGTTTTAAAANGCCAGCAATGCCNGTTGACACTCATATTTACAGAGTATCAAAAAGATTAGGTTTNATAGGNAATGTCTCAAATGAAATAGCTCATAAAGAATTNGAAANAATAATTCCTGAAAATGATCGATACGATATGCANATTCAATTAATTACTCATGGAAGAAACATCTGTAAGTCTCAAAAACCTTTATGTAATCAATGTAACNTAAGAAATTTAGGATGCCCATATTNTAAAATTTTGAGATAATATAAGTAATCTAATAAAAAAAANATCAATGTTAAACGTCGGAATCATAAATATTACNGGCTATGCAGGATCTGAAATCGCNAGGTTNGTATATTCACATCCTGAGNTNAANCTNGNATCGGCAACAGGNAGGAGTAANGCTGGNCAAAATTTNGATGAAGTTTTTCCACATCTTGAAAAAACAAACATTAAGATTCAAGAAGAGCTAAGTGANAATATTGAATTTGTATTTTCTGCTTTACCTCATGCAGCTAGTGCNGAAAAATTGTCCCAATATGTTGAAAGTGGAATCCCTGNNGTTGATATTTCAGCTGATTTCAGATTNAAANATNTTGAAANATATGAAGATTGGTATGAAACAAANCATCCNAANCCTGAACTTNTAGAGCAANCAAGTTACGGATTNCCNGANTTATACAGGGAGAAGATNAAAAAAAGTAAACTAGTAGCAAATCCNGGATGTTTNCCTACTGGNGGAATATTATCCATGGCACCTGCNGTTNAANATAATTTGATAGAAGAGTTGATAATAATTGACTCAAAAACAGGGATCTCAGGNGCAGGAAGGACTGCNAAAGAAGCATTTGGATTTTCTGAGCTCAATGATAATTGCTCAGCTTATGGAACAAAAGGNCATAGGCATCAACCTGAAATTACTCAAGAANTGAATTTNCTTACNAACAACAAAATAAAGGTACTTTTTACACCTCATCTNGTTTCNATGACTCGTGGAATTTTAGGAACAAACTATGCNACCTTGAAAAATGATATAAATGAAAATGATGTAATTGAACTTTACAAAGAATTTTACAAAAACGAACCATTTATTAAAATAGTTAATGCACCTCCTGCAACCAAACATACTTGGGGTTCTAATTTTGTTTATTTATATCCTTATGTAAGAAAAGATACAAATACTTTAGTGGTTATTAGCGCTCTGGATAATTTAGTAAAAGGTTCAGCAGGNGCTGCAATTCAAAACATGAATTTAATGCAAGGTTTTGAGGAAACTATGGGAATAAGTGTACTCCCAATTTATCCTTAACAANGCCCCGTTGGTGTAGTGGCCTAACACGCCTGCCTTTCACGCAGGAGATCACCGGTTCAAATCCGGTACGGGGTACCAAATAAATAAATANAATTACAGATATGGTCAAAAAAAACATTTTAATAACAGGTGGAGCNGGATTAGTAGGAAGTATCTTANTCAAGAACTTGAAAGAAAAATTTAATATCAGAGTNCTNGATCAAAAAAAAGTAGATGGTGTTGAATGTNATTTAGGAAATATTAATGATTTAGAATCAATAAAACCTGCTTTTNAAGGAATAGATNCAGTAGTTCACTTAGCNGCTGACAGACGAGTTCATGGAGATTGGAATTCTGTTTTAGAAAACAACATAATAGGTGCCTATAATGTTTATGAAGCATCAAAAATTTCAAAAGTTAAAAGAGTAGTATTTGCAAGTTCTCAACATGCTACAGGTGGATTTTATGAGGTGGAGCCTTACACATTTATTGACAAAGGAAATTTTGAAAGTTTGCCTAAAAATTATAAACCTCTTAATGAAGAAGTTCGGATTAGGCCAGATAGTTATTATGGAGTATCAAAGGGTTTTGGTGAGGCATTAGGAAGTTATTATTCTGATTACTTTGATATTTCTTCTATAAATATAAGAATAGGCTTTGTTATTTCTGATGATGATCCAACTTTCTCACCCATTGGATTAAATTTGTGGCTAAGTCATAGGGATTTATCACAGATAATTGAAAAAGCTATCAATGTATCTCATAGTATAAAATTTGATACATTTTATGCAACCTCCGATAATTATTGGAAGATTTGGTCAATTGATAAAGCAAGAAAAATCCTTGGGTTTGACCCAAAGGATTCCGCTCCAAAATCATTTACACCAAGAGATGTCAGAGACGCTGATAAATAAGCTTTCAGTTACTCTTTATTTTGGTGAAAAAATTTATGGACGTATGGAATTTTTGTAACGTATACAACGACAATGCTAAACAAAATCGTTGCTATGAACAAAATAAAAATATTGATTTCTGTATATCTACCTAGTATTACCAAAGCTGCATCTTCAAAGAAGTGTAATACTGCTATGATAACTGTTATTGGTATAAAACCTCTCATACTATCTTTTTATTCCACCAAGACCCTTTTCAATACCTTCAAGTGCCCAATTATTAAAAGGCAAAGTAAAAAATTTAAATCCTTTATCAACATAGAAATTAGGATCCATTCCGGGTGGGATAAAGTACATTCCAGGAACTACTCCATGATTTTTACATGCAGCTGCAATTTTATCCAATCCTTTTTGATAAGTACTTCCAGCAAAATCCATATTTGGGACACCAAGTTCTATGGCAAGATCTGAGGGGCCAACTAACAATACATCTATTCCATCTACGCTAAGAATATCATCAATATTGTCTATAGCTTGTTGTGTTTCAATCATCGGAGCAATTACTAAATCTCGATTAACTGTATCGATATAATCTTTATAGTCTTTAGTAGGTCCCCATTCCCCACGCATACCTGCGTTACTACGATCTCCTAGTGGAGAGTATTTACATGCTCGTACCATAGCTTGAGCCTCTTCTTTTGTGTTAACCATTGGAACAACTATACCCCTTGCTCCTGCATCTAATGCAAAGCAGATTAAATCTGCACGATTTATACTTACACGAACCATTGGTGCAGCATTTTTCTCAGACATTGCTTCTATCATTGGTCTAAACTGCTTAGTTTGATAAGGAGAGTGCTGTTCATCAAAAAGTATAAAATCATATGCAGAATCAGCTAACAGAGGCATCGTAACATCATTGGGAGCACCTGCTACTCCTACAACTGTTTTTCCAGCCTTCAAGTTTTCTTTTACTTTATTCATTTGATAAAACCTCCTGTTTTTTTTAAAGAAATAATACAATAAAAATGTATAAAAAATACACAGTTAAACAATAAAAACACTTTTAGTTTATTATTTCTCTAAACCGCTCTTTCTTTTAACCATTCTTTGGTTATCTCTAGCCCGAATCCCGGTGCATCAGAAGGGATTATATATCCATTTTTAATCACAGGTGTTCCTGGTAGTAAAACCATTTCCTCTAAAGGAACTCCTGGAGGAGCAACTCCTTCAGATCTTTCTGCCCATGGTACAGCTGGCATAGCAAATGCTAGATGCTGTCCATATGGATAATTTGTACTTGCATGAGGAATAACTGATAATCCATGTGCTTCTGCAAGATGACAAATTTTAATTCCTGCAGTCATTCCTCCAACCCAATTAAGATCAGGTTGGAAGATGTCTACAATTCCTTTACTAGCCGCAACAGCAAATGGGTAAAGTGAATACCAATGTTCGCCTGTCGCTAAAGTTTGCCATGGGATTCTGTTTCTTAAATTCTGATATCCATCCAAGTTTTCTGGATTAATATAATCTTCAAGCCATTTAATTTTATAAGGTCTTAAAGATTCAGCTAGCCTAACAGCATATTCATTGTTTAGAGACATCCATGCATCTACTGCAATTTCAATATCATTCCCCACTTGTTCTCTAGTACTTGCTACTAATTCTTCTGATCTATTAATTCCTTCTAAATTACTTTCAGGCCCTTCTCTCAAAAATAATTTAACTGCTTTAAAACCTAATTCCAAAAACCATTCAATACTATTTTTTGTTCCATAAGTAAAATCAGTGTTGCTAGCATAACAGAAAATCTTTTCTTTTTGAGGTCCACCTATTAATTCATAAACTGGTCTTTCTAAAACCTTTCCCTTTAAATCCCATAATGCATTATCTATAGCGCTTATTGCAAAACTCGAAAGTCCAGAAGTACCATATGGAATAGTTGATTGTTGCATAATATCCCACAACATTTCTGTTGCCATACAGTTCTTTCCTACTAAAAGGTTAGATAGATGATCATTAATTATTGATTCTGTAGCACCAGAGTGTAGAGTAAATCCAAAGCCCCAGTTACCATCTTCTGCTGTTATGATCACAGCTGTTCTATGCCAATTTGCACTCCAATCAGATCTAGAAATATTTGGATATCTTTTCATAGGACTCACCATTCCGCCCATATCAAATGGATTTTTTGATTTTGGAACTCTAGGTGTAGTTTTGATATTAGGTTTCAGTTCAATAGTAAATGCTTGAATAGATTTTATTTTCACAATTCCTCCAAAGTAAAAAAAGTTTATTTTTTAGATTTATTTAAAATAATTTTCATCTATCATATCCAATAACTGCAAATTTTATCATAGGTTTAACAATGAAAATAAAAGATATAAGATTATCAAAAATTAAATTAGTTGAGTATTTGGGAGAAGTAGAACCAGCTTGGAGTCCAGGTAGTAAAGTAAAATCGAATATAGGGGGAACAGATTTTGTTGAAATAGAACTTGACAATGGTGAAATTGGCATTGGTCCTGGCTGTGATCCTGCCATAATAAATGACTCAAAAGAGTATCTTATTGGCAAAAATCCAAGTGATGTAATTGATCATTTTAAATATCTTACTTATAAAACAAGAAATATACCTTATAGAGGATTAGCAGGTATAGATATTGCTCTTTGGGATCTGAAAGGCAAATTAGAAAATAAATCTATTTCAGCAATTCTTGGAAGAAAAAAAAACGACCTGATCCCATATGCAAGTTTAGTCATCCTTTCTGATCCAGAAGAAAGAGGTGAAATGGCAAAAAAATTATTTGATGAAGGATGGAAAGCTATAAAAGTCAGACTTCATCATAATGAATCAACTCTTGATGTAGAAACTGTCGAAAAAGTAATTGAAAACTCAATTGGAAAGATGGATATATTGGTAGATGCTAACCAGGCTCAATCAAGTTATCCATGGCAACCTGGAGTTATTTGGGATTTTAATAGAGCTAAAAAGATGAATGAAATTATGTACGATTTAGGTTGCTACTGGTTGGAAGAACCCAGACCAAGATTTAACTATAAAGAATTATCAGAATTAGTTTCAATGAAAAAAACACGCATCGCTGGAGGAGAAAATAATACAGTAATTAGTGATTTCCACCAAATGGTAGATCAAAATACTTATGATGTGCTACAACCTGAATCAATGGTCCTTGGTGGAATTACACCTTTAATTGAAATAGGTAAACTATCAATAAAAAACAATAAAGAAATTGTTCCTCATCACGGTGGAGGCGATATAGGTGTTGTGGCTCATATGCATTTATTATCTACTTGGGATAATGCTCCTTATTGTGAAATACTTAATGATCCTCCATTAAGCAGTTATAAAAATAAATTCTTCATATTCAATGAGAAACTAGATGTAGTAGATGGTAAGATTGCCGTTCCAAATTCACCTGGCTTAGGAATAAGCATTAAAGATGATTTGATAATTAGGGAATGAGCATTTCTATATTTAAATATGAATACCGTAGATGGTATATTGCTGCAACAACATTTTTATCTGTTGGTGTTTCAATAGGATTAGTCCAATATGCTTTCCAAGCATTTGTTATACCTCTTGAAGAAGAATTTGGATGGACAAGGACTCAAATAAATATATCCATTTCACTAGGAATAGCCAGTTCCTTTGCAGCCCCTTTCGCAGGAAGAATTCTTGACAGAATTGGTTCCATGAAAATGATGTCCTCTTCTCTTTTATTAGTCACCCTAGGATTTTTCATTAGAGGATCAATGAATGAATTATGGCAATTATATTTGTCAAGCATATTACTCTACGTAGGTATACCAGGTGCTACTCAACTTCCTCTTGGTAAACTAATGGGTTTATGGTTCCCTAAAATTCGTGGAAGAATGATAGGTGTGACAATGGCTGGTAATAATGCTTCATCAGTGGTATCAGTACCAATAGCTACTTTCTTAATATTATCCTCTGGTTGGAGATTTGCCTTTTTCGCACTGGGAAGTGCAACATTTGTAGTTATGCTACTTGTTATTTTGTTTATTAGAGATGATAAAGATCATAATTTTTCAGAAAAAAATAAATCTAATGACAAACAAACAAATATTAACAAAAATTATGAATTTTCAGAAGCATTAAGAACTTATGCGTTTTGGGCCCTAGCAACTGGACTGACTCTTCAGCAATTTGCAAGAACAACTGTTGTTATACAAATGGTTCCACATTTTGTTTCACAAGGGATTAGTGCAGCGGTAGCTTCTTCAATGTTGTCAGCTTTTGGAATTTTTGCTGTAATTAGTAAATTAATCAGCGGCTGGTTAAGTGATACGATCCCTTCAAGATATCTATTACAAATAGTAATTGTTTTTCAGATGATAGGCATACAGTTAATATTAATTGATAATTATTTTTTATTGTGGGCAGGTGCATCTCTTATGGGTTTTGGGGTAGGTGCAATGGGAGTTTTAGGACCCACAGTTACAACTGAATTATTCGGCTTGAAAAGATACTCTTCTATTTTTGGTATTCTAAACACTCCTGTGGCTATCCCAATTATAATAGGTCCAATTTTTTCAGGAATTATTTTTGATAATTATAATTCTTATAAAATAGCTTTTAATATTGTAGAATTATTACTATTAATTTCTATATTTAGTTTTACATTTGTAAGGATTACAAAGAATCAAGGATAATAATTATGGTAAAAGCAGGAGTTCTATACAAAGCAAATACTCCAATTGAAATAAAGGAGTTAAAGCAAGATCCTCCAAAAAGCAATGAAGTAAAAATAAAAATGTTGGCTGCAGGTGTATGTGCTTCAGATCATCATGTTATGAAAGGACAAACTAACTTTCCAATGCCTATAGTATTGGGACATGAAGGGGCAGGAATTGTTGAAGATTTAGGCGACAATGTTACTTCTATTAATAAGGGTGAAAAGTGTATACTTTCATTCGTTCCAAGTTGTGGTTATTGTTATTCTTGTAGATCTGGATTAGGAAATATTTGTGATACAAATAGAATTACTGGTACAAAACAGTATGATGGCACTTTTAGATTAACTGATGAAAATAATAATGATATTCACCAATATGCAAAATTGGGTGTTTTCGCAGAAGAAATTATAGTCCCTGAAAATGCTTGTTTTAAAATAGATGATGATTTTCCAGTTGATGTAGCTTGTCTAATAGGCTGTTCAGTTACAACAGGAGTTGGGGGAGTAATAAATCAACCAAATATTTTCCCTGGGGCAACAATTGCTGTTTTCGGTACCGGAGGAGTAGGATTAAACAGTATTTTAGGTGCAACTCTTATAAATGCTTCAAAAATTATTGCTGTAGATATTTTGGATAATAAATTAGAATTTAGCTACAAATTTGGTGCCACCCACACCGTAAATTCTAAAGCTGAAAATGCTACAAAAAAAATCCTAGAAATTACAAATGGTTTAGGTGTTGATTTTGGGTTTGACACTTTTGGAAGTCAAATAACAACAGATCAGATGATGAGTTCCGTTAGAAAAGGTGGTACTGGAGTTATTATTGGATTAGCACCTGAAGGGCAAACTGCAAATATAAACATGGTTGATATGGTCAGGAATCATAAAACATTGGTAGGGTCATATTATGGTTCAGTATCTCCACATTTAACATTTGAAAGAATCATTGAATTTTATCAGTCAGGCAAGCTAGATATAAATTCAGTGATAGCAAGAAAATATCCACTCGATAAAATAAATGAAGCCTATAACGACCTTGCCAAAGGTGAAGATGGCAGAGGTGTAATAGACTTCACTTTATAGTTTAATTGCTATCTCCTACCATTCCTTCTAGTAACATTTCTGAGTACCAAATATCATTATCTGTAGCTGTTGATCCTTGAACTATCCATCCTGCTCCGTTTTGAAAATTTATAGGACCTTTATATAGATTTATGTCTCCACTTGCTAAGCCATCTATAAACTCTTCTAACATTGCAACATCATTCAGGGCATCACCTATATGAAATCCTATTGGTGATGTGTCAGGATCATTCAAATCATCCCAATTAGGATCATTCCAATGCCATGTGGCTTCAAATATATCTTCTGCACTATCATGTGCTAGCTTATTGTATGCAGGGCCCCAGTTAAAATATGGAACTCCCAAACATCGAGTTGGAGCTAAATCGCAAGCAAATTCATAATCATATCCAACAACCCAAACATTTTCTCCAGCCAATGCTCTCTGTTCAGTGACGATTAACGCTTCAGGAGTATCAATATGGGAAATAATTACATCTGAACCATTATCAAAAAATTCATTAGCTACCTGTGTTGGATCAGAAGTCACACCTGGGATATGAAACCAAAAACCAATCCAGACTACTCTGAAATCCAAATCATCTCTGTCTCCTCCAGACATCTTCCAACAATGCTTTGCTCCTAGATAAGCTGCATTAGCCAGTCTTCGTGTTTCATCGTTAATCAATGGTCCAAGAAATGATATATGCCCAGTTTCAGATTGAATAGCAGCTGCACATCCAGCAATCATTTTGCCATATTCCATTTTTCCCATTACATTTGCTAAATTCATCAAATCTGGACGATAGTTTTTTCCATCGCTTTTAGCACTATCTCCTGATGCCCATATCATACTTACTTCAGGATTATTTTCTGCTGCAACAAGGATTCCATCTTTCATATCATCTGAAGTTGCAATAATCAACTCAGCACCTTCAGCAATCATATCTTCAGCAACCTGATCAACCGTAAGGTTTGGACTATCAGCTGGATTTACAAAATCTACTGTTATCATTTCAGCACCATGGATTCCTGCAAGATATTGTCCACCTTCAAAATGAGCTTGTGACCATCCTTTGTCATCTCGAGGCCCAACAAGTATCATACCAAATTTGGAAATTGTTTCTCTTTCTGCTGTTTTTGTTTCCCAAGATGTTACTTCCGATTCACCTGAACATGAAAACAAAAACAATGAAAATACGGATAAACTTAATGTAATAAATAATTTCTTCATAACAATTCCTAATTCCTAAAGATTTTAATTTTAATTTTTATAAGTAAACAATAGCATTTATTAATCCTCAATAAAACAAAGAAATTTTATGTTTTTATAGTTTAATTTAAGAAGTTTAAGAAGTGATTATAAAAATTCCAAATAAATATATTATTAACAAAGATGCTAGTAAAGATTTGTTTAGAATATGATTAAGTTTTTTATTAAAAAGGACTATAAATAGCGCTAATAAAATTAACAAAGATGCTACAAAACCAGCTAAATAATGAGCTTTCTCAAATTGATTGACTAAGAGATTATTTTTATAAAAAATATCAGCATAAAAAATAATTGTTACATTAAAAACACAACTTCCAAAAAGACCAGCTACTCCTAGATCTGCAGCTTTCATCTTAATAGAAGCAAAATATGCTGATGCTTCTGGCATTGTAGTAACAATAGAAACTAGAATTATTCCTAAAGTACTAGAGGCAATTCCAGATATTTCAGCTATCTTATCAACACTAAATGCTAGAAAATAACCAGATATAATAACTCCTATAGAAATCATTGTGAACATAATCCAAGCATGGTATTTGCCTAAGTTTACATTCGTAGATAAATCATCATCTTCAACATCAAACGACTTTGAGACATAAACTAGTCTCATTCCGATTAGATAAATGATTAACAAAATAATAGAAGAAATTCCTACATTAAATATAGATAATTGTAAATTTATGAACCCTAAAACAAGAAAGGCTACAGTAATAACAAACGCCAATAAAGCTAAATACCATTGTTCAAAAGATATTTGATCTAACACAACTTTTCCTCCAAAGATCAAAGCTATGAATCCTAACATAAACATATTTACCATATTTGCTCCTACAACATTCCCAATCGCTAGTGATGGATTTGGAGGATTCAAGGTAACTGCAGAAATATTCGCTGATAATTCAGGTAAAGAAGTTGCTAATGCAACTAAGATACTGCCAACAAATAATCTACCCAGTCCAGTTATAGAAGCAATAATATCACCATATTTAGCTAGATATGTCCCAAAAAAAATAGTCGAGAGTGCACTAATTATAAAAATAATAATTTGTATTAATAGGTTATCTATGATGAAATCCTTACCACTGTCCAGTTTTAACTAATAAATACCAACTAAAAAGTAATAGCAACCCTAAAGAAAAAAATAGTACTATGAAAGGTCTAATAAAGTTCTTTTGAATCCAGCTTAAATTATCAAAATTTTCATTTATATAGTCTTCCCAGGGATCGACAATTTTTTTTGTTTTTTCAATTATATTTATTTTATCGTTATCCATTGTGATATTTTAAAGATTTACATTCACATTATTGTACAAGTAAAATCAATAGATTTCTTCATTAAATAAATTCGAGATAACCAATATATTCCAATCCTCTAAACTTACCTCGATAGTCCATTCCATATCCTACTACCCATTTATCATCATATAATTCAAAACAAGAAAAATCTGGTTGAATTATATTATTTCTTCTTCCCAATTTATCAAGCAAAACAACTGAGTACACATCTTTTGATACTGTCTGATATATATTTTCAATAACTGTTTTCAATGTTTCTCCTGTATCCATTAAATCATCCACAATAATGGTAGGACATCCATTATCTAGACTGTCTGAAATTAATCCATATCCATAAATAGTAGTCCCTTGTGATTCCATATTATTCCCGTAAGTCTTTGCAGTTAAAGGAAAAATCTTATATGCACCTGGTCTGTATTTTTCTAATTCAGTTAATAATTTTGTTGCAAATAAAATGCTCCCCGTCATAATAGGAACAATATTTATTGACTGAAAATCTTTAAATTTTTTAGTGATCGAATCAGAAATATCAATAATAGCTTTTTCTACTGTATCTTTATCCCATAAAATTTTAATATTATGATCGTCAACTATTTCAGGATTATTTTCATATTCCATTAAAACTCCTTTGGAAGCTTCTTTCCTAATGATTCAGGTTGGTTTCCACCTATCAATGATTTAATTATTAATGGCACTGAAGATGAATCTTTTCTATTAATATATTGTATAAATATTAATATAAAAATCATTAAAGGAAATGGTAGCAAAGGTAAAATTTGTGATAAAGCTAAAGTTATTGATTGAGCCTTAATCGCTAAAACTTGAAGTAACCCAAATGCATAAGCTCCCATAGCAGCTCTGAAAGGATTCCAACCTCCAAAAATAACAATAGCAAGTACAATCCAACCATAATTTGTTGTATGCCCTTCCGACCAGCCGTATTTAGCATAAAGTGAAAACGCAGCACCAGACAAACCTAGTAAAGATCCTCCAATCAATGTACCTATAAATCTTATTTTTTGTACATTAATACCTCTAGAATTTGCAGCATTTGGATTTTCACCTGATGCTCTAAGAGAAAGCCCAAATGTAGTTTTGTTAAGTAATAACCAAGTTGAAGGAATTAATAATATAGAAATATAAGTTATTAGTGAGTGATTAAATAAAATATTTCCGAAAAATGGAATGTCAGATAGTAAAGGAATAGATATTTTATTTAGAGTAGGGCCACTTATTCTTACATAACCTTGACCTAGATAGCTACTTAAGCGTGAACAAAGAATTGTGAGGACAAAACCTACTGCGATTTGATCCATACGCAACTTAATATCACATAATGACAAAAATGCAGCAATAATGGCACCTAAAATCATTCCGGCAATCAATCCCACAACTGCTATATCTGTTAAATACCCAAAAACAAATGCAAAAAGAGCACATATCATAATTGTGCCTTCAGCTGACAAGTTTATAACACCGCTTTTTTCAGATATTGTTTCCCCTAATACAGCTATAATCAAAGGGGTGCTTAAAGCAATTACAGTAATTAATGAATTTTCAATAGTAATCATTTTGTTAGCACCTTTGAAAATATATTTAATATTTTTTTCTCTAAATTAACTCTTTGTAAAATCAACCATGATAAAACAAAGCTAGCCTGAATGATCCCAACGAGACTGTGATCTAAATCTAACTTTATTTGTAATTGACTCCCTCCAACAATTAATGCCGCAAATAAAAAACTGATAATGAATGTTAAAAAAATATTTCTTGAACATATTAAAACCAACAAAATAGAAAGAAAACCAAATCCTCCTGAAATTGTTGGAACAAGTTTGTGATAAGAACCAGAAACTTGAGAAAATCCTGCTATACCGGCTAAGGCTCCTGCAATAATAAAAGAATATATAATGTATCTTTCAGAACTAAAATTAAATCTGTTTGTTGCAAAAAAATTAATGCCCGTTGCTTTAAGTCTCAACCCAAATGATGTCTGAGACAGAAGGAAATAAGTAAAAACATATACTAATATTACAATTAGGAATAAAAAAATTGGAAAATCTAAATTTCCAACTGTAGGAATCCATGAACTTTCATGAAAAATTTCTGTCCCACTCGTAGACGCAATCCCTTTTCGTTTCCATGGTCCTATAATTAAATAAATTGCTATCCCTGAAGCAACAAAATCCAATCCCAAACCACTGAAAATTTCATGCACACCTCCTTTGACTTTTAGGATTGCACAAATGAAACCCCAAAAACCTCCAAAACCTAAAGCCATAATTAACTGAATATAAGGAGATATAAAATTATCCCCTAAAAATGAGCGAGCTATAAAAGTTGCCCCAATAGCACCCATAATTATTTGACCTTCTATTCCTATATTCCACATACCTGATGAAAATGTATAAATTAGTGCAATTGAAGCCAGTGAAATTGGAACCCAGACTAGCATAGTTCTGATTATTTTTTCAAAACTACCAAAAGATCCAATAAACAATGCGTTAGTAACGTCTAGAGGGTTTATCCCGAAGGATAATAAAAGAAAAAAAATAATTAAAATAGCAAGAATAAATCTTATAAAATTAATTTTTAAGTCATTGAAATTCATAATTAATCAATAATGCCAGAAACATATCTGGCTATATTTTCTTTATTTAAATTCTGCTTACTGTCTATATTCATTATTGTATTACCTGAAACCGAAATAATAATATCAGAATAATCCCATATTTCATCAAGATCTGTAGATGAGAAAATTATAGCTATATCATTTTTTTTTCTATGTAAAATAATATCCCACATTTTATTGGCAGAATTATAGTCCAAACCTCTAGTTGGTTGTTCTAATAGCAAAACTCCTGGACTCTCTGGCAATAGAGAAAGCATCAATCTTTGCTGGTTTCCTCCTGATAGTTGGTCTACTTTTTGAGTAATATTAGCCTTGATGTCATATTCTTGAATTTTTTTCTCCCCATATATTGCTATATCATTCCAATTTATATATTTATTTATATGCGAATAAGTTAAGGCAAAATGCTCTTTAAGGGTTAAGTCTTCGAATAATCCTCTCTCTAATCGATCGGCTGGCATATAATAAAGTTTATTTTTTTCAATGTAATCTCCATTATCAAAGAAAATTCCTGATTTAGAAAAATCTCTAGAAAAAAAATTTTTAACTAATCTATCATTCATTGATCCCTGTAGTCCTGCAATACCAACAATTGTTCCAAAATCTAATAAAGATTCATTTGAAAATGTTTTATGTTTGGTCATATCTAGTTCATCAAAAAAAAGCTTAAATTTATCAGATCTTTTTTCAATGTTTGTAATTTTATTTTTAGTTCTTGTATCATCGAACATTTTGGCAAATATAGCATCTGAATCAAAAGGTTTATTCATTGAATAAACTACTTTTCCTTCTTTAAGTATTGTTCCTGAATCACAAATCTCAAAGACTTCATCTAATTTATGAGATACAAAAATTATTGTTATATCTTCTTTAGTTAGTTTATTTAAGGTGTCAAAAATCATTTTTTTTTGTTCCAGTGAAAAGGCACTAGTAGGTTCATCAAGGATTATAATTTTTACTCCGTTATATAACAAACGTAGTAATTCTATTTGTTGTCGCTGTCCTATTGAAAAGGAAGAAATTTTTTCGTTCAAATCTATTTTAATATCGTAATTATCAAATAAATTTAGAATTTTTTCTTTTGTTTTACGATGATTCGATATAAATGAATTTTGGGTATTCCCAACAAGAAAACTTTCTAAAACACTTAAATTAGCAAAGTCCAATGGATTTTGATTTAACATGCCAATACCATTATTAATAGCTATTTTAGGTGACCCTAAATTAATTTTTTTGTCTGATATTAAAATAGATCCTTTATCAGGATTTAATTGCCCAGAAATAATTTTTACAAGAGTAGATTTTCCGGCTCCATTCTCACCTAATAGAGCATGAATACCACCAGGAATAGAAATACTTATTTCTTTATTGGCCTCCAAAGAACCAAATGATTTAGAAATATTTTTCAGTTCAATTTTCATGTGATTTAGAAATATGATTCTACCAAACGTTAGTATTTATTTTGTGATTTTCAAATATGCTAATTTGAAAAATCTTTATTTACAATTATGAAAACTTAGAAATTAAGCTTTATCATAAATGTGGGTTATAAATGGATGTGTAAATCAGAAAAATAATAGGAGAAAATACACTAGGAAATAAATTAGAAATTATTATATTATAAGTATAAAATAACTAAGGGATTTTATATGTTTGATTTTGTTGGAGTGGCTATAGGGATTCTGTTCGCAGTTCTAATAGTAAGTGGAATAATTTTCTTGATAGGCTATGCACTTAAAAATACTGGCGTAAAGATAAGTTTTGATTTATCTTTAAATGGATATTTTTACTTTGTTAGGCTTATATCTGGTGGTGTTTTCTGCTTAGCTGGGATATCTCGAATTATTCAAGCTATTTTTGCAATGATTTTTGGCGATAGCTTTAGTTTTGAAATGACTACTATAGGCAATATTGACGGTAAGCCTTCTGCAGAAACATTACAAATGTATGATGGAAGTATAGAAGCAAGCTTATTTACAGGAATAACCACTGCAATAATAAGTGGAATAATTTACTTGGTTCATGTTTATTTACAAAAAAAGAATGAAAATGCAAAAAAAGATAGCTCTAATGATATTATTTTTAAGATGCTGGTTTTTGCGGGTACAATTTTGTTCGGGTTAATAACAATTGTCTCATTAGTAGGCTCCATTGAAGAATTATATAAATTTATATTATTTGATTCCATTGCTAATGTTGAAGATTGGAGAAAAGGAGTACCAGGAGAACCTCTTTCAATTGCAATCAGTTCTTTGATAGTTTGGAGTTTTACTCTCAGAAGATTGATGAAAATAATAAAAAAATAATTATTGCATTATATGCACTTTGATTGATTTTGTTTTTTTATCATAGGCTGTTTCAAATCCTTTTTGAATGTTGTCTAAAGTAAAATTGTGAGTAACTATACTCTTATAAGGATGATTCCCACTAGAAAGTATATCTACTGCCAATTCAAAATCGTGCCTTCCGTCTATATTTGCATAACAAGTAGCTGGAATAAAACTTATTTCTTTAATCATTGGTTGTAAAAAATCTACTTCAATAGGGATCCTAAATCCTCCTAAAACTATAACTTTACCTGTCTTCTTAACACAACTAGCAGCTTGAGCTAAAGAAAGATTTGATCTGCCTCCAATAGTTTCAACAGCAACATCAATACCAATTCCATCAGTTTCTTGCATGCAAGCTTCTTCTAATTCACCTTCTTCAGAAGAAACAACTATATCTGCTCCCATTTTTTTTGCAGCTTCAGCTTGATGTTCATACTTAGCTGATGCAATGATTTTACCCGCTCCATAAGATTTTGCAACACATATAGCAGAAAGACCTATTGTCGCAGATCCTATAATAGCTACAGAATCACCAGGTGTGAATTTAGCAAATCTAAATCCATGTACTGAAACAGCCATAGGTTCTACTAACGCACCATCATTGTAATCCATATCATCTGAAATTTTGAACAAGCCATCCGGACTTCTTGTTATAAAACTGGAAAAGCCCCCTCCTGATTCCTCATGACGATTTATGCAATGTCTAAATTGACCATAACGACAAAAGTAACATGAATTACAAGATTTTCCAGCACCAATACAATCTATGGCCACTCTATCTCCCAAATTTAGATTACCTTTATAATCTTTAGGGAGTTCTACGATTTCTCCTGCTACTTCATGACCTCCTGGAATTATTTCAGCTTCAGTTCGATCGTAGGTCATGTGCAAATCTGAACCACAAATTCCTGTGGATTTTATATCAACAACTGCCGCACCATCAAAAACTTCAGGAAAAGGTATTTTTTGTACGACAAAATTTCCCTTTCCTCCAAATTTCCCCTTCCCTTCATCCAATGCTCCCAATATATCTTCTCTACGAACCATAATAATCTCCATAAAATGCAATAATTAACAATAATTTATCATATTTTTAAAAGTATGTATCAAGACATATAAAAACTATGGAATAAACTTTGGAAGAATTATTTAAGACAGATTTATCAATAAACGTGATTATTAGTATTAGTATTTCATCTTTTCTTATAGGAATTTTGGGAGGGTTTGTTGGATTGGCTTTAGGAACTATTCGTCTCCCTATTCTGCTCCTTCTTGGGATAGATCCAAGAATTGCTGCTGGAACAAATATTATAACTTCGACTATTTCATCTTTTTTTGGAACTATACGTCATATTCAGGAAAAAAATGTAAAAAAGCAAATTATAATCTTTATGGGATTACCTGCAATTACTGGAGCACTTTTAGGAGCTTATTTTGCCCCTTACGTCCCTTCTGATTTCCTAATATTTTCTGCAGGATTACTAGTATTTTGGCAGGGTGTAGAATTCGTCCTTTTATCAAAAAATAAAGATAATAAAATGAGTAATGCATTTGGAGTAAAAGATAAAAATTCTCAAGGAATCTTTTCCAGAAATCGTATCATAGCAGAATCAAGTGCTGGTTTATCTATAGGTCTTATTGGTGGAGCTGTAGGACTTATTTTAGGAAGTATTCGTCTCCCAGCAATAATTCGAATTTTAAAGATTGATCCTCGATTAGCAGCAGGATCAAATCTTTTTATAGGTTTTTTTATGGGTATAGCAGGTCTAATAGGCCATGCTTTCCATGGAAACGTAAATTATTTCCTTGTATTAATTATGGGTAGTGGAGCAGGAATTGGAAGTTATATAGGAGCTAATTTCACAACAAAAGTTTCAATAAATACTTTCTTTTTTATTTTAGGTATAGTGTTATCATGTGTAGGTATAGTCCTTTTATCGAGACCTTTTTTTTAATAAAAAAAAACAGAGGAAAACAATGTCAGATAAAAATCAAATCGCTTTAATAACTGGAGCATCTAGAGGGATTGGTAAAGCCATTGCTATTGATTTTGCACAAAATGGTATTGATGTGGTTCTTACAGGAAGAAATAAAAACCGTTTAAGTGACATTAATGATGAATTAAAAAATTATGGGGTTAATTCATATTTTATTTCATCAGATCTATCGAATGATCTTGGTATTAATAAAATCATAGAATTTCTTAGAGAATCTAATTTAAATATCAATATACTCGTTAATAATGCAGCCATAATCCACGAAAAAATTAATCTAATCGACTTTAATATGGAAGAATGGGAAAATGTCATTAATGTAAATCTCGTTAATGCCGTCAAATTAACAAGATTGATTTTGCCTTATATGATTAGTCGTAAATATGGAAAAATCGTAAACATATCCTCAATTGGTGGAAGAAAAGGAGCTGCTGGAAGAAGTGCATATCGCATAACCAAAGCAGGTTTGATAAGCTTTACAGAATCTCTTGCAGCAGAAGTTAAAAAAGAAGGGATTGATGTAAATTGTATATGCCCTGGCGCTGTTTTAACTGAAGGGTACATAGAAGCATTTGGAGAAGATTCAATCAAAGATAAGAATATGATGCACCCTTCAGAAATTGCAAAATTATGTACTTTTCTTATAAGCTCTGATTCATCATCAGTAACTGGTTCAATTATTGATGCTTTTGGACCTTCAAATCCATTATTTAATGTCTAAATAAACATTTATTTTATAAAAATCTCTTATTCTTCTAATAAATATCTTGAAAGATTTTAAAGATATAAAATGTAATAATATAATTTATCATATTCATTAGAAGGAATCTAAATGACACAAAAATATTCTGGAATATACAGTATCCCTGTAACTCCTTTTAATGAAGATAGATCTGTGGATTATAAATCTCTTAGATCTTGTATTGAATTCCTGGTAGAAAAAGGATCAGATGGAATTTTATTACCTGTTAATGTATCAGAAGCATCTAAGCTTTCAGATTCAGAAAGAGATTCAATACTTTCTGAAGCCGTCAATGTTGTTAAAAATGAAATTCCAATAATTGCTGGTGTAAGCGGGGTTTCTTCTGAACATGTAGTTGAGAGGTCTAAATATGCTGAAGGATTAGGTATTAGAGCAATAATGGCTATGCCTCCACTCAGTCATTCTTCAAAAAATCAGTTTATTGAATTTTACAGTGAGATTTCTAAAAATATTAAAACAGATATTTGGATTCAAAATAATAAACCTCCTGCAGGACCAACAATTAATAATGATGCTTTAGTAGAAATGATTAATAACATTGATAGAATAAATTTTCTGAAAGAGGAAAGTGATATGCCTGGACATGTTATGTCATTTATAAGAGATAAATGTAAAACTAACATTAAATCTATAATGGGTGGAGCAGGAGGAAGGTTTAGTATAGATGAGTATAGAAGAGGTGCAGATGGGATAATGCCATCAGGACATATGGTAGAAGCACATAAAAAATTATGGTTAGCTTTAACTAATTCAGAAAGAAACAAAATTTCAAATGAAGCAATTGAAATATGGAATAAAATGTTGGAGGCCTTAAATTTCGAATTTATGTATAGCGTTACAGCTTATAAATATTTCTTCTGGAAAAGAGGAATTATTCGAACCAATGTTAGTAGAAATCCTGCAAAATCAATGGACTATTTTGATGAAATTGAAGCCGATAGAATACTAAAAAATTTGGAGATTCATTTTTTTTGATTTTTACGAGAAAAAAAAAGAATTAAAATCGAAAAAACTATAAAAAGAATAATTCCAAAAGTAAAAACTACATATAACACATTCTGTGATAGATGAGATATAAAATCCACAATCCATTCAGCAAACTCTGGATTTATAGAATCGCCATGATGATTTGTAACAATTTTTTCTTTTGATTTAAAAAAAAACATTTAATTTTCTATCGGTTTATAAAATCGAGAAGAAAATTGTTTTTCTTTTATGCTGAATGATGCCAATGAAGCAATAATCAAAGTTATCACTCCAACCCAAAGACCCAGATCATAATTACCATAATAATCATAAATCATACCAAATATTAGTACAGCTATTGCTCCACCTATTTGATGAGACATATTTATCAATCCAACCAAAGAACCTAATTTCTTATATCCATAAAATTCAGAAGTTAAAGCAGTAGTAAGAGGTACAGTAGCTAACCAAGACATCCCCCCTACAATTGCAAAAGTCCAAAGTGCGATTTTACCCGTAAGTAATATCAAGGCTAAAAATGCAAGACCCCTAACAAAATAAACCATTCCAAGTATTAATTTTCTTTCAAATTTATCTGAAAAATAACCAGAAGCAAGAACAGATATTCCGTTAACAGCACTTAAAACTGAAAAAGAAAAAGCTGCTTCATAAGGAGAAATGTTTTCAGAAATTGCCCATTTTATAAAATGTACTGAAATTGATGCTGTGGTAATCCCACATACAAAATATCCAATAGAAAGTTGCCACATGGGTTTGGAATTATAAGCATTACTCCATTTATCAACCCAAAGAGGACCATCTTCAACTTTAGTTTCATTATTATATGATTGACTTTCAGCAGATTGTAAAATTTCATCAGGTTTATCTTTTAATACAAATATTGATAAAGGTAATACTAAAACAAATCCAAAAAAACCAACCATAATCCAAGCTAGTTGCCAACTAAAATTTATAGTAATAAAAGTTAAAAGTGGGACAAAAAACAAACTGCCAATAGACCCCCCTGCCATTACAGCACCCATAGCAACTCCCCGACGTTTCTTAAACCATTTTGATAGTAATATCCCTATAGGACCTCCCGTTCCTGTAGCAAAGGAAATTAGGAATCCATAGTAAATAGAAAGGGTGAATACATTGAAGGAACTTGCAACAAGAATAGAACCTAGTGATATAACAAAACTACAAAAAATCAGAACTCTCTTAGGACCATATTTATCAGCCATTTGTCCTAGAATTGGTGCTGCTAACCCATTAACTAGCCATCCAATAGCTGCGGCCAAACTTATAGTAGAAACATTAACTTCCCAATCTCCACCCCAAGTATCTACAAAAACTCCAAAACCTTGTCTTGTTCCAACTCCAATGGCACTACTTAGAAAAAGTGCACCTACTATTAGCCAACCATAATATATTTTAGAAATTTTTATTAAAGTCAAAATTTTAAATTCTTCTCATTTTATAATCATAAAAAATCTTTTAATTAAATATAATTATAAATATGAATATTTATGAAAGAACTTCTAGATTTTTTGTAGCAAATCCTAAAAAAATTTTCTTTCTTTTCGTAATTATAACAATTGGTCTAACATTGTCATATTTATTTATTCCTTATCGAGGTGACGCTTCAACTTCACCCAAAGATCCTATAATTGATTTAGACATTCAAATTTCTAATGAATTTTCTGACGAAGTCCATTTTGCTCTTTTTATTTTGGAAGGCAAAAATTCTGATGATATTTTATCAAAAGAAAACTTGTTCAAGATTTTCAATGCCACAGAAAAACTTCGTGCTGAAGATGCTACAAAAAATTTATCACCAGAAACAATTATTGGTTCTGAACATCTTTACAAATATATCGATTCAGATACAGGTCTTAAAGTAAATGGAATATTTACAATCGCAGATGTAGTAAATAGTGTTCTAATTATTAATCCCAAATACAACAAAACCTTAAAAGATGCCTCAAACAATGAGGTAAAAAAAATCATTTCTGAAGTTTTCAAAGGGGATGAATTTAAGGATATTAAAAGAAACTTAAGTATTCATTCAAATGTAGAGAAACGAATGATAAATAATCAAGAAATTGATTGGTGGACCTCTCCCGCTATGATGATAGCTGTATTAGGAGATAATGATTCACTAGGTGGTGGTTCTCAAAGAGTAGCAATTTCCGGAGATAAAATCACCTTAGATAAGGAAAAATTCAATACAAATGTTATGAATGTACTAAAAAATGAACTTAAAGATTTAAATGTTTGGGGGATAGCAATTGATGTAAATTTAGAGGGAGAAAGACAAGGACTTTCATCTGCGGTTTATATAACTTTGACAGTGATTGCAGCTATTGCTATAGTAGGTTTTTCATTAAGGTCATATTGGGCAGTTGTACTAATTGGAATAGGATTATCTACACTAATGATTTGGCTTAAAGGTTTTTCTTATCTATTTGGGTTAAAAGGCGGTTTAGTTTCTGATTTGATCGTCCCAATAGCTATGGTAGCATTTGGGGTTGATTTTGGAGTTCATGCTATTAGACGATACCAGGAAGAAAAAAGGGCTAATGAAAAAAGGGCTAATATATCTTATGATAAAAAATTTATTATTGCATTCACTGGGGTAGGCTCAGCCTTAACTTTGGCTTTTATTAGTGATGCAATCGCATTTTTATCGAATGTAACAGCAGCCACAGAATCTATTATACATTTTGGTCTTGCAGCTGGAATTGCTACCTTTGCAGCTTATATTGTGTTGGGAATTTATGCTCCATTTTTACTATCCAAAATTGAATCAATTGACAACAAAAATAATAAGAATAAGTCTATTTGGATAGCCCAGGCTATCGGATCTGCAGCTTTAGCAGGAGGTTCCGTAATCACATTTCTTGTTTTATCACCTATTTATGGAATAATAATGATAATAGCAAATATAATTTTATGTTTATTTTTGCCTTTATATTTTGCTAGTAAAGCTAAAGAATCCCAAGTTGATTCAGGTTTAAATAGAGATAATATATTTATAAAAATTGAAGAAAAATTTAGTGCATTAATTGTTTTCTTTGCTAAAAAACCTATATATACAATATTGTTCTTTTCAGCTATTACAATTTATACAACATTCCTTGCGTTTAAATTAGAATCTAGTTTTGAAGTATCAGATTTTTTTAAACCTGAATCAGATTTTGTTGTGGGTTTGGACAAATTAGATTATCACCTAGGGGATACAATAGGAGAATTGGGGGAGTTGTATTTTGAAGGGGATTTATCGGAACCTGAAGCAATTGATGATATGAAATCACTTTTGATTACTCTTAAATCTAAAGATTTTCTAGCTCACGATAAAGATGGTAATCTACTAATTATTGAACCAAACTTCATTTCACTATTAGAAAATATAAATTCTCCAGCTAATAATAAAGAGGAAAATAAAAAAAATTTAGACAAATTAATTGATCAAGGTTTGAAAAATGATCAAGATGAAACTATTTTTACTCCCAGTAGAATAAAAACCACTCTAATTCGTTCTAATAATAATTACGCCACTGTTTTTAGAGTTGGAATACCTGATTCTGCTAGTCAAGATATCACTACTTTAGCTAGAAAAGAATTAGAAAATGAATTAAAAATTTTTCAAAATAAAAGCTATATTTCTGAATATGGAATAACAGGATCTCCTTTTGTTCGGGATGTAGAGTTATCTTCATCAAGAAATTCTTTATACAGAGCTATCCCTATAGCTGCAGTAGCTTCATTTTTGGTATTATTAATTGCTTTTAAATCTTTTAGATATGCGTTCGTAACAATACTTCCAATTGGATTAGTAGTTAGTTGGCTTTATGGAATAATGTACATAGGTGGATATTCACTAAATCTTGTTACAGCTACAATAGGTGCTATTTCAATTGGGGTTGGAATAGATTTTTCAATACACATAACTCAGAGATTTAGAGAAGAAATACGTAAAAACAACACAGAAACAGCATTAAGTAAGACTCTAAATGGTACAGGAATAGCTCTTTTAGGTTCAGCTATCTCAAGTATTGCGGGATTTACCATTATGGGATTTGCACCTATGCCAATGTTCGCTAGTTTTGGGCAACTCACGGCTATTATGATCTTTCTAGCATTGATTTCCTCAGTTTTTGTGCTTCCTAGTTTGTTAGTTATGGTTTCCAAAAAAAATGAATAATGTAAAATTTATTCTATGAATAAAAATGAGTATTCTATAAGTGAAGTGGCAAAACTAATTGGTGTAAGTACTTCAGCTATTAATTATTACATTAGATCAAATATAATACCTGCTCCCCAAAAAGTATCAAAAACACGAGCTGTATTTTTTGAAGAACATATTCAAAAGTTAAAAAAAATAAAAACCTTAAAAGAAGAAGGTTATCCCTTAAAACTTATAAAAAAACAGATCAACACTAGTCCATTGAAAACCGGAGATAAGTTTACTGTCTCTGAAATACTAGATAAGTTAGATTTATCTCAAAGTTTTTATGATGATTTACTATCAAAAAAATTAATAAAAAAACCAAACAAAGTAAAAGGTCTAAATGTTCATAGTCTTGATGATTTAAACTTAATAAATGCTTATGCAAAACTTCATAAAAATGGAGTATCTTTTACCGTATTAAAAAGGCATTTGGAATATGAGAAACTTAGTGAAGCTGAAGCTTACCTCTTGATAGAACATATTGAACAAGCTAAAAGTAACAAGATTTATAATCAAAAAGAAATAGTAGATAATTTTGACATAATTAGAAAATATTTCAGAATGAGTTATATAAAATGACACTGAAAATAGCTATTATAGGTCAATCACCCTTTGGGGAATCAGTTGCAAAAAGAATTCAAGAAATTCAGAATACTGAAATTTTGTGTATTATTCCACCTTTTAATAATAAAGAAGATCCTCTATATAAATTTTCAAATGAACAAAAAATTAGAACGCTTCAATTCAAAAAGTTAAGATCAAAAGAAGCAATTGAAGCTTTTAATAATATAAATATTGACATATTAATCATGGCATATGTTGTAGATATTGTGCCTATGGAAATAATTAATAATCCGAGATTAGGGACAATTCAATATCATCCTTCTCTCTTACCTAAACACAGAGGCCCTTCATCAATTAACTGGTCAATAATAAATGGGGATAAGGAAACTGGAATAACCATATTTTGGCCTGATACAGGTCTTGATACAGGAGATATTTTAATACAAAAAAAAATTATTATAAAAGAAAATGATTCAACTGGAAGTTTGTATTTTAACTCTCTTTATCCAATGGGAGTCGATGCAATTGTTGAATCTATAAATTTAATAATTAATGGAGATCCTCCAAAAATACCACAAATAGAAAAATATGCTACGTACGAAGGATGGTGTGAAGAACAAGAAATTAAGTGGAAAAATACTTCAAAAGATATTTATAATCTTATCAGAGGGTGTGACCCTCAGCCTGGAGCTTGGACACTGTATAAAGGTGAAAAAATTTATTTATATGATACAAAACTAGTTTCAAATAATATTCAAAAAGAAAATGGAACAATATTGTTTATAAATGAAAAGGAAGTTAGTGTTTCTATTGGAAATAAAAAACTGATTATAGGAAGAATAAAATCAAAAGGCAAAAAAAAGATAAATGCATACGATTGGATGATAAATAATAATATAAAACCATCTAGCAAATTAGGAGAATAGAAAATTGAATAGTGATTACAAAAATTTGATTGAAAATGCATTGTTGAAAAATCCAAAATTTTATAAAGAGATACGTATTGAAGAAAATATATCCACAAGAATTCAATATAAAGGGAAAACGAGAGAAAACATATCAATCAGTTCTAATGTTGGCGGATGTACTAGAGCTCTCGTAAATGGAGGTTGGGGATTTTCATCTTTTAATGACATTACAAAAGCACCAAATAGGATGTCTGAAAGTATAGAATTAGCAAAATTCAATAACAACAATTATAAACACTCAAAAAATTTATCTGATACAAAGTTATCTATACCTCCAACAATAAAAAAAGATCCAAGAAAAATAAAATTAAGTGAAAAAATAGATTTATTAGAAAATTACAAAAATTTAATCCTTTCAGAAAAAAATATTCAAGGATGCGATATTGTGTATGCAGATATAGATAAAAAAATTATTTTTGCTGATTCTAATGGTAATGAGATTCAACAAGAATTTGTACATGTTATTTGTAGAATATCAGCGAACAGTTCTGATGGTAATGAAATATTACAATCAGGGTTTTCCATAGGTTCATTGGGTGACTTCAGTATAGTAGAAAACTTAGAAGATGAAGTGATACAATCCACTAAAAAAGCGGTATCACTAATTAAAGCTCCTAAAATAACAGGCGAAGAAACAACAGTGATTTTGGATCAAATATTAGCTGGAGTTTTTGTGCATGAAGCATTTGGACATCTCTCTGAGGCAGATAACGTATATGAAAATAATAGGTTAAAAGAAATTCTAAAATTGGGGGAAAAATTTGGTAATAGAGATTTAAATATTACTGATGGTGCAAAAATACCCGATTTAAGAGGATCATATGCTTTTGATGATGAAGGAACTCCTTCTTCAATAACTCCTCTTATAAGAGAAGGAGTTTTGGTTGGGAGACTACATTCAAAAGAAACCGCAGAAAAAATGTCAGAAACACCCACAGGAAATGCCAGAGCAATTTCATATGGATTCTCACCAATTGTCAGGATGACAAATACCATAATAGAAAATGGTGAAAACTCAAAGGAAGAGTTATTTGAAGATACCAAAGATGGATTATATGTTAAAAATTGGTATGGTGGGATGACAGAACATGAGATGTTTACATTTGCTTCTGCCGAAACTTACAAAATTAAAAATGGAAAGGTAACTGAGACTGTAAGACCTGTAAAGCTGAGTGGGAATTT
>PBER01000015.1 GCA_002718455.1 Chloroflexota bacterium | reverse complement strand
CATATTCTCTTCTTCATTTACATTGTTGTATGGCTACACCAAATTTGAAAGCAGTAGAAATCATAGGTAATGATATGAAATCCTGGCCATTTCTCTTTAAGGAAACCCCTGAAGTAATAAAAGGTCAATGGAAACCATTCGATAAACCTGGTTTAGGTTTGGAGCCAAATCAAAATACTATTAAAAATCATTCTGTTTAAATAGGAAATCAGGTTTTTATTCTTGAAAAGACCTAATTACTCGCCCATACCTTCCTTTAGTTTTTACACCATTTTCAACCGCGATTTTCCCGTTTAATATTACATTTTTCATGCCTGTAGAATATTTGTGTGGATCTATATAACTTGCATGTTCTTTTATTTCATTAATTTTGAAAATATTTAGGTCTGCATAATTCCCAATTTCTATACTGCCTCTATTTTTCAACCCTAGCCTTTGAGCTGGTAACCCTGTCATTCTCCAAATAGCTTTTCCTATAGAAACTAATTTTTTATCTCTTACTATATTTTCTAAAAATCTTGTATTTGTTGCGTAACTTCTTGGATGGGGTTTACCAGAACTTAAAGGTCCTGTTGACCTTAAAGAATTTCCATCTGATGCTATAGAAATATAATCACTTTTTGCAATTTCTTCCAAATCTTGTTCTTCCATTGAATGTAGAACAAAAGATCCTTCTGAAGTTTCATATAGCCTAACTGCAGCTTCTTCAGGTGTACATGAAAACTTTTTTGATATTTCAAGTAGATTTGATCCTTCTAATTCTGTATTTTTAGAAAATTCAGCTAATACACAACCCTCTGCACCATGGAATCGATTTATATAGTTTCTGGTTTCTTTTTTTATTTCTTCTCTCATCCGCTCATCTTTTAATCTTTCAAGGGTTTTCTTTCTTCCTCCTTCCAAACTCCACCGAGGGAACATACACCCACTAATTGGAGTACTGGACCAGACATACGGATATTGGTCACCTGCAACATCAAGTCCTTCATCATTAGCTCTTTGAATTCCTTCAAGTAATTCTCGTCCTCTACCCCAAAATTTTGGGCCTACTGCTTTGACATGACTTATTTGAACTCTGCATCCAGTTCGTCTAGCAATTTCTATCGCTTCAGCATGGGCAGGAAATAAGCCTGATGCATCATCACTTTCTGATCTTATATGTGAAGAATATAACATATCATGTTCAGCAACTATTTTTGACAATTCAACTATTTCCTCAGTATGTGAATAAGACCCAGGGGCGTACCATAATCCTGTTGAAAACCCCAAAATTCCTTGATCTATGGATGAACGAATAATGTTCCCCATTTTATTTATATCGTCTGGGGTTGCAGAAACAGATTTCATTCCCATTACGTGTGCTCTTAAAATCCCATGCCCTAATTGTGCTGCGACATTCAAACTGGGTACATTTTCAGATATTTTATTTAANCATCCTTCAAAATCATTCCAGTCTATATCCAGCTCAATATTATATTTTGCAATACGATCTTTTAGCGTTTGAGAAGAACTAGNGCTTANTGGTGCACAGAAACTCATTCCGCAATTTCCCATCAATTCAAAAGTTACTCCTTGTGTTAGTTTACTGTCCGCATCAGGATCAACTAAGAATGAAATNTCNCTATGTGTATGTAAATCTATAAATCCNGGAGATACTAAATAATCCTTTGCATCTATACTTTTTNTTGATTGTAATTTTTNGGNTCCTATATATTGTATTTTGTCATTTTTNATACCTATATTTGCTNTTATAGANTNTGAAGANTTNCCGGTAAAAACTTNACCATTGTTAATTGTTAAATCAAACATNATNTNNTTNTAATTTTTNTANANATNGNTTTNTAATATNAGTTAAAATAAAAAACCCACCTCCAGAGTTCCCTGCCTGAGCAATCAACCAGAGCTTCGCTAGAAGCGGGCTTTTTTTCTTTAGCTTCATCAATCCGATTNGCTTTCCTTTCGGTAATNTTNATATTATTGTTTCCAATAATNNNAANATNATAGATCTTCTTCTATCTCTTCTCTTCTCTCCACCAAAGATTAATATAGATANTATANTAANTTATTNTTNTTTCAACCCCNATTTTTCCCAAAATAAGAATTATTTATNATTNCCAATATAAAATNCNNAATAATANATAGNGTNNTATTATTTCCCNGNATTAAATNATTCAATAAACAACAGTTTTTTCTTTACTATTNANTTTATAACAATATGATGTGAATAAATTTTTNTTATTTATAATTTCTTGACTAACACTGAAATGNATAATTTGATACTTGTCGGNTGTGGTAATAGNGGATTGCACCATCTTGATGCTATGCAAAAATTTGGAACAGTTCCAAGNATGTTTTGTGATTTCAATGAAACATCTTTATCTCAATTAAAAAATAAACANAAAANCAGTATGTTTTTTAATGACTTAAATGATTTNACNAAGAAANTTGAAAATAATCTAAGTCATTTTGCNATTGTATCTGTTGATGTNGTAAANAATAATNAAGTGGCNNTAAANTTNCTNGAATCNGGTGTTAATGTTTTGNTAGAAAAACCACCTGGTTTANAAATNGAAGANGTNCANCTTTTANANGAAGCTTCAATAAAGAATAAAGTTTTTTGNTATGTTGGATTTGACAGGAGATTNAATCCNTTTGTAACAAAAGCNTTAGAAATTATAAAACAAGAAGGNGANATATTTAATGTCAGCGGAGAATTTAACAAAGATATATCNGAGTGGNTAGGNAAANGNGGNTTTGATGATANTATCTTAGATAAAATGGTACTTGAATCTCCAATACACTCTATAGATTTGATCAATTTTATNACTTCNTCTAAATTGATGAAAGTAAGTGGNTTTTCTAGNAGATTCCAATCGAAATACAGGACTTCATTTACAGCNATNATGGAATATGAAAATGGAAGTGTAGGATCAATTAACTCTAGTTACNTTTCATCNGGAAGNATGGAAAGATATGTTATTCATGGNAGGAATATTTCAATTTATTTAGATGGTATAAATAGNGGAAAAATTTTTTATAAATCAAAAACTTATGATTTAAAAATAGAACAAANTCTATCAAGTACTGAGATACANATGAAAAATTTTTTGGATTTTATATCAAATAAACAAAAATATTTTAANGGNGCAACTATTGNTGATTCATTAAATATCTACAAGATAACTAATAAAATGTTTGAAAATACTTATAATGAAACATAAAATGNATGACAATCCAAANGATTAATTGAGGTGACTAATGTTAGAAAGATTTCATGTTCCACATGATATTGCAGTTAAGGTNAACCATNAGGAAATATTCNGTGTNGTTGAAGAAATATTTATAAAAATGGGAATGTCTCAAGTGGATGCTAAGCTATCTGCAGATGTTTTGATTTATGCNGATGTTAGAGGTATAGAATCTCATGGAGTNTCTAATATGTTNCGTAGATATGTAGAATCATTCTCTGAAGGTGGNATTAATCCTACACCTACTCCAAAAGTTATTCGAGGGAAAGGTGCCGTTGCNACTCTNGATTCAGATGCTGGACATGGATTAGTAGTAGGNCCATANGCAATGAATATGGCAATAGAAAANGCTAAAGATTACGGCATTGGTTCAGTGACAGTAANCAATGGAAGACATTTTGGGGCATGTGCTTATCATGCNGAAATGGCATTGACNCACAATATGATTGGAATTGCTATGACAACAGGNGGATTGATGGTAGCTCCTGTGNATGGTGCAGAAGCTAGAGTGGGNCTTAATCCAATTGGAGTTGCTGTACCTACNAAAAACGAACCACCATTTATTTTTGATGCCTCAATGTCATCAGTAGCNGGNAATAAAATATCTTTAGCTCAACGNCTTGGTGTAAAAGTAATGCCNGGTTGGATAGCAAAAGAAGANGGAACTCCAATAATGGAAGAAACAGAGGTNCCAGAGAAATATTTAATGNTACCNGCNGGAGGAACGAGAGAGATTGGTNCNCANAAAGGNTTTTCANTGGCAATGTTNGTTGAAATTTTAGCTGGAGTTTTAGGTGGTTCAGGTGCTGGACTAAATAGGAGATCCCAAGCTGCCCATCATTTTATTGCTTATGATATTGACGCTTTNACTGACGTGGATCAATTCAAGTCGGATATGGATGATTATATGAAATCTATAAAAGAAACAAAGCCATCACCAGGTAACGATAGNGTAGTCTATGCAGGACTNCCNGAATTTGAAGAAAANTTAGANAGAGAATCNAATGGAATTCCTTATCATCCTGAAGTTCTAGANTGGTTTAAAGGNATATGCGCCGAGNTAGGTATAGATTGGAAATTAAGTTAGAAAANATANAAATGAAAAGAGAGTAATATGGCTAAAAGAATAAATAAAGTTATTGANTTGTGGGAAGAGGGGCAACCNATATATCATGAACACCCTTCTGAGCTCAGCTATGAAGGAGGATTGGAAGATTCTAAAACGTGGGCAGATATGATGCTAATAGATTTTGAACATAATCCATTTGACACAGTNGGANTAACTAAATTTATGCAGGGATTAAAAGATGGGGGNCCTACTGCNAGTGGTCATCTAANNCCAACNGTNGTTTGTACATTNCCNTCCAANGCNATNACTCCAGAGGAAGTAANGTATAACGCATGGCAAGCNAGGCATGTATTAACNNCAGGANTNCATGGAATTTTACACACTCATACAAGAAGTGCTGAATCAGTNAAAGCTTTTGTTCAAATCACNNGATATCCTTTTCAAGATATNGGAAGAGATATTATAGGTGAGGGNNTNAGNGGAGCTGGAGGACAAAAGAAACCNGCAGAATTATGGNACNTNGANCNAGGNGANTANGTTAAAGTAGCAGATCCTTGGCCNTTAAANCCTAAAGGAGAATTGATTTTAGGCCTAAAAATAGAAGATAGGCATTGTGTTGCCAATGTTGATGATATTGCTAAAGTTCCTGGAATNGCTTTTGCNGAATGGGGNCCNGGAGATATGGGNATGAGTTTTATGCAACCNGATGCACATGATCCTCCTTATCCAGATGTGATGAATGATGCAAGAAATAAAATCAANTCTGCATTAGATAAAAATGGNAAAGTTTTTTACTCAAGCTGGTTGGATGAAANTATGACTCCAGAGGAAAGAGTTGATTATGTAATTGATGTACTTGGTTGNAAGATGATTGGTGGAACTCNNGAGNTAGCTGAGTACGGNAGAANGAAAACAGNNCGAAAAATGCCTGTTTAAATATTTTGTTTTGNTNTTAGATTTNATTTCCTTTNCTNTCTGNTCTTTNGACTTTTANNAAACGAATTGTAATTGAATAAAATCAGAATAAACTGAATAGAGAAATATATAATCAAAATTTGTATGATATAGATATGAGCTAAATAAATATCTATTTGAAAATAAATTATTGGTTAAAAAAAATAACATTGATAAAATATATGGATTTAATGACAAGTTCTCAGAAGACTTAAGTAAATTTTCATATATGCGAGAAAGATTTTTAGATTTTTCTGAAAAATGGGGGTATAAAGAAATATCTCCTCCTATAATTGAAAATTCCGATCTTTTCAAAAGAAAATCTGGAGAAACTTTTATAAGTGATCTTTATCAATTTAGTGATCCTTCGGGAATGAATGTTTCACTAAGACCTGAATATACATCCTCAATAATGCGTATGGTTATTGAAGAGAATATGTATGAATTAGATCAGGATCTAAGGTTTTCATATTCAGGAGAGATATACAGGTACGATAGAAAAAGTAAAAAAAATTATGTTATGCAAAATGGTATTGAAATAATAGGTAATAAGAATCCAATAACAGATACAGAAATAATTGCTCTATCCTATTTATTCTCTAAGGAAATCTTGGGTCAGGATCCACTAGTTTCTGTTGGCAACATTGGTATTTTGTTTGATATTATGAAATATTTTAAGATTTCAGAACGCGAATCTTTATTTTTGCTAAAAAATATTGACCAATTGGGTTCTGATTTCGACCAAAATAATTTAAAAACATTAGCAACAGAATTTGGTTTGTTTTTTGAAAATGGTGCAGAAATTGCTTTAGTCAATAAATTCTCTGTTAAGGAAATCAACAAACTTTTAGATTTTGAGATAGATAATAACAAAAAATTTTCACAGACACGCGATAAAGAATCAATTCTAAATAATTTGGTTAGAAAAGCTTCAACCGACACTACCGAAGCACAATTTTTCGAGTGTGTTGAAATTTTATCTCGAGTTATAAATATTGATAAAAATATCGAAGAGTCTATAAGTGAAGTAGGTGAAATAATCAAAGATATTTCAGATAAAAAAAGTTTGACAAATCTGTATAATATTGTAAAAAATTTAAAACAATATGGTATTGATTTATCTTCAGTTAAATTAGATTATGGCCTTGTTCGAGATTGGGGTTATTATAGTAGTTTAGTATTCAATTTGTATGTCAATTCATATGACAACCACAATTTATTTGGAGGAGGAGGCAGGTATGATAATCTTGGTCAATCTTTAGGTTTAGATGAAGATTTACCTGCGTTAGGATTTGCTATAGATTCTGAAAAATTGCTTTCTTTTTCTAAAATTCTTTTGCCTAAAATAAATACAAAAAAAATAGTTATTTTGTTAGATGATCCAAAGAATTTACAACAAGCGCTAGAAATATGTTTTTTAGAAAGAAATAAAGGAAATATTTCATATGTGGAAACTAAATTTAATAATCAAGAAAATTTAGATATTTGGGGAAAAGAAAATAAAATACATGAAATTATCACTTTAAATGGAGAAGAAATAGATAGGAGAAAGATATAAATTGGACGAATTACACTTAGCTTTACCTGTTTCAGGGGCCTTATACGAAGGAAGCATGAAATTATTTAATGACTGTGGATTGGGAATTTCACGATCTAATGACAGAGTCTATACTGCCACAATACCATCTATAGAAGGACTAAATGTTATTTTTCAGAGACAAGCTGACATTCCATCTAGACTTGATGCGAAAGTAGCTGATATGGGTGTAGTAGGATTAGATAGTTTTTATGAATTTAAAGTTGATAATGGAAATACAATAACATTAATAGAGGATCTAGGTTTTGGAAAATCTGATCTGGTTTTAGCTGTACCAGATGCTTGGTTGGATATAAGTAATTTGAATGATTTAGCCAACTTGTCTTATGAAATGAGAGATAAAGGGAAAGATTTGAGAATAGCTACTAAATATCCACGACTTTTATCTAGATTTTTGAACAACAATTCTATTTTTTATTTTCAAATAGTTGACGCTAGTGGTGGCATTGAAGCTGCACCATTTATTGGATATGCAGATTTAATTTGCGATATAACCGCGACGGGAAATACATTGCGGCAGAATAGGCTTAAGATCATAGATGATGGAATTGTTTTTTCATCTCAAGCTGCATTGATTGCAAATATAGATTGTTTTAATGGAAGTGAAGAAAAAATAATCAGATCAAGAAATATCATTGAACAAATTGAAGCACTTATTAATGCAAGGGATTTTAAAAAAATAAGTGTGAATTTATCCATACAGCAAGATCAAAATGTTGAAGAAATGATAAAGTCTAATCCTATTCTTCAAGGCTTAAAGGGTCCACATTATTCTCAAGTGATAAATGTTGAACCTGGTTTGTGGTACAATTTTGAACTTACTATTCGACAAGAAGAAGTTATGGAAGCTGTAGATGAGTTAAGAAAGCTTGGTGGAGTTTCTATAACAACTTCAGATGTTGGAATGTTATTCTTTAGAGATTCGGTAGGTTTTACAAAACTCATTCAAAATTTGGATAATATCGAGGATTAGTCATATGAAATTATTGAAGGGAATAGATGAGACTATTAGGTATTTGTCAGAATTAAGAAAAGATCAAGAAAATTCTGTTTTAACAAATGGAAATGGGTATTATCAGACCTTAATGAATCCAAATGATTATGCCAGACAAATAATAAAAGATACCAAAAAAAGAGGAGACATTTTTCTCAAAGAATTAAGTACTTGTGTTGATGAACAGGAATTCTTAAATGTTGAGATTTCTAAAACTGATCTTGAAAAATCTCTAAGCCTAATTTCTCAGGATGACATATCAGTCATTACAGAAACAATTAATCGTATAACAGAATTTCAAAAAAAGACACTACATGATAGTTGGTTTGACGAATCAAATGGATACGGTGAATCTATTAAGCCGATAAAAAAAGTTGGATGCTACATTCCAGGAGGAGTGGCACCCTTGATTTCAACTATTTTAATGACGGTTGTTCCTGCCAAAGTTGCTGGAGTAAAGCAAGTTATAGTTTCTTCACCTACCAAAGGTGATTCCTTACCAAACAAATATCTTATGGCATCAGCATATTTATCTGGAGTGGATTCTTTTTTCACTTATGGGGGACCTCAAGCTATTGTAAGCATGGCTATAGGGACTTCCATTGTTCCTAAAGTAGATATGATCTGTGGCCCAGGCAATATATTCGTAACGTCTGCAAAGAAAGCAGTATATGGAGATGTAGGACTGGATGGTGTATTTGGACCTACGGAAACTCTTATTATTGCTGATAATTCTTGTGATTTGGATTTTATTGTTGCTGATTTAATAGCACAAGCTGAACATGATGTATTGGCGCTTCCTATGTTATTAACTTTAGATTACGATTTAGCTAATCGCATCAATGAACTATATATAAATAACGTAAGCAAACTCTCAAAAAAAAATATAATTTTAAAATCAATGAATCGGGGATTTATATCTATTGTTGACAATGTTGACCAAATTGTTGATCTGGCAAATGAGATCGCCCCTGAACACACTTCAATAGTATCAGAAGCATTAATTCCAATTGCCGACAAAATTAATTCCTCTGGTTCATTATTTTTGGGTGAAAATTCACCTGAGGTTTTAGCTGATTATGTCGCAGGCCCTAGCCACGTAATGCCTACTAATGGAACATCAAAATTTTCTTCTTCTTTGTCAGCTAGGACGTTTTTGAAATCCATCCCAATCCTAAGTATAGACAAAGAAAAATTTCTTGATATTTCTAATAATGCAAGATTTTTGGCTAAATTAGAAACTTTAGATGCCCATGAATCGGCTATAAATATTAGAAGAGATAAATTCAATTCGGAATAACAACATGAATTTAGAAAATTATTTTAGACAACACATAAAAAATATTTCCTCGTATGAAGGTGTAGATCCTTCGTCTAAACTTGCTTCAGAATCTGGAATACCAAAAGATAAAGTTATAAAGTTAAATGCCAACGAAAATCCCTTTGGTAAAGAATTGGGTTTGGGGAAACAATTATCAGAGATTAATATACATGAATATCCAGATCCTCTTCAAAAGACCCTTAGAACAAACTTGGCTTCTTATAGTGGAAGAAAATATGAAGAAATTGTAGCTGGATCAGGAAGTGATGAATTGATTGATTTACTGATAAGGATTTTTTTAGAGAAAGATGATATTTTAATCGATGTCCAACCTACTTTTGGAATGTATGAATTCTCTGCAAAAATTCAAGGAGCAAAAGTTTGTTCAGTTTCTAGAAGAGATGATTTTGAAATTGATTTGGATAAAATTTTGAATTCAGTTTCAAATAATACAAAAATGATATTTTTGGCATCACCTAATAATCCCACTGGAAATATATTAAGTGAACCAGATTTAGTTAAATTGCTTCAAAGTGAACTAATTGTTGTAATTGATGAGACTTATTATGAATTTTGCAATATAAGTTTTTCTCATCTTATTAATAAATATGAAAATTTAATTGTTTTGAGATCCTTTTCTAAATGGTCTGGTCTTGCTGGTTTGAGAATAGGATATGCTATATCTAATCCTAAAATTATAGAAAAATTATTATTAATCAAACAACCATATAATATCAATACTGCTGCAGAAACTGTTGCACTAGAAGCTATATCTAAAAAAGATTTCCTTTTAGAAAAAGTACAGATTTTATTAGAACAAAGAGATAGAATCTATGAATTTTTACAAGGGAAAAAAGGTATAAAAGTATATCCTTCTCATGCTAATTTTTTATTAGTAGATTTTGGTGAAATAGATGCAAATATAGTTTTTGAAACTTTAGCAAAAAACGGAATTTTTGTTAGAAAATTTTCTCATACAATGATAAGTAATGCTCTAAGAATTTCATCGGGGACTCCTGATCAAATACGTATTTTATTACAAGTGCTGGATCAGTTTATTAAGTGATATAAAAAATAGAGGATTATTATGAAAAATGTTAGAAAGTCTGCTAAAGAAAGAAAAACAGGCGAAACAAAAATTAAAATAGAAATCAATTTAGATGGTAAGGGAATTTCTAAAATAAAATCTCCTATTGGGATGCTTAATCATATGCTTGATCAACTAGCGAGACACGGTCTTGTGGATATTTATGCTGATATTGAAGGTGATTTAGAAACTGGTACTCATCACATTATTGAAGATACAGCTATTGTGCTTGGTATGTGTCTAGATGAAGCCCTCGGAAATAGAGAGGGGATAAATCGAATGGGTGATAAGACATGTTTATTGGATGAAGCACTATGTAGAATAGCTATAGATTTATCGGGTAGAGGTTACTCGATAATAGATATGGGACAGACAGATAATGAGGGTGAATTTTCTGTAGATATGTGTAGACATTTTTATGAGTCTTTATCTGCAAATGGTAGGTTTGGTATTCATTTAAAAATGTTATCTGGAACCAATCATCATCATATTTTAGAATCATCATTCAAAACTTTTGCGAGAGCTTTAAAAGAAGCTATTGATATCGATCCTCGAAGAATGGATACTATTCCTTCTACCAAAGGGAATCTATAATTATATTTTGTTGAAGCTATATTTCTCTATAATTGGATTGTGAAGAAGCTTATCGCAAATTTCATCAATTCTAATATTAGCTTCATTTTCATTTGCAGCTTCTACATTGATTATAAACAATTTGCCCGATCTAATTTTACTAATTTCTTTAAATCCTATTCTTTGACTTGATTCAGTAATAGTTAATCCTTCTGGATCGTTCACACTATCTTTATAAGTTATTTTTATTTCATATACAAAATTCATATAATAATTCTTTTATTTTTACTGAATTCCTGCAGTAATAATTTTTTCAAAAGTATCAGAACCTAATGATCCTGTATGACGTAAATTTACTGTGCCATCTTCGTTAATGAAAACCCAAAAAGGGAATCCTGGTAAACCGAACGCTTCAGCTACAGAATTGTTTTTATCATCAAAAATTACAGGAACGGACCACTCTTCTCTAGATAACCATTCATTTGGTGGATAATTAGGCATTGTTTTATCAATATGTGAAGCTACAGAATAAATGTTAATATTTTCTGGATAGCCGTTTTCTTTAATCCATTTTTGAATCATAGGAACTTCTCTTTGGCAATGGGAACACCAATGAGCAAGAAATACTATCATGGTTGCCTTCTTTTGCTCAGTACTTTTTCTTGTAGAAATTGTGACTGAATTTCCTTCTAGGTCTATACCTGTAGGGACAGGAGCAAATGCTCCAATAGCAGGATCTTTTACGTTTTTATTAAAAGGAGGCAAACTCCCGCCTTTTATTGACACTTCAGAAAATATATAGGGTTCACTACATGCTATTAATAGTAAAGCCAACCCAAAAATAAGTTTAATCTTCATGTTTTTCTTTCGTTGAAACAATCTTATAATTAACCAATATTAATAATATTCCAAAAAAGTTAAAAAATGCCATTAATGGTATAGAAATAAAACCTAATTCCCAAATATAAGGGCTGGAACAACTAACAACTTCACATGATTCACTTGTTGGAAAAATTTGTTGTAAATAGTGGTACAAAGAAATTAAAGAACCTATCAAAATAAAAGGGATAGAAATGATCATACCATTACGATCTTTTTTTAACCAAGTGATAAAAAATATCAAAACTAGAGGGAATAAAAATATTCGTTCAAACCAACATAATTTACATGGTTCTAAATTTCTTACCTCTGATAAATATAGACTACCTATTGTTCCTAGAAAAGATAATATAAAACAAAAAAATAGTGTGTTTTTTATATTCAAGTTAAATTTATTGTGTAATGTATTTTGAATTATGTTATCTGGATTTAAGATATTTATTATTGTTATTATGGTGAACAAAGAAATATATATGAGACTTAACATTGCTAGTATTTTAACTTCAAGCATTTTGTTTTAATTTCCTCTTAAAGTTGTTAGGGGAGCCCTATCCTGATAAGCTCTAATGAATTCGATTATTTTTTCTTCATCTATTTCCATTAATTTTAAATGATGTCTCCAGCCTGTAATCATTATGGGATATTCATCCATAGCGCTATATGGGGTCATTAAATATTGACTAGCACTTGGAGGGATTAATGAAGATAAAAACTCTATCAATTTTTTGCAAGATTCTCCACCTTCTTTAATAGTAGTAGCGTCTACATCATATCTGGAACAATCGTAGTGTAATCCTATACCACCATGTAATAAATTAGCAACAAGGATTTCATTTGGTAATTGTGTGTCATATTCTCCCCATGGTGCCGGAGAAGTAACTCCCACCCCCGGTACAGGCCTGTCTATGTCGTACCAAAATGGTCCTGAAGTAGGAGGTGATATTGAGTAGCCTGGATGAGGTTCTCCAATTCCTACTTCCTTTCTAGGATCTTCTGCGTCAGTAATTACTGGGCCCTCTAAATTTACTCCTTTCCCTTTAATTTTTGTATTATTACTTTGACCTCCTAGAGCAGGAGTTATGGTTAGGCCAATAATGAAAATTAAAGCCAAAAGACCCCCGAAAAAATAAATGAAAAATCTTTTCCTTCTCTTTTTTTCTTTATTTTTTTCTCTTCGCTCTAAAGTTATGCGGGATTTACTCATCCCTTTTCTATGCGTAGGTCTATTCTGTGTTGCTATTGTTTATATCCTCGTCTTTTTTAATACAATTTTATAATTTTATTTTATCTTCAGTAAGTATTTCATATATATTTATATACCTCTTTAAGGTATTTTTTAGAATTTCATCTGGAACTTTTGGAGGAGGTGGAGACTTATCCCATTCTTGATTATTTAGCCAATTTCTTAGGAATTGTTTATCGAAAGGTTCAGGAGATGTACCAACACTATGATTTTCTATTTTCCAGAATCTACTTGAATCAGGCGTTAATACTTCATCTATCAAACTGATTTTTCCATCTATGTAGCCAAATTCGAATTTTGTATCAGCCAATAAGATCCCTTTTGTTAAACAATGAGTATGAGCTTGACTAAAAAGATCTATTGATATATTTTCAAGTGTCGTATAAATTTCTTTACCAACTAAATTTTCTCCTTCAGATTGAGATAATGGTTGATCATGCCCTTCAATTGCTTTTGTAGAAGGAGTGAAAATAGGTTTAGAAAATTTTTCTCCTTCTCTTAAATCTGACGGTATATTTCTTGAATTGATTTTTCCAGTTAGTTTGTATTCTTCCCATGCACTTCCAGTTATATACCCCCTAACAACACATTCCATATCAATCCTTTGAGCCTTTTTCACTATACAAGATCGATTTAGGTATTTAATATCTATAGACTGAAACCTACTTATTTGTGAAAAGTCATAATCATTCCCGCTACTTATAAAATGATTGTCAGTTTTGTCAAAAAAATCAAACCAAAACTTACTAAGATTGTTAAGGATAATACCTTTTCCTGGAACTGCTTCAGACATTATTACATCGAAAGCAGATATTCTATCTGTAGAAATCATAAGAAGTTTATCATCATCGAGATCATATATATCTCGTACTTTTCCTGAATGTAATTTTCTGTCAAAATTGGTTGTTAGGACAGGATCAATATACATACTAAGTTTTCCATCCGATTGAATTGAATTGTTCCTTAGTAAATCTTAAGTAATAATTGTAATCAAAGATTTCATCAAGATCTTTATTCTTAATTTTAGATTTAATTTTTTCATTATTAGCACATATTTGTTTAAAGCTTTCTTTTGATTCAAAAGTTCTCATAGATAAATCCTGAACCAAATCATAAGCATCGTTTCTATTCATTCCAGATTCAATAAGTTTCAACATCACTCTAGGTGAAAAAATCAACCCTTGTGATTGGTTTAAATTTTCTAACATTCTATTTTTGTCTATTGTCATTCCTGAAATTATTTCATTACTTAGGAAAAGTATGTAATCTATTGCAATTGAAGAGTCTGGTAAAATTATTCTCTCTGCGGAAGAATGAGATATATCTCTTTCGTGCCAAAGAGGAATGTTTTCTAAAGCAGCTAAACTGTTTGATCTTATGATTCTTGCAATTCCAGAAATTCTTTCCGAAAGTTCAGGGTTTCTTTTATGTGGCATTGACGAAGAACCTTTAGTTACGAACCCTTTTGTTCCAAAAGGTTCTCTTACTTCATTTACTTCGCTTCTTTGAAGATGTCTAATTTCAATAGAGATTTTTTCTAAAGTAGTGCCCAGAAGTGCTAAATTCTGGCAGTATTCTCCATGAATATCTCTTTGTATTATTTGATTAGTTACATTAGCCGAATCCAATTTTAGTTTTTGAGATACAATTTTTTCTAAAGCAGGAGAAACTGTTGCATAAGAACCTACTGGCCCTGAAATCATACAAATAGAAACTCTTTTTTTAGTTTCTTTCAAACGGTCTCTATGCCTTTTAAGTTCTTCCCAAAAAATAGCTAGTTTTGAACCAAAACTCATTGGCTCTGCATGCATACCGTGTGATCTCCCCATGCAGGGTGTATCAATTTCTTCAATAGCTCTATTTTTTAGAGAATCCATTAAGTTTGATATTTGTAAATCTATATGATCAATTGAATCTCTTAATTGAAGACTGAGTCCAGTATCTTTTACATCATTTGATGTTAGACCGTGATGAATCCATCTTGATTCATCTCCTAAATTTTCAGAAATGGCTTTTACAAATGAGACAATGTCGTGTTTGGTTTCTTCAAAATATTTATTGTAAATTTTTTGATTGAATTTTATTTTTTTGATTTTGTCTAAATCATCTTTAGGGATTATTCCCAATTCGTTCCAAGCTTCGCATGATGCTAATTCTACTTTTAACCAATAATCGTAGGTTTTCTCTTCGGACCAAATTTGGGATATTTTTTTTCTACTATATCTTGGTATCAATCTTATTGTCCCTTCAATTTCATGATGCCTTTTATTAAATTATCAAAACTAATAAATTTCTGTACTTCGATATTTTCACTTAAACATTTTGAATACAGAGGCTCTAATGCATAGATTGTGTCACATTTAGATGACGCACTGAAATCGGTTGTCACCCCATCGCCAACATATATTAAGTAATTAGTTTTTTTCATTGACTCTACTATTTTACACTTACATATACCCCATTTAGGGGAACAATCTTTGTCAAAAGCATCGTTATATGAAAATTTTATTATATTGTCTTCTGTCAAGATATCAGTTGCGATTAAATTGATTTTGCTCATATAATTTTTAATTACCGGTTCTATATATAATTTTAATCCAGAACTTAAAATCGTCACATTGATGTTATTTAAACACGTATATTTTATTAATCGATCAAATCCATTTCGAATTTTTACATTATTTTTGGAATACAACTGTAAAGATTCAATGGAATTTTTTTCTAGAACTTTTATAAATGATTCTTCTTGATATTGTCTAAAATTGATTTGTTTTTTTTTATATAAATTTGATTTTTCTGAATAGAATTCTTTTTCATAATTTTCAAGTATCACTTTTGCTGCATTTACATCCACCAAAGTATCATCAAAATCAATAATTAGACTTATATTTTCTCTCATCATTATTCTATGGCCCTTAATGCAATGTCTTTTCTATAAAATGAATTTGAAAATTTAATTTTATCAATTTCTTTGTAAATATTCTCTCTTGCTTTTTTGATTGATGCGTCTAAAGAAGTCAGAACAAGTACTCTTCCACCGTTAGAAACCAGTTGATTTTTTTCTTCTTTAGTTCCTGAATGGAAACAAATTACTCTTTCTGACAATTTGTCTATTCCTGAGATTTTATATCCTGTTTTGTATTTCTCTGGATAACCACTAGAACACATTACAACGCAAACTGAAGAGTTTTTTTTCCAAGAAACTTGTGATTTTAAATTGCCACTTGCTATTTCATTGAATATTTCAGAAACATTGTTGTTTATCATGGGCATAATTAACTCACACTCAGGATCACCAAATCGACAATTATACTCAATGACTTTAGGTCCGTTTTGAGTAATCATAATCCCTGTGTATAAAATCCCTTTGAATGGAGACCTGTTTTTTTTCATAGCTAATAATGTTGGTTCTATTATGGTTTGTTTGATTTCTTCTTCTAGATTATTGTTCCAAAATTCAGGAGGGGAATAACAACCCATGCCTCCAGTATTAGGACCAAGATTATTGTCAAAAATTCTTTTGTAATCACAAATTGCTATAATGTCTGAATAATTAACTCCATCGGTGAAACAGAAAACACTAACCTCTGGTCCAAAAATTTTATCTTCTATTAGTAAAGATTCCCCTGATTTCCCTAATGTTTTATTTACTAATAAATCTTTTAAAACAGATTCCAGTTCATGTTGAGTTTCTGGTATAAAAACACCTTTCCCAGCAGCAAGACCATCTGCTTTTATCACTATGTTTTCATAGCCTTTGATATTTGCATATTGTAAAGATTCACCATGATTTTCAAAACTCTTGGCATGGGATGTGGGAATTTTATTGTCTATCATAAGTTTTTTAGAAAATATCTTAGAAGACTCTATTTTTGAAGCATTTTTCGTAGGTCCAAATACTTTTATGTTTTTCTTTTGTAATTTATCAGTAATTCCATGATTTAATGGGGCCTCTGGACCTACAACAACAAGGTCAGGATTTAAACAAATAATTTGTTCAACTAAATTGTCGATATCTTCATTAGTATGTTTTATTGTTTCACATACTTTAGATATCGCATAATTTTCTCCGATACAAAATATTTTGCTTACATTCTTGTCTTGATTTAATTTCCAGATTATAGAATGCTCTCTACCTCCAGAACCTACCACTACAACTCTCATTTTATTCCCATTCTATTGTACTCGGAGGTTTAGAAGTTATATCGTATACAATTCTGTTCACACCACTAACTTCATTAATAATCCTTGATGAAATAGTTGATAATGTATCCTTTGAAATATTAGACCAATCAGCCGTCATAGCATCATTTGAATTTACTGCACGTAAAGCTATACAATTTTCGTAAGTCCTATTATCTCCCATTACTCCCACACTTTGAATGTTCGTTAGAACAGCGAAAGCTTGCCAAATTTTATTGTATAAGTTTGCTTTTTTTATCTCATTGATAAATATTTCATCTGCTTCTCTCAGAATAGTTAATTTCTCTTCTGTCACTTCTCCCATAATCCTTATTGCTAATCCTGGACCAGGGAAGGGGTGTCTGTCTAATATTTGATTGTTTATTTTCATTTCTTTCCCTATTTTTCTAACTTCGTCTTTAAATAGCATTCTTAATGGTTCTAAAAGTTCTAAATTCATTTTTTCAGGTAAACCTCCAACATTATGATGACTTTTTATAACACTCGTGTGACCACTTTTTGTTACTGCTGATTCAACTACATCAGAATAGAGTGTCCCTTGTGCAAGATACTTAACGTTTTTAAGTTTTCGTGCTTCAAGTTCAAAAACTTTTATAAATTCTTTTCCAATAATTTTCCGTTTTTGTTCAGGATCTGTTATTCCTTTTAATTTTTTTATGAACCTTTGTTTAGCATCAATTTTTACGACATTTAATCCTAGATCCTTTTTAAGGAAACTCATCACATTTTCTGGTTCGTTTTTTCTGAGCAGTCCATTATCTACAAAGATTGAAGTTAATTGTTTGCCAATCGCCATGTGAATTAAAGTTGCTGCTATACTGGAATCTACTCCTCCAGAAATACCACAAATAACATTTGATTTTCCAACAGTGTCCTTTATGGTTGCAATTGTATTATTTATAAAATTTTGAGCATTCCAATTATTGTTTACATTACAAATCTTTCTTGAAAAATTACTTAAAATATTAACTCCATAATCTGTATTATCTACTTCTGGATGAAATTGCACTCCCCAAATGTTTTCATAATTAAATGCTGCACAAAAAGAGTTAGAGGTCTTAGCTATTACATTGAACTTTTTAGGAAGTTCAATAACTTTGTCTCCATGACTCATCCAGACTTTGTTATTTTTAGGAACATTAGAAAAGAGAGGATTTTCATTCAAAATTATCAATTCGGCATTCCCGTATTCTCGTTTGTCGCTTTTTTCCACTGAACCGTAAAACCTTTCAGCTATCAGCTGCATACCATAGCATATACCTAGAATCGGTAGTTTTGTATCTAACACCCATTCAGGCAATTTTGGAGCTTCAACATCAAAAACACTATTTGGACCCCCTGATAAAATAAAACCTTTTATATTTCTATCATCAAAAAAAGCTCTATCTATATCTGGAGATACAAGATCACAAAAGATATTCATTTCTCGCAATCTTCTTGATATTAATCGTGTGTATTGTGAGCCATAATCCAAAATAATTATTGTGTCTTGTTTCAATATCTTTCCAGAACATATTAAATATATATAAAATAATAATATTGATTTTTGATTTAAATTGAAGACTAAAAAAAATAAAAAAATATTAATAGCAGAAACAATTTCTGATTTATTAGATGAAAAAGTATGTATCATCCCAACAGATACATACTTTGCTCTGTCTGTAATCGCCGATAGCGAACATGCAATTAGTAAGTTATTCTCGATTAAAAAAAGAGATGCTGATAAACCAATTCCTTTATTGATATCTTCTTTAAACAATATTGAGAATTTTTGTAATATCCATAACGAAATTTTAAATAAGTTATCTAATTATTTTTGGCCTGGACCTTTGACAATAGTTTTGCCATTAACAGGGACTCTTCCCAATAGTTTAAATAATAATTCAGGATTCATAGGAGTTCGTGTTCCAAATCACATGTTTACCCTGGAACTTATAAAGAAATTAAATAAACCATTAACAGGGACTTCAGCTAATATTAGTGGATTTCCTCCTTCTAAAGATATAAATGTTATAAAAACTTTATTTCAAAACGATGTAGAAAGAATAATTGATATAAAATGTGGTGCTGAAGAACTTTCATCTACGGTTATAAAGATTGATAATAATGAAGAATTAACTGTATTAAGGGAAGGTCCAATTTCTGCAGATGACATTTTCAAGGTTATCAATAAATAACATAATGACTGAAATTAGAGAAAAAATAGAAAATATCTTAAATAAAAATGATTTGGGATTGTATACCATGATGAAATACCATTTTGGTTTAGATTCTGAACAAATTCCTTATGATTATCCTTTAGGTGAGATAACTAAAAGAATTTCAAATTTTTTAAAAGTTGATGATAACCTTTCACTCAATATTGCAGCATCTGTAGAATTACTGAATGCTTCTTTTAATGTTCATGAAGATGTTAGAAATGGAAACACAGAAAGATTTTCTAGAGAATCCTTATGGTGGAAATATGGACCTGCGCAGGCAATTAATGTTGGTGATGGGTTTCAAGCATTATCAAGAATTCATTTACTAGAACTCGGTAAGAAATCTGGAGACTATAATAAATTTTTATCCTTATTGACACATTTTGATAATGCAATTATTGAAATTTGTGAAGCAGAGAATAAAGAACTAACATTACAAGAATCACCAATAACTTCTGAAAAGGATTACTTTTCAGTTCTCGTTTCAAAATATGGGGCATTGTTAAGTTGTTCTTTAGTTTCCTCAGGGGTTCTTTCTGACTATATTGATGAAGACTTAAATAAATTAAGAGAAATTAGTAATTTAATAATTCTTTCTGAAAAAATAAGTCAAGAAATATCACTTTTGGATCAACAAGAGATAGTAGATTCTCCTAAGTTAGGTTCATTGCTTTCAAAAAATAAACCTTTGTCTGTGATTTATTGTTTTGAAAGAGGGGATGCAACGCATAAACGTATGTTGGGGGAGATCTATTTGGATCGGATTATAGATCCAAAGAAAATTGAATCTATTAAATCAATATGTAAAGAATTAGATACTTTTAACCTAGCTCAAGAAAAGTCTAATGAATTTAGAGATCAAAGTGTTGAAATGATGCATTCATTAAAATTTTCGGACGCATTGATCAATTTTATATATGAAAGAATAAAATCCATCTAAATATGATTAGAATCAATAGTATAAAAGGAAATAATTTTGATGCAAAAAAATGTTTATTGCGATTGGATTTAAACATTCCTCTTTCGGATAGTGGAGAAATATTAGATGACACACGGATTATTGAAAGTATTCCTACGATCAATTTTCTTCAAAATCAAAATGCAATAATTATAATAATCTCTCACATTGGTAGACCAAAAGGAAAATTTGTTAAAGATTTATCATTTTCAAATATATATAAAAAGATCGAAAAATTAATGAATAAAATAATACATTTCATTCCATTTGAAGAACAAAATAATATAAATAAAATCCTTTCAAAAGCCAACCCAGGGGAAATCTATTTACTTGATAATTTGAGGTTTAATAGAGGAGAAGAAGAATCAAACAAAAAATTTATAGAATTTTTATCAAGTTTTTCTGATATTTTTATAAATGATGGATTTGGAACAATACACAGGAATCATTCCTCTATTACAGGGATAGCTAAAGTATTACCATCTTATGGAGGTATTTTATTAGAAAAAGAGATAAAAGATATTACTGAATGTTTAAGATATTCATCTAATAATTCAGTTGCTATTCTTGGTGGAGCTAAAATAAGTGATAAAATTCCTATAATAGAAAATTTGTCAAAATCATTTAATGAAATAGTAATCACTGGGGGTATGATTAGACCATTCCTTTTTGCCTCAGGAAAAATTGTTTCAGAAGGGATATCAAGCTATACCGATGAAGTTAGAATAGCTGAAAAAATTTTGAAATCTAACCATAAAATTTATATACCTGAGCAATTAGTATGTTCTAAAAATCTGAATTCTGAACCCACTTTATTACATTGTAGCCAAATAAAAGAACAAGATAACATTTATGATATAGGTCCTAACTCAATGATGGAAATAACCGAAAAAATTTTGATTTCAGATAAGATTATCTGGAATGGGCCGCCTGGAGTTTTTGAAAATAAGAATTTTCAATTAGGTACTAAAACACTGATTATGTCGATAAATCAATCTAAATCAAAAATCAAAGTTGCTGGAGGAGGGTCGACAATCGCTGCTATTAATTATTTTAATTCTAATAAGAACTTTACCCACATATCCACGGGTGGAGGAGCTTTTTTAAGTTTATTAGAAGGTAAGTTTTTGGAAGGAATAGAGGTCTTGAAAACATGAGTGATTTTTATATAATTGCAAATTTAAAAATGAATAAATCTATTGAAGAAAGTAAATCCTATTTGAATTTGTTAAAAGAAAATATTCAAAATAATAATAATGAAATAGTTATTTGTCCTTCAAACATATCTCTTTTTCATTTTGCTAATGAAATCCAAGATATGAGATTAGGAATCCAGGACATTGATCATAGAGAACANGGGCAGGGAACAGGNTCTATTTCTGCTTCNCAAGTTAAAGATATTTGTGAATTTGCAATTGTNGGACATTCTGAAAGAAGAGAAANCTTTTTTGAAAATAACAAAACACTCTCTGAAAAACTTCNAATTCTNTGGAAANACAATATGACTCCNATATTTTGTATTGGTGAAAATCAANAAGTTCGNGATAAAGGATTTAANGCTGTTNAAAAACATATTNATAAACANTTAAGAGATTCTNTATNTGAAGATAGTAANTGGGAAAANCTTNTNNTNGCATATGAACCAATTTGGGCNATAGGAACTGGNCTTTCNGCATCACCNNAACANGCANCTGAAGTNATTAGNTTAATCCATNAAATAGTAAAAGAAATATCTGGAGGGATANATGTTCCTATATTGTATGGTGGTAGTGTAAATGAAGACAACCATTTAGATTTTNAAAATGAAGAAAAAATCAATGGTTTGCTTATTGGAAGTGCATGTCTTGATCCAATAACTTTTTCAAAAATCATTAACAANTCATAAATTTCCAAGTTTTATCGGGACTGCAGACATAATATTCACAAAAANAATATAATGAATTTTATTTTATCTAATTTTTAAGGAGTTTTGANTATGTTGTANCCNCAACAAAACCAGTANAGAGACATTAGTGTATTAGATGGGATATGGAAATTCAAATTAGATCCTGAAAANATTGGTTTAAAAGGCAATTGGCACAATNGAATAAATAATTCTAGGCCTATAGTTGTTCCTTCTAGNTGGAATGAACTATATCCAGATACATCAGATTATATAGGTGTTGGTTGGTATGAGTGTGATTTTTTTGTTCCTGCATCGTGGACTTCAGATAATACAATATTAAGATTTTCATCAGTTACTTATAAAGCTACTGTTTGGATCAATGGTAATTTAATTGGAACACATGAAGGAGGACACTTGCCATTCGAATTTCAATTGGACACTTTTGGTAATGATAACAAGTCAAATAAATTAGTAGTTCGAGTTGAAAATGAATTAAAACCTGACAGAGTGCCACCTGGAAATGTTGAATCAGGAAGTCTAAGTATATTTATGGATAACACGCCCAGAACCAATTATGACTTTTTCCCATATGCGGGTATAGATCGAAGTGTACATTTATATCATTTACCAGAATTTCATTTAACTGACGCTACCGTAAATACTTCTGTAATTGATGATAGTGGATTGATTGATATTATTGTAAAAAGCAATAATGATGATACAAATTGTTACGCNTTAATTTCATCTGATAGAGATTCAGTAAAAAGCAATTCAATATCTTTAAAAGAACAGAATAAAATTACAATAAAAATCAACAATCCACAATTATGGTCTTGTAGTGATCCATTTTTATATCAACTAAATATTTTTATTACGAAAAATGGAGAAATCCTTGATTCATATGAATTAGCAATAGGGATTAGAACTATTGAAATAAAAGGACACAAGGTCTTGCTAAACGGGGAACCTATAGAATTAAAAGGTTTTGGAAGACATGAAGACTCATCTATTACTGGTAGAGGTCAAAATTTACCACAAACTATAAAAGATCATAATTTACTAAAGTGGATAGGAGCAAATTCATATAGAACCGCTCATTATCCCTATTCAGAAGAAGATCTTTATTTGGCAGATAAACATGGATTTCTAGTTGTAGATGAGATTCCAGCTGTAGGGTTATTCTTTGATGGGAACGGCAAAGATATTGAGACTAGATTAGACATTTGTAGGAAACAAATATCAGAATTAATAAATCGTGATAAAAATCATCCATCTGTAATTATGTGGAGTATAGCTAATGAACCTTTCCCACCTGACCTATTAAATAGAATGCAATCAAAAGAGACTTCAGGTGATAGCTTTAATATTTTAAGTGAGCCTGTTGATCCCAATGCTACAAAATTTATGAATACACTTTTATCTGATGCAAAAAAACTTGATAATACTAGACCCGTAACTTTTGCGGCAATACATGGCACCCCGATAGAGTGGTTAGATAATGTAGATGTAATCATGCTTAATAGATATTATGGATGGTATTTTGACGGATTAAAGCTTGATGAAGCAATTCAAAAATTATCAATAGAATTAGATTATATTTACGGAAAAACTAAAAAACCTATAATTATTTCAGAATTTGGTGCGGATACCATAACTGGATCACATTCAGTATCACAAGAACTTTATACTGAGGAATATCAATTAGAATTTTGGAAGAGATATTTAGATTTAGCTGATCAAAAAGATTTCTTAATAGGTTTACATGCCTGGGTATTTGCTGATTTTAGGACTACTCACTCTTTAAAAAGAATAGGTGGACTAAATCAAAAAGGAGCTTTTACTAGAGATCGTAAACCAAAAATGTCAGCACACTTTTTGAAGAAACGTTGGGATTAAATAGAAATTAAGAAAATAAATAAAATTATTTCAATTGTCGGGCCCACTGCTTCTGGGAAATCAGATCTTGCTATAAGAATTGCATCGAAATTTCAACTTCCAATAGTAAATTGTGACTCTAAACTTTTATATAAAGGATTTAATATTGGGACTGCTAAACCATCTATTGAAGATCAGGAAAGAGTAAAGCATTTTATGATAGATGTACTAGATCACAATAAAAGGAGTAATCTGCATTGGTTTTTGGAAAAATCTAGAAAAATAATTCATCAACTTGATGAATCAAATACAATTCCTTTGCTTGTGGGTGGAACCGGTCAATATATGTGGGGCATATTAGAAGGTTGGGATCCTCCTTTAATAAAACCTAATGAGAAATTAAGATCTAATATAGAAAAACAAATTCGTGACCAAGGAATTAAAAAAGTCATTCAATCATACTCAAAAATTTATAAATTAAATGAAAATCAAGATTTAGAAAACCCTAGAAGATTAATAAGAATCATTGAGAGATTAGAAGCTGGATTCGAAGGAAATAGTGATAGAAAAATAAAAGATCACAACTTAGATTCTCTTATTTTAGGAATAAAAATAGATCGTAAAAATAATGATAGACTTCTAAAAAAAAGAATAAAAGGAATGCTCAAATCAGGCTGGGTTGAAGAAGTAAAAAATAATATGAATCAAGGTATTAAGCCTAATTCACCAGCGATGCTTTCCATAGGATATAGAGAGATTTTAGATTTTATCAATAAAAAAGTAGATGAAAATGAACTTGAAGAAAAAATTTACATTTCAACACGAAAGCTTATGAGGCATCAGGATAATTGGTTTAAGAAATCAGATAAAAGAATTAAATGGATAAATTTTGAAAACTCATTCCACGAAGCAGATATTATAATATCAGAGTGGTTAAAAAATTAAGGAGACTTGATGTTACCTTTTATGAAATTACAAGGTGCAGGGAATGATTATATTGCTATTGATGGTAGAGGAGAACATTATGATTGGAATAAACTATCTATAGCTATGAGCACGCCAGCTTTTGGAATAGGCTCTGATGGAATTGTCGTTGTTTTTGATAGTAATACAGCTGATATAAGGATGAGAATATATAATCCAGATGGAACNGAAGCTGAAATAAGTGGTAACGGAATTAGATTATTTACAAAGTTTGTAATTGATAAAAAAATTTTTATACCAAAAAACAATCTCATAAAAATTGAAACAGGTGATGGAATAAAAACAGTNTATCCAAGTTTAGANAATGGAAAAGTTGTNTCCTCAAAAGTTGAAATGGGAGTCCCTAATTTTNTAGCTAGTAAGATTCCGATTTCAGTCCCTGATATAAATGATTCCGATANCCCTAAATTTGATATGGAAATACTNGGTNATAATCTTGNTATTACATGTTTATCAATTGGAAATCCTCATGCAGTTTGNATTATGGAAAGTAANGTAGAGGAATTCCCATTANTTGAAGTTGGAAAAATTGTTGAAAAACACNAATNTTTNCCAAATAGAATTAATTTTGAGATAGTAAATGTCATTTCAAGATCTAAAATTAGAGCAAGAATTTTTGAAAGAGGTGCTGGTGAGACTTTATCTTCTGGAACTGGGAGTACTGCNTCAGCTAGNGCTTGTAGNTATAATGGATTAGTTGATGATANNGTAGAAGTNATTCTNGATGGNGGTAATCTNAATATTTCTTGGGATGAAAATGAAATNGCTATNCTTGAAGGTCCTTCTGTAGAAGTTTTTCAAGGAGTTTGGCCAGNTTAAATTAGGAGTAAAAATATGAAATTNGCTAAAAGAGTACAAGATTTACCACCATACCTCTTTGTGGGTATTTCAAAAGCNATTGCTAAAAAGAAANAACAGGGTATAGACGTTATTTCTTTTGGTATAGGTGATCCNGATATCCCAACACCAAANAAAGTTTTANATAGATTAAAGAAAGCATCANATNNNCCNGCNCANCACAGATATCCAGAATCTGAAGGNTTNCCTGAATTTAGGAAGGCTGTAGCTGATTTTTATAAAAGTAGATTTGGNGTAGATCTTGATTATAANAACGAAATTATNAATTTGATTGGTGCAAAAGAAGGAATAGCTCATGCTCCTCTATGTTTTATNGATCCAGGTGATAAAGCACTAGTTCCGAATCCTGCTTATCCAGTTTACGAAATAGGAACAATGTTTGCTGGAGGAGAAACTGTATATGTTGATCTATTAGAAAAGAACAACTTTTTNATTGATTTCACTTCTATAGATACTAAGTTAGCTAAAGAAGCTAAAATGTTATGGATCAATTATCCTAATAATCCAACAGGAGCGATTGCTCATTTAGATTTTTTCAATGAAGCAGTAGANTTTTGCAAAGAATTTGATATTGCTTTAATGCATGATGCTTGNTATACAGAAGTGACTTATGANGACTATGTTGCTCCAAGTTTGTTACAAATCCCGGAAGCNAAAGATATATCAATTGAATTCCATTCATTGTCTAAAACAGCAAATATGACAGGCTGGAGNGTAGGCACTGCAGCTGGNAACCCTGATCTAATNAATGCTTTGATGAGGGTTAAGTCCAATATTGATTCTGGGCTTTCTCAAGCCATACAAGAAATGGGTATAGAAGCATTNTCTTTATCAAAGGATTGGATAAANGCAAATAATGAAATATATAAAAAAAGAAGAGATAAAGTNGTNGCNACATTAAAAGAAATTGGCTTAGATGCTAANGCTCCTAAGGCTACACTTTATATTTGGACAANAATTCCCANTGGTTATACATCNGCATCGTTTACAGAAAAATTACTAGAAGAAGTAAATGTTGTNGTTACNCCAGGNAGTGGATANGGNACAGCAGGTGAAGGTTATATTAGGTTATCATTAACAATACCTGATGAACAAATAGATGAGGGNCTAAAGAGGTTATCGCAATTTACATTAAAATAATTTGAATACATATAAGACAGAATCAAAAAGAGAAAGAGCTTTATTGATTTCATCACAAATAANANAAGCAAGCTCTTTNAAAAACACTNAAGAATCATTATCTGAACTNGAAAANNTGGCTANTTCNGCNGGNNNAATACCAATCAAGAAATTCTATCAAATGNTAAATAAACCTGTAANAACNTATGTTGGNTCAGGTAAATTATTAGAAATNAAACATCATATAAAAAAATTAAGAATAAATGTTTGCATATTTGACGATGAATTAAATCCTAATACACAAAAGGAACTTGAAAACATATTGGAAGTTAAAGTAATTGATAGNACAGCTCTTATTCTTGATATATTTTCTGATCGAGCACAAACTCATGAAGGTAAATTACAGGTACAACTTGCTCAATCNGAATATTTAATGCCAAGNTTAGCAGGACAATGGAGTCATTTAGAACGATTAGGTGGAGGTGTAGGAACTCGAGGCCCNGGTGAAACTCAAATTGAGACTGATAGAAGATTNGTAAGAGTAAAAATAAAAAGAGTAAAAAATAGNCTAAAAAAAATTGAAAGAAANAGAACNTCTCAAAGAAGAAAAAGAATGAACAATAACATNATTAATTTCTCATTGGTTGGNTACACCAATTCTGGNAAAAGCNTATTGTTTAATAGTTTGGTTAAAACCAANATNTTGTCNAAAGATCAGCTTTTTTCTACTTTAGATACAACTACNNGAAAGCTTTTTTTGAACGAGAANATTTCTTCTACCGTTTCTGATACNGTCGGTTTTATAAATAAATTACCTACTATTTTAGTAGAATCTTTTAAATCAACTTTAGAAGAAGCAATTAACGCTGATNTTTTGTTGCATGTAATTGATTATTCAAATGANAATTTTATCGAAAAAATAAATACTGTTGANAAAATTTTACATGATTTAGGTCTTAGNAAAGTCCCNAAAATATTAATAAAAAATAAGATAGATATTTTAAATTTCANTCCNNATGAAATANTACTTGATNGAAGCTATATATCTCAAATAGAAACTTCTGCAAAACTAGGGGATGGATTAGATAAATTGAGACANNTNTTGATAAAAGCTTCAGAGACTATTATCAANGAAAGAGATTATATNTACGTATAACTTAATTTTTAAAACCTAAAANTTTTTATAATCTTTTTATTTTAATATTANTGTAGTANCATTATCAACTTTCTTNNAATACTAAATAGTATCGGTCTNNATAAAGNTTACAATGTACTTTCGNNTATATTTTTGTGATGNCCATTATATAGGGAAGTGGTATTATNAATATNTATATCATTGCGCACTATATTAGTTATGTAAACTTTAAGTATAAAAAACAGTATATAAATACAAAACTATACTAAAAAATAATGATAGTTTATTTGTTTTGCCTATTTTTGTATACAGAGTGGGGGAAAAATTTTCATAACCTTCCAGTTACCACTCAGGCCGTAGATACCGGTTGGAAAAAGCCAAGCATGACCAAAGTTAAGGTTCAATCTCTATTAATGTATGGGTTGGACTCTCAGTTGGACGAATATTCTGAAAGTTATATTCTTTTAAAGA
>PBER01000014.1 GCA_002718455.1 Chloroflexota bacterium | reverse complement strand
TAGTCACCTTGTATTCTTGTCCGCCAAAACCTTTTAAGTAGAATATTGTGTTTGGTAGAATTGAGCGGTATCCATCAGCAGTCCATAAATTAATGTTGGAATGTAAAATTTCATTAAATTTACTAGACTTATAAATTCTTTTATCACCATTCTTCTTAATATTGGCAATCGTCATAAATTGTCCTTTGCTCTGGGTAGTTATCATCTTCAAAGCTTTCGTTTTACTAATCTTCTGCATATCGATTTCCTTATCTTTATCTCTCGCTTGGAATTTCCTTAGTAGAAATTCCTTAGCGAGGAGTATTTGCATCTGTTATCTATATTATACAACAAAAAACATAAAAAAGATGACTTTTCAACACTATTATTGGGACAATATTGAAGAGTTTACACAATTGTAACATTCTCTGTTGTTTTTATGATTGGATTGAGATTATAACAACCAGTATAATTTTATAACAACTGTTATAATTTAAAGTTTACATAACCTTGTGAAGAGGGGACACTAATAGCACAAGTGGCACTTTGGTACTCTAGAGGTGCTAGGAGGGTCTTAAAATGCATCGTAGTGGCTCTTAATCTACTCTGCACCTCTGCTCAAGAAAGCTTTGGTACTACATGTAAATTAATTTAATGCAATAATTAATGCAAAGTTAGTTTGGCTTACTATTGGAAGAATTATTTATTAATTTCAATAACTAAATTCAACGAACATACAATTATATATTTTTTAGATATATTATTTATCAAGATCTTTAAATTAGGTAAAAGAACTTAAGTATCTATAAATATAGGAAATAAATTATGAAAGCAGCTGTTTTATTTGAAACTAAGGGGAAATTATCAGTAGAAAATGTAGATTTAGCTGAGCCACGTAAAGATGAAGTTATGGTAAAAATATCAGCTAGCGGACTTTGTCATACCGATTGGGAGACAATGCATGGTTTTCAACCAGTAAATCTGCCTGCGATAATAGGTCATGAAGGAGCAGGAATTGTTGAAGCAATTGGAGAAGGAGTGGAAAATGTTAAAGTTGGAGATCATGTAATCTGTTCTTGGAATCCAAATTGTGGAATATGCTTTTATTGTGATAATGGTCAACCTATTTTGTGTGAAGTTCAAAAAAATAATAACTCAAAAGGAGTACTTTTTGATGGTACAACTCGTGCATCAATTAATGGAGAAAAACTTCATTATTACAGTTTAGTATCCTCACATGCTGAATATACTGTTATACCTAAACAAGGAGCAGTAAAAGTCAGAAAAGACTTTCCTCTAGATAGAGCAGCTTTATTGGGATGTGCAGTTATGACTGGATATGGAGGGGCAGTATATGCAGGAAAAATTATTCCTGAAACTTCTGTTGTTGTAATTGGTTGTGGAGCAGTAGGATTGAGTGCTATTCAAGGAGCTAGAATTTCTGGTGCATCAAAAATAATAGCAGTTGATATTATCGATAATAAATTAGAAATGGCCAAAAAAGTTGGAGCAACACATACTGTCAATTCGAAGAGTATAAATCCAATTGAATTTTGTATGGAATTAACCGAAGGTCGTGGTGTTGATTGTGCAATAGAAGCAGCAGGACAAAATGAATCTATTAGGCAAACTTTAGAATGTTCAAGACCTGGTGCTAGAATTGTTATTTTAGGTAAAACCCCATATGGTGTGGAAATAAATCTACCTTTTTATACACTGATGGGAGAAAGAGAAATAATCCGGACATCATACGGAAAAAGTCGTCCGCGCATTGATTTTCAAAGACTTGCAAATCTATATATGAATGGTGATCTTTTTCTTGATGAAATGATTTCGAAAAAATACGATATTGAGGACGTAAACTTAGGGTTTGATGCACTGGAAAGAGGCGAATTGGCAAGAGGTCTGATTATTTTCAATTAAATTAAATATTTTATAAAGGCTATATAGTATGGGGAAATTATTAAAATTTGCTGGCAACAAAATAAATAGACTAGAGGTAGAAAGAAGAGAAGAAGAATGGATAAAACAAAAGTTTAAAGATCCAAAATCTAAAGTAATTATCTATTTCAAATCAAAAATACTAATACGTAACAATAATCATAAAATATCGATTAAATTCATAAGTCTGGATCAACTAAATAAAATATCTGAAAAACTTGAATATTATTTGATTGGAAGTTTGGATGGTGAAACATATCTAACATCAGATTTGTCAAAACTAAGTGAAAAATCTGTAAATTTACTTTTAACTAGTAAAGATGAATTTATTGATTGCAGAACTGCTGGTGAAAAATTATCCCAACAAGAAGGTGGCCTGATTAGTCAAAGTAAAAGTCAACTTGAATGGAATTTAAAAAATTCTTTCTGTGGCATATGTGGAGGTAAAACAAAAGTAGGACGTGGTGGACAAGTAAGAAAATGTTTAAAATGTAATACAGAACATTTTCCTCGAACAGATCCAGTAATCATAACTTTGGTTATTAACGGTGATTACTGTTTATTAGGCCAGTCAAAAGGTAGATTATCAAGGCTAAATATATATTCTGCACTTGCAGGCTTTGTAGATCAAGGCGAATCAATAGAGGAAGCTGTGGCAAGAGAAATAATGGAAGAGTCTGGCATTGAAATAGAAGAAGTAAAATATTATGCTTCACAGCCTTGGCCTTTTCCTTGGTCGTTAATGATAGGTTGCCATGCAAAAGCAAAAACTAAGAATATCAATTATGATGAGTATGAAATGTTGTCAGTAAAATGGTTTCACAAAGACGAAATCATAAAGGCATTAAATGGTGAAAATGATAATTTAGCTGTTCCTGGATCCATTGCTATAGCACATCATCTAATAAAAGCTTGGGCATATGGTGAAGTCTAAATAATGTTCTTGCAACATATAACCTTTTTCAAGAATCCTGTGTTTCACAATTCTAGATTTAGACATCTAATGTTTGGATTATTTTTCTTCAACTGCGCTGAATGGATAGAAAGATTATGTGTAAGTTGGTTAATATTGAAGACAACGGAATCAATACTTGCGACAACCATCTCATTTGCTATAGGTCAAATTGTTCAAACTTTATGTTCTCCTTTTACTGGCGGCGCTGCAGATAAATTTGGTAGAAATAAAATAGTTATTATTGTTGGATTCAGTAGGTTTTTCGTTTTATGTATTCTTGCATTATTCGTGTATCAAAATAAAAATTTTTTAGTTCTAGCTTATATAGCTTCTGCGGTTACCGGATTGAGTAGATCACTTATTGTTCCAGCAATTCAAGGGAGTGTAATAAATGCAGTGAAAGAAAATCAAAAAATTTTCTCAATGTTAATTTACTCCATAATTTTCAGATCAACAGGGATAATTGGTTCCTTAATAGGTGGAGTTTTTTCAATATTTATAGGTATAGAACAAGCGATTTTATTATCAGGTCTATTTGGATTAATAGGAGCAATTTATTTCCTTTACAACTCATTAAAATTTAGTGAAATTAAAAATAAAGATAATTATTTTAAAACAATTTCTAGAGGATTAAAATTAGTCTTTGGAAATTTTTATACTAGAAATTTACTAATTTTTGCAGGGATAGTGGAAATTTTTGGATTCTCTTTTCTCAGCTTACTTTCTTCAATAAGTAAATATCTTCTGAAATCAGAAATAGGTACTTTAAGTTTTTTACAATCAAGCATGTCTTTGGGTGCAATAGTTGGAATTTTATTTTTGTTTAAATGGAAAGATATAAACAAAGCACATACTTTAGCCTATGTAGTAACAATATTTTTCGGAATATCAATATTGTTTATTTCGATTTTACCAAATACAATTTCTGTCCTGTTTTTATTAGCAATTATTGGTGGCAGTACAGCATGTTTTGATGCAATACAATGGATTTTCATACAAAAAAATATTCCTGATGAATTTCGTAGTACTGCTGTTTCTGCATGGTTTATAACCATAGGATTCGGATGGATTGGACACTTCTTTCTTGGTTATTCTTCTGATAAATTTGGTCTAGAAATTACTATAATGACGACTGGAATAATTTTAATGCTATCTGGATTAATTTATTTTATTGTAAGTCGAAAATATTAAATTATCCGTCTTGATCTCTTCGGGCTTCAGCAATATCTAGTGCATCTTTAAATTGCCCTGGAATAAGCCCCAAAAACGATCCTCCTAGTAAATTTTTTACATCTATTACAACTCCAACCATAATACTTTCCCTAAGAATCAAATCTCCTGCTTCTCTGGAAGTATTTTCAAGACTATTTTGAAACATTTTTGTTAAAGCAGCTTCTGATATTTCTAATTTACCAGTTTGGTCTTCTTCAATAGCATAAGTCCATCTTGCAGTTATATTTACCATGATAGTCATTACTAAAAAACCCATTATCAAACCTGCACCTAGTCCACCAATTTGATTTACTTTACTTCCAACTCCAAAAGTAACCATTCCTAGTATTTTATTAATAACTCCGTTAAATACTTGAACCAAAATGAAACCTACTATTAGTAGCAACGCATAACCGATGGCGGTAACTAGAGCTTCACTTTCTAATTCAAGCCCTATGGCTTCTACTATTAATTGAGATAACCATCCTCCAAGTACCATTGTGATTGCCACCAAGATTATGTATAAAACGTTCTTTATCAAACCCATTCTGTATCCAAATAAAACACCTAAAATAACAGGGACTATAAGAATCCAATCAAACCAAGACATAATTAACCTCAAAACTACTTTATTTTATCTATAATACAATTATTATAAAAGATAAATTTTATATTTATATTAATACATTTTTGATGTATGATGCAATAATAACATTAATGCTAATATAAGTACTTATATATAATATGACAAAAATATAAAAATTATGGCACAACTATCAAACTCAGTTTTTAACAAAAATATTTTTAAGCTTAGTAGCCTAGTTCTAATGATATTACTTGCAGTAATGTTTAGTAGTACGGGAGATGTTCTTGCTCAAGGACCTGCCCCCAATCCTCCTCCCAATGCTGGAGATGCAGGTATAGCTAAAGCTGATTGTAGGACTAATAAAGCAACAGGTGAAATCACATGTACAACCAGAGTAGACTACAGTAATATGCTTGAGACCACTACAGTCGTACCTGTTGAAACTTATGAAGGACATCATCCTTGGACTGAGGGATGCATAAGTGAAAAAACAAGACAAGAAGAATGGGAAGCAGCTTGGGTAAATAGAGTATTTCAGACAGCATCAAGGGGTGAGGTAGAAAGAAAAACTACGACAGTTATTTTCCAGGGTAATAAACCAATCCCTCCAGGAACAGAATTTGGTCAGTGCAAATTCAAATTATTTTTAATGGACTCCCCTTTAGTACAACCTGGTGGTGAATTTTATAATGCTGATTGGGAAGCACAAAAAGAGATTGAAGCAATATGGGAAGAAGCAAACCAGAAAAGACGAGAGCAAGAAAAAGCAGACGCCTTAGCTGAATTGGCAAGAATGGAAGAAGACCTTAAACGTCAAGAAGAAGAAAGGCAAGCAGAACAAGCTAGACAGGCATCAGGAGGAGGAATTCAAAATATCTTCGGTGGTGGCGGTGGCGGTGGCGGACAGCAAAATGCTATAGGAAACCTTTTCGGAGGGTTTCAAGCTCCTGACGATAGAGATGTTCCAATAGGTCCCTTTATTAACTTAACCAGAATGATAACTGAAGATAGACATTCCACAATGGACTGTATAGCACGTTGGATTGCTGATAACCAAAATATGCCTTACGAAGTAGCTTACGACCAATTTGCCATGAACGTAGGTGTAATGTACCTTGATGACCCACCCTTCTTATATGATGCTGTTGTTTCATGTATGCATCTAATATATGCAAAAGCATTAAGTGGAGGTTGGGGAGAGTCAAACACAGGTTCTGATGGTTGGGCTAGAAGAGAAGAAGTAGATGCTATGGTAGATGCTTGTGTTATTCCTTACATAGCAGATACTACAGAAGTTGGTGATACCGGTAGGGGCCCTTTCGAGGAAGTAAGAAATAGATTAAATGATGCTAATAGAGGTGAAAGATCATTAACTTATGAAGAACTACTTGCTGGTTATGATTGTTGGGATACCTATATCCATATGGCAAATAATAATGATTGGAATAGAGGATATTTTCCACTAACAAATGATAGATTAGTAAGATTCGTTTATGGTTCAGGTGAACAATGGGAAGATAGAATACCGGGTGAAATGTGTATGATACAAGCATTAGTAGGAATGGGAGTACCACAACAAGATGCTGCAAATAATATATCTATATTAATAGATTTTATTCTTGGTGAGACAAATGAACCCCCCGATATGCCTCCGCAAAATGCTATGGAAAGAATAATCGGTTGTAACCAGGAACTAGGATGGTTAAGAGATTACCGTCCTCCTGGTGAAGAGCAGATGGATATTGAAGCAAAACTTATGGTAAAAATAAGCGAACAGTCTTTCAGACAATGTGTTGTCAAACAAATGGAGAATCGCTTGCAATTTGATCGTCAAACTGCACAGGGAGAACATGACATGATTGTACAAGGAATTGTAGATTTCCAAGACCCTACTGAAATAATTAATAGACCGTTAGGTAAAGAAGTTGCATATATATATGGTGATTGTACTCGTGATGTATTTGACGACGATCAACTCGAAAATAAAATGAGGCCTTGGATTGAACAATATGTTTTCTGGTATCCTGAAGAATTATGGGATGATACACACCAATGTGTAAATGATGGATTCAATCAGATCAATAACCATAATAATTCTGATCGTGTAGATCCACTGTTAAACGCAGTTATATTTTCAGGAGGAGACCCTGAGTACAAAAGTGGTCATTTTGATGATAATCAATATGATGTCATAGTAAACTGTTTACATGATATATCGCAAATGGGAACAGGAGCTGAGTGGGTAAAATTTACTAACTATGAAGACTATGATTACGAACCTCAATTGGGAGGAAACCAATTTCAAGATTTCCAAAAACAGGCTGAACAATTTAGGCAGAATGTACAGCAAACTTCCAAAACTACTTCAGGTTCTCTTTCTGGGTTGGGTGTGATGGGAGACGCTAGAGCTAGGCTTGTTGAACTCGCACATGGTGCTGAAGACTGTATAGCTGCTAGTTTGGCGCAAGAAATGGGTATAGATATTCAATTAGCAAGAACCGTAACAATTGATGAAGTTATGTGGAATCCTAGAAGAAGGCCAACAAAAAAAGAGTATACTGCTATTTCAAGATGTGATTCTCAAATGAGAACAGCAACTCAAGGCCAAGGTGGAATAAATTCACTTATGAAGCTTGGATTACCAGGACAACCTGACTATCTAGCTACTCCTTCTCCAGCACAAAGAGCTTGTATGATTGAAAACTATTCAAATACTTTTGGGTATCTCTTCAAGGACACTGATGTTAGAGTAAAAGCTGAAACTGTTGTAAAAGAAATTTCGATGCCTATGGGTGATTTTAATGGAAATCATCAATTGTTAACTGATGTATCAGGAATTAGGGTTCCTTCTGCTATGGAGATGGCTACGTTTGAATCTTGTCAAATAATGGATTTATATATTTTTGCTGGATCAAGAATTAGATCTTTGATCCCAGGAATTAGTACTGAAAGTCTGCCTATAGGTGATCTTACTAATCCAACTAATTTGGCTATACTAGGTATTATAGTTACACTAGGTGCTTCGTTAGTATCATTAGTAAGAGGGAATTAACCATGACTACAACACAAACACCATATGGAATAAGATTATTTTTCAGAATTATGATGAGAATGGTGATAGCATTTATTGTTTCCGTTCCTATTATTGGTTTAGGTGGATATTTAATATTTGCTTCTACAGGTGACGCAAATATCCCAATGTGGACAGGACCTGCTACAGTAGGAACTGGATTAACATTATTGGTTTTTGGATTCTATATGACAGCTGTAGGAGCGTTCCCAACCCCAAACCTTGGACAAGGTGAAGAAGTAAAAATAGAACGACATCCAACTATGAAACCCGCGTATGCAAGAATAACTCTAAGCATACCACTATTTTTAATAACAGCATTCCTATATGGATTTACTGAATTGGCGTACATGTTCCCTTTTGTAACTTTTCTATTTGGTTTATGGTTTTTCTTTAAAGGGGTAATGAGATATTTTAGGAATTTGCATGTTACTTATATGGTTACAAATATAAGAGCTATTTATATGTATAAATTTTTATATCTTCATACAAATGAAATTCCAATAGCTAGAATTGTTCAAATATCAGAAAAAAGATCAATGGTGGAAGCTTTATCTGGTAGAGGTACGGTTGTTGTTTCAAGTGGAATAGGTGCTAGAATGACAATTAATATGGAAGAAATAGATAATCCAGGAAGCGTTGCAGAAGTTTTACGTAGTATGCTTCCTAATCAAGCCTAAGTTTAAGAGGAGAGTTTTATGGATATAGGATTAGTAACTAGTGTGGTATCAATTCCTGTTGTAGGAGCGTTGGGTGCTGCAGCATGGAGAGTTCAAGTAGCCGTGACAGCTAGAAAACAAGCTGAAATAGATTCACTTAAAACAGATATAGAATCTATTAAAAATTTACATGGTGAACAAATGACTATTATGAAAGAAAAAAACGATCTATCTAACGATCAATTAGAGCAATTAGTTTCAAATCGTGCAAACGAAATTGGATCACAAATCTCTGCAGAATATACATCACAGATAAGAAGTTGGAAATCACGTGGTATGGTAGGTATAACAGCTGCAGTAGGTTTAGCTATTTTTGTTTTTGGTTTTTTAGTTTCTCTGTTCCCAAGAACAGCTACAGTTGATGAAGTGGTAACAGTTGTTAATAAAGAAGGAACTGCCGAATCAATGTCAAAGTTCGGCCTCACAAATGGCTCTGAAGTTGGGACAGTTATCTTAAGTCATGGACCTACTCTAATGTGGTCTACTATTATTGGAGCTACGATTTTGACCATTGCCTTGGCATTTATAGCTGCTAGTGCATTTATGAAACTAAAAACACCTGAACAAGCTCCTGTTGAAACTTCTAATGGTTCATCAGAAAATACTGCTGAAGCTAAAAAAGAAGAATCTAAAGTTACTTAAGAATTGAAACCAGTAATAAAAAATATATCTGAACATTCTCAGAACCCTGTCTTAGGGTCCAAAGATGGAGTACCCACTGTGGTTTCTCTTTATCACGATCATCAACCAGGAGAGACAAGTACTCACCATATGCATCCATGGGAACATCAAGCGTTCATAACAAGAGGAAATGGGATTGTATATGTTGACGGAACAAACTATCCCATAAAGCAAGGAGATTTTGTTTTAATACCTCCAAATGCAGATCATTATTTTGAAAATACAGGAGATTCAGTTCTAAGTAGAGTAACCTTTAATCCTCTTGAGAGTGAAGAACACTTGGGATAAAAGATTTTTTTAAGTTTTAGGTTAAATTTAACAATTTACTTATTTTTTTGTGATGATAATTATAATCCCCAAATGCTAGTTTTTGATGCTGCATTTTCCGAGTATAAATTTGCAAGTCATAATCCCAGGTATATCCAATCGCTCCATGTAATTGATGCGAGATTTGACAAATATCATGAAAAGATTTAGAAACATAGGCTTTAGATCTATGAACTTCTAAATCATTCTTTTCTTGATTAGATAAATACCAAGCTGATTTTCTTGCAAATTGTGTACAAAGTTTAGACATTATAGCCATATCTGCACATTGGTGTTGTACAGCTTGGAAAGAACCTATAGGTCTATTGAATTGTTCTCTATTCTTAACATAATCTATTGTCATTTCTAGTATTTTTGTAGCAGCTCCAGCCATTTCAGAACTCTTTCCAGAAGCTCCTAATTTAAAAACTTTTGATAAAACATCCCAAGATAAGTTTTCATTTGAAAGTAATTGAGAATTATCAATTTTGATTTCTTGAAAATTAACCTTAGATAATTTTTCTCCTCCAACACTTTTCATTTCTGTAATTTCTACACCTTCATTATCTCTTGGAACAAGGAACAATGATATTCCTTGATTTTGTGAATCCATTGTCTTGGCGGCTACTATAAAATAATCTGATGAAGCTGCATCAGTAACAAAAGATTTTTCTCCATTAATAACCCATCCTTCATCTTGTTTTCTTGCTGTTGTCGTTTGAATTTCTGAAGGGTTTATATTTCCATTTTTTTCAAAAAATGAAAGAGAGAATTTAAGATCACCTGAAGCTATTTTTGGTAATAGTTGTGATTTTTGACTTTCATTTCCTGAAGATAAAATTGTTTGGACAGCAATAATTGACGTACTAAAAAAAGGACCAGCAAGGCCTACTCTTCCCATTTCTTCTAAAAGAATCGACATATCTTGATATTCAAATCCAGAACCTCCATATTGTTCAGGAATCATTAATCCTAACCATCCTAATTCTGCAAAATTTTTCCAAAGCTCATCTGTTACTCCTATAGGATCTGATTCCATTGCTCTAATAAATTCCATAGAACAATTCTCTTCAAGAAATTCTCTTGAAGATTGTTGAAGCATTTTTTGTATTTCAGATAATCCTAAATCCATTTAATATTATTTTTTTACAGTTAATTTATCTTCTCTTGGTAGGCCTAGCCCTCTAGTAGCTATAATATTTTTTTGTATTTCTGTTGTTCCTGCGAAAATAGTAAAAGCAGTAACATGCAATTGTTGTTTTAAATATTTTCCATCAAATGGTGCTGATGAATCTGTTAGTTGGCCATATAAACCAGAAAAATCTGTTGCTATCTTAGCAATTTTCTGAGTTAATGTTGTTCCTAATATTTTTGCCACTGAACCTTCTATACTAGGGACTTCTCCTTCTGATTGTAGATATGCTACTTCATACGCTATCAATCTTGCTGCTTCTATATCTAAGTCTAAATCAACAAGTGTTTTATTTATATATGGATCTTGGATAAGAGGTTCACCAGAGGAATTTTTATTTCTTTTGACAAATTGAATTATTTCCTCGAAATTTCTTCTTGCTGACGACGGATATTCAACACCAGATCTTTCAAAATCCAGAAGTGTTGCAGCTATATACCATCCTCTATTTAATTCACCAATCAATGAATCTTTAGGAATCTTTACATTATTAAAAATTACTTGATTGAAATAATGTTCACTTCCCATATTAATAATAGGTTGTACTTCTATTCCACAATCTTCTATATTTGCAACAAAAAAGCTAATACCTTTGTGTTTAGGGGCATCGGGATCAGTTCTTCCCAAGAAAAAAATCCATGTGGCTTTATGTGCCATAGACGTCCAGACTTTTGTTCCGTTTACAAGCCAATGGTCTTTTTTATCTTCAACTTTTAATTTCAATGAAGCTAGGTCAGAACCTGAATCAGGTTCTGAATAGCCTTGGCACCACTGTACTTCTCCATTAGCAATCGGAGGAAGGAACCTTTTTTTCTGTTCTTCAGTGCCATGAACCATTAATGTAGGACCAAGCATTTTAGCTCCAAAGCCATCTCTACCTGGCATACGATGATATGACATTTCTTCATTAAAAATTACTTGCTTCATATATGATGCTCCTTGACCGCCGTATTCTTTAGGCCACGCCATAGTTAACCAGCCTTTTTTGGCCAATTTTCTCCTAATTTTTAAACCATATTCAAAATCATCTCCGGCCTCATTTACTCCGTGCCATTTTTCAAAATTCACCGGGATTTCATTTCTAATCCAGTTACGTAATTCTTGTCTAAATTTTTCATCTTCTTGTGTAAATGTGTATCTCACAATTTTTTTCCTTAATTATTCATATAGAACTTATTTATTTTGGATTTGAGGTTATTTGCGGATTTAACTACCCACAATTGCCAAGGAATTCCAATACATTTTACCCCCATTTCAACATATTCATCAAGGTTTTCATCGTTGACAAGTGTTCCTGCTATTTTACCTTTTTGAATTATTTTTTTCAATGTATTGAAAATTATTTTTTTTACTTCTGGGTGATCATTTTGACCTATAAAACCTAAGCTAGCAGCTAGATCTGCAGGAGCTACATAAAGTATATCTAATCCTTCTACTTCGAGTATTTCATCCAAATTATCTATTGCCTCTTTATCCTCAATTAGTCCAATTAACCTAACATCAGAATTAGCCTTGTTGTAATAATCATTTACACCATATGATCTTCTATTACCAGCTACACCTCGAGTCCCTTGTGGTGGGTACCTGCATGCCTTAGAGGCTTTGATTGCATCATCAGCTGTTCTAACATGTGGTACCATTATAGATCCAACTCCTAAATCCAAGGCTCTAAGAATCAAACTTTCTTCAATTCTATTTACTCTTAAAACTGTTGACATACCCCATAATTCACATGCTCTTGTAATATTAGGAATATCTTTCCAATCTATATTCCCATGTTCCATATCAATAAAACATGCATCAAAATCCAATTGTCCTAGAAAATCACAAATTTCAGGATTATTTAATCCATTAGCAATTATAGCAATTCTACCTTCATCTAATTTAGATGCTAATTTATTTCTAACAAAAGGACTCATTACTACCTTATCTTTCTGTAAACCCAATAAAGAACTAAAATAGGGAAAAAAATTATTTTGTAAATTTTATTTAAATTTATTACTGGAGTTGCTCTTCCCTTCCACTCTATTTGAGCATCAAATGAAGATAAAAAAGAACGATATGCACTAAATAATAAAACAATCATTGAGATTGGATACAAAAATGAAGATTTAATTGGAAGAGAAAAGGATTTTGTAGAAATAAAACAAGTAAGAAACATAAAAATAACTGACATAAAGGAAAAAAATAAATGGCGATCATAAAGTTCTATACCCAAAATAAAAGAAAAAAGGTTTAAAAAAGGTAAATAAAATAACAATAATAAAGCAACAAATACAAATATGAAAACTAATACATTGTACCTAAAAGCAGCAAATATCACTTTTCCATGTCCATCAATCGCATTAGCAGATGTTGAATAGCCCTCTGTTTCTACTAAATCGGTTCCATTGAAAATTGATGAATTGAATCCCACATATTTTATTCTTCTAGCAAGTTCAAAATCATCCAACAATAAATTTTTAATTGATTTATGTCCATCAATTTTTTCATAAGATTCTCTAGTAAATAAAAGGTATTGACCGAATCCGGCAGCAAAAAAACTATATGGTGATTTTTTTGCAAGGAATAAGGGTATCCATGAAAAAATAAAAAAGGAAACCATATTCCATATAAAGAAATCCACTATGTTATTTATTTTTCTATTAGGAACTAAGGATAAAAATTCTAAATTATCATTTTCCAACTGATTTATTCCAGACGAGACAGCAAATTTTGTCAATTTAGTATCTGCATCCATAAATAGAAGATAACTGCCTGTAGTAGAATTAAATCCTTGATGGCATGCCCAATTCTTACCTCGCCAATCATCAGGTAATTGTTTGCCTTTTATTGATTTTATGTTTTCATTATTTTTAGATAAATTGTTAATCAAAAACCAAGTTCGATCAGAAGAATTATCATCTACTAAAATGATTTCTATATTTTGATAATCTTGTTCTAACAATGAATCGACACACTTTATTATGTTTTTTTCTTCATTCCTACAAGGAACAATTATAGAAATCTTTTTATTTGATTTAGGTTTCAATAATTTAGGTTTTTTAAAGTAAAAAACATTAAAAATAGATACAAGTAATGTATATCCAGAAATCAGGCAGACAGATATCACAAGATAACTAAATATATCACTCATACTGATCTCCTAAAATCTTTTTTAATATTACGAAATTTTGGTAATTCACTGAGTTCTTTTCTATGTTTAAACATCATGAAAAGTGCAGCAATTATCCAAGTAATCAAAAAATTGTTTAAAGTAAAATATTGATTAGATATATCGACGGCCATTCCATAAAGAAAAAGAGATAAATGTGATAGATTAACTGTCCAAGCATCATTTTTCTGTATTGTCCATACAATAGCTAAGGAACCAAATAGAGCCAAAAATGCTTCTATACCAAATAACCCTAACCACATTCCTGCTGTGACTGCCAATGATTTACCTCCCTTAAATTTTAAAAATGGTGAAAAGCCATGTCCTAAGATCGGTAGAACACAAATTAAAATCAAATTGTTACCTGTAATATCTCCGACGTGGATAGCTAGATAAATTGGAATTATAGCTTTACTAAATTCTATAAGCAAAACAATCATGCCAAAAATAGATCCTCCTATTTTCCAAGCATTTGCTGCTCCAGGGTTATTATCCCCTACAGATCTAACATCTTTGCCTCTATATAACTTAGTTAGGATTACTGAGAATGGTATCGATCCAAATGTAAATGCCAATAGGGAGTATGCAAATAATTCCATATATAATCTGATTTCTTTATTTTATAATAAACATGATACAAAAAGTGCACCTATTTAAGGTGCTCTTTTTTAGTATTATGGAGAAATAAGTTTATTTATTATTAACGATTGCAGCTAGTCCATCGTCGTACATACTTTGGGGCAAAGCAACAAACCCTCCTTCTTCAGCCAACATCTGACCATTCTCTAGATAGAATTTGAGAAATTCATAAACTTCTTTTCTTAATATTTCTGAAGTATTTACATAAATAAATAGGGGTCTCGATAAAGGAGAATATGTCCCATCATTGATACTGGCTTCACTTGGAATGACACAACCATCTCCATCATCAATTCCTAATAATTTCAATCTCTTTATGTTTTCTATATAGTACGCATATCCAAAATAACCCATCGCTCCTTTATCTCCTGATACACCTAATACCAAAACATTATCATCTTCGGAAGGCGTATAATCAGATCTTGTTCTGCCTTCCTGACCATTAATTACTTCTGTAAAGTAATCGAATGTTCCTGAGTCCGTTCCTGGACCATAGAGATTCATATGTACATCAGGGAAACTTGATCGAATTTGATTCCAGTTATTTATATTAGATCCCCGATCCCAAACTTTATGCAACTCTTCAACAGTAAGGCAATCTACCCAATCATTAGAATTATTGACAACAACTGATAATCCATCAAAAGCAACTGTGAGTTCAATAAAATCAATTCCATTTTCACTAGCGTCTTTAACCTCTTGATCTTTTATAGGCCTTGAAGCATTAGATATTGTTATTTCACCCACTGTAAATCTCTTAAATCCTCCTCCTGTTCCTGAAATACCTACTGGAATTTGAACTTCTTGGTGTGTTTCTCTGAAAATTTCAGCAGCTGCCACACTAATAGGAAAAACTGTTGATGATCCATCAATTTCTATAGTTGAAGATCTAGATGATTCAGTATTAGTTGAACAGGATAATAAACTTAAATGTAAAATAATTATTAACAACAACAAAGCTATAAAATTTTTCTTATACATTTAGCAAAACTCCATACATACAAAAAATGTTTCTATTTATGAATTTATATGAATTTTCAGATATCAATATTAAGAAATATTAAATTGATTTAAAAAAACATTAAATAAATTTTAAAATATAGTAATGTATTATTGAGTTATTGAAATTAAGAAACATGACTGAACAAATTTACAATATTGATGCATACAAGAAAGAAATAAAATCTACTATTGTTGAAATCTTAGAAGATTATTTTGTTGTTGATAAAACCATTTTTTTCCCAGGAGGTGGAGGGCAACCAAATGATTTTGGATTAATAAAAGCTGATAAAGATTCTTTCGAAATCAATAGAGTTAATTGGCAAAAAGGAAAAATTGCTCATTTTCTTAGTGAATCAGATTTATCGAAATTAAGAGTTGGAGATGAAATAACTTGTATATTAGATTGGGAGAGAAGATATAAGTTAATGAGAACACATACTTCATTACATATTCTATGCGGTGTTATTTGGAGAGATTATCAAGCAGCTGTTACTGGGGGAAATATGGAACCTCTCAAAGGACGTATGGATTTTGAATTTCCTTCATTATCAGCAGAGCTTACAGAAGAGATTGAGACAAAAATAAACATCGAAGTACAAAAAGACAGAAAAATAACTGTAGATTTCCTTCCGAGAGAAGAAGCTTTTAAAATACCTGACCTAATCAGGACAAAGGTCAATTTACTACCAGAATCATTGAAAACAATTAGGACTATAAATATTAATGGTTTAGATTTACAGGCAGATGGAGGTACTCATCTTTCAAGTACCGCTAGAGTTGGATTTATCAAGATAACTGGTCATGAAAGTAAGGGCAAAATGAATAAGCGAATTAGAATAAGTGTACTAGATTAATTTTCTGAATAAAGATAAAAATTCATCTTCATATTCTTTAAATAGCCCCCATTCATCCAATTCTTTATGTAAATCTTTAGCTCTAACATTACCTTTTTTTGCTTCATTTATTAAACCTTGGATCCTTTTTCGAACCGCTACTGGAACTCCATTTTGATCTTCTAACAAACCAGATTTACTTAAATCATCAAAATTATTAGTAGAAGATTCTCTTGTGTAATCAAATATAAATTTCAAAAGCGATACATCCCACAATGCATTAACTCCTCTAATAACTGTGTGATTGGAATTATTGTTAACAAGCCGCTTCTTTATTCGTTCTGAAACTTCCATAGGATTACCAGCTACAATCTCCATATCTGTGGATTCATTTTTATAGGTATATAATAAAGCAGGTTCACTTTTACCCATCATTTTGGTTAATTCCTTAATATATTCTTTGGCATCATCACCAAAACCTGAAGTTCTATACAAAAAATCTGGTGTAACAACCTTAGGGGTTTGAGCTGTTACCACTCCATGTCGTATAACAGAATCATTACCTTCAAACTGCATTTCTTTATATGAAGGTTCAGTTACAATATGGTAACGTATTTTTGTTTGGTTATATGTTGACAATAGGTTTTTTGGTTTTAGAAGAACCTTAGTGCTTTTTATTACCATTTCAAATAAATTCATAAAATTCCCTTAGAGAAGACTTAATTATATTTTACAAAATACATATAAATTAATCACACTTCTTATCTATTAATTAATGTATAAAATTTCAGTTCAATTTTATACATTTAATATATTTCCTTGTTAAAAGCCCATTTTGGATAGTAATTTTCAACTCTAATTTCTCTACTTGGAGAACCCAAAATTTGAGGTGGTACTTTGAATGTATTAGTTCCTTTCATATCAACACCTACATATTTCATACCACATTTTAATTGAGTTCTAGTAGATGGTACATTCCAAGGTCCTACTGAACTAAAAGGTATTAGATTATTTTCATAAGCCCACGTTCCTGCTGCAGAATAAACTGTACTTCCTAGTCCAGATAATTGAGCTTCGGGATGTGTATCTACTCCTATTTCTGCAAAATTATCATTTATTTTAAATAATGTTGCTGCAGCTAGGATTTTTTTATTCTTTTTTACAACGAAGCTTCGAATACAGTCTTTATAATTGTGCCAAAATATTCCAAAATCCAATTGTTTTTCAGTTTCTTTTTGATTTAAAATTTCTACTTTGTATTTATTTATGTTGATCCACTGATTTTGTTCAGCAAACATAAACCAACTTGGTCCCCACACGTAATAGCCAAATTTATGTGTAATTCTAGAAATTTCATACATACCGAAGGCTGAAAAAATCATATCTCTACCTAATCTATCAATCAAATCAAGAATTTCTTCTCGTACATTCTCATTTGATCCAAGATAAATTTCATTTTGATAATCAAAAAACCAAATTGGTCTCTCATCTTTTTCTTCTTTAGAAATATCACCAACATGTACTGTCTTCTCTTTTATTTTAACTTTTTCAGTTACAGGTAATTTTTCTTTAATCCAACTTTTTATGGTTCGATCAAGGGTTTCAGAAATATCTAATGACATATNATATCTCCCAGTCAAAAATAACCCCAAGCATTTGTTTATCTCTTTTAGTCATTAAATCGTATGCTTCAGGTATTTTTGTAAAATTCATTCTGTGAGTATTAAGTACACTGGGGTTCAATTTATTTTTCTTCATAAGATTAAGAATAGACAGGCAACGAGTCTTCCAAACAGTCATTCTGGGATTTGTAGGATAACCTCCACTTACAGCAATGATACTAATTCCCTTAAAATAGAAATGTTCCATTGGGAAAGGATTAAAAGATGTTGNTTCCTCTCCTCGACCTGAAAGNGCAACGTTTGCAATNCTTCCGCCACTTCTTACACTTTTCAAACTAGNAATATATGCATCCCAAGGATTTGCTGTAAGAATAACTAAATCTATTCCTTCATTATTTGTAAATTCATTAAGTTTTTCCTCTAAATTTTTATCATNACTTAATACAGAATGATCAGCTCCTACACTTTCAGCCATTTTATTTCTAATTTCACTATTTCCNATTGCAATAGTCTTGTTTGCACCATAGATAGGGCCAAGTGCTATAGCACCTAGTCCTAATATTCCTAACCCNACTACAGCAACATTTTCACCAGGAATAAATCCNCCTTTTGTGTAACAAAATCCACTTAAAGAGTATAAAGTAGCCCAAACNGCNTCTTCATCTTTTATCCCANCAGGAACAACNCAAACATTTGAATTTTCAGAAGCTATCCATTCTGATTGATGNGGAAGTTGAGCAATNACTTTATCTCCAACTTTAAACTGNTNAACATTCGATCCAATTTCTTCAACNATGGCTANATTTGAATCCCCTACCCANCTTGGATAAGTAGGTGCACCTGGAACATCTTCNGCNCCCTCANAATTNCCTCNATCNGTACCNAGTTTTAATGCACTAATAANAGTTTTNGCTCTTATTTCATCAGGTTCAAGATNATTTTTTAGTTTTGCNTCTTGAATTTCNATGCAATATGNTTTCTTTAGTATTGCGATTTTCATNTNTGAACCTTACCTTAANTATTAAATATTNNAAAAAAAGAAATTTATATGAAAAAACATAACATACAAAAATCACTAGATCTATACAAAANAGCAGAGAAAATTATCCCAGGNAAAACACAATTNATTAGTAAAAGNTCTAGTCAATTTGCACATGGNTTTAATCCTCTATATGCAGTAAGTTCTAAAGGAGGTTATTTTACAGACGTNGANGGGAATAGATATCTAGATTGGATGAATTGTGTTTCTGCAATAATTTTAGGACATTCGCACAGTTATGTTAATAATGCAGTTAAANNNCAAATTGATAAAGGAAGTATCCATACTATTAATAATNCATTAGAAATAGAATTGGCAGAAATTCTTATAAATGAAATTCCTAGTGCNGAAATGGTTCGCTATGCTAAAGGTGGTGGAGATGCTTGTGCGGTAGCTGTAAGAATTGCTCGGGGAACCACNGGAAGAGATAAAATACTTTTCAGTGGATATCATGGATGGCATGATTGGTATCAATCAGCTAATTATCTAGTNAANCCTGAAGANGGNAGATTTCCTTTNGCNGGCATTGANCCCATNGGTGTTCCGAANGTTTTAAAAGGTACAGCTATTCCTTTTACTTATGGAGATCTAAATCAATTTAAAAGTCTTCTTGATGAACATGGAGATGAAGTTGCAGCTGTTATGATGGAGCCCATGAGATCTGATTATTCTGTAACAGGGTATCTAGAAGAAGTAAAATCAATGACCAATAAAAATGGTTCTTTGTTTATTTTCGACGAAGTGAGTTCTGGTTGGCGTATGTCTGTGGGAGGAGCCCAAAAAAGACTTGGAGTAACTCCAGACATGAGTGTTTTTGCTAAGGCAATGTCTAATGGATATCCAATGGGTGCAGTTGTAGGATCTTATGAAGCNATGGNACCTGCTGANAGAATGTTTGTCTCAAGTACATATTGGACTGACANTATAGGTNTAGCNGCATCAAANGCNACAATTGAATATTTNCTAAAAAATAATTCTGAAAAATGGTTTGATGATTACGGNANNGAANTAAAATCAATANTATCNGAAATTTGTNCTAATTCTANTGTTGATGTTGAAATGGCTGGANTAAATTCATGCCCNGTAATTCAATTCAATNTAGATNATGAATTNATNCCATTTGCAAAGACTTTATTTGTNCAAGAAATGGCTAAACAAGGAATACATATGACTACTGTTTTCCATCCNAATATGTCACATAACNAAGAGGANATTACTATTACTGCAAATGCTATTGAGAAAACNTTAAAAGTNATTGAAAAAGCNATGAATTCAAACTTTGAAGATTTCTTGGAAGCACCTATATTAANAGAACCATTCAGGCGTCTAGTTAGATAGTAATNNTATTTATGAANATAGCCNCTATAAATAATGGAATTGANATTTCGTAAATCTTCAATGTTTTTTTCAGGGTTNCCNTCTACAGNAATAATATTNGCTNCCTTGCCAGGTTCTAAAGATCCTACTTTCTCATCCACCCAACAAGATTNNGCNGCNTATATAGTTCCTGATTGGATTGCTTCCATAGGAGTCATTCCTATAGAAACATGCGCATGAATTTCATCTTGAAAGCTAGTNCCTCCCAATTTGTAATGTTGCCAAGAAGCATCTGATCCAGCAACTAATTGAATTCCTGAATCCATAATTTTNTTCCACATTTTTTTTGAATCGTTCCAATTTTCCTCAAAAGCTTGAATTTCANNNTTTTCTAAATCTGANAAATTTTTATTTTTNGCAANTTCTTTAAGTTNCCAAATTCTNTCTCTTCCTTGATGCAAAGTAGCATTTATAAAAATACCATTGTCTGACATTTTTTTTGCTAAATCTTCATCGAATTCTAAATTCCCACTTNCATTCATAAANCTCCCATGAATTATTGTATCNACTCCTGCATCAACTGCAGTTTTAATTCCATCTATATTTACNCAGTGAGCAGCTGTGTGAATACCAAACTTATGAGCTTCATCTACTATTGCAGTCATTTCTTCAATATTAAATGATCTTACATCTACNCTNGANGTTCCTGTACTTCCTCCTGTAGCTGTGATTTTNATAAAATCACTTCCNTCCATTACTAATCTTCTTACAGATGCTACACATTCNTCAACTCCNGTTGCNACNTCTCCAAACCAGTTCAAATGTCCACCNATAATANTTATTGGTCTACCTGCNATTATTAAATCTGGNGCATTNATNAAGCCCATTTCTTTNGNTTTTTTAATCATNTATGNTGTTTGATTNTTAGCTCCACAATCTCTAATAGTTGTAACTCCAGAATCNAAATGTTTTCTTGCATTTTGNGCCCCATTTATAGCTAACAAATTGTCATCTAATTTAACTAGNTCATCNCCNGCAATACCNGTGCCTAATCCTATNAGATGAACATGACTATCAACTAANCCNGGNAGAACAGTTCCTTTNAGNGTNATTTTNTCTGCATTANNATANTNAGGATGGCTTGAAATAGCTTCTTTTGTATCAATGGCTACAATAATTTCATCTTCTATTAAGATAGCACTATCAAGTTCTATAACTTTTCCTTTTTTTGTATCAATGTACCTATTGGTATAAAAAACTTTTGACGTCATAATTTACATCCCTTATATACTGATTCCGTCATTTTGGTAGGTATTATATACCATACATCTTTTTTTATTAATTTCAAAGGTTCCCTTGAATAGCTGACTGTCCATTCTAGATTGTTCTTATCAATCAATTCAATTTCATCATTTGCTATCCCTTCCTTATCATTAGGACCTAAAATATGTAAAATTTCCGGTGGCAGTGGGTATATTTCAAAAAAATCATCTTTGGGTTCACTAAATGATAAGAGTAATTTTACTGGTTCTAATTGAGGTATAAGAAGTTTTTTAAGCATCTGATCATCACAAGTTGAATCTATAAATTCAGGAGAAATCCTTGGTCTTAACCAACTATAAAATTTTATGTGTTCATTAATAAAAATTTCAGATTTTATATTTAAATCAGTTGTAGACATTAAATCTCTTCTTGATTGAATCATTTCTGTTCTTAATTCTTCTCTCCATTCTTCTAATTGTGAATAATCTTCTTTTTCACCAAATGAACAAGAAAAAAAAATGGAAAAAAGAATAAAAATCAATAAGGTAATTTTAAAATACATAGTTATTAAATAAGACCTGAAAGTTTTATATCGTTTGCATTATGACAACTAAAAGATCTACCTGATTTATCAATAGTTAAACCAGGATTAGTTGTTTTACATTCATCTGTAGCATAGGCACATCGTGGATGAAAATAACATCCATCAGGTGGATTAGCGGGATTTGGAATTTCACCTATCAAGGTTTGATGATTTTTAGCGAGATCTGGATCTGCTTGTGGTACTGCTGAAATTAGAGCTTCTGTATAAGGATGTTTTGGTGATGAAAAGATTTCTTCAGGAGTTCCATTTTCAACTAATCTTCCTAAATACATTACCTGTATACTATCACTTATTTGTCTAACAATACTTAAATCATGAGATACAAATAGGTATGATAATCCTAATTCATCTTGTAAATCCATCAATAGGTTTATAACTTGAGCCTGTACAGAAACATCTAATCCCGAAACAGGTTCATCGCAAACAATTAGAGAAGGGTTTAAAGCTAAAGCTCGGGCAATTCCAATTCTTTGTCTTTGACCACCACTAAATGCATGTGGAAATCGTACCATATATTCTGGTCTAAGCCCTACTTTTGATAAAAGTATTTCTACTTGATCCTGTCTCTCCACTCTACTTTTTACACCATTTAATAACAAAGGTTCACTCACTATATCAAAAAGGTTCATGCGAGGATTTAATGAAGAAAAAGGATCTTGAAAAATCATTTGCATTTCTTTTCTTAAAGGCCTAAGTTCCTTTTCTCGCATATCTGCAACATTATTAGATCCATCTTCTGTATTAAGATAGATTTCACCCGAGGATGGATCAACAGCTCTTAAAATACACTTAGAAATAGTAGTTTTTCCACATCCAGATTCTCCAACAAGTCCAACTGTTTTTCCTCTAGGAATTACAAAAGAAACATCATCTACAGCCTTAATATGTCCTATGACCCTTTGAAAAATACCTGAAGTTATAGGAAAATATTTCTTTAAATTTTTTATTTCTACTATATTTTCACTTTTTGTTTTTGTTGCTGACATAAATACCTACTTATTATAAAGATGACAATTAACCAAATGTCCTTCTTCTATTATTTCTTGTTTAGGGAAGCTAATTTCACATGTTCCTTCTATAAAATCTTTACACCTAGGATTGAATGGACATCCTTTTGGCCTAGCCTGTGGATGAGGAATTGTACCCGTAAGAATAGGTAGTCTTTCTCTGTGTCCTGTAGCCAAAGAAGGAATAGAACTTAAGAGAGCTTGAGTGTAAGGATGTTTAGAATTTTTGAATACCTGACGAATCGTACCACTTTCCACGATTTTACCTAAATACATTACAGCAACATCATCAGCTAATTCCGCAATCACTCCTAGATCATGAGTAATCATTATTATAGACATACCATTTTTCTGTTGCATTTCCTTTAATAAATCTAGAACTTGAGCTTGTGTTGTAACGTCCAAAGCTGTTGTAGGTTCATCTGCTATTAATACATCGGGGTTCGTACACAGTGCCATAGCGATCATAGCTCTCTGTCTTTGACCACCACTAAGTTCAAAAGCATATTGCTTAAGTCTTTGAGAAGGATTTGACATTCCAACTCGGATAAGCCAATCTTCCGCCAATTCTATTGCTTCAATTTTATTTAAATTGGAATGCAACCTTATAGCTTCAGTTATTTGATTTCCAACAGTATGTATTGGACTAAAGGAAGTCATTGGTTCCTGAAATATCATGGAAATTCTTCCACCTCTTATTTGTCGCAACTGAGTACCATTGTTTTTTAATTGTGTTATATCCACTGTATCTTTAGGAGAATCTCCTTTGAGATTAACTTCACCCTCAATTATTCTACCTGGGTGATCAATCAATCGTAAAATAGATTTAGTAGTTATGCTTTTACCACAGCCACTTTCACCCACTATTCCCAAGGTTCTTTTTGGAAATACATCCAAATCAACTCCATCTACAGCTCTAACAATACCATCTGCTGTATAAAAATAAGTTTTCAAACCTCTTACTTCTAGTATGGATGTTTCTTTATCTAACTTGTTTTTTGTTGTCATAATTTATACCTCTTGGTAGGGATCAGCGGCATCTCTAATTCCGTCTCCCATAAAGTTTAAAGCTAAAATAACCACGATTACGGCAACCCCTGGTAAGAATAACCATGGACTATGTGCGACTGCTTGGACATTTTGAGCATCTTTTAAAAGTACACCATAACTTACTGCTGGTGGCCTTAAGCCCAAACCTAAATAACTAAGAGAAGTTTCTGTAATTATCATCAATGGTAAAGCTAGTGATGCTTGAGCAATAACATGACTATAAAATGAAGGTAACATGTGAACGAAAACCACTCTCATTGTACTAGCTCCATTTAATCTTGCTGCAACAACAAAATCCTCATCTCTTAAAGATAGGAATCGTCCTCTAATAACCCTGGCTAAATCTGTCCATGCAAATAAAGAAATTATAATAGTTATCATAAAGTAAACCTGATTTATCGTCCAATCTTCTGGAAATGCTGATGAAAAACCCATATAAAGTGGTATTGTAGGAACTGAACGGATAATTTCAATAAACCTTTGCAATAATGAATCAATAAGCCCTCCATAGTATCCCGATATAGATCCAATAAATATTCCAAAAACAATACTCAAGGCAACACCAATCAGTCCTATAGTTAAAGATACTCTGGTTCCATGCATAAGTCTTGAATAGACATCTCTACCCTGTTTATCGGTTCCCATTATGTGGATCCATTCGTCTACATTGACATCTGGATTGGTCATACCCAAAATGTGTCTTTCTGTTTTAAATATTCCCCACAATTTATATTCATAACCTTTAGCAAATAAACTTACGGACTCTCTAACATTGCAATCCTCTGTATGCACCATACGAAATGTATCCATGTCTCTTTCACCATTAACCTGACAGACACTCATAAATTGACCTTCCTGAAAAAATTTAATTCCTTGAGGGGGCATAAAACCTCTCGCAGCCCCATAATGCACAGGAACGGAAGTAGAGAAAAAATCTGCAAAAAGTACAAGAACATAAAATAGAAGAACAACTATTGCAGATGCAAATCCCAATCTGTGTCTTTTGAACCTTCTCCATATCAACTGCCTTTGTGTGGCAATTTGTATAGATACATCATCCAGAATTATTGGTTCATCTATTTCTTCAGGGATCTCTTTATTGAACAATCTATTTTTTATTTTAGACAAATAATTCATTTAATTTTTATTCTCCCTCAAATCTGATCCTTGGATCAATCCAAAGTAGTAATAAATCAGAGATAAAAGTACCAATGACTGTCATAAATCCTATAAGTAAAATAATTCCTCCTCCAAGATACATATCTTGAGCTACAAGAGCTTTAACCAACATAGGACCAACAGTAGGTAAAGACAAAACTACCCCTACTATAACACTTCCTGAAATTAAAAAAGGTAAAATATATGCAGTTAAACTAATGGCAGGATTTAATGCTATTCTAACAGGATATTTGGCTATTACTTTCCACTCACTAAGCCCTTTAGCTCTAGCAGTTACCACGTAAGGTTTTGCTAATTCATCTAATAAATTAGCTCTAGTTATTCGAATCAAAGATGCTGTACCTGCTGTACCTAAAACAACAATTGGGAGATACATATGTTGAATTAGATCATTTAATCTTGCCCAAGACCAAGGTGCCTGAGCAAATTCCGGCGAAAATAAACCTCCTGGGCTAAAATCAAACCATACAAAAAAAAGATACATCATTATAAGCGCAATCATAAAATCAGGAATAGCCAACCCTATAAAACCTAAAAAGGTAAAAAGATAATCCCAAACAGAATATTGTTTAACAGCAGAAATAATGCCTATAGGAATAGCAACAATCCATATGAAAATAACGGTTGCTATAGCTAATATTATTGTCAATAATAATCTTTCAGCAATAACTACCGTAACAGGCTGATTATATTCAAAAGAAAAGCCTAAATTTTGCTCAGCTATTACCTGCCATATCCATTTGAAATACTGTATGTACAAAGGTCTATCTAAACCATAAAATTTTCTGAGATTTGATGCTTCTTCAGCATCAACAAGACTTCCAGTAGCTTGAAGTTGGGCAATATAAGCTGTTACATAATCTCCTTTAGGTAAATTAATTATAAAGAAAGATATCACCGACACTGCAAAAAGTGCTACGAACATGAACACGGTTCTTCTTAATAGGAAATTTAACATAATAAGATTATATGAGACAAATCACTTAAAAAACAATATAAAAAGAGGACATCTTTGAGATGTCCTCTTTTTATTCGTAATACTCAACAAAATAAATTTTGTTTTATACTATTGGTTTCCACCTTCTAACCACCAAGTCTCAGGAAAACCATTTCCTGAAGTCTGTGAGTGGTAAGAGAAAGGTAGTGGGTTTGGAACGTTATGTACGTTCTTCTTAATTATAGCTGTGTATGTAGGTTTGTTCATCACTGTTGTGATTGGGTTTACATTCTCACAGTTTAATTCAACAACCCGCTGAAGGTTTCCAGCATATGCGGCTCCATCACTTACAGCCTCATCATAAAGTCGTTGCCACTCTCCCATCCATCCATCAGCATATATACCATTTGAATGATCTATAGCTGACTGTCGAGCAATAAATCCACTAGCATCAACTACACCTAAATGTCCAGGTGTTATGATAGCTCCAGCTCGTCCAGATGATTCCCAGCTGTTAAGCTGAGCTTCCATAGCGTCGATTTGTCCTGACCAAAGACTTCTCTCTTTAGCATCTAATTTACCATCAATACCAAGGTTTTGTCTCCACTGTTCAATAACCATTCCGTTAATTCCTTCATAGTCTTCGAACGCAGCAACAGCAACACTGTGTGTTATCACAAGTTTTGTACCACTAGGCATTAATCTCATACCTTCAGAGTCTTTTTTATCTAGTCCAAGTCCATCTAGAATCTTGTTAGCTTCATCTGGATTGAACTGAACAAAATCTTCACCAATGTATTTTCCAGGGTTGTTAGGATCATCCCAGCCGGCACAAAGCCCACCAACTTCACCTAATCCAAGGAAGAATACTTCGTTAATTTCGTCTCTTTCTGTACCCATTGACAAAGCAGCTCGGAAATCGGCATTGGTTAAGAATGAAGCTAATTCAGGCTCACCATTAGGTCCTCTTCCCCAGTCTTCGTTAATGTACAGGTTAGCAATTCCACTTTCAGGTTGTCTCCAGAATTGAATTCTGTAGTTACCTTTGTCAGAATTTTCTTTGAACACAGCAAGTTTTGACAAGTCTATGTGACGACCTTGTACTGTATATTCACCAGCAATCGCCTTAAGGTTCAAAACTTCAAGGTTTTCAGCTAAGTCTAGAACAACATAATCCATGTAAGGAAGTTGTTGCCCTTCAGTATCAACACCGTAGTAGAAACAATTTCTCTCTAACGCCCATTGTTCTGTAGTTATAGCTTGTGTAACCTTCCATGCAGTCATCATTGGAGATTCAGGGTTTGCATTAGCATGGTTCTTGAATAAGAAGTACTTAGCCCAGTTGTCATATCCTGCAGCTTCAGCAGCAGCATTTGCAGCAGCTACTCCACCATCAATAAAGTTAGGATGGTATTGCTTTAGGTAATGACTAGGTGCATATAGTCCATCTCCTCCGTCACCTCTTGTGTGAGGTCCAGCAACTACAACGGAAGCAATCAAAGTTATCAATAGACCATAAGGTTCTTTTGAATTAATTTGAATTACTTCATCGCTTAGCGCTTTAAATGTTAGAAGTTCTCCACCAGACTTCGCCCATGCAGGCGGAGCAGGGTTTAGATCTTCATCAGATAACATGTTATCAACCCAGAACATAATGTCAGCAGTGGTAAAATCATCACCATCTGACCACTTTAACCCTTTTCTAAGAGTTATTGTGAATTCTGTAGCATCAGCGTTAGAAGTCCAGCTTTCTCCAATGTTAGCTTGAACATCTGTCATGTTAGTACCAAAAAATAGCAAATGGTCTTTCATAGGTCTTTCCATATTCTGTCCATCTGCTGGTCCTGTAAATCCTCTATACCATGTTCCTCCATACTCACCGATACTTTCGGCAGGCTGAATTACAAGTGGATTCTCAGGTAATCTATCCTCAAGTGCAGGTATTTCACCAGCTGCTGCTTGAGCAGCACATAAAGGAGATTCACTGAATGAACTTGGCATACTATCAGATAAGCTAGGCCATGATACATCTCCCTCTCCTAATCCTGCAGCTTGGTCTTCTGCAGTTGCAGCTTTTGAGGTTTTAGAAGTTTCAACAACTTTTGGTGCGGCAGCTTTAGCAGCTGGTGCAGCAGCTTTAGCAGCTGGTGCAGCGGCGGCTGGTGCAGCTTTAGCAGCTGGTGCAGCAGTTGTTGTTTCCGCTTCATCGTCTGAACAAGACATAGCTACGATACCCAATGAGAGCATTGCAACCAATACAAGTCCATACTGGAATTTTCTAAACATACTTATCCTCCGTAGTTCTAGTTTTTATTCCGTATTAAAAAATAGATACCTATATTCGTATCTATTTGTATCATTGTACACGAAAAATACGTTAATCAACCGGTTTAGGTAAAAAAAAAGACATTTAAAGGAGAATTACAGGTTAAAGATCAGAATAATTCAGTATTTATAAGAATAAAAATAATCATTCTTAGTTTAGATCAATGATATTTAATAATTGTTCTTCAGAAAGTGATCCAGCAAACCTAAAAGCAATTGTTCCATCTGGTTCAGTGAATACCCAATATGGAAATGCTGGAACACCAAAATATTTCCCAAATGTATTGAAATTGTCGTCATAAATAACCGGAAATTCCCATTCTTCTCTATTTAACCATAAATCTGGTGGGTAATTAGATTTATCTGGATTGATATTAGTAACTACTAAAACAATATTTACTCCTTGTTCAAAAAGTTGTTCATTTTGTATCCAATTTTTTACAATCGGTATCTCATCTTGGCAATATGGACACCAATGTGCAACAAATAAAAAGATAGTTGGTCTTTCATCAGGATAATTAATATAAACGTTTTGAGATTCTAATAAATAATTTATTTTGGGAGATTGTTTTCCTTGAGTGGAATCAATCTCAGAGGCTGGATCAAAAATACTGAGTTTCTCTCCAGATACAGAAAAGCTAGAAACATGATGGATATATTCTTTTTCTTCAATATCAGAAATAGCTTCTTCACTGGAGCAACTAATTAAAAAAAATATTGATATGAATAGAAGATTGATAATTTTATTTCTCATTTGTATTACACCTCAATCCAATCATTTGAATATAACGAATCTTCAAGAGATTTTGATATCTTCAATAAGGTATTTGTATTTGCATTAGAAAAATCTTTAGTAGAAAAAACAAATTCCATAAATTCAATCATGCCTGGCCACCCTATAACAGGCTTCTTAAAGTCTACATTTATTTTCTTTTCTTTTTGTTTTTTGCTACGTATTTCTATACTTGATGTGAATAAATTGGCTGTAATTTCTGCATCAGAAAATAGTAAAGTAACTTCTACAGAAAGTTCTTTCTTTGATTCAAGATTAAATGTCCATTGTCCCCAATGATCTTTATAATCCAAAATAATCTTTGCTCTTGATTGAGAATAATTTTGTGGTCTTTTTTCTCCAATTGTTAAAACTCTCTTAGGGATTTTTCCAGTGATTTTATTTAAAGTATCAATATACCAAGGAGAAATAGAGAATACGCTTTTTATTTTCCCATCAACTGGTCCCCAGGAAGCATCAAGATTCAAATCAATATTTAGCAAATTTCCATATTCTTTATTTATAATCAATTTATTAAGATACTCAATTATAGGCAAATAAGACAGTTCTAGATTGGGAAAATATTTGTTGTTTTTATTCATCCTTTCTATAATTTTCTTAGAACTTTCATAATTGTTAGATATAGGCATTTCAAATATACAATCTTTACCAGATTTGATAATTTCTTTCATGATTTCACCGTGATATTCATCTTGAACACTAAGTATAACCAAGTCTATTTCTTCATTTTGAAGGAGTAATTTATAATCATTTGTAATAAAACATTCTTTTGGAACCAATAATTCTGCTTTTTTCATAGTTAAAGTACTACGGCAAGCAACACTTTTTATAATAGAATTGTCTAATTTTTTCAGTGTTGGTAAGTAAGCTTCAATTACCCAATTACCAAATCCTATTATTCCTATTTTTCTTTTTGTAGTTTTCATTTTCAAAAAAATCTAAAATAAACCAAGTTGATTATGAGTAAAATTATTACTATAAAAATTAAAATCNTNTTNAATTTAATTGTGAATGNNTTTGAATTATTACTCAATTTNCTATTTAAAACTATTTATTTTNATTTTCTTCTTAATGATAATAATAAATATCATTANCANTAAGGTGATAAAANCTTATTTACNNAATTGAAAGNGGAAATAATGACNAATAATAATGAATTCTATCAAAAAGGTATAAATATCAAAGAGATAGATACNCCTTCCATAATTGTTGATTTAGACATNGCAGAAANCAATATCAACAAAATGCAAAAATTNGCAAATGAAAANAATGTATCAATGCGACCTCATTCAAAAACAAACAAAAGTCCTTATTGGGCTAAAAAGCAGATTAAAGCNGGAGCAATAGGTATATGTTGNGCAAAATTNGGTGAAGCAGAANTCATGGCAGAAAATGGTNTACCAGAAATATTGATNCCAAATCAAATAGTTGGNNCAAAAAAAATAAATAGATTAATTNAGGCATCAAAGAANTCAAAAATTATTATTGCNGTGGAAGATTTGTCNAATGTGGAAGAANTATCAAAAATATTTTCAGAAAATAATCNNNTCTTAAGTGTCNTNATTGAAGTTAATGTGGGTATGGATAGATGTGGAGTAGAACTTGAAGAGATAGTTGATTTCGCAAAAAAAATTATTGATAGTCCNGGNCTANAGTTTGANGGAGTAATGGGTTANGAAGGACATACAGTNAACATTAGTGANTACGAAGAAAGNGTANATNACACAACTCAAGCTATGAATAAACTTCTTAACTCAGCNAATTTACTTAAAAAAAATGGAATTGANGTAAACATAGTATCTGCNTGTGGAACNGGAACTTACAANATCACAGGAAAGATNGAAGGAATTACTGAGCTNCAATGTGGATCNTATATATTTATGGATGGGAATTACTTAAAGATNTTTAATGATTTCACTCCTGCNCTNTCACTNATAACTACAGTCGTTTCTAAAAGGGANAATAGAATAGTAATTGATTGTGGTCTNAAATCAGTTTCAAATGANCAAGGATTACCAGAAGTAATTTTCCCAAAGGGTATAAAACTANTAAGCTTNTCTGAAGAACATTGTAAATGTATTTTGGAAACNGATGTGGATATAAAAATTGGAGANAANGTATTNNTNAGACCAAAGCATTCAGATACAACAATAAATCTTCATGAGAATTACTATGTACATAAGAATAATAAANTAGAAGAAGTAGTACCAATACTTGGTAGAGGAAAATTTCATTANATGTTCGATACNTTAATTACTAATGGAANCATTATAGATGGTAGTAANAAAAAATCTTATAAAGGTGATATAGGAATTATAGGNGNAAAAATANATACTATAGGNCTACTCTCTAATGCTGAAAGTAAAGAANNAATAAATGCAAAAGATAGTATTGTNTGTCCTGGNTTCATAGANGTCCATTCTCATGATGATTTTAAAATATTATCTGAAAGGAAAATAACTCATAATATCCTTCAAGGNATNACTACNATGATTGTNGGAAACTGTGGATTTGGNATTTCTCCATANGNAGCTGCTAAAGAACAAATGTCAGCNTTATANCAGGTCGATTCACTNAAANATAAATGGNATAATTTCGCAGATTTTTTTGANCTCATNGAAAANAATCCTCCNTCAATCAATGTCGGAGTACTAATTGGNCATCATACAATAAGNAGAGCCATTTTAAATGAAATAAATAAGAAAATACCNAACTCAGANGAGCTTAATAAAATGATCTATCTTGTCGAAGAAGGAATGGAAGCAGGTTGTTTAGGTTTTTCTACAGGCTTAGTTTATGAACCTGGGNGGTATTCCAATACAGAAGAANTTATCAATCTGACTAAACCNCTAANAAAATATAATGGAGTATATGTATCACATATGAGNAATGAAGCAGAAAAATTATTCCATTCAATTNCTGAGACTATNAATATTGGTACTAAAGCTGGAACAAAAATACAAATTTCTCATTTAAAATCAGTTGGAAAGGAGAACTGGGGAAAAGTAGGAAAAGCATTAGAAATTATTGAGAATCACAATCTTAATGGAATTGATATTACTGCTGACCAATATCCTTATACGGCAAGATCAACNATGCTTAAAGCTTTNTATATTAATGGNACTTTTGATGANTCAAGTAAATATAGTCCTATGGGTAAATCTACTAGNAATGAAGTTTTACTATGTTCNGTTCCNGGAGAAGAAAGNCTTGAAGGNAAAACTCTTGAAGACATNCAAAATTTTTANGATCTTCCTACTGAAGAAACTGTANAAAAATTAATTGATGTTTCAGATAAAATTTTAGTTGCAGCTTTTGGAATGAAAGAAGAAGANGTTGTTGAAATANTNCAACATAANTTGGTNATGATAGGNACAGATGGNNTTGATGTNGGATCNAAACCGCATCCAAGAGCNTGGGGAACTTACCCNAGGATACTCGAAGAATACGTAAAAAAAAGANAATCNTTAAAAATTGANAATGCNATACATAAAATGACNGAAATGCCTGCTAAAAAATTCAATATAAAAGATAGAGGTCTNATAAAAGAGAATAATTTCGCAGATTTGGTCATTTTCAANGAAAGTGAAATAAAAGACAATGCTACNTATACAAACCCAAAAAATGGACCAGATGGTATATCATTTGTTTTTGTTAATGGTAAAAAATCTGTAATANNAGGTAAAGAAACTCTTTTATATAATGGAGAGTTAATAAGAGCGAGTTAATTTGAAAGAANAACAAAAAANAATAATCATATACNTTTCAAAAATAATATTTGGTNTANNATTTGGACTTCTATTANNATCAGTNTTGNTATTGATGTTCAATCTTTGTTTTCAAGGGGGAGTAAATCCTCTCTAAAGTTATTGAAGAAGATTTNTTCATTTTTTTAACAAATTGCATTTGAGCTTGTCTCTCTCTNGATCTNTTCCTCTGNTTATCNCTTCTAATATTNATGCAATTNGGGCAACTNACGCCTTCTTCAAAATAAATAGATTNTTTATCAGATTCATCNATTGGATTNCTNCATCCATGACATAATTCAAANTTACCAANTTCAGAACCATAATCNAGNGAAACTCTTTCATCAAATACAAAACATTCTCCTTCCCAAACNCCATTATNNTTNTCCTTAGNATTTAAGTAATTAATAATTCCACCCTTTAGNTGAAANACATTTTCAAANCCNATATCTTTCATNTAAGAAGAAGCTTTTTCGCATCNAATNCCACCTGTACAATACATTGCNATTTTTTTNTNCTTTNACTTAATAAGTTCNNTATCAANAAAATNNTTNAATTCTGTAAACGTTTCAGTTTGTGGATCTANNGAATTAGGAAACTTTCCTATAACTGTTTCATAAAAATTTCTTACATCTACAATNTTTACATCTCCACTNTGAATAAAATCATCCCATTCTTCGGGTTCAATAAANTNACCAGTNTTTGATGCAAATTNNCCNANTTGATTAAANGTAACTATTTCATTTTGTATTTTCACTTTTAATCTTTTNAATGGNGTNTTTTTTGAATATGAAGTTTTAATATTCGCTTTGTAACCAATTTTAGATAAAAAAACANTNATNNAATCAATATTTTCCANAGTTCCTGAAATAGTTCCATTGATTCCTTCTTCAGCTAAGATAATTGTTCCTCTAATATCAAGTTTTTTACACTCAANCGATAATTTCTTTTGATTTTCTTTAACTTGANATAAATCAAAAAAANTAAATTCATAAAAACTTAGTATTTTATCCATAGATATCTCACTTTTAATAATATAAAAATCTAAGATAATTATAAATCAAAAATAGAAAGCTATCATTACTTCCAAAGAAAATAATCCAAATATAATAATCATTTTTGCTGATGATCTCGGTTATGGCGATTTAGGATGCTTTGGGTCAAAAAAAAATAAAACCCCTACCTTAGATAAGATGGCTAATGAGGGGAAAAAGTTTTTAGATTTCTATGTAAGTTCTCCTGTATGTTCTCCATCTAGAGCTTCGCTATTGACGGGTTGTTATCCTCAAAGGATTAGTTTTGGAACCTTTGACGGTCTTAGGGTATTGTTTCCAGGACAAGGAATAGGTCTTAATACAGAAGAAGATACAATAGCAAAAATTGTAAAAAAATCAGGGTATAGCACAAAAATTATAGGTAAATGGCATTGTGGTGATCAAGAAGAATTTCTTCCAACAAATCATGGTTTTGATTCTTACTTTGGAATTCCCTACAGTAATGATATGGGTATACAAAAAGAAATAGATGATTACTACCCAGAGGACTCAACTCTTGCAAAAGTTACTGAATGGGACAGGCCTCCTCTTCCATTAATTAGAGATAAAGAAGTAATACAAGAACAACCTGATCAGAGATCCATTGCCGAGAGATACACAGAAGATGCAGTAAGATTTATAAGGAATAATCAAGACAAACCTTTTTTCTTATATCTGGCTCACATGCAAGTTCATCTACCTCTTTATGCTGCTGAAAAATTTGTAAATGAATCTAAAAATGGAGATTATGGTGCATGTGTAGCAAGTATAGATTGGTCAACTCAGGTAATTTTTGATGAATTAAAAGAGTTAGGAATTGATGAGAATACCATAGTTATTTTTACAAGTGATAATGGCTCAAGGTTACAAAATCAAGGTGGAAGCAATGGGGATTTAAGAGGAAGAAAAGGTCAAACTTGGGAAGGTGGTCAAAGGGTCCCATGCATAATCAGATGGCCTGGTAATGTAGAGGCTGGTTCAGTCTGTAATGAAATTGCTACAACAATGGATTTTTTACCATCAATAACAAAATTAATAGGTGGAGAATTACCTGTGAAAAAAATTGATGGAATAGAAATGTCAGATCTATTTTTCTCAAATGAAATATCTTCTAACAGAGACATTTTCTTTTATTATAATGAAGATAATTTAGAAGCTATTAGATATAAGAACTGGAAACTTCATATTAAAAAAGAGGGTAATAATGTGAATGAATTATATGATCTAGAAAAAGATATAGGTGAAAGTAATAATTTATTTAATGAAAATAAAAATTTAGTTAATCAATTATTATCTTATATAGATAGTTTCAGAAAAGAATTGGGAGATAAATCATTAAGTATTGTCGGTAATGAAGTAAGACCACCAGGGAGAAAAAATAACCCAAAACCTTTAACATCTTTTGATGATAATCATCCATATATGTATGCTGAATACGATAAAGGAGAAAGAGGATAAAAATGGAGAAAAAAATGAACAAAAAACCAAACATTATATTGATTCTTTCTGATGATTTAGGATATGAAGTAATAGGTTCAAATGGTGGGACATCATATAAAACACCCATATTAGATCAATTAGCCAAAACTGGAATTAGATTTGAAAATGCACATGTTCAACCTCTATGTACCCCCACTCGTATTCAGCTTATGACAGGAAAATATAACTTTAGAAATTATTTAGGATTTGGATTAATGCATCCTGAAGAAAAGACATTTGGTCATATGTTTTCTGAAAATGGTTACAAAACCTTAATATCTGGCAAATGGCAGTTATATTCATATAATCCTCCAGATCAAATGCCCGAAGAAAGGAACAAAGGACAAAAGATTGAGGATGCTGGATTCGATGAATTTTGTGTATGGCATGCTCATCAAACGGAAGAAAAAGGTTCAAGATATAAAGATCCAATAATATATGAAAATGGATCATATTTATCCAAAAAAATAACTGAAGGAAATTATGGCGAAGATATATTTTGTAATTATATTTTAGATTTTATTGATAGGAATTCAGAAGATCCTTTCTTTGTATATTTTCCAATGACATTAACACATAGACCTTTAGAACCAACTCCTGATAGTGAAGAATTTGCATCATTTGCACCTCCATCAAATAAAACCTTGGGTGGTAAAACTTGGGATGAATTAGAAGGATGGGATGATGATAGTAAATATTATAAAGATATGGTTGAGTATCATGATCAAGTAGTTGGAAGAATAGTGGATAAACTAGATGAATTATCAATTAGGGAAGACACTTTAATTATCTATCTAGGGGATAATGGTTCTCCAATAGAAGTTTCTTCTTTTATGGGTGATATTGAAATTCCTGGAGGTAAAGGAAAAACTATCGACACTGGTACGCATGTTCCATTAATTTGCAATTGGAAAAATAAAATACCTAGTTCATTAGTTAGTTCTGATCTAGTAGACAGTTCAGATTTTTTACCCACTATTTTTGAAGCCGCAGGAATTGATATTCCTAAAGATTATATAATTGATGGGAGATCTTTTTACCCTCAACTATTGGGGAAAAAAGGGAACTCTAGAGATTGGGTATTTTTTCATTTTGATCCAGGAGGAAGAAATGCTAAACCAATACAAAGATTTTTACGGACTCATGATTGGAAACTATACGAAGATGGCAGAATGTTTGATATGAAAACTGACAATAATGAGCAAAATCCTATCTTACCCGAAGATGATAATGATAAAAGTAAAAAAAACAGACAATCCCTTAAGAAGATTTTTGGGCAAATGAAATAGTCATTTCTATCTATATAATGGTTAATGAAAATACATTTATTAATGAGGAGACAAAATGGCTTCTGGAGAAATAACTTATAAAACATTAAAGCAGGCAAAAATAGCATATGCTATTGCTGGTTGGTCTATAGATCTTGAAGAAGAAGATTTGGTGATAGTTTCAAAACAAAAAGAAATGTCTCACATCATACATGCAATAGTATCTATATTGACTGGATTTCTTTGGGCACCAATTTGGATCGCACTTATTTTGAGAAAACCTGAAATAAGAAAAGTTATCAGCTTTAATGAAAAAACTAAAACTGTAAATATTCTAGATAGATAACTAATATTTTCTTACTTCAATTTATCTTTTTGTTTACTAAAATGATCGATTTCTAATTCAAAGCGAGATATTTCAATTTCTAATTGATTAGTTAACATTTTTTGTTCTAATTTTAGTTCAGATATTAGTTTGTCAAAATCTTCGACAGTCATTTCTATAGAAGGTCGACGATCACCCTTTTCTTTTTCATTCCATTTCCAATCTTTAGGAGTAATAGGCATTGGATTATGTTGGAATGGCATTGGTGGTTGATTATGTTGGAATTGCATTGGTGGTTGATTATGTTGGAATGGCATTGGTGGTTGAACATGTTGGAATGGTATGGGATTTATTTCATCTGAATATCGTTTAATATCAATTTTTGAATCAATATCAACCTTTGAATCAAATAAAATAAGACTGACTATTACTGCTATATACAAAGCTAGTAAAATTAAAATAATCCCTATAGTTCCTATTGCAAGTTTATACATCAATAATGTCTCTGTAACAAACAATTATACTACACATAAAATAAAAATTTAACCGACTCAAAATGATTAGAAGATAAGTCGGTTAATAATAGGCTGATAATAGTTCAAAAATTATTTATTCAAGAGCACCCACTTCTATTAATAAAGATTGAGTAGCTTCTAAATCTCCTAATTGAGAAATATCTATTTCAGGTTTATTTAAGGACTCTAGGTCCTTAAGCATTCTATTAGGTTTTACACCATCAGTGACTAATGGATATTCATATACCTGGGAAGCAAAATATTGTTGAGCCACTTTCGAAGTAATGAATTTCATAAATTTTTCAGCACTACTTTTATTATCTGATGCTTCAAGTATTCCTGCTCCAGATACTAAAATTACTGAACCAATATCTCCATTATTAAGATAATGATTTCTGGCGGGGAAATTTTCTCCTTTGTCAGCTATGAATCTGTGTAGATAATAGTGATTTACCATGCCAATTTGAATTTCTTTATCAGCGACAGATTGAACTTGAGGAGTGTTTTTAGGATAAACAATTGGTTCGTTTGACATTATACCTAGTAACCATTCTTTAGTTTTATCTTCTCCCCAGGTTAATCTCATTCCTGTTAGCATAGCTTGAAAGGAACCATTTGATGGTGCCCAACCTAGCTTACCTTTCCATTTAGGATCAGTTAAATCCATCATTGAGATTGGTAATTCAGATTCACTTAAAACATTTGGATTATATACAAGTGTCCTTGCTCTTCCTGTTATTCCTATCCATTTACATTTCATAGTATGGTCGGTAATGTTATATTCTTTTGGAGAAACCGCCCACTCAGGAATAATATCACAGATTTCCGCCGACATAGAATCAAGCATATCAATAACAGCACCAAGTCCACCCGGATCCTGTGCATAGAATACATCAGCAGGAGTTTTATTTCCCTCCTCATTTAATAAACTGACCATTTCTGCTGTTTTACCATATTTTACCAGTACAGGAGTTCCTGATAATTCTGAAAACTGTTCAATTATTGGCCCGACCAGTGACTCAGATCTTCCCGAATAAATAACCAAATCTTTTTTTGTTTCTGTCAATTCTGATTCACTTGTACAACCAAAGATTAAAATTGGTGTCATAAGAAAAATAAGTAATCTCAAAACAAATCTATTTGTCAATTCCATTCAAATTATCTCCTTGAAAAATTGCATAAAATCATTTTGATAAAATATTGTATCCTTATTTGGTATACAATATTGTGTACCTGTTAAGCATACAATGGTCTTTTTTTAATTGTCAATAGTTAATTACAATGAAAATTATTTTTGAGTTGGGACTTTTAAGAGAATAAACAAAATACCTGAAATACCTACAAAAAAAACTATAATTTTAATCCATATAATACTTATAAAAAAAATAATGGCTAAAGTACAAAATAAAGTTATAGAGGATATAGCTAGAATTTTCGAATTTCTAGGCATTCCTAGACCATCATAGTAATTTTTTATGTATTTACCAAATATTTTATTTTCAATTAACCACTTATACAATCTTTCAGAAGACCTGATGTAACACCCAGCTGCCAAAATTAACCAAATAGTTGTAGGAAGACCTGGAACAAATACTCCTACAAAACCTATACCTACAAAGATAGAACCTAAGCTTATCCAGAGATATCTTATAAATTTATTCTTTGAAGGATTAAATTGTATTTTAGACAAAGTAGTATACTCTTTCTTTGTTAAATAATAAGTTATATAAACGTCGACTTATTCAACATACAATACCTTACACGAAAATCAATAATAATATTTCTGTTATTAGTTTAATTCAACTATCAGCACAATTGACATAAAGATTACAACAAAATAAGTTTAATTTGTTGTGAATAATTTTTTTTCTAAACCCAAGTATTTTTACGGCTGGAATATTGTTATAGTTATGGCTGTAACTTCATCTTTATCAATGGCTTTAGGAAGTTTAAATTTTGGATTATTCATAAAACCAATGGGAGATGAACTCTTAATAGGAAGGTCTTTCTTTGGGTGGGCAACTACTTCAAGACAAATCGTCTCAGGAATCACTAGTCCTTGGATAGGCAAATGGATAGATTTATATGGTTCAAGAATCCTGTTACCGGTATCAATAATAGTTGTTGGGATTTCTTTGATCTTACTCGGTTACAATTCATCAGGTTATATGATGATTGCAATTTTTGGAGTAATGGGAATTGCCGGGATGGGCGGCCCTGGGGCTCTAATTACCACTGTCCCAATAACAAAATGGTTTATAGAAAAAAGAGGAAAAGCACTGGCAATAGCGTCATTAGGAGTTCCTATTGGTGCAATGATTTTTGTACCTCTTACTCAATTTTTTATAGATATTTATGGTTGGAGAAACACTTGGATTATATTTGGAGCTATTGCAATAATAATCGTTGTTCCTCCTTCACTTCTTATTCTTCGTAGACAGCCAGAAGATATAAATCAAAAGCCTGATGGAATCACTTCAGAAATAACAGAAAACTCAAATGTAAAAGAATTTTCATGGGTTACAAAAGATGCCATAAAAACACAAGTGTTCTGGAAAATCACCTTTTGTTTAACAGCGATTTCTGTGGCTACTGGAACAATTGCAATTCACAGAATCCCTGCATTTATGGACAGAGGTCTTGAGCCTCAACTTATAGCTTTGGCAACTGCTTTTGATGCAGTTTGTGCAGGTATAAGTACTTTTTTTATGGGGAATTTAGTAAATAAATTTAATATTAGAATTTTAGGAACCATAGCTTTTTTACTTTTATCAATAGCTAGCTTACTAACTATCTACGCTTATTCTTTTACAGCAATATTTATATCTATGGCAATTTTCGGATTAGGGATTGGAGGCCTAATGTTTATTCACTCTTTCATTTGGGCAGATTATTTTGGTAGAGAAAACGTGGGAGAAATAAGAGGGAAAGCTACCCCAATAATTTTGATAATTGGTGGTTTAGGTGCTCCTATTTCTGGATATGTTAGAGACATAACAGGATCATATCAAAGTATTTGGTGGATAGGACTTGGGTTAATGCTAGTAACTTCAATTATTTTCTTTTCCTGCAAAAAACCCATCCCAAAAAATTTATAATTTTTTTTTAAAATGGGATATAATGACTTGATATACAAAATGGTTTTGGAGAATGATATGTTAAAAAAATTATTATTGTTTTTTGTTATATTGGCTTTATTTGGGTGTTCGGCTGCATCTGAAATTTCATCTAAAGTATCAAATAAAGAATCTTCATCGACTAGCGCTATAAGTAAAGAGTCAAAACTTTATAGTGATCCTATAACTCTCCAACAACTAGGTTTTGAAAATACTCTACCCGATATTATGTTGCAAAACTATCTTGTATTAAATGAATTCAAAGAGACCAAATCCAAATTAAAGAAAAAAGGCTATGATGTTTATGATGGATACGTAGAAGCATCCGAAAAATCAGGAGACGATAAAGTTTCAATAGATTTAAGTGGAGGGAGAGCTCTTGTATCAACTAAAAATGACATGATGTTTATTATTTACAGATCTACAAGTGGAGATAGATCAGATTTTACAAAAAATGTGTTAACGGACCTAGATGGAGCTTTAATTTCACCTGAATGGTATGATGGAGAAAATTCAGATTCAGTGTTGATTCATAGAGGGTTTGATACCGAATATACTAGATTTAGAAATAAAATATTAAATATTGCAGCACGAACTGAAAGTAAAAAATTCATCATATCTGGACATAGTTTGGGCTCAGCATTAGCAACATTAACTGCACTAGATCTATCATCTAATTATAAATATGACGTATCTGTTGTTACTTTCGGCTCTCCAAGGGTAGGTAATAAAGATTTTAGAAAAGTTATGGAAAAATATGTACCTGATAATTATCGAATTTATTTTCCTGATGACCCTATAGTTAGTATCCCTGGATTATTATTTGAATATGAACATGCTGGAATAGCGCTTGGAATATCAAGTGAAGGGAAGCAAAATTACAATATATCGACTGATAATTTCGGTATTGCAGCTTATAAATCAATTTTTAATGAAAATTTCAAGGTGCACTGGATAGGTAATTATATTAAATCTATAAATGCCATATTAGAAAGTTGTTACAAGGACAAACAATATTGTTTTAATTTGAAAAAAGGCGTCGAAGTTGCAATGATTGAAAGAGAAACGATGAATCAATATAGATCCATATTTAAGTCTAAGCCTGAAGAATTTAAGGATGCTTTAGTAATAAAATCAAAAGAAGCTGCGGCCAAAAAGCAGAAAGAACTAGAAAAGAAAACTGAGGAATCCATTTCTAATCTTGAAAACTTCATCAAAGATAATCAAGAAAAAATTGAAAATGAGTGGTTTGAAAGTTACAAAACAATGGCCAAATCCAAGGCTAAATCTTTGATTGAATAGTTAAATATTTAACTTTTAATACTAGAAATATATTTAGATATTGCTTCTGATGCTGATTCAAATAAATTCGAAAAAGTTTTTGCGTGATTTGGTAATGGATGGGGGCTGTAACCAATTATGTCATTAAAAACCTGTACTTGCCCATCCGTATATGAACCTGATCCAATACCTATAGTAGGAATATTCAAACTTAAAGTAATATCCTTAGCTAATTTTTGTTCAATAAGTTCTAAGACAACTGCGAAAGCACCCGCATTTTGAACTTCCCAAGCATCTTCAAACAAATGATTATATTCTTCATTATTTCTTCCTAGAATTTTGTAATCTTTATTAAATTTGATACTCTGCGGAATAATACCAATATGAGACATTACTTTTATATTATTTTTAGTAAGATATTCTATTATTTCTTTTTTATCTTTACCACCCTCTAATTTAATACCATCTGCTCCGGACTTGATTAATATTTTTGAATTTTTCAAAGCTTCTTCACAGGTTTCGTATGTTTTGTAAGGAAGATCTGCTACTAAAAAGGTTTTAAGTTTAACCTTATTAATTGAAAGAGTAGCTCTTTCCATGTCTTCCAATGAAACTAAACTAGTCTTATCGTATCCTAAAGTAGTCATTCCATAGCTATCACCAACAAGTATTATATCTGCTGATGATTCATTAACTATGTATCCACTAACATAGTCATAAGCAGTAATCATCACCAATTTTTCTTTAGATTTCTTAAATTTTTTTATGCCAATTAAATCTAATTTTTTCTTCATCTTAATTATCTAAAAACATAATTATCAATTAATCTTATGTCTCCAACATATGCTGCAATTAGAATGACAAAAGGAACTTTGATAGATTTTATTTCTTTAAAAGTATCCAAGGTTCTTATTGTCACATATTCTAATTTAATTCCTTCTATTTTATCTAAGTAATCTATCACAATTTTACAAACTTCATTAGTAATTACTTGGCCTTTTTTAAAAGCTGCAATAGCAAGTTCCAATGATTTGTTGATAGCCTGTGCTGAAATTCTTTGATCTTTATTAAGTAGATGATTTCTACTGGAAAGGGCTAGTCCATTGGAATCTCTAACGGTTTCAACAGGTTCGATTTTTATATCCATTGAAAAATCATAAACCATTTTTTCTATTAGTTTTAATTGTTGAAAATCTTTTTCGCCAAATAAAGCTATATTAGGTTTTGTGATATTAAACAATTTCATAACAACAGTAGACACTCCATCCATATGCCCTTTCCTATAATTTCCTTCCAATTCATTATTTAAATCGTTAATTTTTATAACGGAATTGAAATTTTTATTGTACATTGCATCTTTATCAGGCAAAAATGCTATCTCTACTTTATTCTGTTCGAATATTTTTAAATCTGAATCAATGGAAGTAGGATATCTAGCATAATCTTTTTGAGAATCAAATTGTTTAGGATTAATAAAAAGAGAAGCAATGGTCACATCAGATATCTCTTTTGATCTTTTTAATAATGCCTCATGTCCTTTATGTAATGACCCCATTGTAGGAACAAGAGCAACTTTTTTTGAAATCAATGCTCTCTCATAAAACATTTCTCTTATGTTATTAATAACTTTCAAAATTATAAATAAAATTTTGGTGGAGCCTGGGAGGATCGAACTCCCGACCTCCTGCGTGCAAGGCAGGCGCTCTCCCAGCTGAGCTAAGGCCCCTTTCATCATTATTCTATTTTATATTAGTATCAAGGACAAATACAAAAAATAAATAATAATTAAATTCAAATTTGTTTTCTATTTCAAAAGAGCCAATATAGATGTAAATTTAATTTAGTTCAAATTTTTTCCCGGGTAGTCTAATGGTAGGACAGAGGACTTTGACTCCTCCAGTCCTGGTTCGAATCCAGGCCCGGGAGCCAAAAAAATGTTACATCGCTTCATCAACGGATAAGTGGAATTCTGACAAATCATGACCTGTAACAGTACTCCAAGGAGTTTCAACCACATAATGATCTTTACCAATTTCAACCAATGGTGGTCTTTCTTTTGTATATATGTGATTTTTTCTAACTTCTAAAGGAGTTCGAGACATAAAAACATCTCCTGGTGGTGGATTTACTGGAGAAACTACTTCTCCTGGTAATACAATTTCATCTCTAACGATGTCAGGATGAGAAGGTAAAGCGGCTGAGATTAAAGCATTTGTGTACAAATGCGTTGGTTTAGCAAAAATAGCCTCCGTATCTCCATACTCTTGAACAACTCCAAGATACATAACTGCTGTTTTATGACACATATATCTGACAGTTGCTAAGTTATGAGCGATAAGAATATATGCTAGATTATGTTCTTCTTGCAAATCAACAAGCAAATTCATTATTTGGGCTCTAATAGAAACATCTAGTGCAGATACAGGCTCGTCTAAAACAATCAACTTAGGATTCAATGCTAAAGCTCTAGCAATACCAATCCTTTGACGTTGCCCTCCTGAAAATTCATGAGGATAAAGATTTCCTTGATATGGATTCAATCCCACTTCACCAAGTAAATCTCCAGCACGTGTGTCTCTCTCTTTTTTTGTCATTGTTGTATTTATTTCTAGTGGTTCTGCGATAATAGTACTAACACGCATCCTAGGATTTAAAGATGACCACGGATCTTGAAAAACTGCTTGAACAGATCTTCTCATTTCTTTTCTACCTGCATTAGTTAAAGTCTTTACGTCTTCACCTTCAAAATATATTTGACCGATAGGAACCTCTCCGTCAGTAGTAGGTTCTTCAAGCCCTAAAACCATCTTAGCTGTCGTTGTTTTACCACATCCTGATTCTCCAACCAAACCAATGGTTTTCCCAGGAGTTACATCAAATGAAACATCATCTACTGCTTTAAGCCAATCAATTTTCCCTATAAAAGGAAGAGCCTTATTGACTTGATACCATTTTCTTATATTTCTCACCTGAATAATAGGTTCACCATCATTGGAACAACCCACTGCAGGTGGAATATGTGAATAGTCGACTTTTTCTTTTGTAGTCATTATTTACCTCATTTTAAAACTTTAATTGTTTGTTAAATCTTTAACCGTATGAAACTTTATCTTTGTACTTATCAAAATCCTTAACAGAACACCTTGACAGTTGAACAAAATGATTTGGTTTCGCTTCAATCAATTCAGGTCGAATCAATGCATCTTTTTCATCATATTTTAAGGGAGATCTTGGTGCAAAAGAATCACCTTGAGGTAAATCATACAATAATGGAGGCTGACCATCAATTTGAGGCAATCTACCTGTTTTCTCCTCAAGCTTAGGAACAGAACCTATTAATGCTTTGGTATATTCATGTAATGGGTTATTAAAAATCTCCCTTACATCAGCCATTTCTACAATTCTGCCTGCATACATTACAGCTACTCTATCACACATCTTAGCCACTATTCCAAAATCATGAGTAATAAAAATAATTGCAGCACCTGTTTCCGATTGTATTTGTTTCAAAAGCCTTAAGTATGCTGCTTGAATAGTAACATCCAATGATGTTGTTGGTTCATCAGCAATAATAACATCCGGATTAGAAGAAATTCCAATAGCTCCAACCACTCTTTGTCTCATTCCTCCTGAAAGTTGATGAGGATAATCTTTTGCACGAGTCTCAGCAGCTGGAATTCTTACTTTTCTTAGAGCATCTACTACTTTTTCCCATCGTGTCTTACCTCTTACTTTTTGATGTATTCCTATAGCTTCTCCCACTTGATCGTTTATATCAAATACAGGATTTAAAGCCTGCATAGGATCCTGTAAAATCATAGAGATTTCTCCACCTCTAACGGACGTCATTTGTGATTCACTAATTTGTAAAATATCTCTGCCATTTAAAATTACTTCTCCACCTGCTATTTCTCCAGGAGGACTTTGAATCAATCTCATAATTGACAATGCAGTAACAGACTTTCCTGATCCGGATTCTCCTACAATCCCCAAGGTTTCTCCTCTTTTTACCGAATAAGAAATTCCATCACATGCCTTTACAGTCCCCCACTTTGTGGTAAAGTTTGTTTGAAGGTTTTTTACTTCCAAAACAACTTCATCTCTAATTGTTGAGGGTCCAAATCTATCTGTATCAAGACCTTTTTTTGCAGTTGGTTTCTTAGTAGTTTTTGATGCTGCTTTTTTAACCATCCGTGCTTAGCTCCTTGAATTTATTTTTGAGTTTTACCGTTCTATTACAAAAAGATATCATATCTATTCTCAAAAGCTACTTAAAAAGATAACAGTTTTATATTTTAAATTTCCTGCTCAATTTTAGATATACTATTTTTCAAAGCATCAACTAGAAAATCTATTTCATCTTTATTAATACTTAAGGGTGGACATAGAGATATAACGTCACTAGCCCTAAATGATATAACATCCCTTTCTAGCAAATAATTTGATATCTTTTTTTGTAATTCATAGCTAGCAGGAATTTTAGTTTTAGTCGATTTATCCAATACTAATTCAATAGCAACAAGTAATCCTAAGCCTCTTATATCTCCAACTATCTTAGAGTTTCTAAGTGGTTCCAGTTGTTCTAAGAGATACTCTCCCATGTTTTTAGATGCTTGTACCAAATCTTCTTTTTCAAATATTTCCAAATTTTTCAAAGCCGCTGCACTAGAAACCGGATGTCCTCCAAAGGTGATTAAATGTCGAAACATTTCTTTTTCTGATCCTAAAAATGAATCAGATATCTTTTTAGATGCTATAGCTGCACCTAACGGAGAATAACCACTTGTTAAAGCCTTAGCAACAGTGGTAATATCCGGAATTACATTCCAGTGTTCTGTTGCAAAATATTTTCCAGTTCTGCCAAATCCTGTTATTACTTCATCTGCTATTAGTACTACGTCATAATTATCAGCAATTTCTCGTAATCTCTGCCAATACTCTGCTGGAGGGATGTGAATACCATACGCTGCAGAAATTGGTTCAGCAATCATAGCGGCAACTGAATCGGGACCAGTATGTTTTATGGCTTCTTCAAATTGATTTGCACAATAAATTGCATATTCAACAGAATCTATATTGTTGGGTATTCTGTATGAATCCCAATTTTCAACATGTATTGTTCCTGGCATTTCAGGGCCCATGGTATCAGATGTTAAGGGTTTCCCCAAACTAACAGCCATAGCAGTCGCTCCATGATATGAATATCTTCTTGATATAACTTTATATGCCCCAGATTTTCCCTGGTTCATTTGATATTTTTTGGCCATTTTTACAGCTGTTTCAACTGATTCAGATCCACCAGATGTAAAAAAAGATCGAGCATTCTTATCAGGATATAACTTTGCAATCTTTCCTGCTAACTCTATTTGCGGAATACAAGCGCCATTAGCTGGGGGTGTTTCGATTGCGCAGGCTTGATCATAAATAGCTTTGGCTATTTCCTCTCTTCCATATCCAGCAGATTTAAACCATAATCCACCCATTGAGTCCAAATATCTATGGCCATTTACATCAGTAACCCATACTCCTTCACCTTTCACAAAAATTTTCAAATTCCCAGCCCAATCATTTATATGTTGAGCATGCATAAATAAATTTTGAGAGGCAATATTCTGAAGCTCTTCTATTTTTTCTCCTGAGATATTTAATTGATCCTTAATCATAGCAAGTCACCTATTATTTATAGTTTAATTCATTATAACCGATTGTTTTTATTAGGCCACCAATTTTTTTCTTTAAGTAAAACAGCAATACTTGGGACTAGAAATGCTCTGATAACAAATGTATCGATTAGAACACCTATGCTTACTGCGAAACCAAGTTGGAAAAGGTCTCGAAGTGGAAGAGTTGCGAGTATAGAAAAAGTTCCTGCTAAAATTATTCCAGCTGAAGTGACAACGCCTCCTGTTTGACCAATTGCATCCTTTATGCCTTCAATCATACCCAATGACTTAGTACTTTCTTTTATTCGGGACATTACATAAATATTATAATCGGCACCAAAAGCTACTAGAAAGATAAACATCCACACTGCATTTGCATAAGCTACACCCGAATGCCCAAATATATATTGGAAGAAAAATATAGCTATTCCAAACGTTGCTGTGTAACTAATAATCACGCTTATTAATAAATATAAAGGAGCAATTAAAGATTTTAGTAAAATAATCAATATCAACAAAATAGCTAATAGAATTATTGGTCCTAATAAAGTCATATCATGATCAATAGATTTTTTAGTATCTAAAGCTACAGAGGTTTCTCCACCAACATAAAAATCATACCCGGACATTTTAATATTCTCTAGAGTGTTTCTAATTTCAGTAATTATTTGTTGGCCTTTCAAAGAATAAGGATCATCCTTAAGAATTATTTGAATCTTCAATGTAGAATTATCTTCCGATACAAAGCGCATATTTTCATAAAATGCTTCTGCACTGGATATATCACATAAACATATTTTACGAGTTTCTGGGTACCCGTTCGGACGTAAATATCCAGAAACCCTAGTAATACCTTCTATTGTTTCCAAATTTGAATATATTAAATCAATAAATTCTTTATCATTAAATATTTCTTTTACTTCTGATGAATATACTAATATTTCAGTCGGAGCTAATTCTCCTTCAGGAAATGAATCTCTAATAATCTCAAATCCTTTTTTTGAATCTGATGAATCTGGATATCCATCCAACAAATTAAAACTCGGCTTAATAAATAATCCTGGAATAGAAGTTATTATTATCCCCAATATAGTTAACATCAATATCATTCTAGGTCTATTTGCTACTAAGGAGCCAATTTTAAACCAAACACCTTTCTGTTTAACTTTTATTTTCTTATCTATGTTAATAGGCCAAAAAATCTTTTTACCAAATAAAACAATAGCCGTGGGCATAATAAATAAAGCTGATAAAAGAACTACAAAAATCGCAGTTGCTAGCATGGGTCCTAATGCTCTAAAAGATCCATATGTAGCAAATACAAGTGCGATCATTGCAACAATAGTAGTCCCAGCAGATCCTACAATTGAAGGTCCTATTCTAGACATAGTAACTTGCATGGCTTCCCATTTATCTTTGCCTAATAATAATTCTTCTTTATATCTTGAAACTATAAATAATGCATAGTTTGTTCCTGCTCCAAAAACTAGCACGGACATTATTCCAGTTACTTGTCCATTTAGTGGTAAATCAAAAGCTTCAGATAGAAATGCTGCTATAGATTGAGACAAAAATAAAGAAGATCCGACTATAACGAGAGGTAAAATTGCTAATATTGGGGATCTATAAATGATGATTAATAAAACTAATACCAATATAACTGTTGTTATGGTTATTCTAAGATCAATACTTTTAAATACTTTAATAGCATCCACTAAAATACCTGCTGGTCCAGTCAAATGAATTTCAGTTTCAAGGTTTGGGTTTTTTTGATTCAAAAATTCAGATTCTTCTCTAATCCATTCAATAGTCTTTTCGAATTTCTCTGATGCGGGATCTCCTGCAAAAGTAATTATTGAAAGCATAGTCGTTTTATCTTCACTCAATAAATTTGATCTAGCTAACGGGGTATTAAATATAGATGTAATTTGAAAAATATTTTCATATTTATTCTCTGTTTGAATTTTGGTTAGAAAAGAATTAATAAGATCTAATTGTTTATTATCAAATCCACTTTCATTATAAAAGACTAAGGTACCTGGCAATCCATCTTCCCTAGGAAATTTTTCGTTTTTCATCTGAAGATAATTTATTGATTCAGAATCTACAGGTAAAAAATCTTGTCTATCATTAGTGGTAACTTCAGAAAGAGAAGGAGTCAAAAAAGCAATTACACCTATCAATATAATCCATAAAAAAATTGCAGAAAATGATTTAATTTTATTTGAAGCCAATTTAGAAAAAATATCGAACATGTAAATCTAAAATTATAAATTTTTTGATACTTCTTTAGTTTATAATAATTTATTAAATAAAATCATTACCTATCAATAATATAATAACTTCTATTCTAAAGGTAAAAAAATGTTATTCAGGAAAAGAGTAAAAAGAAATATTTAATGAACAAATGAAATTTAATATGTTGGTTTATAATGATTAAGTATTATAACTTTCCCGAGTAGCTCAGCGGTAGAGCAGCTGACTGTTAATCAGCGGGTCACAGGTTCGAATCCTGTCTCGGGAGCCATAAGAGTTTATTTAACAGTAATATAGTCTATATTTTTATTTATTCCATCTATGTTACTGACATTTAAATATGTACATGCTGATCGTAATCCTCCAAGAATTTCTTCTACAGTTCTATTTACATCTCCATTATCTTCAATCCATTTTACGCTTCCTTCTGAAGCTCTATAAGACTTTTTCTTACCTTCATGATTAGACATAGCTTGCTCCGAGCTCATACCATAATATTGTCTGTGTTTTTTTCCATTAATTTCCTTTATTGGAGAGCCACCTTGCTCATGACCAGCTAAAAGACTACCAAGCATTGCAAAATCTGCACCTGCAACAAAAGATTTCACAATATCACCTGAGCTTCTAATTCCTCCATCAGCAATAATTTTAACTCCTAGATTTATGGCTTCATTTGAACATTCATCTACAGCTGAAAATTGAGGATATCCAATTCCTGTTACAGTAGAAGTATCACAAACAGATCCGCTGCCAATACCTATCTTAATCAAATCTGTACCTGCATCAGATATTGCTTTTACTCCCTCTTTTGTTACTACATTACCAGCAGCTAAGATTAAATCTTTTCTTTGTTTTCTAAATTCATTTATCATATTGTGGTATTTAACTAAGTAACCATTAGCAATATCAAACATTACAAATTTAAATGTCTTGTTAGTTAAATCTTCAATAGAATGAATTTTATCTAAAATTTTATTTGGATTTTCTAAACCAAAAGTTATAAAGGAATAATTTATATCAACTCCAGATTCAATAGCCTGGACCCATTCAGAATCACTATAATATTTTGAAATTGCTGTCAAAATCTTATTTTTTTGTAGATCTTTTGCAGTTTCAAATGTACCCACATAATCCATATTAGAGGCGATTAAAGGAATACCTTCCCAATTATTTCTAGAAAATTTGAATTTTTTTTTAGATTCAAGCTTTACTTTTGACCTGGAATCTATATTTGTTATTTTAGGAGGTATTAATACATCTTTATAATTTAGTTTCAAAGAACATCCTTTTTTTATTTGCAACAAAACTATTTTATAAGTTTTTAAAAAGTTGGCAAATTTCGTATATAGCAATAGAATATAAAAAAAATTCAAAAAGGATGAAATGGAAAAAATATCAGTTGTACAGTGGGGAACTAAGCATGGACATGCGAGAGGGTGGTTGGAAAGATTACTTGAATCAAAAAAAATAGTGTTCCATGGAATATACGAACCTGATGTAAAAAGACAAAATCAATTAATTGAATCTGAAGATAAAATTTGGAAAGATGCCAAATGGCTCAAAACGAAAGAAGAATTTTTAAAAAACAAAAACATAAAAGTTGTTTTTATTGAAGAGTCTAATGCATTGAGCTTGGAAGCTTTGGAATTCTGTGTAAAAAATAACAAGCATGTCATGCTTGATAAACCAGCTGGATATAATTATGAAAAACTTCTAAAACTTGTGAAAATAGCCACGACTAAACATTTGATTGTGGAAATGGGATATATGTTTCGACAACACGATGGCTTTAGTAGAATAGCTAAATGGTCAAAATCTGGAAAATTAGGCAAAATCTTCATGATAAGAGCACACATGTCCACAAATCTTCCTGAAAAAAATCCTGTTAATAATGAAATATCTAGGGAAGGACTTTCAAAATTTAGAGGTGGAGTTTTGTATGATCTTGGTGGTCATATGCTAGATCAAATTTGTTGGATATTAGGTAGACCAATAAAAGTAACCTCTTTTTTCAAAAACAATAATTCCAAAAACAAAAATTTTACAGATAATTCAGTCGTAATTTTAGAATTTGAAAATGCAATGTCAATTATTGATATTGCTGCAATGGAAACTGCACCTCCAGCAAGAAGATTTGAAGTATATGGTTCTAAAGGCTCAGCAATAATGGAACCTTTTGAACCAGCAGAAAAAATTAGATTATGTTTAGAAGAAACTTTTGAAAATTTTAAAAAGGGTGTAAATACAATTACTATAAAAGATGTTCCAAGATATCATGAGCCTTTCAACATCTTTATAAATCGCGTATTAAATGATACAACTCCAGTAAGGGAATTAAACCACGAAATTTTAGTACAAGAAACTTTAATGAGAGCAATAGGAGAAATAGATGAAAAAATATAAAGTGGGAATAGTAGGATGTGGCGGCATAGGACATGCCCATATGGAAGGGTATAAAAAATTAAATAACGTTGAAGTTATTGCCTGTTGTGACAAGATTCAAGCTGCAGTTGAAACTTACCAAAAAGAATTCGGAATCCCTCAAGGGTTTACTGATTTAGATAAAATGTTATCGATTGCAAAACCAGAAATTATATCTGTTTGTGTTTGGCATCTTCTACACGATAAAATCACAATTCAAGCAGCAAACTCTCCCTATGTGAAAGGTATCATTTGTGAAAAACCTATGGCAATAGGAACTTCCAAAGCTAAAGCTATGGTAGATGCTTGTGAAAAAAATAATGTAAAACTTGTGGTCTCACACCAACGCCGCTTTACTCCTGGGTGGACCAAAGCAAAAGAAGTAATTGAATCTGGTGCTATAGGTGATCCTTTAAGAGCAGAGTTAAGGGTTAAAGACGGTTTATTAAACTGGGGGACACATTCTATAGATGGAGCAAGATATATCTTGGGAGATCCCAAAGCAAAATGGGTAGTAGGTGCAGTAGAAAGATATACAAATAAATTTGAAAGAGATACTCCTATAGAGGACTCATGTATAGGACTTATTCATTTTGAAAAGGACATTCAATTTTTCATTCAATCAGATCTTATGGATAATGAATGTGATGCAGGTAAATTTGAAATATATGGAACAAATGGTTTTTTAAAGGTTACGGAAACTGATTTGAAAATTTTTAATAAAGAGTCAAAAGGATGGGAAAATATAGATTTAAATTTGAAGGAAGGTGACAAAGCAATTGGTGGAAATATGAATGCTGAACAAACTAAAGAGTTGATTAAATGGATTGAAGGAGGTAAAAAACACAGAGGTGCAGGAGATATTGCTGCAGAAACTGTAGAAATTATGATGGGGATTTATGAATCAGCCAGATTAAATAGGGTAATAAATTTTCCAATTAAAGAGAAAGGTTATCCTCTTTCTCTTATGATAGATGAAGGAAAGCTACCTTTAGAAATAAAAGAAAGATACGATATAAGAGGTTTTTTGAACAGAGAAAACATTGATGAAGTACTGTATGCAAAGCTCAGAGACGATGGATTACATCATCACCAAGCCATGCAAATAGTTAACCGAACTGAATAAAATTTATTTAGCTTTGGAGGTAAGTATTCCTGTTCCAAGTATTATTATCAATATTCCCCAGATTAGTTGAGATATGCCAAAAATCTGATAACCAGTTACTTCATTAACTGGCCAAATTAAATTTAGAACTAAGAAAACAATACCTGCAATCATTAATCCATAACCAACAATCATATTCAACATACTATTTAGATAATGATCTCCAGATTTAACTATTATCCATCCAGTGAAAATAGTGGCTAATAAGAAAACATAACCAGCCATTGCATAAACACCCCAATATGCACCATAAATGCCAGCAGATGCAGAACCTGCAACTACTGCAGTGGTTGCAGCTGCGTTAGCTTGTGCAATAGCTGTTGGGTCACCTCCAGCTGCTGCTTGTGCTGCCATTTGGGCACCTTGACTTGCCATTATATTTGATTCAGCAGAGGAAGCAAAAGCATTTCCAAGCGCTAAAGTTCCCATAAATAAAGCTATTGCAATAACTGTCAAAGCCATCGCTAGACCTTTAAATTCTGTCTCTCTATCTCCAATTCCTCGATAAATTCCCAAAAATCCATTTAGGAAAATTAAACATCCTAATCCTACAATTATGATAAACGTTTGAGTTGTCCCTTTTTCAAAACCACTATTTTCCGTCATTGCAGAAAAACTAATTGCATCTCCTCCAGTTATGCCTGCACTGTTGCCTGGGATCAACAAACTAGCTATTATGATAACCAGTACTCCTATAATAAGACTTAATCCCGTGATAGTTTTGGACATAAGATAACCTCCTATTGATTTATGCTAAATCATTACACGTAGAAAAACTAAAAGCAAATAAACTACAGTGAATTCATTTTGATATTTTTTTTTTTAGAATAAAATGATCATGAAAAAGGAAAAGACATTGAATTATTCAGGATTAAATCTTATAAAAAAATATTTCCCAGTAATTGTATTTTTTATTTCAAGTTCAATAATAATACTTCAATTGATCAAAATACTTAATGTCTCATTTATTGATTCTTTATTAGTTGGATTACTCTTTGGAATGATTATCAATAATATTAAATTCATACCAAAATTTGAATCACTGGACAAAGGTGGAAAATTTGCAGGGAAACATATTTTAGAATTTTCTGTCATGTTAATGGGAGCAAGTATTTTTTTTCCAGATCTTATAGATAATGGTTTGAAAATATTGTTGATAATAATTTTAGGTATAACTGGTTCTATGTTTATTTCATATTTAGTGGGTCATAAAATATTTAAATTAGAAAAAAAATTAGCTACTTTGGTTGGAGTAGGAAATTCAATTTGTGGTAATTCAGCTGTAGCTATAGTTGCTCCCATAATTAATGCTAATTCATCACAAATAGCAGCAGCAATAGGAATAAGTGCTATTTTGGGAGCAAGTCAAATTATCCTTCTACCTTTATTAGTACCAATCTTTGGAATTGAAGAATTTGAATATGGGATTGTTGCTGGACTTTCTGTTTATGCAGTAGCTCAAGTTGTTGCTGCAGCATCTACTATCGGACCTCAAGCGGTGAATGTCGCAACTTTAGTAAAGTTAACACGAGTTATTTTATTAGCACCTCTAATTCTTATACTAAAATTCTTTTTCAAATCAGAAAATAGTTACAAATCAAATGATCGTTTCCATACAAAAATATTTAAATTTTTGCCTTGGTTTATAATAGGTTTCTTGTGTTTGTGTTTACTAAGAAGTATAAATATTATTGATCAAAATTTAGGACAAGATATAAGGAGTATAGCTAAATATCTATTTATTATATCGATGATAGCAATTGGATTATCAGTTGATATAAAAAAAATTATCGAAGTAGGCCCTAGAGTAGCAATAACTATAATTTCCATAATCACTTTTATGGTATGTTTAGGTGTAATATCTTCTAAAGTTATTTAATAAGTTTTAAGTTCTAAGATATTAAAAAGATTGCGCTATCTGCATTTAAATTAGGGTTCTTTTCTATTATTTTTGAAGTATTAGAATTCAAAAATAAAGACTTGATAATTTTAATATTTTTTTCCTTGCAAAATTCTATAAAATCTAGAATGGATGGAAATCTTACATTTGGTGTATCATACCAATTATAACCATACCAACCAGAACTCTTAGGAGCTCTTCCTTCATTGTAAAACATTTCTCTCATGGGATGATGAGCAAAATTTGGGAATGAAACTATGCCAAATTTTGACACTCTTGTCATTTCTTTTAATATTTTCTCGACATTTTTAATTGATTGTAAAGTTTGTGATAATATAGCCACATCAAACTTTTTATCTTCAAATTTTTCTAAACGGCTATCCAAATCACTATGTATAACTTTTATGCCCTTCTTAATACATTCAATTACATTTGCTTGATCTATTTCAACTCCTAAAGAAGAAGAAATTCCTCGAGAAATCAACCTCTCTATTAAATTACCTTCTTCACAACCTAAGTCTAAAATTTTTGCATTATCCGGTATAAGCTCAGAAATATATTGGAAATCTATTCGATTATCCAGACCTATTTTTATTTTGCCATCTAAGTCTTTAATTTTTGTAATTATTGTATTTTTATCATTGGAAAGAAGGTCAAAAAATGACTGAGTTATCTGACCATATTCATCTACATCTTGTTGCAACAAAAATGCATCATGTCCAGCTTTAGATTCTACATTACAATATGACACATTTTTTGAATTATCAATCAATGACTCAACAATATTTAATGATTGGAAAGATGGATACAACCAATCACTAGAAAAACTTATAATCATCCAATCACATTTAGTTTTTAGAAGGTTCTTTGATAAAGTTTTTTTATCTGAGCCTAAATCAAATAAATCAAGAGCAGTTGAAATTGTTATGTAACTATTCGCATCAAATCTTTCAACAAATTTTTCTCCTTGATATGCTAAATAGCTTCCAATTGAAAATTTCTTTTCAAAACTGGTTGATATTTCTCTAGGATTATTTCTATCTATTTCAAATTTTTCATTCATAGATTCTGGAGAAAGATAAGTTATATGGCCTAACATACGTGCTAATGCCAATCCAATATCAGGTTTTTTTTCTTGATTATAATAATTACCATAATTAAAGTTTGGATCACTAGTTATAGCATTTCTAGCAACTACATCAAAAGCTAATCCTTGAGTGGTTAACCTAGGTGATGATGCTATTGGAACACAACCTAAGATTTTATCGGGGTATTTCGTAGCCCACTCAATACATTGGAATCCACCAAGTGATCCTCCTATTACTCCTAATAATTTTTCAATTTTTAAATGATCAATAAGATTCTTTTGTACATTGACCATNTCTCCAACGGTAATTAAAGGAAAATCTGGACCATAGTAATTACCTGTTTTCTTATTTATAGAATTTGGTCCAGTAGTTCCTCTNCANCTACCNAGNATATTNGAACAAATTACAAAATANTTATCAGTATCTATGTACTTACCAGGACCAACCATAATATCCCACCATCCAGGAATATCATCTGGATTATGTTTTGCGACATGAGAGTCTCCGGTTATAGCATGACATATCATAATGCAGTTAGATTTTTTAGAATCTAACTTTCCATAGGTTTCATATGCAACAACAACATCATCAAGAAAACCTCCACGTTCTAAATTTAATCTAAATGGAAGTTTGAATTCTTTGAGATATTTTGAATATTGATAAGTCCTATCTTCGTCTGAACTATTAAAATCTTTCATTTATTAATCCCAATTGTCCATGCAATGCTATCCCTCTCAATTTAATAAGGGGATAGCATCAATTTATTATTATGATAAAGCTTGATCTATATCATTAATAATATCATCTACATCCTCTATCCCTATTGATAATCTGATGTATTCCGGAGTCACACCAGTTCTTGCTTGTTCTTCCTCAGTCAATTGAGAATGAGTTGTTGAAGCAGGATGGATAACAAGTGTTTTTGCATCACCTATGTTAGCCAAGTGGCTTGCAAGATTAGTTTTGTTTATAAAATTAACAGCAGCCTCTTTCCCTCCTTTAATTCCAAAACCAATAATAGCTCCTACTCCATCTGGTAAATATTTCTTACCTCTTTCGTGGTCAGGATGACTTTCTAATCCAGGGTAATTAACCCAATCTACATTCTTATGGTTATTTAGAAATTCTGCTACTTTTTGTGAATTTTCACAGTGTCTAGGCATTCTTAAATGCAAAGTCTCTACGCCTTGTAAAGTTGCCCAAGCAGCAAATGGACTCATACAAGCACCTGTATCTCTAAGCCAATGTGTTCTTATGTGAATCAAATATGCAATGTTTCCCATTGGTCTTAGTACTTCTTCAAAAATTGCTCCGTGATAAGATTCAGTAGGAGCACAAAATTCTGGCCATTTCTCTGGGTTATCTGCCCATTTAAAATTACCACTATCCACTATTACCCCACCTATGTGAACGCCATGTCCTCCTATAAATTTGGTAGTGGAATGTATGACAATATCAGTCCCATGCTCTATTGGTCTAAGCAAATAAGGTGTCATAACTGTATTGTCACAAAGCAAAGGGAGTCCATTTTCATGACTAATATCAGCTAATTTCTGAAAGTCTGGAATATCATTTTTTGGATTACCCAAAGATTCATAGTAAACACATCTAGTATTTTCATCAACCAACTCATTTATTTTTTCTGGTTCAGATGGATCAAAAAATCTTACTTCTATACCTAATTTTGGAAAGGTTTGAGTAAATAATGTCCAAGTCCCACCATATAAATTTGTAGAAGAAATAAAGTTCTGACCTGAATGCACAATTGTTAATAATGCAGCATTTATAGCAGCTTGACCAGAAGCAAATGCTAATCCTGTAACACCTCCATCTAACGCGGCAATTCTTTTTTCCAACACATCATTTGTGGGATTCATCAATCTTGAATAAATGTTCCCAAATTCTGCCAATGCAAAAAGATTAGCAGCATGATCTGTATCATTGAACACATAGGAAGTTGTAGGGTAAATTGGAACAGCCCTTGAATTCGTCGTCGGATCTGGTTCTTGCCCAGCATGTAAAGCTTGTGTATTAAATTTATATTCCTCACTCATAATTAATTCTCCTTAAATGAAAAAACCCCTTATCGGGGTTCTTCTAAATTTTTATTACCTATGAAACTATTTCTTTACAACAAAATCTAGACGTCCCCCTTAGAGAAAGTCATCATCATTGACATGAATTTTGTGTATGTATTTAATTTCATAAATTGAAGTATACTACCATTATTATTATTTTTCAAATGATTGCTTTAAACATTTATAAAAATATGTATCTATAATGATTAGTATTCTAAAATTTAGCAAACTGATAATTTGAACCCAATTATTGAAGTATTAAAATCTCGTGAATTTTCAAAACTNTGGTTTATTGGAGCTACAGGAATGACAATGAGATGGATAGAAACCATAGCATTGGGCATTTACGTTTATGATTTAACTGGAGATGAGTTTAAAGTAGGAATAGTATTTTTTTTTAGAATGTCACCGATGTTATTTTTTGGTGCTATAGTTGGNGTTTTTGCTGATCAATATAACAAAAAAAAGATCCTTTCTTACATATTACTTTTAACATCANTTATTTACTTATTNTTAGGAATTAGTGCANTAACGGGGAATCTGAATTACACTCAAATTTGCTTGGGGGCATTTTTTGCTGGATTAGCTTGGTCCATTGATTTTCCTATAAGAAGATCTCTTTTAAGTGAAACAGTTAAACCAAGACTATATTCAAGTGCAATTGGACTGGATATGACATCAAGCAATATGGCAAGAATATTTGGTCCAATCATGGCTGGAATCGTTTTGATGAAATTNGATCTTTTCCCTATTTATTTTTTCGGNTCTTTCCTTTTTATTTGTGGTTTTTTTGTATCTAAAAATCTAATATATAATTTCATCCCTAAAAATGAAAAAAACACTTTGAAAAATTCATCTTCTGAATTTNTTGAAGGNATAAAGTACATTTTTGGTAGTAAGATTTTGTTGGCTGTTTTATCAGCAACAATCATAGTGAATGCTTTGGTTTTTACCTATCAAAGTCAAATCGCAGTAATTGTGTTAGATAATTTGTCTAAAGGTTCATTTTTTATTGGCTTACTTGCTGGGTTAGAAGGACTTGGTGCAACAATTGGAACTTTATTAATTGCCTATTTCTCTTTCTCTAGAGCTTATATTAAGATCTTCTTTGGTGGTTCATTTTTATTCGCTATTTGTATATTAATTTTCACACAATCAAGTTCTTTGTTTCTTTGTGGCGCTTTAATGATCATTGCAGGTCTTGGAATGTCTGGATTTGGAACAATGCAATCTATTTTAGTCATTAGCAAAGCTACTCAAAAAGTAAGAGGAAGAGTTTTAGGAGTATTAGCAATAACAATAGGTACTCAACCAATAGGAGCATTTGTTTTAGGATATTTTTCCAGAGAATATGGATCAAGTTATGCAGTTGCGATATCTATCATTTTAGCTATCGCGATATTATTATTTATTGGAGCTTGGTATAAACTATCAGAATTATCTAATTAAACACATAATCTATGATTAGAGCTGTGACAACACCTAGTATAGTGGCTGTTATACCTACCAAAATAAATATAACCCATTTATTCATTGTTGTTTAAAATAATAATTTCATCATTTTGAAAAATCATTCCGGAATTTATAGGTGTAGCAAAAACATACATGTTTCCTGATAATTTTTTTATAAGATCTGGATCATTATATTTACGACTAGCACAAGCATCTTTCACCAGTGTGATTTCCATGTTTATATTATTATTGATAACTATTTTTTGACCCTTTTTACAATTATTTAAATCAATTCCATCAATCAACAAGTTTTCTCTAAGAGATCCTTGTTTTAGTTTATGTTTATCATATAACGAGCCTTCAACAATCATAATTTGTCTATCATTCTTAGGATCTGAATATCTATCGCCTTCAAAGCCATTATTTGCCAAAACACGGATTTTACTTCTATTCATCATAGGCATGTTTGTACCTTTATTTAAATTAATTGATCTTATTTTACCCATAAAAGCCTCTTCTAGAAAACGATTAATTATTTGTTTTATGTAAATAATTTTACACTTTTTATACCCAAAAAAACCATTATGATTCCTAAAAGGTTTGTTACAAAAAGATTAAGAAATAAAAAAGTAAAATTTTTCATATTAAATAAATTAAAATTATCAAATGCAAAAGTTGAAAATGTGGTTAAAGAACCTAAAAATCCTATCACTAGAAAAAATCTAAAAACTTCATTCACCAAAAGTTTATTTTGAAATAAACTCATTATTAATCCTATAAAAAAGCATCCAATAATATTAACTAGAAAAATTCCCACAGGGAATTGTGTTGTTAAATGTTTATCAATAAATTGCGATATCGTAAATCTTGCAGTTGCACCTATTGCCCCTCCCAAGATTATCATAATAATATTGAAATAAAATTTTTCTAACATCTCGTATTAAAATTATTTAAGAGTATTTATAAATAGAATGATAAAATAAGAAAAGGAATTTTTCTAGTAAACGTCATTTCAACTATGAAGCAAAATTAATTGGATAATTATTCAAATAGATTAGTAGATTTAAAACATCCAATAAAATCAAAACTAATGCTCACTCTGTTATTGTCTCTATTTGTAACGTCAATTAGTCAAACAGTTGTTTCAATTTCAGGACCTTCAATAGTAGCAAATTTAGGAGGGTTCAAATATTATTCTTGGGTATTTGCTGCTTTCTCTTTAACTTCAGCAATTGTAGTTCCAATAGTAGGAAAATTAAATGATAGACATGGTCCAAAAAAAATTATTGTCCCATCATTATTATTATTTTCTCTCGCAACTTTCATATGTGGTCTAAGTACAAATATCTTTATGCTAATATTCGCTAGAGCAATACAAGGAATTGGATTTGCAGGTGTTATGGGGACCATATGGATTGTGATTGCTTTACTTTGGAGACCTTCTGAAAGAGGAAAATGGTTAGGAATAACTTCTGCAGGTTTTACAACTGCTGGAGTTATTGGACCAATCATAGGAGGGATCATTAATGATTTTATTGGCTGGAGATGGATTTTCTTTACTAACATACCTTTATGTTTAATTGCAACAATAATTATAATGGTTCAATTCCCTNCTCAAGATAAATTAGACAAAAGTAAATTTGATTTAAAGGGAACTACTGTATTTGGTTTGTTCGCTAGTACTTTTCTTTTAGCAATATCAGTTGGAGGACANCAAAATTCTTATTATTCTATATATGTTTTGGTGCTTTTACTAATATCAATATTTGCCTTGATTTTATTTGTTGCAATAGAAAAAAAAGCGAAAGATCCTTTAGTCTCACTAGATTTATTTAAATCAAGAATATTCTCAGGAGGAATATTGGGATCANTGTTTATTGTTATGCCTTGGACCGTTACTTCTGTCTTTTTACCACTATCTCTTATTGGGGTNTTGGGTTATTCAGCTTCGAAAGCATCTTTAGCTCTTATTGCTCTAGCTATTGGATCTGCAATTGGAGCCAATATTTTTGGTAATTTGATTTCAAGATCTAAATTGATTTTACCAATAGCATTAACTGGATTCGCATCATTGGGAATAGGAATGTTCGCGTTTGGATATACTAACTTAAATATTCAATTTAATTTAATAATTCTCATATCAGTTTTTATTGGATTTGGATCTACTGGTGCATTTACAGCATTTACTGTACCAATTCAAAACAATTTACCTGAAAATAAGATTGGAATGGTTACTTCCGGTCTACAATTTTCAAGAATGTTTGGAATATCTATGGGAAGTTCTTTATTGGGAGCAATATTACTAATGAATATTAATAATTATAATTTTTCTTATCCTNGAAGTGAAATTTACAANCCTGATAATATNTCATCCGTNGAAAAAATAGATGAAATAAAATATNNATANATAAGNGAAAANATNGATTTNNAAATTTTCAATGNTGATATTAAAAAATCAAAATTAAATCTTCAAAATGGACTTAANAAAGTATATTATANNGCTAGTTTNTGTTCANTNTTNGGAATAATTATTTCCATAATTACNTTAACTGGTATTAATCGACATCCACCCTTGGAGGAGGATTCAAAACNGAATGNATAGCNAATAATTTACCNACGGATTTATGTCCATTNAAAATTCCATGTCTAACAGCAANTTCTGCCATAAAAANATCACCTTGAGAAAGAGAAATATNNTNATCATCAGCATATACNCAATTTAATTTATTTTCTAAGCAAAACATTGATTCTTCATGCCTTGGNTGNTAATGANTTGGAGCTATNGCTCCAGGTTCAAATATNAATTCTGAAAAATANGTAGATTTNGCTCCTAAAAAATCACCAANCATATCATATCTCATAATNCCTTTNGCAAACTCNTAAGGTTCATTTATTGATCTATCAAAAAAACCANAATCTGGCTTGGATTCAATGTNNTNTATTTCTTCCAATTCTACTNTTTCTACNTCTGNNGATGGAGAAACAGTAATNATAATAGCNTCAGATTTTCCATNATTCTCATANCCATGAGNATCATTTTNCTTTGCTAAAACACAATCTCCACTATAAGCATCAAATTGCTTATTNTCTAACCGAATCTTAAGTTGACCTTTNGCTATAAAAATAGATTCTTCAACATTAGTTATTTTATATAANGGAGACNTTGANNCAGNTTNTAATNCAATCTGAGANACTNACANCATTTTTGACCCGGTTTCTTTTCCNGTAAGAAGNAAAGATTTNGCNCCTTTAAAAGGTNCATTCNTTTTCAATTCATCTTTTNTATAAATACTCANTTATTTTTCCTTATTATTTTTCCTTACTATTTTTCGTTCCAAGCTCTTTCCCAAAAAAAATACTCAAACTCTAAAGANTNTTTAAATACTTTATNTGCTAATTCTNTATTAAGTTTNTTTTCNGAAGAATCTACAAAATTTTTNAGCCATTCNGTNGCTTTCTGATATTCAAGATTATTATAAGAATTTATCCATCTCAAGTGAAANGATCCTNTTTTTGCTGNATTTTCCTTTCCCAATTCNCTACCTATANTGTCATAGCCCCACTGACATGGCAANAGTGAACATGCAATGATATTAATATCNTATTTATATGCAATGGTTAAAAGATGATTACAATATGCGTTTGTTTCATAACTCATTTCTGAATCAANTAATTCATAATTATNAATNCCAAAATCTTTACAAAANTNTTCGTGAATTTTCATTTCNGAATTTAAGGTTTCATCTAAAAGTTTNGACCAATAAGACATAGTTGGTAGNNTTTCAGATTTAGATATAGCTATGGCTATTACTTTNCAGTANTCTATCAAAAATTTGTAATCTTGTATCATATAATATCTAAATTTATTAATAGNTAAAGAACCGTCTTTAATAGAANTTACAAAAGGATGCNTTATGTGNGTNTTNTCCCATAGTTCTAAATTGGTTTTNTTTAATNTTTCAGATAANAACATTTATTTTAAATCAACNTTAATTAGAGATCCAGAATTAACAGATTTNAGAATTTCTAGNTCACCTAGTAACTTNCCCATGATATTGGTAGAAGATGCNGGTCTTATTTCTCCTNTNCCACTTATAGGAGTAGGCCCAAAGAATAAACATAATGCNTTNCCNGGAGGCCAAAATGCTANATCTCCTAACTCAACAGTTTNTTTTGCCCATTCATCTTCATCTATATCAACNTCNGTTGAAAAGTATATNTCTTCTCCCCATNTTTGNGCAGAGCNTTCTATTGGTAAAATNTCTAGNAAAGCCTTAGAGGTTGGTGAATCATTAAGTNTAGCTTGTATTTGGAAATGTNCAAAATNAAAAATNATNTCGCTCATTGGNCNTTCATAAAATATAATAATTAAAAGTTTAATTTTTNAATGATAATAAAAAATGGAAAATAAAACAGCGATAATCCTAGCTGGAGGCTCTAATAAAAGAATAAANATGTTNAAACCTCTTNTAAATGTGNGNGGGAANAAAATACTAATANGAATAAANNATTCTNTAAAAGAAATTTTTTCTCAAATTTTATTAGTGGTNNGAAAAAATCAAAATGATTCNATAACNAAANTAGGCAAAGATCTTGGTATGGAGATTATTGAAGATTNTGAAGAAAATATNGGNCCCTTNGCNGCNATTTATTCAGGTTTAANAAATTCAAAAAATAANNAGGTTTTTGNTATNGGATCNGATTATCCTTTNCTTTCCAAAGATTNTATTTTNTTTATGTTAAATTTATCTAANAACAAAAGATCTGTTTTTATTAANTATGATAAAGGTATAAATCCTTTACATGCNGTATATTTAAAAACTCAATGGGAANCNGTTCTNAGAAAATATTTGCAAACAAAATCGATTTTTTCAACAAATAAAATAATTCAAGAAAATAAAAATATNGATAAAAAGATAATTGAATATAATAATTTANAAAAATCNTATCAAAACAGTCTGTTTGATATTGATACGATTGAGGACTTATCTAAAGCAAATAATAAATTTTTAAGATAGNATCANATCTTTTACTCGTATCTTANTGCTTCAGCAGGATATGTTTTACTTGCCTCATTGGCAGGTATAATACTTGCCAATATAGAAGCTATAATAGTAATCCCTATTAATANTCCAACTTCGCCANATGGTATGACAAANTTAGCTCCTTCCAATTCTTTTGAAATTTCATTGTATATTAGCCAAGATTGCAATATTCCTAAAAATATACCGACAATAATTCCTAATAGTGTTATAAATGAAGATTCAATTAAGAATTGTGTTCTTATCATACTAGATCTAAATCCTATCGCCCTTAGGACACCAATTGANTGCCTTCTTTCAACTACCGCTCTAACAGAAAGAACTCCTATAGCTGCTACTCCCACTANTAAACCTAANCCACTAAAACCCTGAAATAGTTTATTAAAGGCGTTACTTGTTGCTTGTTCNNCTTCAAGTCGATCAAGAAGACTATATGCATTCATACCATTTGCTAGAAATGTCTTTTCAAGTTTTTGAGCATAATNACCNGNNTTTTGATTTCCAGACAATAAAAAATAATAGGTATCNAAAGGAATATCTTCTTTAGCTATGCNATTACCAGTAGAATAAGTTGTATAAAANTTTGCACCTCCACNNCCAAATCCAGTTTCTCCAGCGAGTNNCTCCACAATACCTATAACTGTAAAGTTTTCAGCNTCTTCAGAAGTTTTTCTCTTTCTGATTTTTACATCAAATGCTGTCATCTCTTTTTGATCCCCAGGTTCTATGAAAGAGGTTTTAAAACCTCTNTCTGGAGGTCCAAAAGGATCATCAGATGGAATTATTGATGCATTTGCAACTACCAAATTTGGATTACTAACTAATGATTGCCATATTTCTACATCTGTAGAACCATATTTAGGATCAAAATGCGCCATTCTCCATTTAGTTGTATTCATAAAATCTTCTTCATATGAAATCAGNCTGGAGGTTTTGAAANTTGTATTTTCTCCTTCAANTTCTCTGATCTCAACGTCTAAACTGGATGAACCAAAAACTGAAGTAAATTCATTCATATCTAAAGAGTCTTCAATTTGACCTTGNATAGGTAACTCTGGACTTATAGATGCTTTTATATCATATCCTCCTGTAACTCTTTCTGGTTGTTCAGATGCTATATNTCCAATACCATTTAGNACAGNAAAAATCATTAAGGTAAAAATTATTAATNCAAACATAGCTACAGTTAATCCAGTTCTAAATTTAGATGCCATGGGATANCTTATNGCTGTTTTNGTAACAGCTTGTAGCCCTGAAAATCTTGATAAAATCAAGTNCAAAATAAAAATNAGAAATCTTGTGTTACTCATTAGAAGCCAAACTGNTGCTACNGTAGATATTGCTCCTCCTANTGGCCATGCCCATANTCCAGGTTGAGATAACTCTCCNGTAAATCTTTCAAAAAAACTTAAANGCAAGGAATTGANAAGAAGTACTAATCCTCCTTCTAGGGTNCCACCAATTTGATTAACTGTTTCNGGATCATTTATATACTTTGANGCAATAAATCTAATNAATAATGCTACTGCTAANACNCCTCCTGTTGATCCAAACCANATGTTAACATAGGNATCACTTNGTATNCCAGATATTAAAAGCAATAAAGAAATAANTCCAAGTAAAACNTATGAATGTTTTCCAAATAAAATAAACAAAGATCTAATAAAACTAAACGGCCAAGACAAAGGAAAAATCAGTAATAATAANAAGCTTCTAAANCTNGGAGCTNTTCCNGANAGNATNAAATANATCTGTTTTATTGGATAAAACAAGTTCCAANAAAGTTGAATCAACTGGATATTAANAGGATCAGGAGCCTTTTTAACAAACTCATCTTTAAGACCTCTTATAGCTACAACAATGTTTAAATTGCTAGCTCTATAAGCNGAAAANACNACAGTTATAAATGTCAAAATCAATCCACTNGCAAAAGCAATCAATAANGAAATAGNTGAATAGTANGGCAAAATANTAAAATTATCAGTACCTATAAGATCTTGAAGAATATAAACTAAACCGAAACTTAATCCTACCCCAAGTAAAGTACCTACTATAGCTGCTAAAAATGAATATACAGTACCTTCATAAGTAAATAGTTGAATCAAATCTCTTCTTTTTAGACCAACTGCTCTAGCCATACCTANTTCTGTAGATCTNGCAGCTGCAAGAAGTACGAATACTAAGAAAATCAAAAGCATTCCAACCATTATAGAAAAGGAACCAAAAATTGAAAAAATTGTTGTTACTCCANTTGAGATTCTTTCAGCAAGTTTTACTCCATCACTTTTAGCATTATTTATTCNTAATCTTGTAAGATCCTGAGATAAAACNAAGATTTTTACNGCTTCTTTTTGGAATCCAGATTTTTCTAAAATACCTANCAATAGTAATCGNGTAGGATAATCACTTATTGTGGTTAGAAATTCATCATCATAGGTATTATCACTNAATTTTTTTGAAAGTTCAGTTAATCTTTCATAAGTTTCNTTATCAGTATCTTTAAGTTCTTCTGCTTCTTTATTAATAAATTTAGGAATATCATCAGACTTTAGTAGATCAAATATTTCAGAAGCAACATCGTTGTTAGTTAATTGAGATCTTAGAAATTTTGTAACATCATCTGAATACTCTAAAGATTNNTCTCCATCACCAATATTAGAAACTCCTATANTAGTAATTTTATTTTCCTTATCAAGAAGTTTCTGTAAAGTTGANAGTTCAAAAGTAACGTAAGGATATGAACTCCCTCCNGTTAAACCTCCGGACTTNAGGACTTCTTCAACAATAAAATTATTTGGACCTTTATTAGTATAAATTTGAAGAGTATCACCTTTGGTTAGCTTCAATACTTTTCCTGCATCATAATTTATAAAAACACTATTTGGGCCTAAAAGNTCTTTTGATACTTCTTTACCATCTAAGTTTTCAAAAGGTTGATCTATGTAATTAAANTCTATCCCTCTTATATTCATATTGCTTTCTGCAATATCTTTTTGTTCATTTGAAGAAGGCAATGTTGTTTGAATATATGGAATCAATTGGTCAATATTTGTATTNTCTTTTGTAATATTTTGNACATATGTAAACTCNGAATAGTCAAAATATTCTTCACCAAAAAGTTGTTTTCCTGGGCCCTCAATNACTTCATCAACTATACCTANGCTGTCTACTACAACAAATCTAATAGAATAACGGATTGTGTCACCAATACCTAAGGAAGCAGCAATAATTATTGAACTAAGCATAAGACCAATTACAATTAATAAGCTTTGCCCTTTCCTTCTAGGTATATTCCTTGTTCCCATCTTAAATAAAATAAATCTTCTTACGGCACCAAAAATAACTACGACAAAAATCACTATTAACAGAATTGCCATCACAATAGCTAAATTATTTGCTGGTATTCCAAAGATTTTTTCCATAATAATTAATCTACAATTTCTCCATCCTGCATTTTAATTATTCTATTAGTTCGACCACCAACATAATCTGAATGAGTAACTATAACAAAAGTCTGATTATTAATTTTATTTAAATTTATAAGAAGATCCATTATTTCTTTCTCGTTTGTACTATCTAAATTACCAGTTGGTTCATCTGCCCAAATTATAGCTGGGTCGTTTACAAGTGCTCTTGCTAAAGTAACTCTTTGAGATTGACCTCCTGATAATTCACCTGGTAAATGATGTTGCCATGGCTCCAAACCCACTACAGCTAGTGTTTCAATTGATTTTTTTCTTGCTTCTTTACCTGAATAGCCTGACACTAATAAAGGTAATTCAACATTTTCTACAGCAGTTAATACTGGTAAAAGATTATATGTTTGAAACACAAATCCCATTTTTTTAGCCCTGAATTCACTCAATTGATCGTCGTTTAAATCTACTAATGATTTACCTTGAATTGAAATATGACCATCGTCAATTGAATCTAATCCAGAAAGACAATTTAATAGAGTAGTTTTTCCACACCCACTAGGGCCCATTACTCCTATTATTTCACCTTCTTCTATTGATAATTCTATCCCCTTTAAAGCATGTACTTTAATATCTTTACTTACGTAAGATTTATGCAAATTTTCAGTTGAAATAACTATTTCTGACATTGTGTGCTTTCTAAAAAAAACAAACCTTTTCAAGGTTACATTATTAATAAGGAAAAAACTAGATGATTAATAAAGTTTTAGTTATCACTAAAATACAAAGAAAATAATATAGATTTTATTTATAAGTTTCAATAGTGTTAACTTTGTTATTTAATTATATACAATCATAATTGCATCTGACTGAAAATAACTTTCAGGGGCGAAACATAGTATCAAATTTGAATTAATAAGAAAAATATGAGAAAAATCATTTTAGTTCGACACGGACAAACAAATTCTAATATTGCTGGTACAACTCAAGGTCACACTGACACTTCTTTAAACGAAACAGGAATTGTTCAGGCTCAAAAAACAGGAGAATATATTCGAAAAAACTATGATATTAGCGAGTCTTGGTCAAGTGATCTTACCAGATGTCAGATGACTATTAATCAAATAACAAAAAAATTTACAACAACAAAACTTTTGAGAGAAATGTCATTTGGTAATTGGGAAAATAAAAAATTCCAAGTTTTAAAAAAACAATTCCCTGAATTAACAAAAATGTTTGTTCAAGCATCTGAAAAATTCAAAGCTCCTAAAGGTGAATCTTTTCAAGATATGGCAGACAGGTCAATACGCTTCATATCAAAATTAAATGATGACGATAATCAAGGAGATTATCTTATTGTTACCCATGGGGGTTTATTAAGGATTTTAATTATTAGTTTTCTTAATATGCCTATGAAAAATAGTGTTAATTTTTATTTTGATAACTGTTCCATAACAGAAATAGCCTACGATCTTTCTAATAATTCTCTTTTGACAAAATTAAATGCTACTGAACATCTCAAATAAAGAATAATATTAAATAAAAAGTGTTAATATTAATTAATGGTCCAAAATAAGTCAAACAAAAAAAATATCAGTGAAGAATCTTCTCAGGAAGTTCCAAAATGTGCCAAAGGTGGATCTTGTCATTGGGTTATAGACGCCCCTAATGGTCCAATTTCTAAAGGTAAGTGTAAAAAATGTGGTACCACAAAAGAATTCAAAAATTCAATTGAATTTTCATCATGGTACGGTTCAAAATCAGATTTTACAAAGAAAAAAAATAAAGACAACAAAAATACTAAATAAATAAATTAGAAATAATGAATTTAGGTATTAAAGGAAAGAAAGCATTAATTACTGGAGGATCTAGAGGATTAGGTCTAGCATCTGCTGTTTCATTAGCAAAAGAAGGAGTAGATGTGGCTATATGTGCTCGTGACAAATCAGATCTAGAGAATGCTAAAAAAACTTTATCGAAATATCCAGTAAAGATATGCACTATAAATTTTGATTTATCGGATAATAAAAAACTAGAATCCCTTGTCCAAGAGACAGAAAAACAATTAGGATCCATAGATATTTTGGTCAATAATGTAGGAGGGAGCTTAGGAACTTCTTCGCTTATAGAGAATGATTTGGAAGATTTTCAAAAAGTAATGGAACTTAATACATGGTCAGCAATAGAATTAACAAAATCAATTCTTCCTAAAATGATCCATAGTAAATGGGGAAGGATTATTAATATTGCATCCATCTATGGAAGAGAGTATGGTGGTTCGGCTCCATATATGGCAGCTAAAGCAGCTTTAATAGCTGCAACAAAACATACAGCTCTGGATATTGCAAAGACGGGTGTCACTGCAAATTGTATAGCCCCAGGTTCCATAAAACATACCAAGGGAAGCTGGGAAAAATTTGTATTAAATAATTCTAAAAAAGATGTAGAAACTTTTATACAAAACAATCTACCTATGGGAAAATTTGGCTTCCCAGAAGCAATTGGTGATACCGTTAGCTTTCTTGCATCTAAAAATGCAAGTATGATTCTAGGAACGTGCTTGAATGTTGATGGTGGTCAGTCAAGTAATTTATTCTAAATTACGAGATCTCAACAGCAGCACCGGAAGTTTCCACTTTACTCTTAATTTCATCGGCCTCTTCTTTACCTATACCTTCTTTTATAGGTTTAGGTGCCGACTCAACTAGATCCTTAGCTTCTTTTAAGCCTAAAGAAGTTACTTCCCTCACAGCCTTAATAACAGCTATTTTATTAGCTCCTACTTCCTTTAAGGTTACGTTAAACTCAGATTTTTCTTCAGCGGCAGGAGCTCCTGCATCTGAAGCAGCTGGTGCAGATACAGCAACTGGTGCAGCAGCACTTACTCCGAATTCCTCTTCTAAAGCTTTGACCACTTCAGATAAATCCAAAACTGACATCTTCTTGATTTCTTCAATCAATTCTTCTTTGGATAATGCCATAATTTCCTCCTAATTCATTTTTTATTTTTCTTCTTTATTTGGTTCTTCCGCAGGAGATTCTTCCTTAGGTTCTTCCGAAGGAGATTCTTCCTTAGGTTCTTCCGAAGGAGATTCTTCCTT
>PBER01000013.1 GCA_002718455.1 Chloroflexota bacterium | reverse complement strand
CTTGAAACTTTGAGGAATGTTTGACCTTGATAAATTAGGTAAAGAAATCGAAGAGTCTGAAAAAGAATCAACTAATCAAGACTTTTGGAATGATAATTTAAAGGCGACTAATTTTCTAAAAACTTTAACTTTTAAGAAAAATCTACTAAAAAAATATACAACTTTAAATAATTTATCTAAAGAAATTATAGAGATCTGTGAAATTTCCATCGAATTGAATGATGAAAACGATCTGCCTAATATAATTCAGAATTTTGAAACACTCCAGTCATTACATTCAGAAATATCGATTCAATTGAAGCTAAATGGTAAATTTGATTCACGAAATGCAATTATTGGGATAAAGCAGGGAGCAGGTGGGATTGATGCTCAAGATTGGGCAGAAATATTGGTTAGAATGTATAAAAGATGGTCTGAACGTAAACAATTTAAATTAGATGTATTGCATTTGTCTACTGGTGATGAAGCAGGAATAAAATCTATTGTAATGAAAATAGAAGGAAATTTTGCTTATGGATTATTACAGTCTGAAAAAGGTTCACACCGTTTAGTTAGAATTTCTCCATTTGATACGGGGAATAGAAGACACACATCGTTTTCTTTAGTAGAAATTATGCCAGAATTAGAAAAAGAAGAAGAAATAATTATTGATCCTAAAGATTTACGGATAGATGTGTTTAAAGCTGGAGGAGCGGGTGGACAAAGTGTGCAAAAAAATTCTACTGCTGTTCGCATTACTCATATTCCTACAAATATAAAAGTTTCAGTTCAAAATGAAAGATCTCAATTACTCAATAAAGAACTAGCTATGAAAATTTTACAATCAAGAATAATGGAAGTTGAAATAATTAAGAACCAACAAAAAGAAGCAGAAATAAAAGGAGAACACATATCAGCAGATTTCGGATCACAAATTCGTTCATATGTTATGCATCCTTATAAACTAGTAAAAGATCATAGAACTAATGTTGAACAATCAAATATTGAAGAGGTTTTAGATGGAAATATTGACTCGTTCATAGAAAGTTATTTGATAGGTAAAATTAAATAATAAATAAGAATTTTAAGCTATTAATGAATTGTAAAAAGTGCCCATTGTTAAGTAAAATTTAATAATAATGAAATCAAACATAATCAAAATCACTAAATACTTATTATTTTCCATATTTATTTTTGGAATTTTTTCATGTGGTTCTTCTGAATCANCTGTTGAAGAACAATCNATAGAGCGTANTTCTAAAGTNGCACCAAATTTACAAAGTTCAACNAATAATTCAAGNGGAAAACTAGATAATATNTTTAGAATGAACTATTCNGATCCACCAACTTTTGANCCCCATTTGGTNACAGATACTACTTCTGCNGGAATCATNGTAGAACTATTNTCNGGATTGGTTACTTTNGATGAAANNTTANATATTGTTCCTGATNTAGCAGAATCTTGGGTNGTTTCTGATGATAAATNGGAGTATACATTTACATTAAGAAAAGGGCTTAAATTTTCNAATGGTGATGATCTTAAGGCATCAGATTTTAAATGGTCCATTGAAAGAGCAGCTCACCCTGATACAGGTTCTTACAATGCAGAAGTATATTTAGGCGATATAGTTGGGATAACANAAATAATTGAGAGTGATGGTGANNTAANNGATGCTGAAGGAATAGTAGTTATTGATGACCATACATTGAAATTAATCATCGATAAGCCTAAAACTTATTTTTTAGCAAAATTAACGTACCCCACTGCATTCGTTCTTAACAAAAAGTATGTAGAAAATACAGGTGAAAATTGGATTGATAAGCCTGTTGGTACGGGTCCATTTGTTTTAATTGANTATCAAATAGGCCAGGTATTAAAAATTGGTCGAAATGATAATTATTGGGGAGACCCAGCAAAAATTGAGGGTGTAATCTTCAATTTAGCTGGAGGGACTTCAATGGCTATGTATGAAAATGATGAAATTGATATTACAGGTGTAGGGCTAGCTGATTTAGAGAGAGTTAAGGATCCAAATGACTCTTTAAATAAAGATCTTGTAGATGTTCCTCCGCAATTTACNCTTAGTTATATCGGATTCAATGTNAAAGAACCTCCNTTTGATGACATAAATTTCAGAAAAGCACTTTCACATTCAGTTGACAAAGCTTTGATTGCAGAAAAGATTTATTCAGGATTAACAAAGCCTGCTTATGGTATATTACCACCTGGTTTTCCAGGATATTCTGAAAATATAAAAGGTCTTGAATATGATTTAGATNTAGCAAAAAAATATTTAGCTAGATCTAAATATGCNGATCCAACNACAAGACCTAGAATTATTGTTACNATNCCTGGGACAGGNGGATCTCCTGGATTAGATACTGAAGTAATATCAGATATGTGGAAGACTGANTTGGGTGTTGAGGTTGAAATTCAACAAGTTGAGTGGGCTACATATTTGCAAGATATGAATAGAAAAAGATTACANGTTTGGGCTGGTTCNGGTTGGCAAGCTGATTATCCAGANCCTCAGGATTTTATAGANATANTGTTTGAAACNGANTCNGATATTAATCANGGCAACTATTCTAATNCANAAGTGGATGAANTAATACNCAAGGCAGAAATCGAATTAGATAATAANATAAGATATGCGTTATATAATGAGGCAGAACAGATCATTATANACGAAGCNCCGATATTCCCNTTATGGTTTGANACAGATGGTTATGCATTGATTAAACCTTGGGTAAAAGGNTANAANTTTGCACCAATTACGGTTCCNAAATATAAAAATATTTCAATAGAATAGTTTAATTTTAACATAGAAAGAAAATTATAAATTGTTTATAAANCAATTATGATTAAGTATATTNTNAGACGAATTNTATGGATGCCANTATTGTTACTAATGGTTTCTTTGATAGTTTTTGGTTTAGGAACATATGGTCCNGGNGATCCNGTAGAAGTACAGTTNGGGAATAATTATGACGAAAAAACTGCNCAACGTATAAGAGATAANATGGGTTTGAATGATCCTTTTGTTTTCCAGTGGATNAGGTATGTNAAAAATGCNNTTAAGGGAGATTTTGGNGANTCNTATGTTTTTAANAATCGTCCCGTTACTTCTTTACTTTTACCTAAATTATTAGTTTCTGCACAATTAAATTTANTTGCNTTTNTNATAGCTATTTCNATAGGTACCCCTTTAGGTTTTTATGCTGCNGTTNATTATGGTACTNCCAAAGATCCAGGTGTAGTAATTTCTACTTTATTNTTTTATGCAATGCCAGTGTTTTTTACAGCTCCTTTGATGATTCTGATCTTNGCTTTGAAATTGGATCTTGTNCCAACTTCNGGATGGGGTGGANTCTTTGANAAAAGAATTATTCTTCCNGCTNTTACTGTGGGAATTCCAGGNNCNGCTGTATTTGTTAGGTTAGTTAGAGCATCNATGTTNGAAGTATTGGATTCTGATTATGTTAAATTAGCNAGAGCAAAAGGAGTTAGTGANATTATGGTTTTATGGAAGCATGCATTTAGGAATGCTATGCTGCCAGTTATTACAATTATTGGTTTNACTTTAGCNGGTTTATTTGGNGGATCTTTAATAGTAGAAATTATTTTTGGNATTCCCGGTGTAGGTAGAATTTCATTAGANTCAGTNTATTCAAGAGATTATCCAATNATNATGGCGGTCGTTCTAATAGGTTCGACAGCTTTAGTTATAGCAAATTTGATTATAGATTTTATATATACCTTAGTAGATCCAAGAATTGAAATGCAATAATGAATAAATACAAAAAAAACGTTTCTAGTTTTAGTCTATTTTTTAATCAATTATCTAGAAAAAAATTAGCCTCTTTATCTATTATTATTCTTATGTTGGTATATCTAACTGGTATATTCGCACCTTTATTGGCACCTTATGATTATACAGAAACAAACCTCCTAAAAACTCAAGCTGGGCCTGATTTTGAAAATTGGTTAGGAACTGACAGGTTAGGAAGAGATATTCTATCTAGGGTCATATGGGGGATACAAACTACTGTGATAGTTACAATTACTGGCTTACTTACTGGATCGTTATTTTTGGGTCTATTTTTGGGATTATTAGCAGGTTACTATAGAAAACTTTTTGACTTTATAGTTATGAGATCAGGGGAATTAGTTTCTTCTTTTCCTGATATTTTGCTAATTATATTACTTGCGGCCACACTAAGACCTAGGATAACTCAATTTATATACAATATTGAGGAAAAATTTAATTTTTCTGGCATTATAAGTTCAGGAGTTGTCGATTATATTGTAATAGGAGTAGCACTTTTACCTCTTAGTTGGTTTGGAACGATGCGTCTTATAAGAGCACAGGTTTTTCAAATAAGAGAAGTTGATTATGTTTTATCAGCTAAAACTTCTGGTGCTAGTACAATGCGCATTATTTTTAAACATGTNTTGCCCAATGTTATTTCACCTCTTATTGTAACTTCAACATTTGGTTTAGGGGCAGTTGCTTTATCAGAAGTAATACTTTCATTTTTTGGTCTTGGAGTGCAACCTCCCAGACCTAGTTTAGGAGCAATGATAGCAGATGTTACTGGTAGAGGAGGAGCTAGTGTTTCTGTACTTACAAATCATCCAGAACAATTACTTGCTCCCATAATAGTAATTTGGATTATGATATTTTGCTGGAATATAATAGGTGATGCATTGACGGATATATTAAATCCAAGAAGAAATTAATTTACACGTAATAGTTTATTCGTTTATGTGTATACTCTAACGTGTAATGAAAAATATAGGAGAAATTAAATGAGTTTTTTTTCATCCAGAAGATCTACTGTTCATGGCTTAAATGGAGGAGTTGCCAGCAGCCAACCTTTAGCGTCTCAAGTAGGCATAGACATATTACAAAAAGGTGGTAACGCTGTTGATGCTGCTATATCAATGGCCATTACCCTTAATGCTGTAGAGCCTATGTCTACCGGAATAGGAGGAGACATATTTTCTTTAATCTGGGACCCAAAATCTGAGCAAGTCTATTCCTTTAACGGTTCTGGACAATCATCAAGAAATTCTGATCCAAATGAATTATTAAAAAAAGGTTATTCTGAAATTCCAACTGAAGGTTCAGGCGCTGCTTATTCTGTTTCTGTTCCTGGATCAGTTGATGGATGGGAAAATATTTTAGAAAAGTTCGGAACAATAAGTTTATCTGAATCTCTTCAACCAGCCATAAATTTAGCTGAAAAAGGTTTTCCTGTTAGTAAATTAATTGCTTGGCAATGGCAATCTAGTTTAGAAAAGTTGAAATTTAGACCTTCTGGTAATGAATTGCTATTAAATGGTCATGCTCCAAAAGAAGGGGAAATTGTAACTTTACCACTTTTGGCTAAGACTATGAAAGAAATTGCAAAAGATGGATCTGATACGATTTATCGTGGATCAATTGCAAAAAAAATAGCAAAATTTGTAAAAGAAGAAGGAGGATGGCTTGATGAAGTGGATTTGGCTAATTACAAATCCTTTTGGACTGAGCCTATAAAAACTAACTATAGGGGAATCGATGTATTTGAATGTCCACCAAATGGGCAGGGTATTGCAGCGTTGATAGCTTTGAATATTATTGAAAATATTGATATGGGAAAAATTTCAAGAAATAGCTCTGAATTCTATCATTATTTAATTGAAGCTATGAAACTAGGATTTTCAGATGCCTTATGGTTTGTAACTGATCCAAATAAAACTAATGTTCCCACAAAAGAATTATTATCCAAAACTTATTCTAAAAGTCTTTATAATCAGATTTCTAATGATAATGCAANGCAAGATATCGAACATGGTGTTTTCCAATCTACTGGTGANACNGTNTATGTTTCTGCGATAGATAAAAACGGAATGGGNTGTTCTCTAATAAACTCTTTATTTCAAGGTTTTGGATCAGGNATGGTTGTTCCAGGAACNGGAATTGCATTACAAAACCGTGGAGCATTATTTAGTTTAAACAAAAATCATCCTAATTTTTTNGAACCAAATGTACGTCCATATCACACNATAATNCCTTGNATGNCAACNAAAGATAATAAATTATGGCTTTCNTTTGGAGTTATGGGNGGNTTTCAACAACCACANGGACATTTACAGGTTATTTCAAACATGGTTGATTATAATCTAGATCCNCAAGATGCACTNGATGCTTTAAGATTTTCANTAGATGTNAAANCAATGGAAACNATTTACGTTGAAGAAGATTTAGATAAAAAAATAATANCCGACTTAGTAAATAAAGGNCACAAAATAGAAANCGTATCNGGNAACGAGAGAATAATGTTTGGAGGAGGTCAAATTTGCCAAATNAATTCTGAAACTGGNGTCATNTCTGTNGGAACTGAACCNAGAAAAGATGGNTCTGCATTAGCTTTTTAGACTATAATAGAAAATAATAGAATATTATAGAAAATAATCATNAATTATGGAATTAAAGGTAAAAGANGTAGCTNGCAGNCTCAANGTAAGNGAAAAGACNGTCTATAAATGGCTAAANGAAGGTACTATNTNAGGNAAAAGAATAGGTAAAAATTGGTTTATTTCTGATGAANTNTTTGATAANAAAGAGAANCTTACAAATGAAAATAAATCTCNNAATAATAANATTAGNTANTCNAAAANATCNTTAGANAAAGAATTNCTNTTAAAATTCAATANTCTTATTTCAAATGGAATAGATTATGGATTAGAAAATATTTTACCTCCCAGAAAACTNGAAAATAAAACAGTTGAATTNATNAGTAATCATCTCTTGAATTCNNCTGGNGAAATATATTTACAAGGGATTGGATTACGGGANTTTTTTGGTGATGATGTATATTCATCAGTTATTAAAACTTTTCTTGATGAAGATAGAGAAATAAAAATAAAAGCTCTATTAGTAGACCCAATGGGGANTTATGCGAGAGCAAGAGCTATCAGNGAATATGGNGATGATTATTTTGANGATGTTAAATATAAATCTGCTCCTCTTTTTGCAGANTCTTGGATAAGTTTNAATGTAATAAAATCTATNATTAANCAATCAAAAAAATTAAAAAATTTTTCTATAAATGTAAGATTTGTCGATTATTGGCCATCGAANTATCTTGTANTGACAGANACAAATGCATTCATAGAAAATTATTCATTTGGTCGTATGCCTAAAACGTTTGAAGGNGAAACAATAGAAGGNTTATTGCCTATTTTGAANGTTAATANNAAAAGTAATTGGTATCAAATGATGAAAAGNGGATTTGATTANATATGGGAAGGTANNAATCCATATATAAAACANCTAAGTTTTAAACAATTCTCNACTAAAGCAATAGATNAATAATTAAAACTCGTAAAAAAACACTATNGAAAATAGTTCANTATTTTCCATANNNTTTTGATTATTCTTNTATTTATAAANATTANTTAGGGAGTTTCTTTTGGGAAAAATNAATGTAGCCATAATNGGAGTNGGNAATTGCTCCTCTTCTTTAGTTCAAGGAATTCAAAAATATTCTGAGATTNAAGATAATGAAATNAAAGTTCCTGGACTNATGAATAACATTTTAGGAGGTTATTCTATNGGAGATGTTNANGTTGTNGCAGCNTTNGATGTCGATAAAGATAAAGTNGGNAAAGATTTATCTGAAGCTATTTTTACTAAAAATAATAANGCATTNAAATTTCATGATGTTGCTAAAACAGGAGTAACNGTGGAANGAGGTATGACTCANGATGGTGTAGGAGAATATTTAGCNGACGTTATTGAAATAGATAAAGATAAANATTCTNNAGGATCAGAAACTTCAGATATTATACAAATCCTTAGAGATAAAAAAGTAGATGTTGTTATTAATTATTTACCNGTAGGNTCTGAGCAAGCTACAAAATGGTATGTNGANCAAGTACTTGCAGCNGGTTGTGCGTTNGTAAATTGTATACCTGTTTTCATTGCTCGAGAAGANTATTGGCAAAANAGNTTTNAGGANAAGGGACTTCCTATTGTAGGTGATGATATAAAAAGTCAGGTTGGAGCNACTATTGTTCATAGAGTATTAGCCAGATTGTTTGAAGATAGAGGTGTCAGATTAGACAGAACTTATCAATTAAACTTTGGNGGNAATACAGATTTCTTAAATATGCTTGAAAGATCAAGATTAACCAGTAAGAAAATTTCAAAAACNAATGCAGTCCAATCGCAATTAGAAAAAGAATTACCAACAGATGAAGTACACATAGGACCTTCNGATCACGTTCCTTGGCTTGAAGATCGNAAATGGGCNTATATAAGATTAGAAGGNACTTCNTGGGGAGATGTACCNCTTAATGTTGAACTTAAACTTGAAGTTGAAGATAGNCCNAATTCAGCNGGAGTNGCAATTGATGCTATTAGATGTGCAAAGATAGCAATGGATACAGGTGTATCAGGNGCAGTANAAGCTCCAAGNGCTTATTTTATGAAATCTCCTCCTATTCAAATGAGAGATGATGATGCTCGAAGGGCAGTACAAGACTTTTCTAAATCTANCGANTAAAAACATTTGAAAATAGCTTTAATATCACCATATGATTTTTCTTTGCCNGGTGGAGTNCAATCACATATNTTTCATTTAGCTNAAGAATTAAAAAAACAAGATAACATTGTTACTATATTNGCACCNTTAAGTAATAAAAACATTCATTCTNTNGAAGNTGTAAANTTNTTTTCATTAGGTTCAGGNAAAAAATTTNCAGCTCTTGGTTCAAAAGCAACTATATCTTTAGATTTTANAAAGATTTTTTCATATAGANATTTNTTNAATACTGATACTTTNGATNTAATACATCTNCATGAACCTATGATAGCTTCTAATTTATTTATAAATNTTNTTTCTTCTAATGTNCCTAAAATAGCTACNTTTCATGCTTATAGTAAACATTTAAACTANTTTTATTTCNTTTTTAATTACATATTAAATTTTTTTATAAAAAGAATTAATACACTAATTTGTGTTTCTGAATTATCGAAAGATTATATCTCTAAGTANTTTCATAATAATTATTTCATTATCCCTAATGGAATANATTTCAANNCATTTTCTANTAAAAATAATATTCCTNAAGAAATACAATCAAAAGAAAACAAAATATTATTTGTNGGCCGATTTGATGAGAAAAGAAAAGGNTTGGATTTATTATATTTAGCNTTTNGCAAATTGCGNAAAAAAATTTCAAANATAAANTTAATAATAATCGGACCNGGTNATATTAATTATTTAAGAAAATTTAGTGATTATNATGAATNTNAGNCTGATATACAGTATTTAGGANTCATTGNTCAAAATGAAATATCATCATATTATCAAAATGTAGATATTTTTTGTTCTCCCGCAATTTCAAACGAATCTTTTGGAATAGTTTTGATAGAAGCTATGGCTTCAAAAACAATAGTGGTTGCTTCNAATATTTCAGGTTACAAAAAAGTTCTTGATGATGGNNAATTAGGNTTCTTATTTAAATCTGGTTCTATAAANTCTCTTGAAGAAGTGTTNTTTCAAATATTNGAAAAGAAANTACCTANTAATAANAAAATAATAAAGGCCTTAAATAANNCTAAAAAATACTCATGGGAATTTATAGTTTCTGAAATAATTAATAAATATACTAATACAATAANNAATTCTAATAATTAAAAATGGAAAAAATTAGACANTACATAAGATCNTATCTTACAGATCTATATGAAATACCTTTATCGAAATTTNTTTTATATTTGNANTTGACTCCTANTATTNTTACCTTTTTGGGCTTTATTATNACCTGTGTAGGNAGNTATTTNGTCTTTAATGGGAATTTTTTNTTNGGAGGAATTATCATAGGGATAGGNATATTTTTTGATTCNATTGATGGAACTATGGCTNGAATTAGTGGGNAAGATGGTGATTTTGGAAATCTTTTAGATTCTGTTATTGATCGTNTTGGAGAAGGTGTAATCTATTTATCTATTATAGGGTTTTTTCTATACAAACAAGTTAANNAAACNGCTGTTATATTATGTANTATTACTCTTCTNTTTTCTTTTATGATAAGTTACATAAGAGCNAAAAGTGAAAGNCTAAATATAGAAAATAAATCAGGTNTTTTTACNAGNGTTGAAAGATCAATAATTCTAGTTNTTTTGTTAATTTTTTCACANCCTCTGATTGCATTATATATATTAAGCATNGGAACTTTCTTNAGTGCTTTAATGAGATTGTANGTAGGGTTAAGGAATGCTNAAAAATAAAGTTATTTATTTATTATTATTTTTATTTTTATTTTTCATTAATAATCAAGAATATCTATTNTCCCAGCAAATGGATCAATCTGANGTAGTNAAANATCAAAAGTTTTCTGTNTCTGTAGATTTTCCNGAAACAATAAATTTTCATTTTGAAGGAGAATCTNCCAAAAAAATTGANGACATAAAAGTTGANTTTAANACTGGAGATAGAAAAACTTTGCAATATGCATATATGGATNTTGCACAAAAAGATTNAAATGTTNTTGGTGATATGGAATTTCGAATAANNACNCANGGAGGANTNATTCCTCCNGGATCAAAAATAACATGGAATTTAGTNATTTATTTTGATGATAATNCAAAAATCATAACNNCNGATCAAAATTTTGTNTTAATGGANACNNGATTTGATGATTGGGANCTATATGAAGATNGATCTNTAAATATTTACTATCGATATTCACGNACAAGNGCAGAAAGATTATCNAAAGAATGTAATGAATTATTACAGGAGATGTTTCCTATAGTTGGNAANGTTATTGANGATCCTATAACAATNGTNCTTTATAACAATTATTCAGANATGATTGGTGCAATTAGNTCAAAATCAAAAACTTCAGATAGAGAATTGATAACAGCTGGNCAAGCATTTGANGAGGCTAGNGTTGTATTAGTNTTAGCNGGTAGAAATGACATAGGNACNNCTACNCATGAAATNATGCATATACTTNTTGGTAGAGCTACTGATGGATCTNTTNNTTTNCCNCTNTGGTTAAATGANGGNCTTGCAGAATATGCAAATAGAGANAAAACNGTTNCTTNTGATCATTATTTAGATTGGGGNATTGGTACNNATAATTTAAANCCATTAAAACAATTAATAGTTTTTCCTGGNGACCCNAATTTAACNTTAGTTTCNTATGGTCAATCAAGNAGTGTTGTTAANTATTTGATTGATTCTTTTGGNAAACAGAAGATGGAATTATTGCTTTTAAATTTATCNGATGGNCAANTTATAGATGATGCNCTCTTTAATACTTATGGATTCAATCTTGANGGACTTGATANTAACTGGAGNGANTTTNTNGGTGCTAATCCTTATTATAATAAAGAAGGNNAAATAATAGNTTNTAATCAAGAATTGTCCAATAGTANTGANAAAGGTTCNTGTCGCTCAAATGGATTATTATATATTTTGGNAAGTTTATTCTTTATATATTTTAGANGTTTGGTAAATTTTNNTTCATCNTAAATNAANAGAGTTTACATTTANGAAACATTTTTGTAACAGAATCAAAACATAATAATAATAGATTTACAATATTAAGTCTTTTAATAGACGANAAATTTATTAGGAGGAAAATTATGGATTCAGGTTCTATTGCNTGGATGCTNGTNGCATCTGCGTTNGTTTTATTGATGACTCCTGGCTTGGCTTTNTTTTATGGAGGTTTAGTTAGAGGAAAGAATGTAGTTTCGACTATTATGTATTCTTTTATATCGNTAGGAATTGTTAGTATAGTTTGGGTGTTATGGGGATATAGCTTNGCTTTNGGAGGAGGAGGAGCATTTATNGGAACATTTGATAACTTTGCTCTTTCAGGNGTAAATGATGCNGATGGGCAAATGTTTGCAGTTTTTCAAATGATGTTTGCGATCATTACTCCCGCTTTAATCACAGGTGCTTTCTGTGAAAGGTTCAATTTTAAAACTTATATGATATTTTTAGTTCTTTGGGTGACACTTGTATACGCACCAATATGTCATTGGGTTTGGCATGAAAATGGGTGGTTATTTCAAGGAGTTATTGGGTCCGAAGGTGGAGCATTAGACTTCGCTGGAGGAACAGTTGTCCATATTAATGCTGGTATGGCAGCAATAGCTGCAGCAGCATTGGTAGGAAGAAGACGAAACGTTGATAGAGGTATTGAACCTCATAATGTTCCTTATGTAATACTTGGAGCATCAATACTTTGGTTTGGTTGGTTTGGTTTTAATGCTGGTTCTGGATTGGCTGCGAATGGAACAGCAGTAACAGCATTTTTAGTCACAAACACTTGTGCCGCAGTTGCAATGATGGTTTGGGTAATTCTAGGTATGATACATGGAGGAAAAGTAAGTGGAGTTGGAGCGGCCTCAGGAGCTGTTGCTGGATTAGTTACTATTACACCAGCTTCCGGGTTTGTGGGAGTTGGAGGTGCTTTAGCTTTGGGAGTTCTTAGTGGTATTTTTACTTTTTATGCAGTGCAATTAAGAAATAAAACCTCTCTTGATGATGCGCTTGATGTATTTGCTATTCATGGTATTGGAGGAATAGTAGGTGCAGTTGGAACTGGTATTTTTGCGACAAGTGTGGGATTAATATATGGAAAAACTGATGCATTCATTGAGAATATTATTGCTGTTTTAGCAACAATGATTTATTCGTTAGTAGTAACTTTATTGATTCTAAAAATATTGGATGTTATTCCTGGATTAAGTTTGAGATCATCAACATCAGATGAGGATAATGGGTTGGATATATCTGATCATGGTGAAAGAGCTTATGTAGCTGATGGTGCTGATTAATAAGAAAAGAGGAAAGATATGATAAAAATTGAAGTAATAGTAAGACCAGAAAGAGTCAACGTAGTTATAGATGCTATGGCTGAAGCTGGCTGCACCGGTTTTACGTATCAAAATGTTACTGGTAGAGGCACACAAGAAGGAATAGAAGTGTTTACTGGTAGAGGTGGAGTTGCTCACAGAGTTGCAGTTCCTAAAGTTTGTATAACATCTGTAACTGAAGAATCAAAGCAGAAGAAAGTAGTGGATGCAATTATTTCAGCTGCAAAATCAGGAGACGAAGGTCAAATAGGAGATGGGAAAATATTTGTTTCTGAAATCTCTGATGTTATTAGAGTAAGAACAGGTGATTCTGGAAATAAGGCATTATAAAAGAACATAGTTAACAAAGAAAGCACAAATTATTTTACAAAATATTTGTGCTTTCTTACTTTACGTAAAGTTATGGTTTGAACAATAAAAAAGATTTTGCAAGATTTAATTTATTAGTATAGCTGTTTATATCTTAATTTATCTCCCACACTTAACTCTCGTGTAAAATTATTTTTGTTGATAAAATTAAAGTTCATTAATCGTAGGAGCGTAGCTCAGATGGCTAGAGCGCTGGTCTCCAAAACCAGAGGTCGGGGGTTCGATTCCTCCCGCTCCTGCCATTAGCCGGGGTGCTGAAATGGTAGACAGGCTACGTTGAGGGCGTAGTGTCCGTATGGACGTGGGAGTTCGAGTCTCCCCCTCGGCACCAGAATGATTTTTTCTATTTAAATCTTACTAAAGACTTGAAAATTTTAATAATCAATTCTAAAATTCTATGTTAAATTCAAATCCGAATCGGAGGGGTTTTTGATAGATAAAAAGGAAAAATCATTAGTTGTAATTCAACTTTCTGGTGGAAATGATGCAATGAATACTTTGGTTCCCTATACAAATGGAATATACCATGATTCTAGATCTGCAATCCACCTTACGGAAGATAAAATTATTGATATTGATGGTTCATTAGGATTTCATCCCGAAATGGGAGAAATTAAAAAATTATGGGATCAAAATAAAGTGGCTGTTATTAATGGTATTGGTTATCCAGTTCCAAATCGTTCACATTTTCGATCAATGGATATTTGGCATACTGCTGAATCAGAAACTATAGCTGCAGATGGTTGGCTTGGTAGAACAATAAGAGAAATTGATCCTAAACATAAAAATGTTGTAACAGCAGTGAATTTTGGTCGTGGTCTTCCAAGAGCATTAGTGTGTAAAGATGTACCAGTTGCATCAGTGGGAGATTTAAATACATATGGTCTTATGCCTGATATTAAAGGTTCAGTTCAAAGAGAAAATGCTTTAAATTATTTTTCAAGAATGTATGGACCAAATCAAGGTAGAGATGCAATTTTAAATACACTTGGTGAAAATGGAGTAAGTGCTATGACTGGAGTCGATATTTTAAGTGATGCAAACTCTAAATATTCTTCCTCAGTTGAATATGCTGACAATCCAATTTCAAATAACTTAAAAGATATTGCTAAAGTAATTTTTGCTAATGTTGGAACTAAAATTTATTATGCTCAACAGGGAAGTTTTGATACTCATGCAGGAGAATTATTTAATCATGCTAAACTATGGAAAGATCTATCTGATGCCTTGGGTGATTTCTTTGAAGATCTAAGAGAGCATGATAAAGAAAATGATGTTACTGTATTACTTTTTTCAGAATTCGGTAGAAGAATTGAAGATAATGGTTCTGGCACTGACCATGGATCAGGAGGAGTAGCTTTTGTTTTGGGAGGTTCTGTAAAAGGAGGATTCTACGGAGAACTACCTTCTTTAGAATTATCTGAACAGGTAGAAGGAGATATGAAATATAATAATGACTTTAGAGGTACTTATGCTACTTTATTAGATCAATGGTTAGGAATAGATTCAGTACCAATTTTAGGTAAAAATTATGAACAACATAACTTTATAAATACAGGAATATAGACAATGTCAAACAATGAAATTTTACTAATGGCCCACCTAATGAGAAGGGTAGGATTTGGTTCAACTAAAGATGAATTAAATAAATATGTTAAAAAAGGATACGATAATCAAGTTGATGAAATCCTAGATTTAGAACCAAATTATGAAGTTTCAAATCATATGATAAATCGATATCAACCTGATTATGAATCACCAATGGGTAGTTCCGCAAATGGAGCTACTTGGCTTTATAGAATGGTTTGGAGTGATTTTCCTTTCAAGGAAAAAATTTCACTTTTTTGGCACGGTATTTTTGCTACAGGTTATGCAAAATTGGCTAATGGATATGTATTAGCTGATCAAATAAGAATGTTTTCAAAATATGGGTTAGGTAATTATCAAGACTTACTTCTACATCTCTCTAAAGATCCTGCAATGATTATATGGCTAGATAACTGTGAAAGTCATAAAGGAGCAATTAATGAAAATTATGGAAGAGAACTGCTTGAACTATTCTCTATGGGGACTGGAAATTATACAGAAAAAGATATTAAGGAAGCTGCTAGAGCTTTTACTGGTTGGACAATTGCAAATAAAGATTATATGACGGCTAAATCACAGAGAGATTCTGTTTGGCCGTATGGTCGGTTAGCTATGCATTTTGAATATAAAGAAGATGATCATGATGGAGATGAGAAAACATTTCTAGGTGAGACAGGAAAATTTAATGGTGAAGATATCATTGAAATAATTTGTAAGCAAAAAGCTACTGCAAAATTCATATCAAGACATATTTATAGTTTTTTTGTAGAGGATGAACCTCCTGTACCAGAATGGCCTTATAAAGAACCAAACAATCCTGAAGCTATAGAAGCACTATCAGAAGTTTATTTTGATAAAGGATATAACATAAAAGAAATGTTGAGATTTTTATTTAAATCAAAGTTCTTTAGATCTGAGAAAGTATGGAATAAAAGGGTTAAGAGCCCTATAGAACTCGTTGCCGGTACTCTTAGAATAACTAAGGAATTTTCTCGTCCCGATAAGCAACAATCTTTAACTAATTCCCATACCCAATTCATGGGTCAACATGCTATGAATCCTCCATCTGTAGAAGGATGGCATTGGGGCACAGAGTGGCTAGATTCAGGAACTGTAGTAGAACGTGTTAACTTTTCCTCTTCAAAATTAGGAAATGTGAACAATTTAGGAATAAGGAGAATTATAGATAATATAAAATCAAATATTTCTAATCAGTTTACCCCTGAATTTTTAATTGAAATTGTCTTGGAAGAACTAGGTGCAATTATTGTATCAAAAACTACTAAAGATACTTTAAATGATTTTGTGAAGTCAAAAATAGATTCTGAAAAAGCTCTAACTGATGATAACTTATCTGAATTTTTACAATTAGTAGGAGCCATGCCTGAATACCAGAGAACGTAATATGACTACTTCTTTTAAGATTAAAAGTAGAAAAACTATGGGATTAGCTGCTATGCAAGGTAGAGGGTTTTATTATCCTTTTGATTTATCTTTTGATAGTAACAATCGAATTTATGTTCTTGGAAGAGGGCATGATTATGACACTAGAGGATGCAGAATTACAGTAATGGATATGAATGAAGAATATCATGGAACATTTGCATCGTTTGGGACTCAGGATGGACAATTTATGTGGCCATCTTCTATTGTTATTAGTAATTCAGACAAGATTTATGTTTCAGATGAATATCTAAATAAAATAACAATAATGACAACAGAAGGTAAATTTATATCTTCTTTTGGTCAATTTGGTGAGGATGATGGTCAATTTGACGGACCTAATGGTCTTGTTTTTGATAATGAAAACAATTTGTATGTTGTAGATCATAGAAATGGCAGAATTCAAGTTTTTGATGAAGAAGGTAACTTTATTCGCAAATTTTCTTCTCAAGGGAAATCTGAAGGTAATTTAAATTTACCTTGGGGAATAACTTTTCATTCAGATGACAGATTATATGTATCTGATTGGGGAAATCATAGGATTCAAGAATTTACTACTGATGGTGAATTTGTTAGATCAGTAGGATCAAATGGTGATAAAGAAGAAAATATACTCCATCCATCTTCATGTGCTATAGATGATATTGGTAATATTTATGTATCTGATTGGGGAAATCATAAATTGAAAGTTTTTGATAAAGAGGGGGATTTCCTATGCTCAAATAGAGGTGAAGCTACTTTATCTGAGTGGGCTAAAGATTTTTTGAATACTAATGTTGAGGAAAAAGAAGCAAGATTAAAATCAAACCTAGACTTTGATCTAGAAATTTTTAAAAATGATCCATTTAAGGAATCTGCCCATATAGAAAAGCTTTTTTGGTGTCCAACTTCTCTAACTTTTCATAAGGGGAATTTACTTATTGTTGACAGCAGTAGACATAGAATTCAAGTTTACAATAAAGTTTATAAGGTATAGGTGTATTGGAGGCGACGATGGGATTCGAACCCATGAATGGAGGTTTTGCAAACCACTGCGTTAGCCACTTCGCCACGTCGCCATAGGATAATTTTATTGTATCAAACTTGGTCAAACTTTTGCTTTGGTGCCGAGGGGGAGACTCGAACTCCCACGTCCTATTAGGACAACAGATTTTAAGTCTGGCGCGTCTACCATTCCGCCACCCCGGCCTTTTTACAAAAAGATATAAATTTAATTATAATAAAATAAATAATTATAGAATTAAACAATATATTAAAGTTTGAGATAAATTGATAGATAAAAGAGTAGGAATAATTGGAGGAAGTGGAGTTGATTTTTCCAAAGACATTAAGGAAGCTCAGTGGGTAAATTTAGATTGTGTTTATGGAAAACCATCTGATTTATTACTTTATGGTTTGCTTAATGATGTCCCAATTGCTTTTTTACCTAGACATGCAAGAGGTCATATTATTCCTCCAGATCAAATAAACTATAAGGCTAATATGGAAGCTTTGTTTAAATCTAATGTGACAACTGTAATATCTATATCAGCTGTAGGATCACTTAATGATAATTTTCTACCAGGAGATATTGTCATGATTGATCAATATATAGATAATACTGTAAACAAAAATATAAGTTTTTATGATAAAAATTTAGTTGGACATGCTTCTTTAGCTGATCCTATTTGCAAAACATTATTTAATCAAATCAAAAATTACTCAAATCAATTAAATCATGAAATTAAGTTTGGTGGAAATTATGTAGGTATATCAGGACCTTCTTTTTCAACCAGAGCTGAATCACGTATGTATAAACAATTAGGAGGAGATTTAATAGGAATGACAGTACCTCCTGAAGCAAAATTAGCAAGAGAAGTAGGGTTATGCTATATAGGTTTTGCACTTGTTACAGATTTTGATTCGTGGGATGAATCGAAACCCCCGGTAAATGTAACAACCGTAGAAAAAAATTTAGTGAAAATGAATAATAAAATGAAAAAGTTATTAAAAGATTTAATTACTATATTTCAAATTCACGAAGAAACTGAAAATAATGATTCTTTTCAAAACAATATTGTGACAGACAAAAAATATAGAAAAAATTTAAAATTCAATTTTTAAGAAAGATAAAACTTTGTTTTTCAATTGATTTATTTGTTTCTCAGAGTTGCTTTCTATATATATCCTTAATAATGGTTCAGTTCCTGACTCTCTTATTAAAACCCATTCATCATTTGTTAGGAAAAATTTAATTCCGTCAGTTTTATCTACCTCTATCAAGGAATTGTTAGAACTGAAATTTTTATGTAAATCGGAAAGTTTCAATAATATTTTTTTACGATCTTTTTCATTAAACTTTATATCTATTCTTTGATAGCTTTTCATTCCAAATTCTTTGTGGATATTTTTCAACAAATCACTTGGTTTACAATTATTTGTAGCTAAACATTCTAAATATAAAAGAGCTGATAAAATTCCATCTTTATCAGACACATGGTTTTTTATTGAATAACCGCCACTCTCTTCTCCAGCAAAAATTACTTTTGATTCTTCTAGCAAGGGGGCTAAGTTTTTAAAACCCACTGGTGTCCTAAAGATTTTAGATTTATTTTTTTTTGCTACTTCTTCAATAATTGTTGGCATAGTAACGGTCGTACCAATATTTTCTGATGATTTATATTTTTTTAAAACATGGTCTGCTAAAATTGCGAAAACATCGGTTGCATTTTGAAATTTTCCATTTTCATCTACTACTCCCAATCTATCACCATCTCCATCAAATGCGATACCAACGCTAAACTTATTATCTTTGATGTCATTTACTAAAGGAGTCAAGTTTTTTAAAATTGGTTCAGGTTGTTCCATATTTGGAAAAGAGTGATCGAAACTTTCTCTTAAAAATCTTGTGTTTGTTGGAAGAACTTTTTCTAATATTCCTGCTACTGAGCCATGCATATAATCTACGCAAATTGTTTTATTGATTTTTTTCAAATGATCAAAATCTATTATGTTTCTCATGGAATCAAGATATGCTTTGATGATATCTAATTTTTTTATTTTTATTATTCTTTTATTTTTTATTTTGTCATTATTATCAGAGTAATAATCAACAATCTTTTCTATTTTTTTTGTCTCTTTTTCATTAAAACTAAGTCCATCTCCTGATCTGATTTTGAAGCCATTCCAGTCTTTTGAATTATGTGAAGCAGTAATTATTACTCCTCCAATTTTGTCTGAGTGTTTTATATGAAAACTACAAATTGGAGTAGGAGTTGGACGTGAAGTTATAAATGCTTCTATGTTGTTAGATTCTAATACTTTATATGTTAATTCAGCATATTTTTTTGAATTTTTACGAGTGTCATAGCCAATTAATATTTTTTTTTCTTTTTTGAGATTTTTTTGATTAATATAGTCTGAAAATGATTGAGCACAAATCATAATATTTTCATTAGAAAGACCTGTTGATGGCGTTGCTCTCCAACCATCTGTTCCAAATTTCACTTTATTTTTCATAAAAATTATTTTAAAAGGCTTTATCTAAATCTGCTGCTAGGTTAGTTTTTTCCCAAGGAAGATTTAGGTCTTTTCTACCAAAATGTCCATATGTTGCAGTTTGTTGGTAAATGGGATTTCTTAAACCTAATCTAGAAATTATTGCAGAAGGCCTTAGATCAAAAACCTTTTTTACTGCATTCTCAATTATATTATCCTTAACTTTGCTAGTTCCAAATGTATTAACCATTATGGAAACAGGCTCAGCTTTACCTATAGCATAAGACAACTGAACTTCAGCTTTAGAAGCTATCTCAGTTTCTAATATATTTTTTGCAATATGCCTAGCTGCATAAGCTGCTGATCTATCTACTTTTGTTGGATCTTTTCCTGAAAAAGCACCACCACCATGTTTAGCAGCTCCACCATAAGTATCTACTATGATTTTTCTTCCTGTTAATCCTGCATCTCCTACAGGGCCTCCTTTTACAAACCTTCCAGATGGATTTACAATAGTTTTTGTATCACCATCTAAGAGATTAGATGGAATAACATTTTGAATTATCTTTTCTTCTAAATCTTTTTTTATCTGCTCATTTGAAACTCCTTCATCATGTTGAGTAGAAATTAATACTGTATCAACACGACAAACTTTATGGTTCTCATCATATTCCAAAGTAACCTGACTTTTTGAATCAGGCCTTAAATATTCAATCTCAGAAGATTTTCTAGAATCTCTTAGTTTTATAAGTAGTTGATGAGCTAGTGTTATTGCTAAAGGCATTTTTATGTCCGTTTCATCACAAGCATATCCGAACATCATACCTTGATCTCCTGCTCCTTCCTGTTTAGAACTTTGAGCAGCATCCGATTCTCTAGTTTCAAGTGAATTATCCACTCCAGCTTTTATGTCTTGTGATTGTTCCCCAATATAGTTTAGGATTTTTATATTATCTGGAGTATAACCGTACTCTTCTTTGGTATAACCGATATTCTTAATGGTTTCCTTTATGATTTTTTCATAATCTACTTTTGCTTTAGTAGTTATTTCACCAAAAACCATTGCAAAGCCTGTACCAACAGCTGTTTCACAAGCAACTCTACTAAAGTTATCTTGCCTGAAACACTCATCAAGTATTGCATCAGATATTTGATCACACATTTTATCTGGGTGACCCTCTGAAACAGATTCGGATGTAAATAGGTAATTATTATTCATTGCTTAAGTCCCCATATCCCATGAATTCAAATATTTTTTTTGTACTTCTGTCAATACATCATAATTCATTTTCATACCTTCTAACTTTAAAGATGCAATTTGTTTATCAATCTCAGAAGATAATACGTGTACATTCAAATCCAAAGATTGGTTTTTGTAAAGAAATTCGCATCCTAGTGCTTGATTTGCGAAACTCATATCCATTACTGAGGCTGGATGTCCTTCTGCTGCAGCAAGATTTATTAATCTTCCTTCTCCCAGTAAACATATCTTTTTCCCATTTTCTAATGAATATTCTTCAACAAAAGGTCTGACTGTCTTTTTTGTCTCACTCATCTTTTCCAAAGATTCTATATCTATTTCTACGTTAAAGTGCCCAGAATTTGCTATTATAGCTCCATCTTTCAAATTTTCTAAATGTTTTTTGTTTATAGCGTGTAAACCTCCTGTAACAGTGACTAAAATATCTCCTATTTTTGAAGCTTCTTCCATTTTCATTACTTGATGACCATCCATCACCGCTTCTAAAGCCTTAATAGGGTCTATTTCACATACGATTGTTTGTGCGCCCATTCCCTTCGCTCTTTGTGCTAAACCTCTTCCACACCATCCATACCCAATGATTACAAAATTTTTCCCTGATAACAAAATATTTGTTGCTCTAATTATCCCATCTAAAGTACTTTGCCCTGTACCATATCTATTATCGAACATATGTTTAGTCTGAGAGTCATTTGCGGCTATAATTGGATATTTTAACTTTTTTTCCTTTGCTAAAGCTTTCAATCTAATAACACCTGTTGTAGTCTCTTCCATCCCCCCAATAATCTCGGACATTAATTCTGGTTTTTCTTGATGAAGATATGCAACGAGATCGGCACCATCATCTATAGTTATATTTGGTTTTTCTTCTACTACAGAATTTATATGGTTATAGTATGTTTTTTTATCTTCACCATGAATAGCAAACACAGGAATATTCTCACTAACCAAATAAGCAGCAATATCATTTTGGGTGGAAAGAGGATTTGACGCACAAAGAGAAAATTTTGCACCACCTGATTTTAAAGTTAAGGCTAGATTAGCTGTTTCTGAGGTTACGTGTAAACATCCAGATATTTTCACATCTTTTAATGGTTTCTCTTTAAGGAAACGTTCTTTGATCAGTTTTAAAACAGGCATTTCTTTTGAAGCCCATTCTGCTTTTTTTCTACCTTGTTCAGCTAAATTTATGTCTTTAATATCATATTTCATTTTTTCTCCATGAATAATTGATTTTTTATCTCTTTAACTCTTTCACAAATATCATTTTTACTAATGTTATATAAATTGCTTATACCAAATCCTTCAATGGTTATTGAAGCAATAGCAGTTCCATATATCATGGCTTCTTTAAAGTCTTCTATTGTAGGTTCATAAATATTTGAAATATAACCAAAAAAGCCCCCAGCAAATGAATCTCCTGCTCCAGTTGGATCTATTAATTTATTAATTTTGTAACTTGGACAATAAAAAGTCTCATTATTTTTAACATAAAGATAAGAACCATTTTTCCCATCTTTAATGATACATATTTTTGGTCCTTTCTCAATTATATAATTTGCTGAATCTTCAATGCTTTTAGATTTTGCAAATAAAAAAGCTTCAATTTTATTTATAAATAAGATATTTATATCTTTAATAACCAACTCTAAATCTTCTTTCATATCTAGAATCCAATGATTCATTGTATCTAAACCAACAATTCTTTTTGGATTCATCAAGCTCTTTGAAATTTTTTTTTGAAGTAAAGGAGATATATTTGCTAGAAAAACATATTGAGATTTTTTTATATCTTCATTTAAACATGGAGAAAAATCTTTAAAAACACCTAAGTTGGTTATCAAAGTTTCTGGCTCTTCAGAATTATTAACATAACTTCCCTTCCACCGAAAAGTAGTTCCCATAGAATGATTAATGTGTTTGATATTTATCTGTTTGGATTTTAATAATTCCAAGTCTTTTTTTCTGAAATCTTTTCCTACAGTACCTATAATAGAAACCTTTGACATGTTGCATGCAGCGATAGAAAAATATATTGCAGAACCTCCAAGAAGGTTATTTTTTGAGCCTTCAGAAGTAACGAGGTCATCGTAAGCTATTGAGCCAACTACAGATACTTGTGAATTGTTCTTCATTATGAATCGTTATCATAAGAGGTTGGTAATCCCTCTTTAATCCAAGAGGGAGTTCCATCTTCTATATTAAATAATCTTTTAGAATCAATGCCTAAGGAACTTGCATACTCCGCTGCTAATCCACTTCTAGCGCCGACTGCGCAAATAAAAAGTAAATCTTTGTCTTTAGGGAGTTCATTAAATCTTTCAATAATTTCATCAACGGGTACCCAGATTGCATTTGTTACATGTCCAGATATATATTCATCTTCATTACGAACGTCAATTATGGTTGCATCTTCATTTTTTTGCATTTCATAAGCTTCTCTTGAAGATATTCTTGAGTATGGCTCACCAGGATTACTTTTAACCATAGATAATACTCCTACTTATTTGCTACAATATTGATTACGCTTCAAAAATAACACATGCTAATAATTATAAATTAGCTGTTGTCATTTCTAGAAGCCTTTGTTATTATTTTTTCTCTAATGATTATTTAATCATAAAGATTAATTAATGATAGCGTACTTTGAAAATTGAACAGTGAATGAAAAGACCGTTTTTTTTGAAGAGTTTGATTCTGGCTCAGGACGAACGTTGGCGGTGTGTCTAAGGCATGCAAGTCGAACGAGATTGTTTTCTTCGGAAAACATTATATCTAGTGGCAGACGGCTGAGTAACGCGTAAGTAACTTACCCTAGAGTGGGGAATAACACAGAGAAATCTGTGCTAATACCGCATACGATTTATAGATAATTTTTATAAATGAAAGATTTATCGCTCTTGGATGGGCTTGCGTCCTATCAGGTTGTTGGCGGGGTAATAGCCCACCAAGCCTAAGACGGGTAGCTGGTGTGAGAGCACGACCAGCCAGAGGGGGACTGAGACACGGCCCCCACTCCTACGGGAGGCAGCAGCAGGGAATTTTGGGCAATGGGCGAAAGCCTGACCCAGCGACGTCGCGTGAGGGATGAAGGCCTTAGGGCTGTAAACCTCTTTTCCAAGGGAAGAGGAAGGACGGTACTTTGGGAATAAGCTCCGGCTAACTACGTGCCAGCAGCCGCGGTAATACGTAGGGAGCTAGCGTTACCCGGAATTACTGGGCGTAAAGGGCGCGTAGGCGGCTTGGTAAGTCTCTTGTGAAAGCTCCCGGCTTAACTGGGAGAGGTCAAGGGATACTCCCAGGCTAGAGGGCAGTAGAGGTAAGCGGAATTCCCGGTGT
>PBER01000012.1 GCA_002718455.1 Chloroflexota bacterium | reverse complement strand
TTTTTTCATACTAAAATTATGAATCAATCAGACTAATTATTCAAATATTGGCATTAAGCTACTTTAATATCAACTTTTGCATTAAATATTGCATTAATAAGCTTTTGATTTATTGAAAATGACTGAATTTGAACTCAAAATAACCCATGTTGTTATATAACTAAAAAATATATTTAATATATAAAAAAAAGTTGAAAATGGTTAAAAAATTTATAAAAATTTATCAATAATTTAATGTTAAAGAGGACAAAATTTATTGGAGCGGGAGACGAGATTCGAACTCGCGACATTCTGCTTGGAAGGCAGACGCTCTACCAACTGAGCTACCCCCGCTTGTTTATTACAATTTTAACATCAATAATTTAATTAACGATATAAAATTTTTCCATTTTAATTCTTTTATTTCCCACAACTTTAAAAAATTTAAAGTGGTGCCGAAGGTGGGAGTCGAACCCACACGGGTTTCCCCAGCCGATTTTGAATCGACCGCGTCTGCCATTCCGCCACTCCGGCTATGGTTTGAATTATCAATTTAAATACTATCAAAATTTTATCGTATAGAATTTTAAAGAGCTCATTGATTTTATTTAATTTTATATAACTATCAAAATCAAAAATTTCTTTTATTTAAAGGTTATTGACTAACTTATTTACTAACTTAAACCTATTAAATAATAAATAATATCTATACACAGAAAGACAAATAAATGGATTTTAAGCAATATTTAATTTTAGATTTAGAAACCACGGGTATAGATCTATTTAAAGATAGAATAGTAAAACTTACTACAATATCCTTCTCTGATGAAACAGTTTCTGACACCCAAATAAAAAGTAGGTTGTTTAACCCAAAAATATCTATATCCACTGAAGCAGAAAAAATACATGGTATAAGTGATGAAGATGTTAAAAATGAAAACGAATTTAAATATTATGCAAAATCTTTATCAGATTATTTTGCAAATTCATGCATAATAGGATTTGGAATTTATGATTTTCATATACCAATATTAATGAGTGAATTTTATAGATCTGGGGTTTATTTTGATGTTTCAAAAATCGATATTATTGATCTGAAAAATGTCTATGAAAAATTAAGACCTAGAAATTTGTTAAATGCTCTTAAAGAATTTTGCTCAGTAGAAGTTGACTCATTTGATAGAAAATCAAATGAAAAAACAGAATCTATTTTAGAATTATTTCTTGCCCAACAAACTGAACTGAGTAGTAAAAATATTAACCTAAACTCGATTATTTATAACGATAAAAATATTAAAACTTTAGATAAAGAAGGTTTTTTTAAAATTTCAAATAATAATGATTTAGTTTTTGCAAAAGGGAAGTATGAAAACCAGAAAATAACAACTGTTAAGCAATTATATCCTGATTACATAAAATGGATTAATGATAATGAAGAAATTTCTTCTATGGTAAAAATGATTTTAAATTATGAAAAATGATTTATATATTTCTTATTTCTTTTTTTGAAATAAAAATATATAAATTTATTATTATAAGTAAAGTTGAAGTGCTCATAACTGCAATACTTGATCCAAAAAATTCTGCTAGTAATCCTAAGATCAATGCACCAACTGACATTAAACTAAAAGTTATTGTATGTATTCCCATAACTCTACCTCTTAATTTATCTGGTACATTCAATTGAAGTATTGACATTGAACAAACCATAAAAATTGAACTAAATGTACTTGTTAAGAAAGTAAAAAGTAATGAAAGTAATAAATTGTAAGAAATCCATGGGTTGGAATATATATTATTTTCATTAATAAAAAAATTAGAAATACCAAATAACAATAAAAAGATGACGGATATTACATTTGTAGCAAATGCTAATTTACCTATGTTTATTTTGTTTTTTAAATTGGAAGTAATTGTTGTGCCAAAAACAGCTCCAATCCCTGCGCTTGATAATAAAATTCCCAATATTTGAGCAGATACGTCACCTCTAGATGATAATTTATAACTATCAGCAAAAGAAGGAAGTAATTGTAGGAAAGATGTTCCAAAAAAACTAGTCAAATAAGTTGCTAGTATTATAATTCTAAAAACTCTATTTTCATATATATATTTAATCCCTTCTAAAGTGTCTTTAAAAATTGAATTTTTTACACTATTTTTTTTCTCAACTTTATCAAAACTCTTATTTGGGGTTATCCTTATCATTATGATGCCCATTATAAAAAAACCTAATGCACTCATATAAAAAATAGATTGGGTTCCATAATATGCAATGATAAATCCCCCAATCCCAGGTGCGATAATTCTTACTCCCTGCCATAAAATAGCATTGAGTGAAACAGCACTTACTATCTGCTCTTTATTATCTAAAAATTGTGTAAATATAGATGATCTTACTGGCCAATCTAAACCACTGATAAGGCCTAATATAGTAGATAAAATTATAACAATAGATACTGTTTCTAAATTTAAATTATCAACTATGGCCAATATGATTAAAATTAAACTAGAACAAAAAGAAGTAATTATCATTAGAATTTTTTTCTCTAATCTATCAGCAATCACTCCACCTAAGAAATTTATAATTATAGTGCCCAACCCAAATACGGCTGCTACCAAACCTAAAAAAAATTCTGATCCACTTATGTTATAGATTAGTTTTCCACTTGCCAAAGCAAATAGTTGTGTTCCACCTACAGATCCTAATGAAGCAAGCCAGAATAATCGAAATTTACTTGCTTTTAATGCTTCAAAAGTTCCAGTAGACTGTTCATTTTTTGTCTTTATTGGATGCTCCAGTCGCCACCCATAATGTCAATACTTTCTTGTAAAATATACTTCGAACCAAAAATTAAATTTTTCTTCCCGTTCACGGAACTTTGTTCTGCAAATCCTGCTCCCGATTCTTTTGCTAATGATTCAAGAGCGACAGTTTCCCATAAATTTAAATCTACTTCTATAACTAAGTCTACTGCTCCAGAAAATGCAAGAGAATAACCAAAACAATCATAGCATCCTCTTGAATCCCAAGCTAGTGAATTTATTATTTGTAATTTATCTAACATTCCTTCTTTTTCAAATCGTTGTGGAGAACCATAAGTTATTAATGATTCAGATAAAACTTTAGAGGTTGACGCTTTTATTTTTTGGCCATTTTTTTCAGCCCCAAAATTTTCAACAGAAATAAACCTATCTTGTAATTTTGGGATATCAATTAAACCCATTATCGGTTTTTTTTTATAGGTTAACCCTATAATTGTTCCAAACAGAGGTATCCCTCTAGAAAATGAGGTAGTTCCATCTATAGGGTCTATATACCAACAATAATCTTTGTTATCTTCCCTTCCAAGAATTTCTTCTGTTATTATGTCACCTTCACTTTTACTTAAAATCTTGAAAATTTCTTCTTCTACTCTAAGATCAAATTCAGTCAGTAAACTTCCATCTTTCTTAAAAGAACTTTTAGAAGAATCAACATCTTTGGTAATTTCTCGAGATTTATCTAATGCTTGGATACCTAGTTGCAGGAATTTATTTAATGGATTATCCAAGTTTAATATTTCATTAATCATAGTAAAAAATATTTTCTAATTTTATTTTCATAATAATAAAGATTCAAACCAATATTTTTGGAGCGGAAGACGAGATTCGAACTCGCGACCCTCTCCTTGGCAAGGAGATGCTCTACCACTGAGCCACTTCCGCTTAAATTATAATCTGAATTTTATTATATATAATTTTATAATATTCAGTATAAAATATTGGTAATTAAATATCATAAAAATCCAGATCCAAATGATACTCTTTGATGGGATCTTGATCCCGAAAAAGATTCAACTCGATTAGACATCGATACATAATTTTTTTTCAAATCCAACTAAACATCAAATTTAAAAGATCTTTTTATATGTTTTCTACAATTTTATAAATCACTTTCTATCTTATAATGGCCATTATGAAAAAAATTAATTTTATGGATACCTCATTTCGTGATGGCTTTCAGTCATGTTATGGAGCAAGGGTAAAAACAGAAGACTTTCTACCAATACTAAAAGCCGCAGTAGAAGCTGGAAATGATAACTTTGAAATAGGTGGTGGAGCTAGATTTCAAAGTTTATATTTTTATTGTCAAGAGGATGCTTTTAAAATGATGGATCAATCTAGGGAAATTGTTGGTAAAGATATAAATTTACAGACTTTGGCTCGTGGTATAAATGTAGTAGGGCTTGAATCACAATCAAGAGATATTATCGATCTTCATGCCAAATTATTTAAAAAACATGGAATAACTACCATTAGAAATTTTGATGCCCTAATGGATATTCGAAATTTATCTTATTCAGCAGAATGTATAACTAATGCAGGTTTAAACCATCAAATTGTTATTGCATTAATGGGTTTACCTCCTAGTTTAAATGAAAAATATTATCATTCTGCAGAATTTTATACAGATAAAATAAAAGAAATAATAGATGCCAACATACCTTTTGATAGCGTGGCTTTCAAAGATGCATCAGGAACAACACCACCTTCCATAGTGCATGAAGCTATTAAGAATGCACGAAAATTATTACCAAAGGACACGATGATACAATTTCATACACATGATACTGCTGGAATGGGTGTGTCTTGTAATATGGCAGCTATTGAAGCAGGTGCAGATACAATTGATCTTGCTATGGCTCCTGTAAGTGGAGGAACATCTCAGGTAGATATTTTGACAATGTGGCAAGCATTGAGAGGTACAGAATATACACTTGAAATAGATGAAGAAAAAATACTAGAAGTTGAAAAAATGTTTATAGATCAAATGGAAAAATATTATCTCCCTACTGAAGCAATAATGGTAAATCCAATTATCCCTTTCTCTCCTATGCCAGGTGGAGCACTTACTGCAAACACACAAATGATGAGAGATAATGACTCTCTAGATCTTTTCAGTAAAGTTATTGAAAATATGAGAGAAGTGGTAGCTAAAGGTGGTTACGGGACGTCTGTTACACCTGTTTCCCAATTTTATTTTCAACAAGCATTTACAAATACTGTACAAGAAAAATGGTCAAAAATTTCGGAAAATTATGGAAAGATGATATTAGGATATTTTGGTAAGACTCCTACTGATCCAGATCCTGAAATTGTAAAAATTGCTTCTAAACAATTGTCTCTCAAACCCACAAAAGAAGATGTTCACGATTTGAATGACAATAATCCAAATATGGGGATAGTTTTCAATAAAAAATTGTTGGAAGAAAAAAATATAGAATCTACCGATGAGAATATATTTATATCTGCTACATGTGGAGCTAAAGGAATAGCATTTCTAGAAGGTAATAGTGAACTTGGAATAAGATATAAAGATAATAATATCAAAGAATCAACTAGTTCGAATAATAAACCATCTAGTGATGAGATCACAAGAGTAACTGTTAATGGAAAAGATTATGAAGTTATCATATATTCGAATTAAATTTTTAAACTTTCTCCAGAAAAGCTAAAAAAATTATTAAGAGAAAGTATTAATAAAATGGATAGTATTTTTACAAAAATAATAAATAAAGAAATACCAAGTGAAATTCAATATGAAGATGAATTGTGTATTGCTATAAACGATGTAAACCCAAAATCTAAAATTCACATATTAGTTATACCCAAAAAACCTATTAAAAACATTAATTATGCTTCAAATTCTGATAAGGAAATATTAGGTCATCTAATGCTTGTTTGCCAAAAACTGGCAAAAAAATTCCGAATCGATGAGGCGGGATATCAAATTCTAACTAATGTAGGCGAAGGTGGAGGTCAAACGGTTATGCACCTACATTTCCATTTGCTGAGTGGTAATACTTTAACTATGTAATTTTTTTTTCTATACTATATCTAGATAATCATTTGTAATTAGGAGAAAAAAATGTCTTTATTAGAAGGTTCTAAAGTTCCAGATTTTAATTTAATTGATCAAAATGGAGATTTCATAAATTTAAGTTCTATTTCAGGCAAACCTGCCGTGCTCTACTTTTATCCTAAAGACGATACACCTGGTTGTACAGTTGAGGCTTGTGAGTTTAGAGACATATACGGAGAGTTCAATAAACTCGATTGTGAAATTTACGGTATTAGCCCTGATGACGAAAATTCTCATAATAAATTTATAGGTAATCATTCTTTACCATTTACCCTTCTTTGTGATCCCGAAAAAAAAATGATTCAAGAATATGGTGTCTGGGGCGAAAAGAATATGTATGGTAAAAAGAGCATGGGTATAATAAGATCTACTTTCTTAATTGATAAGGATGGAATTCTGTTAAAAAAATGGACCAACGTTCAGGCTAAGGGTCATGCAGAAAAAGTTAAAGAAGTCTTAGCAAATTCTTAAATTATTTCTTATATATTTGAATTCTATGCCTGCATGAATCTGAAATAAATATCAGGTTTTCGTTTGTTTCAATTCCAGCAGGTTTCCAAAACTTTTTTTCTTCTTCATATAAACCAGCATTTTCTCTCCAGCTGGATTGTTCTGGGTTGACATCTAAAAATTCTTGACACCATTTTGATAACGAGGCGTCTCCAAAAATTTCAGACAAATAATTTTGTTTTTCGTCAAAAATTATCACACTATTATTTCCCCAATTTGATACAAATAAATAACCCCTGTTATCAATATGAACAGAAGAAGGTTTGTTAAATTCACTACCATTAAAGTTTGTAATAATTTTTAAACAATTCCCACTTGAATCAAATATTTGGACTCTATTATTTCTCCAGTCGGCTATATATATATTCTCTTCATTATCAAGTGCTATTCCCCATGGATAATTAAATTCTCCTTCTTTTGTTCCAAATAAACCAAAACTAGAAATAAATTTTCCTTTTTCATCAAATTTTTGTACTCTTGAATTTAAATGATCTACAATGAACAATTCATTTTGTTTATTGAATGCTAATCCAGATGGTCTATTGAACTGACCAGTGTCACATCCATATTCTCCCCAACTATCGATAAAATTTCCATTGCAATCAAATATGGAGATCCTGTTCAAATGTTCATCAGAAAGATATAATTTATTGTTTTTGTCAAAAACTATTGCTGTTGGCAAAATTGATTTACCTTTATCTTCACCCCAATGAGCAAACTCAAATTTATGTTCAGAATCTATAGTTACAGCACTTACTCTGTTATTTTTGTTACTAGCATTTGACCTACTTAGAACAAACAAAATTCCATTATTGTATTTTATATCTATAGGATTCATGAACCCTCTGCCTTCAAACGAAGCAATTCCTATAGTGTGGCTATATTCTAATTTAGTTGTAACCATTATGAGTTTAGTATACTTAGTTTTGTAAATTTTTCGTCTAAAATGTTTTCGGAATCAACATCCAGGACATCTTCTAAAATTGTTGAATAAATAGTTCTAAAATCTGTATTATAATGTACGTCTCCCTCAAGTTGGGCAGAAGGTTCTAGATTTGGATACTCTCCGTAGAGACCTCCTTTTACACGGTTACCTAACAAAAAAGCAACTCCTCCAGATCCATGGTCAGTTCCGGTACCGTTATCAGCAATTCTTCTCCCAAATTCTGAAAATATCCAAATTACAGTCTCGTCGTCTAATTTTTGTTTTATTAAATCTCTTTGGAAACAATCAATTGCAACTGACAACTGTTTCAATAATAAGGAGTGATTTTTTAATTCATCTGTGTGAGTGTCAAAACTACCATGTTGAGCGTAAAATATTCTTGTACCTAATCTTGCACTAGCAACTTGAGCTATACCTTTTAATGACTGAGCTATAGGATTATCTTCTGGATATTCAACGTCAGATGAGTAATTATTTGGTGCTTCACTTAGCAAATCTGCACCATCTAAGGCCCCTCTTCCTGTTTCTAATAATCTTAAAGAAGGAACACCATCTCTGTTCATTGGTTGGTAAATTCTATCAACTGTGTCTAACAAAATTTCTCTGTTTTGTGCTCCCGAGACTCCAGTGAAAAGGCCATATGATTCCAGTGCTCCAACGGAAGCGACAGATACTCCAGGACATGCTAAAGCTCTAGGGAGTCCTTTTCCAAAATTTACAGCTGTAATAGGATTTAATCCCTTTGGATCAATATTTTTTACGGTTCTCCCCAGCCATCCTATAGAACTACTTTCGAATGGCTTCGCTGTATGCCATATATCCATTGATCTAAAATGAGATCTGTTTGGTTCAGGATATCCGATTCCCATCATAATTGCTAAATTTTGATCATCAAATGTTTTTTTGAAAAAATCTATGTTCGAATTAAAAGCAATTTTATTGTCAATTGGGATAATCGAGTTATCTTTTAATCCCATATTAGGTCTGTAATCATAATAAAGACCAGTTTCATAAGGAACTATAGTATTCAAGTAGTCATTCCCTCCACTTAATTGGATAACTACAAGATTTTTTTGTTTGCTCATATACAACTCCTTATTAGCAATATTGAAAATCTGGTGTCGATACAATAATTTTCAAGACATCCAAAATTTTATCTTCTTTATTTGTAAATTTATTTTTTCTCAAGTGATCTTTTATCATTTCTTTTGTTTTCTCAGTTATATCAATGTACCCCAATGTTTCTAGTGTCCTATTTATCAAATCATTTGGTTCTGAGATGTTTGTTTCTTTTATAATTTCAATAATTCTTTTTACTCCGTAAGAACTCGTATTAGATATTTCTGTACTAGCATAGTTGATTCTTTCAATTAGTGACCCACTATCAATCCATTCTTCCCCTTCGTGCCAACCTTCAACACTTGGAGGGTTCATTAAAAATTGCCCCATCAATAAAGTATTTATAGCCAATTCGGCTGAATCTAAATTTGGAATTTTATATTTATCAACCAACCTTGATATTCCAAAAACTAAATCTGATGGGCTTTTAACTTTTTTAAATCTAATATCTCTAGATTTAAAATGTTCTGACTTAAACATTGCTTCCAACACTTTTTTTATCTCACCATTATTTTTCAAAAATACTTCTGAAAGTTTATTTATTTCATCCCAATCTTCCGTTTCCGAAACAAAGTATAAATATAATCTTTTACAAATAAACTTTGCTGTTGAAGGATGTTTAGCAACCATATTGACTATATCATTTCCATTAAAATTACCTTTTTCTCCTAGGAATGTTTTTTCTGTATTATCGTGATCAGATTTATCAAAAGAAAACTCCATAGGAAATGGTCCTAAAAAAAATGGAGGTGGGGTTGGTCTCGATGCCCAACCTGTAAAAGCCCTTGCAGCAGTTTTCACATCGTCCTCAGTATAAGAACCTTCTCCATTTTCATCTATACCCATCGAAAAAAGTTCTAATAACTCTCTACCGTAATTTTCATTAGGAGCGTCTTTGTGACTGTTTTGATTATCTAACCAATACATCATTCCTGGATCTTCAGAAATTTTTAGAAGCAGAGTCCCAAATTTTCCTAAACCATATTTTCTAAAAAGATCTATTTCTTCCAACATGGCTAAACCATGATCAAGTTTTATTCCTCCAACTGCTAATAAACCATGCCAAAACAAAGCTATTTTTTCTTCTAATTGTTTTTCAGATTTGGCAAGCCTCCATGTCCATTGAGGATCAGCGTGTCTTGCTGTTCTGGCTTCAACTGAAGCTATAAAGTATCTATCTAGCAAGTCTTGATCTTTAGGAGGACCATATTCTGGATTAATTAATAGATCAACAACGTCATCATATTCCATTAAAGATAGTTTTTCTATCTGATCATAAGTACACCCAAAACCAGCTCTTCTTAATAGGTGCGCTATAAGGATTTTATTATCTATACTAGTAATCATAATTAATGCATAATATATTACTTAACATTTTTTAATGCAACAAATAAGTGGTGCCTAGGGACAGATTCGAACTGTCGACACCTGCGTTTTCAGCGCAGTGCTCTACCCCTGAGCTACCCAGGCAACTCATATAAATAAAAAAAATTCCACAATCTTTTATTGTTCAATATATGAAATTAATTAATAATTATTTATTATTTATACTATTATGCCAGTTATATTTGTAACATCATCTAAAAAAGAGGTAGGTAAAACGACTGTTTTATCTGGAATTTCTTATGAATCTATTAAAAGAGGAATTAAAACTTTTGTTGGTGAATTTCATCAAGATCAAATAGTAGAACACAGTAATTTTTATAATTTAATGGATTCTAAAGAGATAAAATGTGAATTCAATAAATCAGATTTAGCTTTGATAGAAATCAATAATATTTCAATCGATTCAATAAAAAGATTATCTAACAAATATGATGCAAAAATTATTTTAGTTGAAGAATCTCATAGTAGTATTATGGAAGCTTCTAAGGCTTTATCTGATAGATTAATTGGAATTTTCATTAATGGAATTTTAAGATATCAAAAAAATGAATTGATAGAAAACTATTCAAAAGAGAAACTGAATATTTTGGGATATTTAGATCAAACTAGAACACTTCTAGCATTATCATCCGATGAGTTAATAGAATCTTTAAGTCCAACTAAAGTAATTTCTTTAGAAAATTCGAACAAATTAATTGAAAATTATTTGATAGGAGGTTTTGTTTTGGATTGGGGACCAGAATATTTTTCTAAATTTGCTAACACAGCACTTATAGTTCGTGGTGATAGACCAGATGTACAATTATCGGCGATTCAATCAGGGAATTTAAATGTAATTATTGCAACTAATAATGAAACTCCTGTTGAATATGTATTACATGAAGCAAATAAATATAAGATTCCTATTATGGTTGTAAACGAAAGTACTGAAAATATAATGAATCAAATCTCTGAAAATTTAGAAAAAGTAACATTTAATCATCCTGATAAAATTATAAATGCCAATGATATCCTTTCAAATAGTTTGAACTTTGATAAATTATTTGAAATTTTATCTACTCCTATCACAACCTGATATTAGAGAATGAAAAAAGTAGATTCTAAAATTCTCAAAGGACTTTCTGAAAACCAAATTTCTGCTGTTACTCATCCTTTGTCACCTCTCTTAGTTATAGCAGGTCCTGGTTCAGGGAAAACTAGAGTTATGGCACACAGAATTCCTTGGCTTATTCAGAATTATAATTTAAATCCTAGTAATGTATTAGCGGTAACTTTTACAAATAAAGCAGCAAAAGAATTGTTAAATAGAACTAATATATTAATTAACTCTTCCATAAAACCATTAGTTAAAACTTTTCATGGATTTGCATCATATTTTTTAAGAATAGAAGGGCATATTTTAGGACTTGATCAAAATTTTTCCATATACGATGATGATGATCAAAATAAGATAATAAAGAATATTTTTCAAGAACTAGATATAGATCCGAAAAAAATAAATGTAAGAATTGTGAATTCAGAAATATCTAGAGCAAAAAATACTAATTTAACTCCAGAAAAATTTGCTTCTGAAAATTCTTCATATTTAGATGAAATAGTTTCTCGTGTTTATACTAGATATCAAGAAACAATTGAAAGCTCCAATGCTTGTGATTTTGATGACTTATTAATGAAAACTAGAAATATACTGAGTGAAAACAATAATATACAAAATAAATGGTCTGATAGATTTGATCAAATTATTATAGATGAATTCCAAGACACAAACCCCTTACAATTTCAAATATCTAATTTGTTAATAGGTGATAACAAATCAATATCTGTAGTAGGAGATCCTGATCAATCAATATACTCATGGAGGTTTGCAAATCCAACAAATCTTAAGGAATTTGAAAAACAATTTAAAAATTGCAAAGTGGTTAATCTTGATGAGAGTTATAGATCAACTCAACAGATTTTAGATGCTGCTGATTCAATTATTCGAAAAAATACACAAAGATTTCAACGTAAACTTTGGACTAAGAAGCAAAACGGACCTCTGATAGAATCTAATGTTTATTCTGATGAAGAAAGTGAATCTTTAGAAATTTCTTATTTGATTTCAAAACAAATTAAAAATGGATTATCGGCAAATGAAATAGCTATCATGTATAGAGTAAATGCGCAGAGTAGATCTTTTGAAGTAGCTTTAAGTTCATTAGGTTTAAGATATAGATTAGTTGGTGGTGTTAGATTTTATGATCGCAGAGAAATAAAAGATATTTTAGGTTATTGTAAATTAATTATAAATCCTAATGATAATTCAGCATTCGAAAGAGTTATTAATGTACCTTCTCGTGGGATAGGGAACAAAACATTATCTATTCTTAAAAACGCTGCCCAGATTAAAAATGTAAGTTTTCTTTCTTTCTTATTATCGTATCTAAATGAAGAAAACAATGATATTAAAAATAAACAATCGAATAATTTATTTTCTACGAGAGCTACACAATCTTTTAAGAAATTTATTGATATTTATAAAAATTTGTGTGAAGAGGCAAAAACTCTAGATCCGAATAATTTAATAAGTCTAATTTTGGATACAACAGATTATCCTGAATATATTAAAAATGATGAAGATGGAATAGAGAGATTAGAAAATATTTATGAATTAAGATCTTCAGCAGAAGAATTTTCTGACACCTTTTCTTCAGATTCAAATCAAAGTTTGATTGAGTTCATAGAAGCCTCTTCATTAAATACAAACTTAGAAAGGCTTGATGATGAATTTGAGTCTATTACGTTGATTACTTTACATCAGGCTAAAGGCCTAGAATTTCAAAATGTTTATATGGTTGGAATGGAAGAAGGATTATTACCTCATTCAAAATCACTAGAAACGCCTGAAGAATTGGAAGAGGAAAGGCGTCTATGCTATGTTGGTATAACTAGAGCTAAGGAAAATTTATTTTTGTCTTATTCAAAAAGAAGACGTTTTCGTGGAATATATGATAATGCCTTGAAGTCAAGGTTTCTCGAAGATATACCCACAGAAATCGTTAAAGAAAATAATAATTATTTGTATAAAAATGAAATGACTAGAAAGGTTACTAATCACAATAAATCAGAAGATTCATTGAAATTTGGGGAACAATTGGATGAATTAGCAAGAAAAATTTCTGCGAAATCTGATAATCCTTTTTCTATAGGGGATAAGGTAGATCATAAAAAATATGGTTCAGGGATAATACTGGATTATAAAAATTTATATAAAGATGTAGAGATAACAGTAAAATTTAGAGAGCCTTATGGAACAAAAAAAATTATGAAAAATCGTGCACCAATTAAAATTACTTCAGTAAAACAATCAGTAGATTTTGAAAACCCTGAGGATTATTATGGAATATAAAGAATTAAGAATTATAAAATTGTTTGTATATCTATCACTTTTTTCAAGTTTTTTCTCTGGAATATTTCTTGTTCTAACAGATTTTATAGATAACCAAACTTTAATTGAAATCTATGGAAATAGAGTTTTATTTAATCTTTTTATTCCTTTCATGATTGGTTTAGTATGTTTATGGGGAACAAGAAGACAAAAAGTTTCAATTTATTATTTGCCGTTCAATTTAATTTTTGGTTCTTTGTTGTTATTTGGTTATCAAATTTTGATGTTCAACCTTTTAGGAAATTATGCTTTTTTTTATTTGATTAGCGCAATTTTTCTATTGTCTTCAGCTATTACATCTTTTATATTGGTGTCCATAAAAAGAAAGAATTCTTAATGTCACAATCTGAAACAATATCTGATGAAATGAAAAAATTCATAAATCTAAAAACTATACCAAAGATTTATAATGTGGAACGGCATTCTGTGGAAAGATTTGCAGAAGCCATTGGTGACGATAATCCAATTTATTTTAATGAAACTTACGCAAAAAAAACTATGGGTGGATTAATAGCTCCACCTACCTATGTCAGATTACTTAGACCAAATAAATTAGATCAAGAATTTCCTGAACCTTTTTCTAACCTAGTAGACGGAGGTTCTTCTTATAATTTTTATGAACATATATACGTAGGAGATAAAATTAGTGTTGTATCTAAATTAAAGGATCTTTTTGTAAAAACCGGGAAAATCGGAAATATGTTATTTAAACTAACCCTAATTTCCTATACTAACCAAAAAAATAAATTAGTTACCACACAAGAAGTCACTACAATTACTTATGGAGAGGGAGAAAAAACATTTTTATGAAAAGTCAAAATTTTTTTGAAGATATTAAAGAAGGCTTTATTATTGGACCATTTGAAAAAAATATAGATAGAAAACAGTTGGTTATGTATGCTGGGGCCTCACAAGATTTTAACGAATTTCATTATGATGACGAAGTTGCAAAAAAAGCGGGACATAAAGGAATAATTATTCATGGAGCATTAAAAAGCGCATGGCTTGCTCAGTTACTTGTAGATTTTGTAGGTCATAAAGGGCGTATTATAAAATTAAATGTATCATATAGAGGAGTTGATTTCCCATTTGATGATTTGAAATATTATGGGAAGGTAATAAAAAAATCGATTGAAGATTCAAAAGGAGTTGTTGATATAGAATTAAATTTAGAAAATTCAAAAGGTCAAATAACTACACCATCAACAGCTCAAATTGAATTACCAATCAAAGAAAAAAATGAGGAAATAAATGTCTAATATTTTGGATAACAAAGTGGCAATAGTGACAGGAGCAGGTAGAGGTATTGGTAGAGCTGTTGCTGAAGATTTAGCAGCTCATGGTGCAAAAATTCTTGTCGTTGATCCTGGGCTTTCTTTAGATGGTAATGTTGAAAATGCTTCATTAGCTGACGAGGTTGTTGAGGGTATAAATAAAGCTGGAGGTGAAGCCAAAGCTAATAAATTATCTGTAGCATCGTTTGAAGCTGGAGAAGAAATAATAAAGGATGCGATGGATTCATTTGGACGATTAGATATTGTCGTTACCGTTGCAGGTATATTAAGAGACAGGATGATATTTAATATGACAGAGGATGAATGGCATGATGTAATAGATGTTCATCTAACAGGTACATTTTCTATTGTACGACATGCGGCTCCAATTTTTAGAACTCAAAAATCTGGAAGAATCATAACTTTTTCTTCAACATCAGGACTTTTTGGAAATGCAGGTCAAGCGAATTATGGAGCTGCCAAATCTGGTATAGCTGGATTTACCAAGGTTGTGGGTAAAGATTTAGGAAAATATGGAGTCACTGCAAATAGCATTGCACCAAGTGCTGATACAAGAATGACAGCTTCTGTACCAGAGGAATTTCAGACTTTAAGGAATAATCCTTATAAAGAATCGAGAGACCCAAGAGATATTGCTCCATTCGTTACTTATTTGGCAAGTGATTATTCTGCTCCAATTAATTCTCAAATTTTCCACGTTTCGGGAGGTACTATTAATCAACTCATGGAACTAAGAAGAAAAGTAACTTTGTTTAATCCTATAAGTAAAGGAAGATTCAAACAAGAAGATTTTGATTCTGAAGGTAGAGGTCTAGTTTTTGGTTTTGGAGATAAAAATAATGAATCTAATAAACCATTAGATGGAAAAGTTGCTATTGTTACGGGTTCTGGTAGAGGAATTGGAAGAGGTATAGCACTAGAATTATCCAAATTAGGGGCAAATATTGTTGTTAATGATGTAGGAGCAAGTCTAGATGGGAGCGGTAATGATAATGGACCAGCTCAAAGTGTAGTTGAAGAAGTATCTGAACTTGGTGGCAGAGCAGTAGCTTCAACAAGTTCTGTTGCATCGGTTGCTGGAGGACAGGAAATTGTAGATAAAGCAATAGAAGAATTTGGACGATTAGATATCGTTATTACTCCCGCAGGAATATTGCGAGATAGAATGATTTTTAATATGACTAAAGAAGAATGGCAGGATGTAATAGATGTTCATTTAACAGGAACTTTTTCAGTTGTTGCCCCTGCATCTAAGATTTTTAGAGAGCAGAAATCAGGAAGAATAATTACGTTCTCTAGTGTTTCAGGATTAATAGGATACAGTGGGCAATCAAATTATGGAGCAGCTAAAGACGGAATTGCAGGATTTACGAGAGTTGTGGCTAAGGAGCTAGTAAAATATGGTGTTACTGCTAATGCTATTTCTCCTGGAGCAAATACTAGGATGACCGAATCAATACCTGATTCTACTAGAGCTATGAGATCAGGAGTATTTAAGCCTGCTGAAGAAGATCATTTCATTAATGATCCAGAAGATGTTGCTCCAGTTGTTGCTTGGTTATGTACAGATGCTGCATCGCATATTAATGGTGAAGTGGTTCATGCTTCAGGTAATAGAATAAGCTTATTCAACAACTATGAAACTCGAAGATCAATCAGAAAAGCTGGGAGATGGACTGTCGAAGAACTCGCTAATGCGATTCCAGAAACTTTTGGCCCTGAATTGATTAATCCTGCTCCTGCCCAACAATAACTTCCGGTTTGGAGAGATCTTTATTTTTTACCCAATCCGATTTATATATTTCCATGAAATGAAATTTATGAGAACCTTTTTTAATAATTTTTTTAAAATTAAAACCTGCTTTTCTGAAAGAATTTTGTGCTCGTATATTTTGTGTTAATGTATGCAAATATATTTTTGTTATATCTGTTTGTTTGAATATATAATAGAGCGTATTTATAGTAGCATCGGCACCATAACCAGAATTCCAATATTTCTTATTTCCTATCATAATTCCATATTCACATGAATTATTCCATCGATTTATATCATAAAACATACAATTTCCTATATGAACATTTTTTTTGTTATCAATAGAAAATTTNANTGACCAAGGNGATGGTTTTTCTATNTCATTTATGGATATNCTTTNNAATTGNTCATAGNTTAGATTTATGGGAACNGTTGCATCTAAATCTGATAGTTCAGGATCNATTCTCCAACNATAATCATTTTTCAGNTCTTCTNTTGTCTTTNGNCGNACTATCGTTTTTTCTCCAATNAGAATGATNTTTTTTTCTGATCTAGTNTTTATTTNTGGAAGAAAAAGCTTTTTCCACGATTTCGATTTCATTTTTATAAGTTAATTTCTCTTTAGATTCNGNTAGTGTCATCCAATAAATCGAATCAAATTCATCGTCATGATTTTTTAAGTTTCCACCTATTTTATTCATTAGAAAATAATGAACAATCTTATTATAAACTATATTTTGTTCGTATTTATTATCTCCAAAAGGTTTTATGAATTCATAAGATATTGAATCTATTTTACTCATTATTTCAGTAATGATTCCTGTTTCCTCTTTTACTTCTCTGATAGCAGTCTCAAATACGCTTTCTCCTTTTTCAGGAGTTCCTTTGGGTAAACAAAATAAATCTGTTGTTTTTCTATAACAAATTAAAACATGCTTATTTTGGTATACTACTCCTCCAGCTGACCAAATTTTTTTTTTCATAATCATTTTCAAAAAATTANATAAATAGAATCAACGATTTATATTATTATATATAATTGATATAAATGATATTTTCGAATATTATCAAAAAGGTTGTGCAAAATTTGCAAGTCATTGCTATGCTAACCTTTAGATGGTTACAATCGGGATTTTTGTTATATATATAACGTTATGATTCAAAAAATTATATCTAAAGATTTTGTTATAAGATTCGCTGGTGAAGGAGGTCAGGGTCTCGTAACCTCTGCAGATGCTGCAGCGAGAGCTGCAAGTAGATCTGGTTATTATTGTCAAACATTTTCTACCTTTCCCTCTCAAATCATGGGAGGCCCTGCGTCTTCTCAGGTTAGAATATCAACTACTCCAGTTTTATCAAGTGGAGACTTTGTAGATGTTTTGGTTGTGTTAAATCAATATGCATTTGATAATCATATACAGGATTTAAATCCAGAAAATGGAGTATGTATATATAATGCTCAAGATTGTGAACCTTCTGGAGAAGGAAATTATTTTGGAATAGATGCAGATAAATTAGCAAAAGAATCGGGTAATACCAGAGCTGCTAATATGGTTATACTAGGGGCAGTTGCTAAACTTATAGATTTTAAATTAGAAAGTATCGAGAGTTTTATTAAAGATAGGTTTACAAGAGGAAGACCTGGTGATGAAGAAATTATAAAGTCTAATATTATTGCTTTATCTTTCGGGGCAGATGTTGCTGAAAAAAGTGGATTTAATGTTGGTTCTTTGGCACCACCTAAACCTCCAGAACATGATCAGATAATGATAACTGGGAATGCTGCATTATCTTTAGGTGCTACTTCTGCTGGATTAGATAGTTATTACGGCTATCCAATTTCTCCAGCAACAACAGTTTTAGTTTGGATGGAACAAAATTTAGTACAAAAAGGCAAGTTTGTTTTTCAGGTTTCTTCAGAGATAGAAGCGATAAATAATGTAGTTGGAGCTGGATTTTCTGGAAAGAAAGCCATGACTGCAACTGCAGGACCAGGATTATCATTAATGTCTGAGGGAATAGGTTTGGCTTGGATGGCAGAAATTCCTTGTGTTGTAGTTGATGTTCAAAGAGGGGGACCCGCAACAGGTTTACCCACTAAATCAGAACAATCAGATTTATTTGCTTGCATGTTTCCCGCACATGGTGATGTAAGATTACCTATTCTGGCCCCAGGAACAGTAGAAGAATGTTTTATGATTGGTGGTTTGGCATTGAATTGGGCTGAAAGATACCAAGGTCCAGTTGTCGTAATGAGTGAATTTAGTTTAGCTGAAAGATCAGAAAACATAAAAAAACCAAATTTAAGTAATGTAATTGATGAAAGAAGAAATAGTAAATCTGGTGATAATGGTTTCAAGAGATATCAGTCTTTGGGAAAAAATGGAGAACTATCAGCTATGCCAATTCCTGGTAATCAGGCCGCATACGTAGCAAACGGATCAGAACATGATGAAATTGGTGATACCACTCATCTTCCTAAACATCATATTAGACTAACAGAAAGAAGATTTGGAAAATTGTCATTATTAAATGATGCTCATTTTGAGATAGAGAACACTAATTCTGAAATTGCAATTATGCCTTGGGGTTCAAGTAAGGGAGTGGCTAGAGAAGCATATGATAAATTGATTTCTGATAACCTAAATATAGGGTGGATATATTCAATTTGTTTAAATCCTTTACCAAAAGAAGTATTAAAAGAATTAAGGTTAAAGAAAATAGTTATAGTCCCAGAATTAAATTATCAAGGCCAATGGTCTTCAATAATGAGAATGGATGGAATAAATGCCGTTTCTATTACTCAATATACTGGTTTACCATTTAAACCTTCAGAACTTGCAGAAAAAATAAAAGAAAAAATAAAACAAACTATGGAGGTTTAATTTTGAGCGAAAGGAATCAAGAATATGATTTTAAGTGGTGTCCCGGTTGTGGTGATTTTGGCGTAAAAAGAGCATTAGAAATGGCTATAAATACATTTACGGAAGAATTTGAAATTCCTAGAACCTCTAATGTTATAGTAGCTGGAATTGGTTGTTCGGGTAATATGGTTCATTTGATAGACGGAGAGCAGCCTTTTGGTATCCACGGAATTCATGGTAGATCTCTTCCAATAGCATTTGGAATTTCGAGTTCAAGACCTGATTTAAACACTATAGTTGTTGCAGGTGATGGAGACTTTTTATCGATAGGTGGTGAACATATAGCTCCGTCTGCAGCTAGGAATCCAAATATCACATGTATAGTAATGGATAACGGTGTCTATGGATTAACTAAAGGTCAAAGTTCGCCAACTTCTGAAACTGGTCAAATCACAACTTCAACTCCTTTTGGTAAGTTGGAAAGTAAAATAAATCCTTTAGAGTTATATTTGTCCTGCGGAGTTAGTTTTATAGCATCTCATTATTCAAGCAAACCTAAGCTTTTATCAGATTTTATCTTAGAAGCAATGAAACATAAAGGAATGTCTATAGTTCATGTACAATCACCATGTACAACTTACAATGATACCTATGATATTTTGAAAGGTGATAGAAAAAAAGGGATACCAGGAACAGCATATATAATTGATGAAAATCATGATCCAACTGATTACGATAAAGCCAAAGCTTTAGTAGCTAAGGATGGAGTGCCTTTAGGATTGATTTATAAAAAAGAACCCTCAACGATTAATGAATTACAAAATAAGTTAATTATGGATAATCCTTCAAAAAATGTTGAAGATATTTTATCTAGTTATTCAATATAGTGTTTTCTTCNGTTTGATATTTAGAAGGGCATCTAACCGATAAATTATTTGCAACAAATACATTTTCTTGATTTATATATCCTTGCATTACCAACTCGGAATATTCGTTAAAAAACACACTTCCAATTTCACCACTGTAATTGACTTCAAAAGAATTATTTGTAGATTTATCTTTTACTTTGAANTTTGCTGATAAGCCATCNACNGATCTTACATATGAATTAGGAACNAGCATTGCTTTTAATCCTATNTTTAAATTTTGNNCANNATCNTCATTAGATAATAAATCTTCTACTGAGTGGTATGTATATGTAGCTTCTTCGAAAGCTTGNAAACCAAAGTATCCCAAAGAAAATAAGACTACCAAAACTATAGAAATAAAAGCAAATTTTTTATTTTTTAATTCTACAACACGATCTTTNTCATCTTTTTCTTTACTCATAATTTCAATTTTGAATTTATTATTTTAATTCTATTGTTAATTATAAAAACAAAACCAAAAATGAAAAATATCAATAATATAAAACTTGCGCCCAAATATTGAAGATTATTTTTTATGTTTGAAGATTCATAACTTACTAAATTGGTAATGATATCGTTTGAGCTAGTTATTGTAAAAGGCTCTAAATTTTTTTGGGATTCTTTTAAGATTTTTATTAATTCTTCTTTATTCTTGTTAATATTTCCAATCCACCTTTCTCCAGATTGTGTTTCAATGCCTATTTTTGATTCATTTACAAGAGATAAAGAATAAGAGTTTCCTTTATTATCTACGACAGATAAAAGGATCTTATCATTTGNNACTTCAATATTTTGNAAAAAACCATTGATAATTTCTTCATTAGATTGAGCAAAAATTATGTTATTTTGGATTACTAATAACGACAAAATTCCTACAGAAAACAATGAAATCAATAATTTATTCATTTTTTATTCCTTATTATTTATATGAGTTTCTATTTTTATGGTTTTATATCTAGTTGTGGTTAAAATTANGAATGTAAACGTAAAAGCAATAACAGATATTAGTAATGTTATTCCATAATACATTCCAAATGATGTNCCCTCTTCAGAAAGTGGCCCAATTACTGTAACTGGATGAGCTTCTTGCCATAAATTCGCAGCAAAATATATCAAAGGAGTATCTATTGCACCTAAAACTGCAATAATTGCTGCAATATTTTTCATTTGTTCATTATTCGTATACAAAGATCTAAAAAGTATATATGCGCAATAAATNAGAATCAGTATTAANGTAGTGGTTAATTTNGCTTCTCCCGTCCACCAAACTCCCCAAATAGGTTTTGCCCATACAATCCCTGTAATAAGGGCGGACAATCCAAATANTAAACCTGTTTCNGCAAATGCTTGAGCATTATTATCCCANAAAGTTTTTTTAGTNAATAAATAGAGAATTGAAGAAATAGCCACAACACATATAGCTATCATTGAACACCAAGCAAGAGGAACATGTATGAAAATGGTTTTTGCAACTGGACCTTGAGNAATATCAATAGGGAGCCACCAAAAAATCATCCACAGCATTAAAATATTTATTATTAGGGTTGAAGAAATTATTANTTTATTGATCATATAATTCTTATATTNTTAACAATTTAAGTATACTTTTTTTTTATTCCTTATAAATGAAATTTGATATAGATATTCCNAAAATAAAAAATAGAAGATCATNCCCCAATATNAAGCCATACCAACTTTGGTTTTGTATTTCATTATTTAAAATTTGATTTGTTAGACTGGAAGAAGCCATGAGTAANGGAGTAACTAAAGGAATAAATAATAANGGAGAAAGAATTTCTTTACCTCTAGATTTAGAAAATAANAATGAAGTNATAGTTCCAACTATACTAAATCCNAATGCACTGATTATAACCAGTATTATAAATTTATAATTTAATANATTATNGTTGAATAAAATATTTGAAGAAAACAGAATTATAAAACTTGATAATAATGTAAAAAAGAAATTAGAGATAATTTTTGAAACGATTATAATTTCTTGATCTATAGGTGCTAGAANAAGNAATTCTATACCTTTATTATCCATTTCNTTACTTATTGATTTATTAATACCAAGTAAAATAGAAAAACTAACTGATATCCAATAAATAGTTCCAAATATNATCAATGAATTGTTTGAGTTGATTTTTAATGTTGTAGCAACTACTACAAGAACTAAAANAGAATATGAAAGCATAGAAATTATAATTTCTTTAGATTTGATTTCTTGTAGTAAATCTTTTTTCAAAATGACATAAATAATTTTTAAAACTTTTAAAATATTTTTCATAATGAAATTGTTTGAGATATATTATTATTGATTCCTAAAACATTTTGATTGTGAGAAGTGAAAATTATAGATTCTCCTCTTTTGTTAATTTTATCAATGAGATAATTTAAATCTTTAATAGATTCCTTATCTAANCCAATATCAGGCTCATCTAATAAATATAATTCATAATTTGGAATTAATGATCTAAAGAGATTCATTTTTTTCCTTTGTCCATCGGATAATTGGTCAGGATATAGGTTTAGAAACTTGTTTATTTGTTGAAAGTCTTTATTGTCTTCTAGTAGTATTTTTGGATNCTCCTCTCCAATTAAGGTGAAATAGAACAAAATATTTTCCTCAACTGTAAAATCCTTATAAAAAATTGTTTCTGTTGAACAGTAAGAAATTAAAGATTTTGCATAANTAGAATTTTTCAGATTGNTTTGTTTAATCATTATATTTCCAGAATCATAATTATATATTTGAGCAATTATTTTTAGTAAAGTNGTCTTCCCAGACCCGTTTGGGCCATCTATCTTTACTATCTCTCCTTTGTTTATCTTGAAGGATAATTTGTCTATTATGNNGGTATTGTTAAANNTTTTTGAAATATTATCTACTTCAAGTATGATTTTCTTTTTTTCATCCATAAATTTATATTTTTTTTATTGACCTATTCTATTTCAAGGCTACACTTATAACAATTAAGTGTAAAAGATTATTTAATTTGTATAAATGGAGAATTTTATGAAGTATGTAAGAATTCAATTAAATGANAAGATNTCTTATGGNATTGTTGAGGNAGAAAAAGTNANTGAAATTAATGNGAANCCAATTTTTGAAAATTNTAAGGAAACTGGNGAGACTTATAATTTATCAGANGTAAAAATATTATCACCNAANCCATCNCCTCCNAAAAATTTATGTTTAGCGTTAAATTATGGATCNCATCTANTGGGNGCNAATGCACCAAAAAANCCNGAACCATTTTATAAGACAGTTACNGCAATTTGTGGTCCTGGGGACCCTATAAAGATTCCAAAAGATGCAGGTTTGGTTGCTTGTGAATCTGAACTTGTTGTAATTATAGGAAAAGAAGCAAAAAANGTTTCTGAAAATANTGCNTTGGATTATGTTTTTGGATACACATGTGGNAATGATGTTTCTGCTCGAGANTGGCAATCAGGNAATAATTCAGATATGCAATGGTGGAGAGCNAAATCCNGTGATACTTTTGGACCTACTGGACCTTTTATAGTTACNGATATAGATCCTCAANATGTGAGTATNAGAGGCTTAGTTAATGGTGTGGAAGGACAAAAATGTCATTCTTCTGANATGATATTTANTGTNNCTGAATCNATTAGTTTTATAAGTAAATATGNAACNCTAGTACCTGGAGANATGTTGTGGACCGGAACNTCAGGAATGACCCCACCNATCAATCCTGGTGACGATGTTACTGTGGAAATAGANAAAGTAGGGACTTTNATAAATCCTGTAGAANCNGCCTAAATTATNCCTAATCTAATNGCTTTTGCNACTGCNTCAGTACGATTAGAAGAATCCAATTTTAGACAAATCATTTGAACTTTGTTTTTNATNGTNTGTTCTGCAAGATTCATCTTNTNGGCTATGTTTATAGCAGTAAAACCGTTGGAAAGAAAATCTAATATTTCTCTTTCTTGATCTGTTGTNTTGTATGTTTTATGCATTTNTTTTATNGAAAATCAAAAAATAAAAATTATGAAAAANATATTTTTAAATTAAAATAAAATATAAAATAAAANTATCANTTTTTGTTATTTACAAACTTGGAGCNCAATATTTCCCCAGAAACATTTAGGGAAATAATATTATGATAAAACTTTTTGAAAACAAGATAATCTATATTATTCCAGTTTTGATNACAATNATNACATCAATTCTTTTAGCTGTTTTTTTGGAACAAAAAATCATAAACAACATATTATTTTTTGGTTTTAATGCATCTGCATCAACATCCAATGTTTTTTTGGATATGTCAAATATCATTAGATTCGGGATTACTTTTTCTGCAGGTTTGATTTCAGTTTTTAATCCTTGTGGATTTGCTTTACTCTCTATCTATTTATCCGTATTTATACAAAGAAGAGATAAACTGAATGATATTCAAAATTATGAAAAAACTTTAAGTACTAGATTGAAGGTCACAAATCATTATTTACGTAAATTATTTGAAGCCACTAGTATTTCTTTAGCTGTAACTATAGGTTTTGTAATTATTTTTTTCGTTATAGGAATTCTTCTTTCTGCAGGATTTTATACAATAAGAAGTTTTTTTTCATACATTGGAATAATTATTTCAATATTTTTGGTATTTATTGGTTTTTACAGTCTTTATGGAGGAACGTTTTATACTCCTATTATTGAAAGGATAGCTAATAAAATAAGCTATAAAAATCAATCAAGTTATATTTTCTATTTTTCATATGGTTTATCTTATGGCTTAACTTCTTTATCTTGTACTTTACCCATATTCATGTCAATTGTTTTTAGTATTTCGAGTGTATCTGAAATACATTTTTTGTTGACGGACTTTTTGTTATTTGGATTTGGAGTATGGGTTGCTCTTTTTATAATATCTATAAGCTTGATTTTTGTAAAAATTCTTCTTCAAAAAATAAGTTATTTTTTGAAAATATACAAATATGTCACTTCTATTTTTATAATTTTGTGTGGAATTTATCTTATTCTATATTGGATAACAGAAATAAAATTTTAATTTTTATTTATTTCTGTTTCGGTTATAAAACTAAATATATTCTTGATATAATAATGTATTGGATTCAAATATAATTTAGGATTCTATAAATCACTAGTTTTATAAAGGATAAATTTGACTACAACAAATAATGAAAAAATAATATCAATTAAAGAACTGTTTGAAGCAGGATCTCATTTTGGTCACACGGTGAGGAAATGGAATCCTCAAATGACAGAATATATCCATTCAAAAAAGAATGGTACTCATATTATTAATTTGGTTAAAACTCAAGAAAAACTTATCGATGCAATTAACTTTGTTACTGAAAATGTTTCTAATGGTGGAAACTGTTTATTTGTTGGTACGAAGAAACATGCTCAAGTTATTATTAGAGATTGTGCTGAGAGATCTAAATCCTTATATATCAACCAGAGATGGCTGGGTGGTTTAATGACTAATTTCAATACCATAGAAAAAAGATTAGAGAGACTTGTGGAATTGGAAGATTCATTTGCTAAAGGAAATGTTATTGCTCAAACTAAAAGAGAATCCCAAAAGTTAGATGCAGAAGTTGGAAGATTGAATAAATTTTTTTCAGGGATTAAGGAAATGAATTCTTTACCTTCTTTTTTGTTTGTAGTGGATATAAATCGAGAACGGATTGCTGTCGAAGAAGCTAAAAAATTAAACATACCAGTAGTAGGCATTGTAGATACCAATTCAGATCCAAATGAAATTAACCATCCAATACCTGCTAACGATGATGGATTAAGATCAATTGAAATTATTACTAATATAATTACAGAAGCAATTATCATGGGGCAAAATAATTATTTAAAAAAACAAGAGGATCAATTGGCCCAAGAAGCAGAACTAGAAAGAATGGAAGCTGAAGCTAGACAAAAGGCGCAAAGTGAAGCTTTTAAAAGACAATCTAAGAGTAAGGCATCTACGAAACCAAAAACAGAAGAGGTAGAGAGTAAGGCATCTACGAAACCAAAAACAGAAGAGGTAGAGAGTA
>PBER01000011.1 GCA_002718455.1 Chloroflexota bacterium | reverse complement strand
CATTCGTTAATATCCCCTGAAGATGAAAAATATCTGTAAACTTTAAGCCCTTGAAAACCGTGATCTTTAATATCTTTTTCTATATCAGATAGTGAATCTAAAGGGGTTGTTAATCTATGCGCCCTTAGAAGGTTGTTATCTTTTATTTCTTGATGAATATATTTGTTATGAGCATTCACATCCGTACCAAACATTGGTTTCCCTAAAATCAAACTATTAACTTCTCTTTTGGGAAGCACTAATTTGTACCAATCCTTTATAGCTTTTAAAGGTGTATTTGGGAAACGATTTTTGTGAATGCTAGATTCATCTATAAGATCATTGTTGATCATGTGTACATGACAATCATAAATCCTTTTTGGGACCCAATCTTCTAATTCCTCATACCAAAATTCTTTATCCGCATTCCTATATTTAATTAAATTGTTCATCATTAATAAGATAGTACTATTCAAAAAAAACCTTGAAAGATTTAAATGAGTTTATTTTCAACTAAATAGAATAATTTTATGAATGAAAATAATAAATATATAATATAAATAACAAAAAATTCAATCTAATGTCAAAAATTACAGATATCGAAGGTCTAAAGGTAGGTCATTGGACAGATAAAAAAAATAAAACGGGATGTACGGTTTTAATATCTGAAAAACCATTAATTGCTTCTGTAGATATTAGAGGCGGAGCCCCTGGCACAAAAGAAATTGCATTACTTGATCCTATCGCAAGTGCACCAAATGTTAATGCAATTTTACTTACAGGAGGCAGTGCATTTGGTTTAAATGCGTCAGGTGGTGTTGTTAAGTTTTTAGAAGAAAAAAATATAGGGATAAAATTTGGNGGNAATATNATTCCTTTGGTNCCATCNGCTGTNATNTTTGATTTAAANGTNGGATCNGGNNAAATAAGACCTGGATTNGAAGAGGGTTATATTGCAGCTAACAATGCTTCTAAAAATTTTTCAATTGGTCCAGTGGGTGTTGGTACTGGTTGTACAGTTGGGAAATTACTTGGTAATAAATATAGTATGAATGGAGGNNTTGGAACATCTTCATATAGATTTGATGATGGAACAATTGTTTCTTGTTTAGTTGCTGTTAATGCTTTAGGTTCAGTATTTAATCCTATTAATGGCGAAATTATAGCTGGNCCCATGAAGAATAAGAAAATATATGATTCAATTGATTTATTCTTAATTGGAAAAAATCANAAACGTGGATTTGAGAATACTACAATTGGTCTTATAGCTACAAATGCAAATTTNTCAAAAATTGANTGTAANAGACTAGCTATNGCTGCTAATGATGGGNTAGCTCTTTCCGTAAGACCTTCTCATACATCAAATGATGGNGATCTTTTTTTTGGANTTTCTACCAATGAAAAAGCTACTNCGCTAACCCAAGATCAACTATTTTCNGCTTCNGTAAAGGTTACATANGAAGCAATAAATAATGCTATNTTGGAATCTAATTAACTTTTGTTAATTTTTGAAGGGATCTTAATTCTCTTTTTGGATTTAGATGCTGNCCATAATCGCTGTAGGAGACTTCTGCTAAATAAATATTCCCAATAGAATCCACAGATATTCCATGTGGGGAATAAAATCTACCAATACTTGGGCCATAACTTTCTTTTCCAATCCTAGATAATAATTCTCCTTCTTTGNTGAATATTGAGACTCTTGGGCCAAGATCTGTACCTGTGTCATTAGATGATATNCCAGAAAAATATTCTCCTACATAAAATATATCTTCAGATCCCCTTCTATCTATATATAAGCATGCTGCTCTAGATAAATTTATCCACTGGTCAATATATTTACCAGTGGGATCAAAAACTTGTATTCTATGATTTTCTCTATCTGCTACATAAACTAAACCTTCACTATCAGTAGAGATATTATGAACAATATTAAATTGACCTTCNCCTGTCCCAGATTCTCCCCAAGAAAATAAATAATTACCTTCTTTGTCATATTTATGNACTTTGGCATTGGAATATCCATCTGCTACATATAAATCCTTATTATTAGAATCAACAGCTACCTGAGTTGGAACTGAAAAAGGTATTCCACTCATTTTTTTTGATGGTTTATTTGCTTCTCCTANCTGAAATTGCAANTTACCCAAACTATCGAATTTTCTAACTGTACTATCTCCATTATCGACGCAATANANATAATCATCATCATCAATAGTAATGCCGTGAGGATTTTTGAAAATANCATCNCCCCANGAATCAATATATTTACCGTTAGGATCNAATATAATNATNGGTTTNGTTCCTCTATTAAACACAATAACTTGATCTTTTGAGTTAACCCCTACAGCTGTTGCTTCTNTTAGAGTCCAGTCTTTAGGTAAATTNCCCCATTCTTTTCCATCNACACNGAAAACATATGGTTCTTGACCCATAATTTCNGGNTTGNTNCCCAANTCTAATTTCTTCATGACTAGGCAAGCCACCTTCTAAATTAGCCTCTTCTTTTTTAGACATAATTACTTTCTTCTGTTTTTTTTAAATTTAGTTTATTTTGTTTCAATAGGCAAATCACTATTGCCCCATTCTATCCAAGAACCATCATAAACNTTTACATTATCGTATCCAAGTAGTTCNTGAAGGACAAACCATGTATGAGTTGCNCTNACTGCTGTTTGGCACAATGTGTAAACTNCTTTATCAGTTTTAATCCCTTTACTGTCATAAATAGATTTTAATTTTTCAGCATCTAAGAATTCTCCTGTTTCACTTACTGCATTACCCCAATCAACATTTTCAGAACTNGGAATATGNCCACCTCTATCTGCTCTCACATCTTTACCAGAATATTNATCTGGACTTCTAGTATCACAGACAATTTTAGATGGATCTTCAACTGACTCCAAGATTTCTTCCCAATNGGCAATCAAATTTAAATTTGGATTTTTCGTAAATTTATAATCAGATTTTGTTATTTCTTCANTCGAAGTACTAATTGGTAATCCATTTGCTTCCCAGTAAACCCATGAGCCATCAAGTAATCTTGTATCTTCGTGNCCATANACTTCTAAAGCCCANAATCCTCTGGATGCCCACAAATTACTTNTGTCATCATAAAAGACAATAGTATCATCTGGCTCNATTCCAATTGATGCTAANGTTGTAGCAATGTGNTCTGATGAAGGNAGCATACCTTTTATTCCATTNTCATCTACCCATTGAAAAACATCATTTGGNGTTATTCTTATCGCACCAGGAATGTGTCCAGCATCATATNNTTCAGGTTTTCGAACATCNATTATTTTTATATCTTTTTTATNAAGATTTTCATTTAACCANTTGGCAGAAACTAATTTTTCTGTGNTCGCATAACCTCTGTTTTCAAAATCACTAGCACTTGATNTTTCTCCNGCNCANGCTAAAAGAAANANACTAGCAAATAACATNATAACTAAAANTTTNTTCATTTTTTTTCTCCTTCTATTTCTTTAGTNAGGGTTATTTTCCANTCACTATTATTTATTTCATTAATNTCAACTTCAAATCCTCTTTTTAAAGCTTGAGGNGGAATGGTTGANAANGCTGGGGAATGATCAGTCATNACCTCCAATATATTTAAATCTTTATTTGAATCTAATTCTTCATTAGTTTTTAACATTGGATATGGGCAGATTTCACCTCTNAGATCTAATNTTTTTATTTCNTGTTNNGACATTTACTACTCCTTTNCNAGTNTAATTTGCCAAAGATTTTCAACAATNTTTATTTTTACGTTTATTTTTTTTGANAGTGCTTTTGGAGGNATGTATTTAACCAATATTTCTTCNTTTGTTATTAAAANAATCTTTTCTTCNTTTGAAAAAGAATTCAAAATTTTNTCNACTTCNAGTAATTGTTTCTTANCAGATTTNCCNACTAAATTTATTTCAGTAGATATGTNCATAATTNAACCTATAANTTNTATTATTTTTGTTCCTATGAATGCTCCCAAAGCTAGACTAATTCCAAAAACCCAACCAGAAAGAGATAAAGACGATACTGCTGAAAAAAANGCACCAATTGTACAACCAATACCCAGNGTNGCTGAGTANCCCATTANAACACCTCCAGAAATTGACTGCAAATATCTTTTTGGTTCTTTAGGGGTTCTTATTTTAAATTCNTTNGATAGTAANGCAGATACCAAAGCACCAAAAAANACACCNNNNGTACTNACAAANGTATGAGATATTATTNCTTGATCTATACTACCCCCAAGNCAGCCACTTAANGAAGATATTCCTTTCAATGGGCCATTAGTAAAATTTAAAGNTTCAGATATATTAATGGACTGTTTCATTATTTCTCCAGTCACTCCAGGAGGAGAATGGAANAGAAAATAAATAATNGCAACAAATCCTAGNGCAAGNCCACCTGTANTNGTAGACCAGNTTTTTACAAANAATTTATTGATAATTTCAANAATTTTTTGATAAAANCCTTTTGTTTCANTTTCATTATTTTTTGAAAAAACAANATTGGTGATGCCNGATTTCGTTTCAATATAAAGAACTNTAAAATAAANNANTANCANAAGTAANAGNGTGATTACTAAAGAAAATCCANAACCTAATAGAAAAAGTAGATGGCAGAAAAATNTTCGGTTCTTTGCTNATAAAAACATTCCACCAAAAATCCCAAGAAATTATTAATAAAATAGCTCCAATAAATATTCCNAGCATGGTTACCATCGATGCTANNTANCCTTCAGCAACTCTATATATTGTTCCNGAAACACAACCTCCTGCNGTAACCATNCCNATACCAAAAAGTGTCCCNGCNACAATNGTACTTATNCCNACNGGTAGAACGTGAGCAGCTGATGGGAATTCTCCNGGTAGAGGATTTGGTAAAATCCAACTTAATATTCCAACAAAGCCAATTGAAGANACNGCGATAGCTATCAATACTCCTTTCATATTTTGTCCTGANCCAAATAAAAATAAATCTCTAAANGAGGCNGCAAAACAGAATCTTGATTTTTGAAATATGAATCCTAATGAACNNGCNGCAAGCCANATNGCAGCATNNGNAAAATTATTTCTNGAAATGNNAAAAGAAATNATAAAAACTAAAGCCAGCAAAANNNANCCTATNACAGATTGAATNGGANAATTTTTATTTTCTNCTTTATCAACNANAANCATAAAATTTACCAAAAAAAAAACCCCTNATTTGGGGTTTCAATAAATTGTTTTTATGAANTTAAATTATTTAACAAATTAAAGAAACCAATTGCANGTTCATACAACAGCAACAAGAATCTTTTGTTAATAAATTAATATTCATAGNAAGTAATGATAACATAAATAAAATTTATAATGTTGTANACTTAAAGTATTATTCCAATNCAAAACATTTATCATGAATAACTTTGAAACTGAAAAAATAAGAAAAGATTTTCCTATTTTGANNAGAAAAATCAATGGGAANCCTCTAATTTATTTAGATAATGCNGCAACTTCTCAAAAACCAATTTCAGTTATTGAATCNTTATCNAATTATTANTCAGAATATAATTCGAATGTTCATAGAGGTGTGCANACTTTATCAATGGAAGCNACTGACGCNTATGAATTAGCNCGTNCAAAAANAGCAAATTTTATAAATTCAAAACCTGAAGAAATNATTTGGACTCGTAATACCAGTGAATCATTAAATATNGTAGCTAAAGGATTNTCANAAAGTATNTCTGAAGNGAATAATATAGTTATATCTAAAATGGAACATCATTCCAACCTGGTACCNTGGCAACAATTGTGTNTAGAAACTGGAGCAGAATTAAGATATTTNGAAAATGATTCANACGGTATCATAGATTTANTTCANGCACNNGAAATAATTGACAAAAANACATCGATATTATCNATNACNCATATGTCTAATGTATTAGGAATAATTAATCCNGTTAATGAATTGAGAGAGATANCAATTAAATNNGGGACNAAATTANTTATNGATGGAGCCCAAAGTGTGCCNCATTTTTNAGTAGATGTAANAGAANTAGNNTGTGANTTTTTGTNCTTTTCNGCTCATAAAATGCTNGGTCCTACNGGAATAGGTATATTGTATGGGAANAAAGAATTGCTNGAAAAAATGNANCCTANTTATTTCGGAGGAGATATGATTNCCGAAGTAACCTATGAATCAGCNACTTGGAATGATTTACCTTATAAATTNGAAGCNGGGACTCCAAATATAGCTGACGCAATAGCTACAGGAGTTGCNATTGANTATTTANCTANNATAGGAATGGATAATATCTTTAGNCATGAACAATATTTGACNGAGTATACAATAAACAAATTTTCAGAATTAAGTAATTATAAAATAATAGGCCCAAAGANNNTAAAAAACAGAGGAGGNGTTATATCTTTTAATCANAAAAACNTACATCCNCATGATGTNGGNGAAGTATTAGATAAATTTGGNATAGCTATNAGAACTGGCCATCATTGTGCTATGCCNCTTGTAAGATCGTATGATATNGTGGCTGCNGCTAGAGCNAGTTTTTATTTGTATAATACTAAAGATGAAATAGACTTTTTCATAGAATCTTTGATAGAGGTAGAAAATTATTTTAAATAATTTAATTTATTTTTGATGTAAATGATTNATAAAAATTTCTACAGATATCAGAAGCTCCAACTNTANNACCTTCTTTTTCATTNNAGANTATAATTTTTNGGTTATTCCAAACACATTTTAATCTCCACATATAGTTATCTAATTCAANCCAATAGTCATAACTTTCNAGTCCATCTTTATTACAATTAAATNNTTTTTTGTTTTTGGTATTGAGATAAGAATTTTTATCATTNATACATTGACCATAAATTGATTCATTAGCNAATTTTAAATCTTTATGATTATAAAAAGTATCCAATGTNGTNATTAAATTATTTTTTTTATCAACTGGATATAGTGCNATNGNAAACCATAACTCNTCTTCNCCAAATTGATTAAGTAAGCTATANGAAAATCTTGGAATAAATATACCNTTATAAAACTCATGGAAAATTGATTCAGAATTTGCTTTNTCTAAAAAANTATTATTAANGTCNAAATAAAAATTTAAATCTTTAACTGCTAACTCANTACCTNNAGCATCTNTATTCAGTTTTTGGAATTCTTTTATANANTTTGGNTATTTAATTTCGAAAAATTTACAATGTTCACTATTNCTAGAATTACAAATCAAGTAATCNTGATCATTTGAACAAGAAAANAACAAAANTAANAAAATAAAAACTAATTTTTTTTTCATTNCAATAAGANTAATNCAAAAANTTTAAATTATATTTTTCTTCAAGTATAATTCTATAAAANAATTTANTAGTTCCATATGATTTATNATAGAGTTTCAANAAATCNTTTTTTTCTTTTATTAAAATNNTNGTGATACCTTCTCTGTNTNTTTTTGCCAAATTATACATCANAGGATCAATTTTATNTTTTGAATAAATTACAGGATNATNTTCATGTAGTTTGACTTCNATACCACTNGAAATTAATTTTGATAAGATTTCTTTAGAATTTTTACTCATAATTATTTAATAATTTATAGGATNTNAATTTTATGTACCATATATTTTNACTATGTGAATTTTNCTTTTTNATCAAATGGGTACATNTGCTTTCTAATATTTTTATATTNAAAAAANGTNAGATCAGAAGTTGTTANACCNGGAGAATTTACTAGTAATATNTCAGCTGCNATAGGNTGATATGCAGGNCTTGGNGAACTTACACCTTTAGCAATTACAATTTTGTAATTTTCTGGATNNATTCCCATAGAATACATTTGTTCTCTTGCTGTATTTCCACTTCTCATTGATGTAAGTAATATTGTCATACCATTGTTNGTATCAAATCTAATTCTTTTNCCATCATCAAAAAATCTAAATCCTCCATGATTTGGTCTATGTTCNTCATATTTTCCATCATGAATTTTTTTTACNANACCTGTAATTNTTATAGGNTCNCCATGCATGNCATCNGTTTTNCCNCCNACATCAATTGTTATCTCTTNTCCTTCTCCNGCNTTAACACATATTTCNACTGATTCTGGATCATAAATACTTTGTAAATAACNTTCGATTTTCATCTCTTTNGCTTTTTTTATTATATGTGTAGAGTCAGCAGTCGATCCTCCNCCAATGTTNTCTCCNACATCCATAAGAACNATNGGNCCAAGATGAGAATGNTTTGTTTTGANAGNTTCTTGAAGTGNAGATCCATCATTTGGTACGTAATTTTCTNTNCCTTTAGGTTTNGGACCAACATATTTTTTAGTGGCTATTTCTAANGCTTCTTTTATACTATGAACTGNCTTATTTAGGTCCTCTCTTTTTTCCCATGCNCTCAAAGCTAAACNTTTTGAAATTTCTTCAGCTAANCTTTGGTTATTATCNGTAATAGTTATCCAAGACATGCCCATTTCAAGTACNTCAGNATAAGGGTANCCTTCAGCTATTGANGTATCAAGAACACTTGTAATTTTGTTTGCATTAACACATTCTTCAACNAGGCTTTTCATTGGNTCTTGTCCTGTAAATTGTTTNACAATATTTACTAACATTGGAGGAGTTTCAATAGCTTGAGTTGGTTTGATTTCTCCATTAATAGTTTTNACAATTAAAGATGCACANTTATAACCNCTNGGNTTNGGATCNAGATGCGGACATGTTCTCCAAACAATACATATATTAGTATTTTCNACGGTATATTTTGANATATTTGCATGCATATCCAAGGTTATACCAANAGGGACATCAGGACCTACAATTTCTCTTGTTGTTCTTGTAAATTCNGCATCCATATCAGGAAATTCCTCAGAAACNGCAGCTCCATGATTTGCTAATANTACACCATCCCACGGNCCCTCNNTTTTCAACATTTCAAACATTTCAGAAGANANCCTATCATAAGCATCTTTAGTTATTGTTCCAATGGGCCCAGTATTTGCATACATTAGTGGTATAAGTTCNAAANCAAAATCTTTAGCNGCGTCCATATATCCNGCAATAGTATAATTTGATCCTTTGAAATGNTCTATTATTTGATCANTTCTTTTNATTTCTNCTTTTTCGAACTCTTCATATGTTGCTGGTGTACTTGAAAAAGTGTTNGTTTCATGTGATATNCCTAAAGTTGCAATTCTCATTATTTTTTTCTTATTATTTGNTTTTTTTATGAAATATAATATACATAATATTTCTTTTAATTATGTTAGATGACAATAAAATTTCTATTGATTTNCANGGAATGAGAGCTGANGANGCAAAGATTGCCATTGAGCAACACCTTATAAATTGCTTAAATAATAATTTNTCTCAAATAAGAATAGTACANGGACATGGAGAGGGTGTTTTNAAAAAAATAACTCAAGAAACTTTAGATAAATCTGAATTNGTAAAAAGGTACTATTTNGACCATAATTATAGTGCAACCATTGGTGAGTTGGAATATTAGAATCTCTTGATTATTATTGCTATAATTGCTCCTATAATAAACCATAGTGCCCATCGAAATAACATTTTAGAATAAAGTTGTTTAAATTTTTCCATATTCATATTGTTTCCTATACTAATTTTATTTTTTTATCTAGATCATTTATTGCGAGATTGAATTCTCTTTCCATCTCAATTACAGTTTTTTCCACTGTGGTAATATTATTAATCCTACCTATACCCTGTCCTGATCCCCAAATATCCTTCCATGTTTTAGGTTTTTTTTCTTTTTTATTAAAATTTGTTTGTTTTTTATCTCCTATGGGTAAATTGTCAGGATCTAGTCCAGAATTTATTATCGACTGTTTTAAATAATTACCGTGAATTCCTGAAAAATAAGAAGTATAGATAATATCTTCAGCAGAACTATCTACAATCATTTTTTTATATACCTCATCAGCGTTTGCCTCTATTGTAGTAATAAACCTTGAACCTATGTAAGCAAGATCCGCTCCTAGTGCAATTGATGAAGCAATTGTATAACCATCAGCGATTGCTCCAGATAGAATAATTATTCCTTCAAACCATTCTTTTACTTCCCTCAATAACGCAAAAGGAGATAACGTCCCGCCATGTCCACCAGCCCCAGCACAAACAAGAATGAGCCCATCTACTCCTAAGTCTGCAGCTTTTTTAGCATGTTTTATATTAATTACGTCATGAAAAACTTTACCTCCATAACTATGCACGGTATCAACAATTTCATTTGGAGCCCCCACGCTTGATATTATAATTGGGACTTCGTGTTTCACACAGGTTTCCAAATCTCGATATAATCTAATATTTGATTTGTGACATATTTGGTTTACAGCAAAGGGTGCAGCTTTCTTATCAGGGTTGTTTTTTTCAAAATCTAATAATGCAGATTTAATCTCTCTAATCCACTTATCTAAATCTTCAGGTTCTCTTGCATTTAGTGCTGGAAATGATCCTATTATTCCTGATTTGCACTGGCTTATAACAAGGTTTGGATTCGAAATAGTAAACATAGGAGCTCCTATTACTGGTAATCTCAGAGATTGTTTAAGTCCATTAATTTTGTACATAACTTTAAGTCTAGTATAGTTTTCTATATTTTATCTAACTTCAAAATTTCTTCACTATATTTACACATTTTCTTGATATTTTTTTTTATAAATCCAAATCCTATAAGAAGCGTCTCCTTGTAATAAAAACTGTTTTCATATCTTCAATTTAATCTTTTTCATGCAAGTGGAATGATAGTATTTGCAAATATTAAAAGTTCAAATTCAGCTGTATAATACTTATTTAAACAAAAAAAATATTGTTCAGATAAAGAACGTTATCGGTCAAGTTAATGGATAATTCAGAAGACATAGATCAGATTATCAATCAAAGTCAAAAAAAATTTGGAAAAAAATTTATCTTTGGCTTTTCAATTTCGCTTCTTTTGATAATTAGTTATCTTGCATGGTTTTGGTTAGGTAATTCGAAGGATAATTCTCAAGAAATTGTGTATATTGAACATGTTGTTGATAGAGGTACCATTGCCGATTTACTCATTGCTTCTGGGAGTACTGAAATAGATAAAAAAATCAATTTATCTTTTGGAACTAATGGTGAAATATTAAAAGTTAATGTTAAGGAAGGTGATCTGGTCAAAGAAAGTCAATTGTTAGCTGAATTAAATTCTTATGATTTGGAAAATGCCTTGGAAAGATCAAAGATTCAATTGGAAAATTTAAAAATTCAATTGGAAAAATTAAAAGCTTTCCCTTCCCAAGAAGAAATAGAATCTGCACAATATCTAGTATCTCAAGCAGAGAATAATCTAAAACAATTAAAAGACTTTCCTTCCGAAGAACAATTAAAAGCAGCAGCAGAATTGGTTTCTCAGGCGGAAGCAAATTATATTCTTGCAAAAAAAAATTATAATGAACTTGTTAATCCAACAGCAATCCAATTAAGTAATATTGAGAAACTTATAATTCAAGCAGAATATACTTTATCGAATGCAGATTTACAGTTAGATAATGCAAAGATAAACCAAGAAGCAAAGAAGATTGTTCTTATAGAAACAATAAATACTTATTGTGATAATGAAAATTTACCGAATAGAAGTGATGTTTGTAGCGGAGATTTTACTAAAATCCCTTTTACAAAAACTATAACCGATGCAATAATAGACGAAATTTTCACTTGTTGTAAAGCAGATTCCACTGAGATGGATTTATCTAAAACATTAATAAGTGCTAATACTGATTACAGTTCATCAATTGAACAAATCATCGTTTCTCAAAACCAAATAGACAGCTCTTCTGCAAGCCTAATTGACGTACAGATTACTAAAGAGAAGTTATTAAATCCTTCTCAAGCCGATATAGATAGGCTGTCAAAGTTAGAAACTCAAGCCAAAGAAAATTTGGATAGAAGATTATTATCATTAGAGGACATTAAATCTGGAACAGATCCTGATGAAATAGCTTTAGCTGAAGAAAACCTAAAGAAAACTCAATTATCACTTGAAAATGTAAAAAAAGGTACTGATGAAAATGACCTTTTAAGTCAACAAAATGACATATCTATTCAACAATACTTGGTATCACAAGCAGAAGAAAATTTATCAAAAACAAAATTATTTGCGTCCTTTGAAGGTCAAATCTCTTCTATTAATTTTAAGGAAGGTGAATTTGTAGGATCTGGTCAAAGCTTTGTAACTTTAACGGATCCGTTATCTACTCAAATGAACATCATAGCATCTGAAGCAGAATTCATAGAAATGGAAGAAGGCATGTATGGGATAGTTGCCTTAGATTCAATGCCTGAATCACCACTTATAATACAAGTAATGTCTATTTTGGAAGTCCCCAATGTTCAACAGGGCGTCGTTACTTACCCAGTAACAGCAAGATTTATACAAGGGTTTGAAATTATTACAGTTATAGGAAATTTTGCTCCATTGCTAGAATCTTTAGCTGGATCCATGGGGGCTGGAATGCTTGAAGGAATGATGCCTGCTGGTATGCAAGGAAGAATGTCAGCTATGAGAGAAAGATCGTCTGGTGGTACGGGAGGATTTAATTTAAATAATTTGAGTTCGGATAGCCCTTTACTAAGCTTTTTATCTAATGAGCTTCCTGCAGAAGGAATGAATGGAACTGTAACATTACTTCAAAAATCTGTACAAGATGTTTTGATAGTTCCGAGTTCAGCAATAGTACTAGAAAAAGGTATAACTAAGGTTATAACATCCACTAACTCTTCTGGGATAGAATACAAAGAAGTTAAAACGGGTCTGACAGATGGAGAAAATACTGAAATCATAAATGGTTTATTAGAAGGAGATAGTATATTTATAAAAACTATAGCTGATATCAAATCCACAAATGATGACAAAGAAATGAAATCTATAGATGAATTAACAGAAGGTCCTCCTAGGGGAGGTCCACCTCCGAGAGGAGGTAGGTAGTGATAGAACTACAAAAAGTATCAAAAATCTTTGATACTGGTTTTAATCAAGTACATGCACTATCAGAAGTTAATTTGAAATTGTCTCAAGGCGAGTTTGTAGCTATAAAAGGACCATCAGGTTCTGGCAAAAGTACAATGATGAATATAATAGGTTTACTTGATCGTCCAACTCAAGGGAAATATATTTTAGCAAATAATGATGTATCTACAATGAATGATAAAACTAGATCTAAAATTAGAGGAAAAGTATTTGGATTTGTATTTCAGTCTTATAATTTAATTCCTAGATTATCTGCTGTTAGACAAGTAGAAATGCCATTAATTTATAGAAAAGATAAAGACAGAAGAAAAAAATCTATTGTTGCTTTAAGTAAAATTGGATTAGGAGAAAGAATCTTCCATTCTCCTGTGGAATTATCTGGAGGAGAGCAACAAAGAGTTTCCATAGCTAGAGCCTTAGTAGGAGAACCAAAAATCATTCTTGCTGACGAACCAACTGGTGCATTAGACACCAAAACAGGGGAAGAAATAATCGGGATTTTCAAAAATCTATCGGAAGAAGGTATAACCGTAATAATAATTACGCACGATAATTCTGTAGCAAGAAATGCAACAAGAATTATAGAGATGAAAGATGGAATGGTAATATAGGAGAGTTTATTTGAGTATATTTGATGCAATCAATTTTGCTTTTAGATCAATAATTTCAACCCCTTTAAGGAGTGGACTTACTGCTTTAGGTGTTATTGTTGGTGTCACTTCTGTGATTGTATTGGTTTCTTTAGGTCAGGGAATAAAAAAACAAGTAGAAGATGAAATTACGGCTTTAGGTACAAATCTTCTTTTTATTACTGCAAGTTCTGAAGATAGTACAACTGGAGTGCAAGGAGCAAGAAATTCTGGATTATCTTTAACTCTAAGTGATGCAGAAAAATTGATAAGTAGCAATATTTCTGGGGTGAGAAACATCGCTCCTCAAATAGATTTTCCAGCTCAGCTAATAGCCGGGAATTATAATGTTGAAGCTACTGTTTTTGGGACAACTCCAGAATATATTGATGTAATTTCAACTGAAACTTTATCCGGTGAATTTATTACTCAAAAAGATGTAGATACAAAAGCTTTGAGAATGGTACTAGGGTCAGAAATTGCAAAAACTCTTTTTCCTGATCAAGAAGCAATTGGCAAAATAGTTAGATTGAGTCTGTTTAATAGATTCGATTTTAGATTTTTAGTGACTGGTGTTATGAAACCTAAAGGAGGGAAAGATGATGATGATTTTTCTGTATTTATCCCTGTATCAACAATGCAAAACAGAATTGGATTTTTAAGAAATCCTACAGGAGACGTTAATGTTTTCAGAATAATAGTCCGATCAGAGGATGATGTTGAAAAAGAACTTGTTTCTAATAAGATAAGTGAAAATTTAAAATTGATACATAATGTAGATAAACCGGATTTTGAAATTACCAGTATGGATCAACTTTTGGAAGCTTCAAATCAAGTAACAGGAGCACTTACTTTATTTCTGGGATCTATAGCAGGAATTTCTCTCTTAGTTGGTGCTATTGGCGTTGGAAACATAATGCTTGTTAGTGTGACAGAAAGAACTAGAGAAATTGGGACTTTAAGATCTATCGGAGCAACAAAATTTGATATTAGATTGCAATTTGTTACTGAGGCATTAACTATTTGTTTGCTTGGAGGTATTTTAGGAATAATTATAGGAATAATTATTTGTTTAAATCTTAGTGATATATCTTTTGGAGATGCAGAAAATCTTTCAGCCGTCGTTACTCCAACAAGTGTAATTATAGCGTTTGTAGTTTCGTTTTTCGTAGGGCTTATAAGTGGAGCATATCCAGCTTATAGAGCTTCTGAATTAGATCCGATAGAAGCTCTAAGAAGTGAATAATTAATTTTTATAAAAAATATTCTTAGATCCAATAATTTGACTTAATTTATTAGTTAGAGTTTCAGAAATACTTACTGGCGCAAAAGGTAGATCAAGTTTTATTTTATCTCTATCATTTTGAACAATCAATTTTACTGGAACAGACCCTTTGTTATCTAAAAGAATTCTTACGATATCGTCTAAAATAAAATCACTTTGTTGTGAGGGAAGATTTTCATTAATGGTAAGGACCATTTCAGAAAATAAACTCTTTTTGTCGTTAGGAATTTCAGTTATATCTGTCAATTCATTAATTTTCTTTTCTTTGTAATCATCTTGTGTAATTTTTGGTGTATGAGCTTCAATTTTTGCATTATCTTTTTCCTTAGAATTTCTATTATTGGTATCGTTTATCATTGAAAAATCCGAATATGGGATACCGTTATTAAACCACGTAGAAAATAAACCATTGCGAATATTTAATTTTCCTTCAACCATTATCAATGCACCAATTATCCACAAATTTATTTCATATTTAGGCAACATATTGTTTTCCCATACAATTACCTCAGTAGATCCATCAATTAATTCCAATTTAACTACCATAAAATTAGATCCTTTGCGAGAAGTTCTTTTTTCGAAAGAACTTACTTCGCCTATTATTTTTACATTGGTTCCATTATTTAGATTATTAATTTGTTCTAGAGAAACAACGAACCCCTTATTTTTTTCATTTGATAAAATTTTATGTATAGGATTTTCTGTAAAATTTATTCCTATTATTTCTTTTTCCCATAAAATCTTTTCCTTATCTTCTGTTTTTTCTTCTGGAAGAAAAATTTCTGTTGTGGGGGTAGACACTTCATCTCCAAATAAATCAAACATTGTAGATTGATTACTATTTCTTAAATTTGTGTGATTAGAGATTTGTAATAAAATCTTTTCCATCGAATCTAAAAGACTACCTCTATCTACAAATTCATCAAAAGATCCTGATTTAATTAAACTTTCNAGAATTCTTTTATTTATCCAACTCGAATCCATCCTTTCACAAAAGTTTTCAATAGATTCAAATGAACCATTATTTATTCTCTCTTTGANGATTTTATTTATNGAATTNTCNCCAATATTTTTNAANGCACTTAATCCGAATCNAATAGAAAATTTATTATNTTTTTCTTCAATTATNAACTCAGAAAANGAGCTATTTATNTTAGGAGGTAATATTTCGATCTCNGTTTTTCTNATTTCCTTNANACTATCAGCAATTTTTTCNGGNTTAGATTTNATTGAATTTAATAAGGAAGTAAAATATTCAACTTTATAATTTGCTTTAAAAAAAGCNGTCCAATATGCAATCATNGCATATGAAACGCTATGCGCTTTGTTGAATGCATATCCTGCGAAAGGTTCTATTAATTCAAAAATATTTTCTGCTATATTTTTGTCAAAATTTTTATTTGCAGCTCCTTTTATGAANCGATCTTTTTCTGCTTTCATTACTTTAGGTATTTTCTTACCCATNGCCTTTCTTAATATATCTGCTTCGCCCAAAGTATACCCACCAAATGCCTGNGCAATTCTCAATACCTGATCTTGAAAAACAATTATGCCATATGTTTCTGATAANATTTCTTTAAGAATTTCATGAGGATATTCNATTTCCCTTTTNCCGTATTTAGATTCAATNAACTTTGTAATGTGTTCCATTGGTCCNGGNCTATAAAGTGCTATCATAGCAGCTATATCAGAAATATTTGANGGTTTTAATTCTTTAACATATCTTTTCATGCCGGTTGATTCCAATTGAAAAACTCCAAATGTATCNGCTTCACNTAATAANTGAAAAGTTTTATTATCATCAAGTGGTATTTTATAAATATCAAATTCTATNTTTTGTTTGTTTTTNATAAGTTCTTCAGTTTTAGACAAAATAGTNAAATTAGTTAATCCCAAAAAGTCCATTTTTAATANTCCTACNTCAGCTATAGGTCCCATTGCATATTGAGTAGTAGGAGGAGCATNTAAATCATTTGANGTAGAATTTTGNAGAGGNACATTTTCNGTTAATTTATTTTGAGAAATCACNACTCCTGCTGCNTGAGTCGANGCATGCCNGACCGTTCCTTCCAATTTTGNGGCGAATNTTATTACTCTTTTNGCATCATTNTCAGAATTTACNAAATTATTNAATTCTTCTATTTGTANNGCATCTTCTATTTTTGTNCCTACTCTAGTTGGAATNAATCCTGCCAATTTATCCCCCAGNGATAAAGGAAGATCCAAAGCTCTNGTTACATCTCTTACNGAAGCNTTTGCNCCCATAGTTCCAAATGTTATTATTTGTGCTATATGATCTTTGCCATATCTCTCNACNCAATATTTCATNACTTCATTTCTTTTATCNTCTTGGAAATCCATATCTATGTCAGGCATTTCTCTTCTCTCNAAATTTANGAATCTTTCAAATACNAGNGAATGNTCTAGAGGATTTATTTGGGTAACTTCAAGACAATAAAGAACAAGGCTNGCTGCNGCNGATCCTCTAACTGCNGATAAGATTTTTTTNGTATTTACAAATTTAAAAATATCCCAACAAACAAGAAAATAATCTGGAAAATTNGTTTTTTCAATTACNTTTAATTCATATTCTAATCTTTCTTTTANATTCNTATCTGGATTTTGGAATTTGTTNTTCATTCCTTCAAAAGCAAGNATTCTTAAATATTNCATNGAAGACATANTATCGGGGCAATCAAACTTAGGNAGCAGGCTTTTTGAAAGATCAATTTTTATGTTACACATTTCTGCTATTTCGGATGTTGTAATTAAACCACTTGGAAGTTCTTTCCATTCTTCCCANATNTCTTCAGTTGNTTTNATATGGTATGTATTTGCNTCAAATTTAAATCTTTTTGGATCATTNATATTNGAATTTGTTTGGAGACANGTAAGAATTTCGTGGGAANTAGAATCTGTTTGATCAACATAATGATTATCATTTGTTATAACAANTTTCAAATTANTATTATTATGAATTTCAAGTAANTTTTTTATAATNTTTTCCTGGTTTGGAACTCCATCATGTTTCATTATTTCTAAAAAATATCTATCTTTGAAAACTTCATTGTACCAGCCAANAGTATCTGAAATTTTTTTNTTATCTTCATCTATAATNGCTTTTGANAATTCAGAAGANGGGCAACCNGATAAAACGATTAANCCTTCNTTGTATTGTTCNAGAACCTTTCTNTCTATNCTAGGNTTGTAATANAACCCNTTAATNTTTGAATGAGTAACTAATTTCATTAAATTTTNATATCCGGTTTCATTTTGTGATAGAAGGGTTATATGATAAGGAGTTTTTTCATTTGGATCTTTAGATAAACTGTCTACTGGAGCAACATATGCTTCAAGACCAATTATTGGTTTTATAGCATATTTATTACTTGTCTTGTAAAAATCTATTGCTCCATACATATTTCCATGATCAGTTATAGCAATGGCCTTCTGGTTATTTTCTTTTACTTTGTTGACCATCTTATCTAGGTTACTCATCCCATCAAGCAAGCTATATTCTGAATGGTTATGTAAATGCACAAATGAATTCAATTAAAACTCTTTCCTTAAAAACAAAAAACGATTTTTTTTGGGTTATATAGAGAATAGATTGCTATCAAAAAATATTCATTATTTTTTTTACTTTTTTTTATCTATTTATTAACTTTTTTTAACGTAAGAACTAGTGGTACAGCCAAAATCATCATTAAAGAAAGTATGAAAAATGCATATTCATAATGACCAGTAAAATCTTTTGTCAATCCAATTAACAAAGGTGCAAATGTTCCAAATATTGCACCTACAGAATTTAATATTCCAACTACGGAAGCAAAATTTTTACGACCAAAATAATCAGCTGCTAAAGTTAGCCTTAGNGGGACTGAAGAACCAAAACCTAAACCAAAGAAAACTATAAATAAAACGATACCCAAAGATTGAGGAAGAAAAGAATAATTATTTTGGCTACCGATTATACTGATACCAATTATTCCTAAAGATAATAAAGTAAAAGAAATTGATAAAAGGATTTTTCTATCGAACCTATCGGTTATAAATCCTATAGTTACCCTTCCAGCAATATCACCCCACCACGAAAAACCTATAATTAATGCTGCAAAGGAAGTAGTAAGTCCAAATTCTTTAAAAGCAGTAAAATGGAATAAATTGCTAGTAAATACTGCTTGGCTAAGACCTGTTGCAAACGCTAATTGCCAAAAAGTTCTATTCCTTAAAACTTCCTTCACCCCCATACCTGATTCTCTTTGGTCTTTGCCAAGGGTAGATATTTCTTTAGAGGTGGGTTTTTCCCCATCAGGATATTGACCGTAATCTTCAGGATTCCATCTCAATACTAATGAAGTGGGGAATCCAATAATCCAAAATCCTACTCCTATACATAAAAGCATATCTCTCCATCCAAAAGTATCTATTCCTAATACTATTAATGGGATTGTGATACCTCCTAAACCCGCTCCTGCCATTAAAATNGAGAGTGCTTTTCCTCTGTTTTTTTGAAACCAATTACCAACTACTGCTACAAAAATGATAAAAGTACCAAATGACATCCCAAAAGTTAATACTATTATTGAACCATAAAATTCCCAAAGACTATTCATTCTACTCATCCATATGAATGAACCTCCNGTTAGGAATATACCAAAAGCCATAACTTTTTTNGGNCCAAACTTTTTNATTACGGTNCCTACAAAAGGCGATATTAANCCACTTTCAGATCTTTGNACTGAAAGNGCNGCTCCTGTAGCTGCACTACTCCATCCAAATGTTGAAAGNATTGCATCAAAAAAAGGNGGNAANCCTCGCCAAAAAACTGCAGANGAATACCATTGAACAATTCCTGAAGATATAACAATCCACCANCCGTAGAAAATTTTGGNTTCTTTTTTTTTATANGGCAATTATTCCATAACCCCCATCNACGGGAATGATACTNCCNGTAATTCCTGTGGATAAATCACTAACCAAAAACAAAGCTGTNTTTGCNACNTCTTCNTGAGTTATNGGTCTTTTAATAGGNGATCTTTGTTCATNAGCTTTTCTCATTTCTGTAAATCCAGGGATACTNCNTGCAGATAAAGAAGGCAAAGGTCCTGCTGAAATAGAATTAAATCNNATTTTTCTTGGNCCATATTCTGCNGACANTTGTCTATTTATATTTTCTANGGCAGCTTTAGCTATGCCCATNACATTGTATCCAGGATAAACTCNATTTGATGCATCGAANGTCATTGATATAACTGATCCTCCNGTCTNNGAGAAATATTTTGAAGCTTGTCTNGCTATAGTTATCAANGTGTAAGAACTAGTTTCTAATGCTAATGAAAAACCNNCTTTAGAAAGATTAGAAAAATCTCCNCCTAAATCTTCTCTATTAGCAAAGGCTATTGAATGAATTATAAAATCTATTTCTCCATGTTTTGATTTAAATNNTTCCATAACNTTATGTACATCTGATTCATTATTTGCNTCACATTTNAACAATAAATTATCNCGATCTTTTANCAANGNATTNATANTTTTTAAAAGCCTGTCNTCTAAATAAGTGAAAGCTAATTCTGCTCCTGCTTCCATTAATTTTTCTGAAATAGCCCATGCAATAGATCTTTGATTNGCTANACCAAAAATGATNCCNTTTTTATTACTTANATNAATGTTTATACTCATAACTNCTCCTTTTATCTATAATTTTCTGCATTTTCTACAGGTTCATAAGAAATTTTATTATATGAATTTTNTATATCCCAAAATCTCCATTTATTATTTGAAACACCNTAAAATATTTCAAATTNCAAATCATGAATTATACTNTTTTCCACCAACTGNGCTATATCTTTATGNGANANCCAGGTTGCATAGTGTCTTATAGAACTTTTTGGTGAATCTATTTTTTGNACAGTTCCTATTCTTAAATTAATTGATTGAATTTTATAGGTTTCATAATAATATCTTCCAATAGCTTCTCCAAATGCTTTAGATACTCCGTAAAAAGANTCTGGTCTTACAGGNACATTTTCATCNATTTTCTTTATTTTTTTTGGATCTAAATTTNTGTATTCACCTCTCACNATTTCNTTGTATGGNCTATCATTTTCGAAAAGTCCNANTGCGTGATTAGANCTTGCAAATATAACTTTTTTTACATTATTGTTTTTTGCAGCTTCATAAACATTTTTNGTAGATTCTATATTATTATTAAATACTANNTTCCANTCNGAATCCATTTGCACNGCAGCTCCTAAATGTATGATGATACTGGCNTCTTTAGAAGATTCTAAAACATCTTCATATTTATTCATATTTCCTATGAATATATTNTGTTCTTTGTTCTTTGGTTTATTAATATCNAGATTATGNACTTCATAATTTNCCATTAAATGATTATTTAAAATGGNTCCTATTAATCCTGATCCNCCTGTAATTAATATTTTTTTCATGTATATTCCTTAACTAATGATTAAGTAATAGAAATTATTGTATTCGNTTTTTATATTTTTTTATGAATAATACTTCAGATGTAATTATAATTGGTTTNGGAGCAATGGGTAGTGCTACATCAATGTTCCTTTCNCANAATGNTATCAAAGTTATTGGTTTTGACAGTTATTTACCNCCACATGAATTTGGNTCNTCNTTNGGTCATACAAGNGTAATTAGAGAAGCTTATCANGAAGGNACCTCGTATGTTCCAATTGTTCAAAGAGCATATGAAATTTGGTTTGAAATGAATGAAAATTCTAAGGTTCCTATTATAGATACTTATGGCGGGTTACTTATTGGGCGTAAAACTGGTGATATTGAAAGTGCCATTAAATCAGCTAATAAATATGATATTCCCATAAAAAAAATGACAACTGATGAAATATCACAAAAATTTTCCGTTCTAAATCCACCAAATGAATACATTGGTTTATTTGAAAGTCGCGGTGGAGCAGTATTTGTTGAGAATTCCATAAATCATATGTTAAATACTGCATTAAANAAAGGTTCTATTCANAAATANAATGAGANGGTNNTCCGATGGAGTAAAAAATCTAATTATTATTTGGTTGAGACNAATTTNGGTAATTATAAAGCTGAAAAATTAGTTTTTTCNTCAGGAGCNTGGATAACGAAACTTCTTCCTACTTTAAAATTGCCTATAAAAGTTGAAAGACAAGTTTTATTTTGGTTTTCTCCAAGGAAAAATCCCGATAAATTCAAATCTATAAATATGCCAAATACNGGTTGGGATTTAGACAATGGATTAAGTTTTTATGCAATGCCTAATATAGAAAACCGTGGTTTCAAAGTAGCAATGCATCATAATGGTGATTTTGTAGATCCAGATACCTTAATTAGAGAATCCAATGATTCAGATCTCAAAACAGTAAGAGACTTTTTGGAACAACACATACCTGATGGTAACGGTGATCTAATCGATTCTAAAGTTTGTATGTANACAGATACNCCAGATCAAGATTTTTTAANTGATTCTCATCCAGATGATGAAAATATCATTATCTGTTCTCCGTGTTCCGGCCATGGCTTTAAATTCACCCCAGCAATAGGTGAAATTTGTTCTTCTTTGATAATTAATAACTCTACCAATTTTGACCTTGATGAATTTTCTCTTGAAAGATTTTTTTAATTTTATTAGAAGGGTTCTTATAGATGTACAGCAAAAAAAGAATTGGAATCATGGGGGCAGGTGGGATAGGAGGTGTTGTAGGTGGATTATTATCTAGAGCAGGACACGATGTTACCCTAATTGATACTTGGANTGAACACATCTCTCAAATAAAAAAATTTGGATTATTGGTTTCTACCTCTGAATCTCTTTATAAATGTAAACCAGAAGCTATCAATTTAAACGAATTACAACAAATNAAGGAAAAATTTGANTTGGTTATTATTTCNGTTAANTCNTATGATACTGANTGGGCAACTATNGCAATAAANAAATATGTAAAAGAAGAAGGATTCTATATAGATTTTCAAAATGGTATAAATGATCCTACGGTAGCCAAAATTGTTGGAGAAGATAAAACATTAGGATGTATAATAACCATTTCTGCAGCAATTTACGAACCAGGAATAGTAATGCGAACTGATAATAGAAAAGATGTTTGTTTTAAAGTTGGAGAATTTAACAATTCCAAATCTGACAGATTAATAGAATTTGTTCAAATAATGCAATCAGTTGGGAAGACAGATTATACATTAAATTTACTTGGGGAAAGATGGTCCAAACTAATGATTAATTGCATGGCTAATCCTTTGGCAGGTCTTACGGGATGGGGGACTTCTAAAGTTAGAACTGAAACAATAACTCAAAATATTGCTATTCAGATAGCTGCAGAGGTGGTAAAAGTTGCTAAATCTTCTGGATTTAAAATGGGTAAAATAATGGGCATGGAACCGGAAGATTTTATCGATGGCGCTAATGGGAAAAAATTAGAAGAAATCAAGTCTCAATTTTTGGAAGCTGCTAATCTTGCTGGNTCTTTAAGTAGACCNTCTTTTGGTCAAGATGTATTAAANAAACGCAGAACAGAAATTGATTATTTAACNGGATATGTTTCAAAAATTGGTAAGNGNAATNGNNTTCCNACNCCATTCTGTAANAAAATNACTGAAATAGTGAANAATTTNGGAGTAGGATTTGATCCTTCTCCAGATCACTTGAANGATCTAGAAAGAATGTTGNNTTAAATGTCTAATAAATTTGCNTTAATTGGATGTGGAGGNATGGGTTTTAGACATTTATTAGGATATATTGAATATCTAAAATATGATAATGAATTAGACTTGGTTGCATTAGTTGATAATAATGATGCTTCAGCCTTATATTTATCTGACCATCTATTTAAGAACACTAAAAAAAAAGTTGATAGATTTAATAGTTTGAACGATCTTTTTAATTCTAATGTTTCTCTTGANTCTGTTGANATAGCCACTACTAATGAAACACATCATTCTATNGGTATTTTATCAATGAAAAAAAACTTGGATGTTATGTGTGANAAACCANTTTCATTGTCTCTTTCNTATGCTAATGAATTATTANAANTTCAAAAACAAANNAAAAANCANTTTGCTCTTTTTGAAAATTTTAGAAGAGATCCNATAAANAGATTTACAAAATTTGTGATCNACTCTGAAGANTTTGGAGATCCAATTNTTGTAACTGATTANGAATCNTCTTTTTCACAAGGAAAAGTTATGCATGGAACAGGATGGAGNACTAAAAAAGAAAAAGGTGGAGGAGTAGTTNTNGATGCNGGNATTCACAATGCNGATCTATTATTATATTTTTTNGGNCCNGTTCAATCTGTNAGTGGGATTTCAAAAATATTAATNCCNGAACGNGATTTATTAACTATGNAACAAACNAATCATAATTTACAAGAATTTTATAGTCATAGAATTGAAGATTACGANTCTACAAAAAAAATAACNCAAAATGCNNTAGATACTATAATTTCAACNTTGAAATTTAAATCTGGAGCTATCGGATCTGTTTTGATTTCTGATGCAATTCCGAATTTATTTATAAATGANTCNTGGATCCATGGNACAAAAATGAGTCTTAAAAGATCGATTTCAAGATCNGGNAANCCNATTTTACTTAAAGAAGGAAACAAAAATATTTCNGNTAANGCTTTATTGAAAAAATTNNCTNCTTTTAAACTTGATGATGATACAAAAACAATTTTCGGNGAATTTNTTGATGGNGGGTTTAATTATGACTTTCCTGAATATGATAGAAAAATTATTGCGATAGAATATTTAGATTTCATCAAGTCNAAATTAAATTCNAAAGANCCAGAAGTTGGNATTGTTGAAGGNATCAAATCCCTNTCTTTAGCTTATGCTTTTATAGAAGCTGGATTNAGAAAAAANGAAATAAATTTAGATGAATTTTCTAAATCAGGGAGTTTGAAATATTTAGGTATTTAATNATCAAAATTAATAATTGACCTTCCNGATATCNTTCCATTTTGAAGATCATCNCAAGCTTCATTTATCTCTTCAAGCTTATACTCTTTAGTAATTAATTNATCTAAAGGAAATTTNCCNTCTTCATAAAGTCTNAGATACATTTGGAAATCTTTATCTGGGTAAGTGGCACCTANTGATCCTCTGAATTGTCTTTGATGACGCATAAAATGCCCNGGATCAAGTGTCATNTCNTTNCCTGGCATTCCTACTAAAACTGCCATACCNCCGATATTTTCAGCNCCAGATCCTCCTCCTCTTACACTNGGTAATATCTGTTCATTAGTAATCCTTAATCCAATTGTGTCAAATGAGNAATCTGAACCTCCAGAAGTTAATTCGTGTATTGCTTCTACAGGATCTTGATTTGTTGAATTTATTACATGTGTGGCNCCAAATTTTTTTGCAAATTNTAGTTTTTCATNNGAAATATCTACNGCAATTATTGGATAAGCTTCNAAAATATTAGCCATTATNAGAGCAGATAANCCAACTCCTCCAACTCCGAAAATTGCTACAGAATTTTCTGGNCGNACTTTTGCTGTATGTAAAACTGCNCCAGCTCCNGTTAAAACNGCACAGCCAANAATGGATGATTTATANTTATCTGATGTTTTTGGTATTTTNACTACNTATCCTGATCTAACAAGTACATCTTCNCCCCAAGTGTATGTAACTCCACTNAGTGGNGCTTCGTTAAAAGTGACTCCTGTTGCGGGNTANGATGGNCTTCCTATAACTGGCTTTCTNTCAACCCAAGTNACTATAGCNAGATCCCCTTCTTGTACNTGATTTACATCNGATCCTATNGCAANTACTGTACCAGTNCCTTCNTGNCCTAATANNGCTGGAGTTGGAGCTTCAGGATTNTGCATTTGGTGTAATTGACTATGACATATTCCNCTGGANTGAAGTTTTAGTAATACNTGATCAGGNCTTGGGTCGGGTATTTGNACATCTCCAAGGGTTAGTTTTTTNCCATGCTCNGTATGAATTGCAGCTTTACTATTCATAAATTNTTTTTNTTACTTAAGATGTTATTAATTTATAATGATTACAAATAATATTCTATTTTGAAACCCCGTTAACTTGATAAAATAAATTTATGAAGAAGAAATTNATTTATATTTTGTTATTACTTATTGTTATAAGTTGTAATGATAAAACAGATATAGAAGTTAAAGAGATAACCACTCCTATAACTATAAACCCATTAGTNAATTTTGATGCTTTTNTTGGTGAATTACCCNANGATNAACNGAATTGCCTTTTATCTAAATTTTCTAATAAAGAAGAGATGATAAATTTTGTATCTGATAATTCTTTACCNNCNNAAAAGCTTTCTGATTGTATTGATGNAAATACCAATTACAGAATTTTGCATGGTTTATTTTTATTNCAAAACATACAACTTAATGAANTNGAATTANATTGTATTAAACAAAATAATTTAGTTGAAAAATTTGANTANTTGGGAGAAACTTTTGGTGCACCTATGTTTACATATACNTTGGGTTCACTCTTTTGTTTAGAACCTTCNACTAGAGANCAATATGAATCTAAAAAAATACATTTATTTGAAGGTTTTATAGAAAGTAAACCTTTATTAAGTATNTTGCCAAACAACATCAATACATTGGAATGTATCAGTAACACGAGCAGCTTCGATTTGACTAAAGATTCATTAGAATANATATATNCAAGTGGAGGATTCTTTCCTATTCAAATCCTTTCACAATTACCAACATTAATTGATTGTATAGAAATCCCAGAAGAATTATCTTCAACNGGTCTTAATAAAANTTCTTCTCAATGCNTGTCGGATAAATTGTCTATAATCTTTGCTGATCCTACCAATCCAGNAATAGATATTTTTCAAATTCCAGCGATTATTTTGGATATAGAAAATTGTGATGTTGATGCAATAAGCTTGCTTCGATATTTTGAAATTAACATACCAGAAATTGTTGAGGAAGAGAAAGAAGAGCAAGTAGAAGAAGAGAAGAAAGAAATAGAAGTTCCAAAAGAAATTGAGGAACAAGTTTTATCTGATGATAGATTTCTTTGCTTAACTGAAAAATTAGAATTNAAAGATATTCTGGAGTTTCTTTATTCGGGAATTTTATCTGAAAAAATTATAAAATCTGCTAATGATTGCGATATAGCAAAGGAAGAAATAGAAAATATAGATCTTTCAGAAATCTTAGGTAACTAATAGGGTAATATCTTTATGAAAATATCTATCAATAAAAACTCAGAATTAATTATTGCAGCAGATATAGGTGGGACGAATATCAGAGTTTGTTTAGTAAATTCTCAAGGGAAAATATTAGAAAGAAAAAAAATTAGTTGTAATCCATCTTTAGGTATAGAAAAAGTAGGAAAAAATATTTCTGAAATTGTTTACTCAATCATAGGACGTCAAGAGGTAAAAGGCATGGGTTATTCTTCAGCAGGGCCAATAAATCAAATTTCTGGAGAATATATTAATCCTCCTAACCTTACCGGATGGCATAAAAAATCTTTAGTGCCAATTTTAAAAAAGCATTTAGATATAGATCCTAAGGTAGGGCAT
>PBER01000010.1 GCA_002718455.1 Chloroflexota bacterium | reverse complement strand
CTGGAAATCATATTTTTAATGTCATGAACAAACTAGGAGCAAAAACTCAACTTCAAGCGGTTATTAAAGCGGCACAACTAAAAGTATTATAGGATGAGCCAAAAGGTAAATTTCAAAACGATGTTGATAATGCCATAAAATATCTACTGAGGAAGCAAAGATTTTCGAAGAGTGATACCAAAGGGTCATACAGGTATAACTAGCACCTCTAATGACACTTCAAGCGGCTAAAAATGGATTTCCACCAAAGTTTCCACCCTATACTAATAAAAGAGCAGTCTCATTGCATTGAGTATTTGATAAAATATTCAATAAAATATCCCTCTTAAGGATAAGGTCCAAGGTTCGAATCCTTGTGGGGGTACCAAACTATTAAATTTACATAAAAATGAACGAATTCTTTCAAGATAAATTATATGGAAACAATTGTTATGGATGTGGTGCATGGAATGAAAAAGGATTAAATATAAAATCTTATTGGGAAGGTGATGAAACAATATGTATTTTTCACCCTCAAACATATCATGCTGCAATGCCACCAGATGTTTTAAATGGTGGAACTATATCTACTCTTATTGATTGCCATTGTGTCTGCTCATCAATAGCTGACGCATATAAGACAGAAAATAGAGAAATTGGGGAAACTCCATTGATTTGGTATGCTACAGGGTCTTTAAAAATAGATTTTAAAAAACCTACTCCATTAGATGGTCCTATAACAATTAGAGCAAAAATATTAAATAAAAAACCTAAAACCACTTTATTTCATGCTAGACTTTTTTCTTATGAAAATGAATTGACATGTGAAGGTGAAGTTTTATCTGTTCGTGTTCCAAACAATTGGACTAACCCACATGGATTTTTTGCCAAATAAATAATAACATAAAAATTAATATCATGGATGCAATACAAAAATTACTAGAAAAAATAAATAGTCCCAGCAAAAAAAATTATATTTCTTCATTCATAATTTCGCTGGCTTTTTCAATAATTATTCACCAAATTTTGTCAAATATTATTGGTGTTTTGATTACTTTAATTTTTTCATCAGAAACATTATTTTCTGTTTTTTTCGTAATAAAATCTCCAATTATTAAATGTTTTGCACTAATAATAACTTTTAAATATGCATATTCTAGGTTTAGCAAATTAAACCTCAATAGAATTGTATATTGGCTGTGGATTGTTGCAATCATTAATACTAATTTTGTTAATTTAATGATCAATTATTCACAAGAATCAAAAGCCTACAGCGACTTCCAATTGATTAGTAGAATAATTTTAGAAATAGCTTGTTATATATATGCAATAAATTATTTACGTAAATATTTTTCTGACAAAACCAATTAGATATGAACTTCTTGAGAAATCTAAAAAATAAAATTTTTGCAAATAAAATTACAACATCTTTGTTCATAATTTTTATTCTTATAATTGTTGCATTAGGAGTCCCTTACCTCACTACAAAAAACAAAGAAACAGCTCAAGAAAATTTAATAAAATCCATAACTAATCCACAAACAATTCCTCAATCTTTGATCGAAATAACTGAAGGTTTTTCAGAGGACCAAATCAATTCCGTTAAAGTCTTAACAGATAAATTTTCAATTGAACAAATTATTCAATTGGAACAGAAATTAATTGATGATAATTTAAATTGGCTTGATTTAAATTTATCTGATTCCACTGAGAAAGATACAGAATATGACTCAGGTAGCATAAGCGTCAAAAGAGAATTACAATCAATTAATCAGGATTATGAAAACCTAAACAAAGTTTATGAAACTTTAAATAATGATTATGAAAATTTAATAAACGATTATGAAAATCTAAATAATAATTTTGTAATTATAAATAAAGAAAATGAGACAACTAAGTCGAAGATGATTCCTATTGTTATAGGAAGTGACCAGATGAAAAATACCATAACAGATCTTAATCTAAAGATAAAAAATTTAGAAAATGAAATCACTGAAAGCAATATATTGGCTGAAGAAATCACTTCCACAAATAAAGAAAGTTCAGAAAAAATATTAGAATTAAATTACAATATAGAAGCTTTTAATACTAAAATTGAAAAATTAAATCTAGAGATTGAATCATATAAAACCACTAAGATAGGTATTACCTCCGCTCTCAGAACTGGTCAATCAGCTAATTATAAATTTGATTGGCTTGAGTTAGATAAGAAGACAGAAAATGATTCCAGATACATCCGAATGGATCTGACAAACTTCTCAGACGTTCATCCTTATCAATTTAGACTAATGAATTATCTTCCAACTGGTTCTATGAGGCCACTATTAGATGAATATACATTAGGGGTAGTAGAAAAAACCAATGATTTAAACGAATATAATATTGGAGATATAGTTAGTTATGTCCCACCTTCTTACGATGATTCTTATGATGACATGGAAGGCTGTGATATGTCTCTTGAATCAGTAGCAAAGGCTAATTACAATCACATATCTCACCGAATCGTTGATAAACAATGGGATGAAACAAAAGAAGAATGGAAATACGTACCAAAGGGAGACAACAATAACGTACATGATGGATGTTTCATTTATAGTAAAGATATTAAATACAAATTAGAAATGTTAATCAAATTGGATTAGGAAAGCTTCTTCTTCAATCGAACAAAATTCTTTAAATAATAGTGATGTATAAAACCTTTAATTTTTGGTTTGCCTAGCCTTTTACGTAATTTATTTTCATAATTTGTATAAGGACATGATAAATCTGTAGAAAAAATCAGATAAACAGTCCAGCTTAGGAGAGGAAAAGTAATGTACCATTCTGCTTTAACAACATAAAAAGGAATAGACAAAATAACAACTACATTAAAAATATGATGGCTTGTAGCTACTAAATAAAATAAAAACTTATCTTTACTTATATCGAAATCCTTTGTTGATATTATCTTATATCAGATTATCATATTTAAAAAAAATCAATAGAATGAAAAAAATATTATTTGGAAAATTGAAATATACGACTACCTAAACGATCTGTCACATAAAATGTTCCTTCATTAAAATGAATATTACTCGGCTTCCAATTATCCATATGATAAATTTCAACCATTTCTCCTTGTTTATTTATCACTGCTATAGCTCCAATTCCAGGTAATGTTTGATAGATATCACCATCATCATCTATAGTCAAACCATCTGGATTTCCTGGTTCAGCAAACCTACGAAACAATTCTGGTTCAATATTATTTTCTTCTTCATTTATATTAATTGACAAAGCAATCAATCTGTTTGCTCTAGTTTCTGAAATAAACACTTTTTTGTCAAAATAAGCTATTCCGCTTGGGAAAGCTAAATCCGGAATTAGTTGCTTTATCTTTCTATCATTATCCAAAATATAGGTGGGGCTTATACATGGGTTTGGGAATGGATTTCTTATGGGATCAGTGAAAACGATACTCCCTTCATCAGTTAATACCAAATCTGAAGGACCATTTAGAGGATTATTATCAAAAGTATCTGATATTTTTTCTACGTATGACGTACGAATATTAATACTTAAAATAGACTTAATAGATGCATCTGAAACATATAATTCATTAAGTTTTTTAGAATATGCTATTCCAAGTGGTCTGCCTTTTGTATTAGTGTGAACCCTTACTTTTCCTTTTTCTATTATAAATATATTGCCAGTAGAGGCCGAGGAAACAAAAATATTATTCTTATCATCTACTACTATACCTTCAGGATGTGGAATATTATCAGAAATCTCTTTTAAATTTTTTGGTAGATTAGGCTTTATTATGGAATTTATAGTAATTTTTTTATCCTTTATTCATCAATATCTTTTTCGTTCCAAATTGAACCTCTTTTTGCTAATGCTATCTGAGCCAACATTTGTTCAATATCTTCTGGTTTTGTACTTGTTTGAACACCTGATTTTTTTGTATTTTTTGATGGAATCTTTTCTTGTATTGTTAAAGAAGGTTGATCAACACCCCAATATACAGTTTGGTGGGGAAAAGGAATTTCAATTCCTTCCAAATCAAATCTTGCTTTGATTCTTCTCAATAATTCTCCCCTTAATTGCCACTGTTTCATAGGTTTACAATCACCCATCATTTTTATGGTAATGGCTGAATCATCAAAAGATTGAATTCTTAAAACTTGAGGTGCAGTTATTATATACAGGCCAAAAACAGGATCTGCAGCAATCTCATTCCCTATTTGATTAAGAATAAATATCACTCTTTCCAAATTTTCCTTATATGCTACTCCTACATCCAATACAACTCTGGAATAGTTTTTAGTTCTATTTGAAGAAACCGTAACTTCTCCATTAGGAATAACGTGTACAGTGCCCTCAAGATCTCTAAGAATAGTTCTTCGCAAATTTAGATCTTCAACAAATCCTACTTGACCAGCAATTCCAACTACATCACCAGTTCTATATTGATTTTCTGCAATTATAAAAATTCCACTAATAATGTCACGAACTAAATGTTGAGCTCCAAAACCAACAGCAATACCAGCAACACCAAAACCAGCCAAAATGGGACCTACAGGTATTTCCAATTTAGTTAGTATCATAAATAATCCAGTAATTAAGATTATTATTACAGCACCACCAGTAAAAACTTTTGATAAAGTATTAGCTTCTTTTTCAGCTTCTTCGTGCTCTCCATATTCTGCTCTTCCCAATACAAAAGAAGTGACTATTTTTGGTATTATTCTGCGAACAATTCTGATAAGGATCCACAGAATTAAAATCATCACAAAAATGATTATTCCCTCTGAGAAAAACCAGTGTGCCAAGCTTAACAGTCTTTCGGTAATATATGAAATTATTGGAGTTACATCAAAACCAATAATAGAAAAAATACCAACAGAAACTATTGAACCAAAGAGAATTAGAATGAGAAAATCAAAAAATTTTGTGTCTAGAAGACCTACAAATATTCCAAAATCCCTTGTTTCATCTTTTTTTATAAGAGATTTAGAAAAATTTCCCAATCTCGGTCTTATATAATGGTGGAACACAAACCAAGCTGCAATTCCAATTACAATTGAAGTCATGGCCCATATAGCCTCTTGAAGAAACCATTCTTCCCAAGATGTGTATCCAAAATACTTTAGTAACGAATCAAAAAAACTATTCATAAATATTTTTCTTTTCATAAATACTAAATTATTAAAAAAAAAATACTAGATCTTAATAATCAATATAATCTAAGTTTGCCTTATGAAATTCAGATGGCTTCAATTCATTAAGTCCATAGGGTCCATATGAAATTCTCTTTAGTTCTATAACTGGTGTCTCAAAATATTCCATGATTCTTCTTATTTCTCTATTTTTACCCTCAATTAAACTTAACTCCAAATTCGAAAATTTAGAAGATTTAGATAAAATTCTTATCTTTATTGGCTGATATTTAAATCGATTAATTATTACACCTTCTTTAATTCTTTTTAATTGAAATCTACTTAATTTGCTTCTTATTTTAACCTTATATTTTCGTTCGAATCTATTTTTTGGAAGTTCAAGAAACCTAGCTAAATGACCATCATTAGTTAATAAAAGTAATCCAGAAGTATTTTTATCCAATCTACCAACAGAAATAAGATTTCTCATTTCTTTGGGCAAATCTTCGTATATTGTTGGCCTAGATTTTTCGTCTGATTTTGTAACTATTAAACCTATGGGTTTATAATAAATGAAAATTACCGAAGGATCTTTCTTAGGAATTAATACATCGTTTATTTTTATTTCTGAATTTTCATTAATTTTTATAGCAGGATTAGAAATAATTGTATTTCCAACCTTAACTTTCCCTTGAAAAATCAATTGCTCAGCTTTTCTTCTTGAAGAGAAACCTGTCCTTGAAATTAATTTTGCTATTCTCTGTTTTTTTTCTATTTTATTATTAATATGATTTTCGTTTATAATGGTTTAAATCTAAAGGATAATATAATTATGGATCAAATAATTTCTTTTCTTACTTCGACTTATACCTTATTGGTTGTTTATAGTATTATTTACTATTTTATAATCATGGCTTTGCTAAAATTTTTCGCTTCAGAAACAGAAACGAAAAAAGGGATGAACTTAATAGTCAAATTGGTAGTTTTAATTTTTTCTTTATTTTTAGGCTTTTTCACAGAGGGATTAACATATGACTTACTTTATTTAAGAGATTATGAATGCCCTTTAAGATCATACAATTGCATTTAATAATAAGTTCTAATCATTAAAGTTATATGTATCATTTGAACTAATATCTCTTAGTAACCTTAAATATTGCGATTTGGATAATTTCCTTTTATGCTCCTTTATGATCTTATTTGCTCTTTCAGCATTATTTGCTAAAAGATCTATTACTGTAAAAGCCATCATTTTTCCTGCTTCTATTACTGGTAAATTATAATCATCTATTAGAAACTCTTTAGTGTGATGAGAACCATCATTTGCTCCTCCAACATAAGGATGAATTATAGGCATAAGGTGGGCTAAATCTCCCATGTCTGTGGAACCTCCTCCATGATTGATTTTCTCAATTTGATCTTGATCATAAAATATATCCAAATTTTCTTTGTATAAACTTGAAAGATTGGAATCATTAAAAATAGGTAAATAACCAGGCAATGTTGTTATTTCAACTTCACCACCTACTGACAATGCACCAGCTTTAAGACATTTATCAACTTTATAATTAGCATCTTTTATTGCATCAATAGATGCACCTCTAACAAAAGTTTCTATCTTAACAAGATCTGGAATCTGATTAACCACTGCTCCACCGTGAGTTATTATAGGGTGTATTCTAATATGATTTTCATCTTCAAAAGTTTCTCTGTTAGCGTGTATTGCTGACATTGCTATATTTGCTGCATTTAAAGCATTGATACCAAGGTGTGGATCTCCTCCTGCATGAGATGTCTTTCCATGAAATTTTATAAATTTGGCTATCAAACCGTTCCCTGTCCCTCCATAACCAAACCCTTTTAAAGATTTCCTCGCATGCGTCATCATAGAAATATCAATATCATCAAAAGCCCCTAATTTTATAAATTCCTGCTTCCCACCCAAAAATTCGAATTCTCCATTGTTTCTTTGAAGATTTCTCCATTCAATTTCAACATATTCTTCTGCTGGAACAGCCATAAATGTGATAGATCCAGAAAGATTATCCAATATTTCCTTAGAATTTAGTGCTATCAAAGAAGCAAGCATATTTCCAATTTGTATATGGTGACCACAGGCATGAGCTGCGTGTGTCATTTTATCCTCAAAAGGATGATCTGGAACTGGAAGACCATCCAATTCACCAAGTATAGCAATATTAGGACCCGGTTTTGATCCTTGTATAGTAGTTTTCAATCCCGTAATAGCTATTCCATCTTCTACATTGAGTTCAAATGTTTTCAAAGTGTCAAAAATTTTTTTACTTGTTTTGAATTCTTTGTACCCAGTTTCAGGATTTTTTAATATTTCCTTAGATAAATCAATAGGGATATTTTTTATAATTTCTAGATTTTGTGTTGCTTTATTTTTAATCTCTGAAGAATTCATTTAAAACCTTTCAAACATTGGTATACTTGCTAAACTTTTTTATAAATTAGCATATGCTTTATTAAAACGTAATTGTTTTTTGGCTAATGTCAACATAATAGAAAGCTGAGCTTACAAATGAAAAAATTCTTAAATGGTTTCTACCTATATATCAGAAGAAGATATATTTTAGGTTTAGTTCTTTTATTTCCTTTAGCGGTTACTTATTTTATAGCTGCATTTGCTTTCAATAGTATAGATGGAATTTTACAACCACTATTTAGACAAATTTTTGGTAGAAGTATTACTGGCCTCAGTTTTATAACAATATTTATTCTTATCTTTTTTGTAGGGATTCTTTCTTCAAGCAGTGTTGTTCGAGCTTTTATTAAATATATAGAACAATTTGTAGAAAGACTTCCTTTAGTGAACGCTATTTATAGGACATCAAAACAAGTATCTACTGCATTTACGGGTACTAAAAAAGGTGGTGGATTTAGTCGAGTGGTAGCAATTGAATACCCTAAAGAAAGTGTTTGGACTATTGGATTCCTTACAAACATAATAGATTTTGATGGAGTTGAACATGGTTATGTTTATATGCCATCCACACCTGTTCCTAATACAGGTTGGTTATCAGTAGTTCCCATGACAAAAATTAAATCCCTAGATTTAACTGCTGAACAAGCAATGAGAATTATTGTTGCTGGAGGATTGGGAGCTTCAGAAATATTGAAATCTAAGAAATAATGACCTTCGATTTACTAATAAAAAATGCAACTGTTTTAGATCCTTCTAGAGACATATATGAGAAAAAAGATATCGGCGTTGCAAGTGGAAAAATAAGATCTATTGAAAATAACATTCCCGATAACAACGCAATAGACATAATAGAAGCTAAAGACAAGATAGTTATTCCGGGATTGGTTGATTTACATGTTCACGTTTGGTGGGGAGTTGCACACCTCGCAGTGGAAGCTGATCCTTATTGCTTAGATAGAGGAGTGACAACTGCTATTGATGCTGGTTCATCGGGTTCTAATACTATTGCAGGATTCCAAAGATACGTAATGTCAAAAACTAAAACAAGGATTCTTGCATTTTTACATATATCTGGAATGGGACAACTTGATAATGAAATAGGTGAACTTGAAGATATTAGATGGGCAAGAGTTGAGGACGCTATCGAAGCATCTACATTACATTCAGATTCTATTGTGGGAATAAAGGTAAGATTATCTGAACATATAGTGGGTAAAAATGACCTTATCGCATTTGAAAGAGCTTTACAGGTAGCAAAGGAAATAAAAAAACCATTAATGATCCATATAGGAGGATCATATAACTCTTTGGAAAAAATTCTACCAAATATGCGTTCTGGTGACATTGTAACTCACTCATTTACTCAGAAACCGAATGGAATATTAGACAATAAAAGTAAAGTGAAAGATATAGCTTTGGATGCTATGAAAAGAGGTGTGATATTTGACGTGGGACATGGGCAAGGATCTTTTTCATTCCCAGTTGCAGAGGCTTGTATGGAACAAGATGTGATCCCTGGAACTATTTCATCGGATATTCACAAATATAATGCAAGAGGACCAGTCTTCGATCTATTAACTACTCTATCTAAATATATATATTTGGGCCTTTCTTTAAAAGAAGTCATAGCTCTTTCAACTTACAAACCCGCAAATGCTGTAAATTTAAACGATAATATCGGATCACTAAAAATTGGAGCTGATGCTGATATAGCTATAATTAATCATATAAAAGATGGAAGGTTTTATTTTGAAGATGCCGAACAAAATATTAGAAATGGTACTGAACTTCTAGTTCCAATTGTTACTTTAAGGAAAGGTGAACGGTTTTCTCCCAAGCATTCGGTTCATCCTCAATTAACACACAAACCATGATTAAAAACGAAGAAGAGTTCATAGAGTTAATTACAAGAAATTTTGAAAGAATACAAGATATCCCTAAAAATTGGATAGGTGTTGGGGATGATGCAGCAAAAATTTTTTCAAATGATAAATCATTGATTTTCTGTGCTGATGCAATGGTTGAAAATGTCCATTTTAAAACTCATCATGATTATAATGATGTAGGTTGGAAATCTATTGTATCTAACCAAAGTGACCTTGCTGCAATGGGAGCTTACCCTATCGCATTTTGTGTCACTATTGGAATAAACAAAAGTTTAAATCAAAATAAAATAAAGAAATTATATGAGGGGATGAACAGTGCCTGTAAAGAGTTCGGAGGATATTTAGTTGGTGGTGATGTGGTAAAATCTGAGACCTCATTTATTTCAATCGCAGCTATTGGTACTCTTTATAATCCCAAAAAAATCATGGTTAGAAATACAGCCAAAAAAGGAGATTTGGTTGCTCACACAGGCAACATAGGAGATTCTGGGGCAGGGTTATTTAAACTTGAGAATAGCATATCAAAAACAAATGATTTTCAAATAAAAAAATTTCTTAGACCTATTCCTAGAAGTAAAGAAGCAAAAAAAGCTATTGAAATAGGAATTGAATGTTGCATCGATTTATCAGACGGTCTAGAAAAAGACCTTTTGAGAATATGTAAATCATCACAAGTAGAAATTATTATAAATTTTGAAAAAATTAGGACTAGTAAAGAACTGAAAAAATTATACAAAACTAATCTGTTTGAAGAAAAAGTTTTGTCTTCTGGAGAAGACTATGAACTTATTTTAATTGGAGACGAAAAAAAAATTAACTCACTTAAAGAGAAAATAGATTTGAATATAATAGGAAAAGTAATTGATAACCAAAAATCTGATTTGAAGTTTTTGAATAATTCTTTGGAAATCAACCAAAAATCAAATAATTACGATCATTTTAAAAGTTAGTCATGAATACTGATTTTAAACACCTTACATTAGATAATGAAGTAGAAGAAGTTGTATTATTATCTTCAGGATTAGAAGATACAGAAAAAATTGGGAATGCTATTGGAAGAAGTGTCACTAAAGAAGATGTCATTTTATTATCAGGTAATTTAGGAGCTGGCAAAACAGAATTAGTCAGATCTATTGTAATTGGGGCCGGAAATAAAGATTTTGTAAGAAGCCCAACTTTTGTATTTATCAACGAATACAAAGGAAAAATAAATATTACTCACTGTGATTTTTATAGAATTCTGGATGTTGGAAATTTACAGGAAACAGGAGTAGAAGAATACTATGATAATAGCTTGGTGTTAATGGAATGGCCTGAAAGGATCACTAACAATTTACCAAAAGACAATTTAATTATAAAAATTTTTTTCAATGAAAGTGAAAATGAAAGAATAATTAAATTTTTTACATCTGGAAATAAATCAAAACAATTATTTGAAAGAATTATAATTAACTATGAAACAAATAATAGTTGACACATCTACTGCAAAATCTTCACTGATTTTGAATAACAATGATATTCCAGTTTATGAAAAATTCTGGGAAAGTAACAACAATCACAGTAAAGATTTATTTGAATATTTCCTCATCTTAAAGAAAGAGATAGGAAATATGCGAGAAGTAGATCATATTACGGTACTTTTAGGCCCTGGTGGATTCAATTCGATTCGTGTAGGTATATCATTCGTATTGGGAATTGCGAGTTCATATAATATAAATATTTTAGGTATTCCTTCTCATTTCGTTCAAGCTATACATTCCATAATAGAAAAACAAGAAGTTACTTCAGTGATCCCTTGTGGAAAAAATAAATGGAGTTGGGCTAAATTTTCAAATGGAAATTTTGAACCTGAAAAAGTAGGACTAATAAGTGATTTTTCAGATTTTGATTCTAATAAATTTAAAGGAGAAATATTAATTGAAGACAAGAAAATAACTAGAGACTATAAAAAATTAATATTATCCTCAGAAGTAATGAAAAAAAATAAAGGATTTACTAAACCTGCTGATGTTGTCCCAATATACGCCAAAGGGCCATCTATAAGTAAGCCAAAAGTACCTTATAAAAAATTAAATATCTAAGGAGATAATATGGAGCGTACGTTAATTTTAGTTAAACCAGATGGTTTACAAAGAGCGTTGTCAGGTGAAATTATAGATAGGCTAGAGAAAACCGGACTAAAGATTTCTGGAATAAAATTATTGCGCCTTTCAGAGGACATCGCATCAAAACATTATGAGGAACATACTGGTAAACCATTTTTTGAAGATCTTGTAAATTATATATGTTCCGGTCCAATAATTGCCATGGTACTAGAAGGTCCAAATGCAGTTGAAAAAGCACGAAATATTATAGGTAAAACAAATCCTCTTGAATCTCCTGCAGGAACAATAAGAGGTGATTTGGGACTGGAAGTATCACGAAATCTTATTCATGGTTCTGCAAACATTAGTGATGCGAATAGAGAGATCAATATTTTTTTTGAAAAACATGAAATAATCGAATATAAAAGATCCAATGAAAAGTGGATTATAGATTAAATCAATCTTAGTATTTCTTTGGAAGTAGACCAAAAATCTTCTAGTCCATATCTATCTCTTTGCATTTCAAGAAAAAGGTGTACTGTTATCCCTGGGGAATCCAGAAGCATCCAACCTCCACTAGATATACCTTCTTTGTGATTTGTCTTAATATCATGATCCTTAAGAAAGCGTGCAATACTGGCTGATGAGGATTGAAGGTGTTGACTTGTCATACCTGTAGCAATAATAAAATAATGAAAAAATACCGACTCGCCAGACACGTCTAGAATTACTATATTAGAAAGTAAACTATCAGACATGAAATCAGCTAATCTCTTAACTTTTTCTAAAAGATCATTTGATTGTATAATTTTTGCCTCTCAAATAAAAAATTTTTAAATATATAATACAAAAGGAGAATATATTTTACGTCAGTTAAATATCATAATACAGAAAATAACATGGAAATTAATGAAAAAAGAGTAATTGTTGCAATGAGCGGTGGAGTTGATTCTTCAGTAGCAGCTTTATTACTACATGAACAGGGATTTGAAGTTATAGGTATTACCATGAGGTTATTTGATGATTCATTTAAAAACGCTAATGTTCTGAATAAATCCTGTTGCTCATTGGACGATGTAAATGATGCAAGAAAAACTTGTAGCATAATAAACTCAAGACATTATTACATAAATATGGTAGATAAATTTCGAAAAACGGTTATGAATAGATTCATTAATGAATATGAGAATGGCAGAACTCCTCATCCTTGTTTGTCTTGTAATCACAATTTAAAATTTGATTCATTATTTACAAAAGCTGATGCATTGGGTGCAAAATATATTGCGACAGGTCATCATGCAAAAATTTCTCTAAACAATAAAAAATACGTAGTTGAAAAAGCAAAAGATGAAAATAAAGATCAATCATATGTACTATTTACCCTTGGACAAGAAAAATTAAAGAGATTACTCTTCCCTGTAGGTGAATATACAAAAGAAGAAATTCGAGATATTGCAAAAAAATATAATTTATCTCACGCTACAAAGCCAGATTCTCAAGATATCTGTTTTATCCCAAAAGGAAACTACAGAGATTTCCTGAAAAATAAAATAAAGCCCATTTCAGGAACAATTTATAAAGAGAATGGAGAAAAAGTTAAAGAACATACTGGAATTCATAATTTTACTATAGGTCAACGTAAAGGGATAGAAATTGGTGGGTTAAAAGAAAAGATTTATGTAAAAAGCATTAACAAAGAAAACGGAGATGTAATAGTCTCCAGAAACTCAGAATTATTTGAACGAAAATTGATAGCAGATGAAGTTAATTGGTCTAATGGTAGAATTCCAAAAAATAATATGAAGATAAAAGCTAAAATTAGATATAATGCTATAGAATCTGATGCAACCCTGAAAATTAAAAAAGATTCTTTGAATACGTTTATGCTGATCTTTAATAAACCGGTAAGGGCAATAACTCCTGGACAGCCAGTAGTCATTTACAAAAATGATTTGGTATTAGGAGGAGGAATAATAAAACAAACTATTAATGATGATAAAGATATAGATGTCGAATTTGGAGCTAGAAAAAAAACTTTGGGGAAAGTCGTTTGATTATATTTGTGGATTAGATGAAGTTGGTAGAGGATGTATTGCTGGTCCAGTTTATTCAGGAGCAGTAATACTGAAAGAAAATTTTGAAGATCCTGATGATTTATTTAGGAAAATCAATGATTCAAAAAAAATTGCTCCAAAAAAAAGAGAGACTTTATCCGAATATATACAAAAAATATCACATACAAGTTCAGTTGGAAGTGCTTCTTCAGAGGAAATAGATAATATCGGAATTGTAAAAGCAGTAAAATTATCCATGATCAGAGCAATATCAAATCTTAGAATAAAGCCAGATTTTTTACTTATTGATAGTATTTCAATTGAGGAAACAGAGATCCCTCAACAAAATATAATAAAAGGTGACCAAATTTCAAAAAGCATTTCTGCAGCTTCAATTGTTGCAAAGGTATCTAGAGATAAATATATGGTAGAAAATATATCGAAAGAATATCCAAATTATTCATTTGATAAGCATAAAGGATATGGTACAAAAGAGCATATGGCGTTAATAGATAAATATGGAATAACAAAATATCATAGAAAAACATTTGAACCAATAAAATCTAATTATGAACTTAAAAACTAAAAAATTTAGTGGTCTTTATGTAATAATTGATCCTTCATTTATTAACTCCAAAAATCCAGTAAATATTGCCCAACAAGTACTGGATGGAGGTGCAAATATTATCCAATTACGTAATAAAGCTGACAATATTCGAGATACGGTTGATTGGGCCATAAAGATATCAGAACTATGCACCTTATACAATGCGTTTTTTATTGTTAACGATCGTGTTGACATAGCAATAGTTTCCAATAGTGACGGTGTTCATTTAGGACAAGGTGATATCTCACCTGATTATGTAAAAAAAATTACAGATAAAAATCTAATAATCGGTTCTTCTAATGCTACGAAAGAAGAAATAGAAGAATCAAATAATAATTCTTGTGATTACATCGCTGTTGGAAGTATTTATTCAACTGACACAAAAACGAATACTAGACCCGCAAGTTTAAATCTTTTAGTCGAGGCTAAAAAGATAAGTAGAAAGCCAATAGTTGCTATAGGTGGGATAAAAGAAAATAATATCGAAGAGGTTTTGGAAACTGGGGTTGATGCAGTTTGTATGGTAACAGCAATAACTCTTTCGAAAGACCCCCAAAAAGCTACTGAGAGATTTACAAAATTTTTCTAATATCATCTTTTTATATGTTGCTTTTTGAAAAAAAACATAAGAATATATAACGGTTATATTTTTTTACTTAATTATTTACTTTGGGGGTCATGGATGTCAGAAATCATTTACGGAATTATTGCAGCTGCTATTGCATTGGTTAGCGCTTCATTATTATTTTTACGTGTACAAAGAAGCAAAGTTGAAAACAACAATGTAATTGAAATAGGAAATCTAATAAAGGAAGGTGCAATGGCTTTCCTAAAAAGAGAGTATAGTATCCTTGCACTCTTTGTATTGACAGTATTCATAATATTAATTTTATTTATCGATCTAGATGTATTCGGAATAATAGGTAAAAGCCAAGGAAATATAAACATGTCGATTTCTTACTTGGTAGGAGCATTTGGCTCTGCCCTAGCTGGATTCATTGGAATGTCAACAGCTGTAAGAGGAAACACTCGTACTACAGAGGCCGCTCAAACAAGCTTAAACAAAGCGCTAAATGTTGCATTTTCAACTGGCGCAGTCATGGGATTTACAGTAGTGGGTATAGGCCTTTTAGGAGTTGGAGTTCTTTATATGCTTTTTGAAAGTGCTACAGTAATTGCAGGATTTGGTTTTGGTGCCAGTTCTATAGCCTTGTTCGCAAGAGTTGGAGGTGGGATTTTCACAAAAGCTGCTGATGTTGGTGCTGATTTGGTAGGTAAGGTAGAAGAAGGTTTACCAGAAGATGATCCAAGAAATCCGGCAGTTATAGCAGACAATGTTGGCGATAACGTAGGTGATGTAGCTGGAATGGGAGCAGATTTATTTGAATCATATGCCGGATCCATAATAGCGACAATTGCATTGGCTGTCGCAGCTACTAAAAGCATAAGCGACCAATTAGTAATTCTTCCAGTTATTATTGCAAGTATAGGAATAATCTCTTCAATAATTGGGACTTTCCTAGTTAGAACAAAAGATAATGCAACAATGGGGCAACTTCTTTGGACCTTAAGATACGCTATCTTTGGAGCGGGAATATTAACATTGATTGGTAGTGGTTTATATATTTACTTCAATGAAATCAATTTCAATCTATTTTGGGTTATAGTGGTTGGTCTTTTGGTAGGAATTGTTATTGGAACTGCAACAGAATATTTTACATCTTATGAATATCGTCCAGTAAAATGGATAGCTGCTCAATCCGAAACAGGTCATTCATCAACTATAATAGCTGGAATTGCTGTAGGTCTCTACTCAACCATTATTCCTACAATCTCTATTATTGTTGGTATAATGCTATCTTTCGTTTTAGCTGGAGGACAAGAGAATCCGATACTTGGATTATACGGAATAGGCCTGGCCGCTGTAGGAATGTTATCTACATTGGGTATAACACTCGCGACAGACGCATACGGCCCTGTAGCAGATAATGCTGGTGGAATTGCAGAGCAAGCAGGTTTAGATCCTAAAGTTAGGGAACGAACTGATGCATTGGATGCATTAGGAAATACTACTGCTGCAACAGGAAAAGGATTTGCAATTGGATCAGCTGTTTTAACCGCATTAGCTCTTATGGCAACCTATGGAACTGTTGCAGAAATCACTTCACTTAACCTTATGGATCCAAAAGTTTTGGTTGGTACAATTATTGGTGGTTTATTACCATTTGTGTTTGCTGGATTAACAATGCAAGCAGTTGGTACTGCCGCAGGTGAAATGATTGAAGAAGTAAGAAGGCAATTCAGGGAAATACCTGGGCTTAAAGAAGGTAAAAAAGGTGTGAAACCAGATGCAGCCAAGGCGGTAGAAATATCTACTACTGGATCGCTAAAAGCAATGATACTTCCTGGATTACTAGCAATAATCACGCCAATACTAGTCGGGATCTTACCCTTTCTAGGGGCAAATGCGTTAGGTGGATTGTTGGCGGGTTCTATAGTTTCTGGATTTTTACTAGCTATATTTATGGCCAATTCAGGTGGCGCGTGGGACAACGCAAAAAAATATATCGAACTAGGTAATCATGGAGGAAAAGGTTCTGATAGTCACGCAGCTGCAGTTACAGGAGATACTGTAGGAGATCCTTTTAAGGATACATCCGGACCCGCAATTAATATACTGATGAAATTAATGGCCATAGTATCTATTATTTTTGGGCCACTATTTTTGAGTCTGTCTTAACTTTCAATAAAAGATTAATCTATTTGTTTCTTTATTTTATTTAGAAAATTAATGGCTTCAATAGGTGAAATTGTATTTAGATCAAGAGACTTTAATTTTTCAACAACTTCATCATTATTATCATTAAATAAATCCATTTGAACACCTTCATCAGTAGTAATAGTGTTGTTTTCAAACTTTTCTAATAAAATCTTTGATTGAGAGATGACTTCTTCGGGGATTCCAGCTATCTCTGCGACATTAATTCCATACGATCTTTCGGAAGATCCTTCAACAATTCTATGAAGAAAATTAATTGAATTATTTTCTTCTTTGACTGCGACATGTAAATTGATTATATTTTTATATAAATTAGGGAGATCTGTCAATTCATGATAATGCGTTGCAAATAAAGTCCTGAATTGTTTATGAGGATTATTGTTTATATATTCCAAAATAGACCATGCTATAGCCAATCCATCATAGGTGCTTGTCCCCCGCCCTATTTCATCTAATATCGCAAAGGATTTATTAGTTGCAAGTCTTAAAATTCTAGCTGTTTCCTCCATTTCAATTAAGAATGTTGATTTTCCTGAACTTATATCATCTGTTAGACCAGTTCTAGTAAAAATCCTGTCTACAACTCCTATCTTGCATCTTGAAGCAGGTACAAAAGAGCCTATTTGAGCCAAAATAAATTGTATAGCAATTGTTCGCAAGAAAGTTGATTTCCCAGCCATATTAGCTCCTGTTATTATTGCTGTATTTTGATGGTTTTCAAAAATAAGATCATTTGGTACAAAAGTTCCAAATCCAAGTATTTTATCAATAACAGGATGAAGTGCATCTTTGATTTCAAAATTCTTGTCATCTGATACTATAGGTCGTACCCAATTATTTTCATATGCAATTTTTGCAAACGAATAAATTGAATCAATCATTGCTATTTCGTTGCTCAATTGCAGCAATGTTTTTTTGAAGGAAGATAAATTATCACACACTTGGTCAAAAATAAGTACTTCAAGGTTATTTATTTTTTCATCAGCATTTAATATTTTCTCCTCCAAATCTTTCAATTCATCTGTGTAAAATCTTTCTGCATTAGCTAATGTTTGACGTCGGATATAATTGTCTGGGATATTATTTAAATGTGATTTGGTAATTTCAATATAATATCCAAATACCCTATTATATCTAATTTTTAAATTATTGATTTGTGTCCTTTTTCTTTCAGACTCTTCTAATTGTAATATCAATGAATTTGAATGGAATTTCATTTCAACAAGATCATCAAGATCCAAGTTAAATCCTTTTTTTATTATTTCTCCAGAACCTACATCAGACGAAGTATCCATATTGATTGAAGTTATCAAATATTCAGAGATATCATTTATTTCTTTTAAATTAGTTTTTAGAGAGAAATTAGATTCTGCTAGAAGATTAAATATTTCAGGTATTATATTGAGGCTATGGTAAAGAGATATCAAATCTCTAACTGAACAGTTTTTTATAAAAATCCTATTAATTATTCTTTCAATATCGTTTATTCTTCCCAGTTTTTCATCCAGATCCTGAAGAGGAACATGCTGTTGATTGAACCATTGGATTTTATTTTGTCTGTCATTTATCAATTCCAGATCTTGTGATGGAGTGAGAATGATATTTCTTAAAAGTCTAGCACCCATAGGAGTCTTGGTTCTATCCATAAACTGATAAAGCGTATTTACTTCATTAGTTCCTGTAAGTGATTTTGTTATTTCAAGGTCTCTAAGTGTTACAAAATCTAGTATCATATCCTTTGAACGATCAATATTATTAAGCGAAATAATATTTTTCAAATAATCTTTGTAATTTGAATTAATGTAATCAAGAATGATCCCAACAGACATTAATAAAGTCTTTCGATTTTCTAATTGTATTTGAGAAAGATTTTCAATTTCAAAATGTGAAAGTATAACGTTTCGGGCAATATTAACGTTTCTTACTTCTCCCATATATTCTCTCAAATGGTAATTTGAAAAATAATCAAATATAATTTTTTTATCACTTTTAACAAAAATAATTTCTTTGGGGCTTAGTCGTTCAATTTCATTTTGGAGATTAAGTAAATCACTAAAATATGTTTCAAATTTTCCTGTAGAAACATCTAAAGCGCTTATATCCACTTCATCTTTGTCGATGACAATACTTACCAAGAAATTATGCTCATTAGCATTTAACATATCAGGAGCGGTAATTGTACCTGGTGTAAGAACTCTTGTTACCGCACGATCAACAATTCCTTTGGCCTCTTTTGGATCAGATGTTTGTTCTGCTATCGCAACTTTCAATCCAGAATCCATAAGTTTTGAAAGGCTATTATCAAGAGAATGGTAAGGGATTCCAGCAAGTGGAACTTTATTTTTTGATCCTACATCCCTAGCTGTTAATGCAATGTCTAAAACTGAAGATAAAATTTTTGCGTCTTCATCGAAGGTTTCGTAAAAATCTCCCATACGGTACAGTAAAAGACAATCTTGATATTGATTTTTGATATTCAAATATTGTCTTCGTCCGGGTGATAATTTTTCTTGGTTCTCTTTAGATTTTCTCTTCATTAAAACTAATAGTTTATGGTCACAGTATCACTTGCTATCCATCTTAAGCGACTAAATGTTACATCATTAGGTAGATCAAAGACTAAATATCCTGTAACCAGTGTACCCGCTGTTAACTCAACTGTTCCCCATAATGGAACAAAGTCCATTTGGTTTTTTTTGTTTATTTTAGATACATCATACGCTCTCGTAAGAGAATTTGCAGGATAATATGTCTTTTTATTTGATGCCAGAAGTTCGGCACATTCTTCATTGATATCTAGTGTAATTGTATTTGCTGTTTCGTTCATTATTTTTAACTTAACCAATCCCAGATAATTTTGATCATCAACACCGGTTATTTCCCAACTAACTAACTTCCCCGAAATTGAATCAGGACCTTCATAATTTACAACTTTTTGAAAAACAGGTTCTTCGCTTTTAATCCATAATACTTTTCCTGCTTTATACAATGGATCAGCAGTATCTGAATTCAACAATACCCATGGAATAACAATTATTGCTATCAACAAAGAAAAAGCTGTGATTATTATCAAAGGGAGTGGTTTTTTTTGCTTAGGGAATGATGTTATTCTCCTTGTAAGTATTTTATTATCCGAATCTATTTCTACATGTTCATCTCCGGTTTCATCGTATTTATCAATTTGGAAAGTAAAATATATCCTGCTTACCAGAGGTGTTGTAGAAGAAGTTTCTATGTTAGTTACAGTGTATATTTTTTCTGTTTTTTCGAACACAGGCCCATATTCATATTCATTGTTGATTATATGACTAAATGCAATATCAATTTTTTCTTTTTCACCAGAAAATTTACCGTAATCAAGCGTAGGTTTAGTATTAGTTTTTTTATTCATAGTCTAGACAATATTCACTAATTATGATTTTAGATCATTTATAACTTCTATAATAGACTTATTGATATACTTAATTTCTTCAAACGTATTATTGATTCCAAAGGAAATCCTTATTGAACCTAGTGCAGTCTGTTTATCAATTCCTTTAGCCAAAAGTACATGAGAAGGTTCCGTTGAAGCTGTAGAACAAGCACTTCCACTACTTGCCATAATTTGCTTGAAATCAAGAGCTATAAGAATTGGTTCACCATGTACATTTGGTATAGAAAAATTAATTATATTTGGAAGAGATTCTTCTATTTCACTGTGAAAAATAATTTCTTGGAAATCATTTTTGATTTGATTTATAAATTCCATTTTTAAAGATAACGTATGTTCACAAAATTTCAATCTGTTTTTTTCTGCTAGTTCAATTGCTTTACCAAATCCGACTATATTTGGGACATTTTCTGTCCCAGACCTATTTTGTCTTTCCTGTCCTCCTCCATCTATCAATGGGGTAATCGTGTGTTTCTCTTTTAAAAACAAAGCCCCTATTCCTTTAGGGCCATTAAATTTATGTGCGGATATTGATAAGGCATCAACATCCAAATCTTTAACATCAATTTGTATTTTCCCAACCGCTTGAACTGCATCAGTATGAAAAATAATTTCTATTCCAAATTCTTTTTCTTTCCTGCGAGTCATCTCAACAAGTTTTTTTATTTTCTGTATGGTTCCTATTTCATTATTCGCGTACATAACAGAAATAAACTTTGTCTTGTTAGTAATTAATTTATTTAAAGAATCTATTTCGACAAATCCTTTTTTATTTATAGGACAGTGAAAAATTGAATAGCCTAATTCCTTCATTTGTTCTGCAGGATGTATAATTGCATGATGTTCTATTGTGGAAATTATAATTTCATTTTGATCATTTTTAATTTTATTCGCTAATAAACCTTTAAAAGCCAAATTATCAGACTCAGTGCCTCCACTAGTAAATATTATTTCTGAATTACTTGAATTTATAGCTTTAGCAATTTTTTCCCTTGAAAATTCGACTGCGGCTCTTGAATCTTGACTCATCAAATACAAACCGGAAGGATTAGCAAAGTTTTCAGAAAAATAAGGTAGCATTTCATCTAAAACTTCTGAAGTTACCTTAGTAGTAGCAGCATTATCAACATATATATTATCAATATCTAAACTCATATAAATAATTATAAATGTTCTTCTACAATAATGTGTATTTTGACAATTTTAGATAAACTTAATTTACGTGATTTTTTTGTATAAGAGTATTTAAATATGATTAGAGTAGAACATATGTATAAAAATTACGGCCCATACCCGGCCGTTATAGACGTTTCTTTTGAAGTTCTAAAAGGAGAAATAGTAGGATTCTTAGGCCCTAATGGTGCTGGTAAGACGACTACCATGCGTAGTATTACAGGATATCTCCCCCCCACATCAGGAAATATTACTGTAAGTGGATTTGATACAGTAAAATACTCGCTTGACGCTAGAAGACATATTGGTTATTTACCCGAAACTGTTCCTCTGTATCTTGATATGACAGTTATAGATTATCTAACTTTTATGGGCAGAATTAGAGGAATGAATAGAAAATGGGTTGAAGAAAGAATACCTAAAGTCATTGATCATGTTAAGTTAGGAGATTACAGAAATACTCTCGTTGGTAAATTATCAAAGGGTTATAGACAAAGAACCGGAATTGCCCAAGCAATTTTACATGAACCAGACGTTTTAATTATGGATGAACCAACGATTGGTATAGACCCAATACAAGTTGTGGAAACAAGAGAGTTGATTAGTGAATTAGGAGAATCTCACACATTACTTATCTCTTCACATATTCTTCCGGAAGTATCGACAATATGTCCCAGAGTATTAGTAATTTCAGATGGTAGAATTGTTGCTGATGATAAACCTTCTAATTTATCACAAAGGCTTTCTGGTAATGAAAGAATTGAATTAGGAGTATCTGGTACAGATCCTAAAACAGCAATATCTGCAATAAGAAAAATTAAAAACATAATAGATGTTAGAAGCGATACTAGAGCAGAAAAGTTAGATCAAGCTTCAAAAGAAAATTATCATTCAATACTTGTTGATACCAAATCAAATAATAATTCATCAGAAAAAATAGCAAAACTAATAGTAGATAATGGTTGGGGGTTAAGAAATCTAACGCCACTGCCTATGACATTAGAAGAAATATTTTTACAGCTTACTCAAGATAAATAAAATGATCAAATGAAAAATATAATCATAATTTTAAGTAAAGAATTAAAAACCTATTTTGCCTCTCCTATGGCATATATTGTTGCAGCAGCTTATTTAGCTATAACAGGTTTTTTCTTTGTTGCATCAGTTTCAGATGCATTTTCTGAAGCAAGTATAAGAGGATATTTGGCGGGAGCGACTTTTTTTATGATCTTCATGTCTCCAGCAATAACAATGAGATTAATAGCTGAGGAACAAAAATTAGGGACTCTTGAATTACTTTTAACCTCTCCTGTAAAAGAAGCTGAAGTTGTAATAGGAAAATTTTTGGCTGCCTTCCTAACCGTAATTATAATGATTATTTTATCCATGTATTTCGTAATTATTTTATACATTTTTGGAGATCCTGATACTGGCCCTTTATTTAATGGTCTATTGGGCCTATTATTGTATGCTTCTTCAACGCTAGCAATTGGGTTGTTTGCATCAGCTCTATCACCAAATCAAATTGTTGGTTTGGTAGTTGGATCAGGGATTCTTACGGCATTAACTATTGTTGATTTTGTGGCTTCCAGAATACAAGGAATAGGAAGTGATATATTAAGTTTTATGCAATTAGGAGCTTCATTTTCTGTTTTTGATCTTGGGGCCTTAGGGGTTGCAGAGAGTGGCCATTTCGCAGATTTTGCGCGAGGTATTTTCTCAATTACAGATGTTGTTTTTTATATTTCTATTACAATAGTATTTTTATTACTCACAGTAATTATCTTAGAATCAAGAAGGTGGAGATAATGAACAATAAAGAAAAAAGACCTTCTATAGAATCTACTAAATTTAATTTTTCCAGACTGGCTTCAAGCATAAAACAAAACATTAGGTCAGTAAAGCAAGGTGTATTACTTAGTGGATTGCTCTCCATTGTTTTAGGTTTTATTATATGGATTTTCTTGAGAGACATATCACAAATAGGTCTTTGGTTTGTTTTAGTTGGACTTATCCTTTTAATCCTATTAGGATTATTATCTTGGAGAAGCATATTGTTCTTTATTTTTGGAAGAAGAGGAAGGTATGGACTAAATAGTTCTATTATATTTTTGAGTTCATTAGGATTAATAATAGTAATCAATTCACTATTATATTGGTTGGTTTCACAGCCAAATCAACCAGAATGGTTAAGAGTTGATACTACTGCGACAAAACAATTTATTCTCGAAGACCAAGCTGTAAAAGTAATAGCCAACTTAAAAGAAGATGTTAAAATTACGGTTTTTATAGCAACTAATACCCCTGAAAAAGCAGCAGGTTGGAGATCAATTGAAGATCTATTATTAGAATTTAAAAGAAGGTCTAAAAAAGTAGATTTATCTTACGAAAGAATTGACCCAGAATTAGATCCCTCTTCCGCAGCTAAATATGGAGTAAATTATTTCCCCTCACTGGTAATTGAAGGCATAGATTCCAGAAGATCTCAAATTATAAACGGAAGACAGGGAACAACTATTTTTAGTGAGCAAGACATCATTACAGGGCTTCTTATTGTAAGTCAAATAAAGCAGAAAAAGGTAATATTTTTAACCGGACACGGAGAGAGAGATATTACAGATTTTGATCAAACTTCAAAAGGTATGGGTTTAATCTATTCAGATTTAATGACACAAAATTATAAAGTGCTATCTGCAACATCTCAAGAATTGGCAATTCTTCTATCTGAGGAAAATATACCAGCTGTTGTTGTTATAGCAGGTGCAGAGAAAGGTTTTTCAATACAAGATTCTGCTATTATTTCAGAATATTTGTGGATGGGAGGATCATTGTTAGTTCTCATAGAACCAGAATTAACTCCGGAGGGTATAAAAACTTTTCTATATAAATTTGGGCTTGCAGTGGGAGAAGGAACAATATTTGATATGGCAAGTTTCGTAGCTCCTAAACCAAGTTATCTACAACTAAAAAAAACCAATGGACAAATATTACCTCATGAAATAACCAAAGATTTTGATGTTCTGTATTTTCCTGGTTCAGCATACATTGGATCAACATACAGTCCTGATACTATACCTATTGCTGAAAATGGAGAACCTTTTGTAATACATGTACCTCTTGCTTTCACAACTTTGGAAAGTTGGGCACAAAAAACCCAAGAAAATGAAACGGTAAAATACAATTCTGAATCAGACACTCTAGGTCCATTCCCAACAATTATGTTGGTAGAAGCTATTTCAGAAATAGGGAAAAGTCCTAAAGAAAAATCGGATGGAACACTAGCTCAAACTTCAATTGTTGTTATAGGAGACACTGATTTTGCTTCTAATAAATATTCTAGTTCAGCCAAAAACGCAGATCTATTTGTAAATAGTATAAACTGGCTTGCAAAAGATTATGAACTAATAACAATTAGACCAAAAACTGCAGCATTTAGAGAACTAGTTTTAACCAAAAGTGAAAGAGATTTTATAAGATGGAGTGGTTGGTTATTAATGCCAATTTCAATAGGAATTGCGGGTATGGTAAGCTGGTGGCGAAGAAGATAAAATGAATTTAAGAATTTCATTATTACTAATTTGCATTTTATCTTGGGTATCCATTTTTGGAGTTTTAATTTACAAATCTGATATTGGAAAAGAAGATGAAAAAAACACAAGTACTTTTTTTTATAGAGTATCCTCTCAGGATCTGACAAATATATCTATAACTAAGGGTTCTAAAACATTAAGCTGGCATTCAGGAACTGATCATAATTGGTTTTTTGATAATTTTGATGGAATTCCTGCAGACAGTTATAGATGGGGAGGAATCATAGATTTATTGGCAGGCCCAAAACTATATAGAACGTTATCAGATGATATAGATAACAAATCTAAATATGGCTTAGAAGATCCCAACTTACAAATTACTTTGTACCTAAAAAATGGTGATAAAAGAACACTCTACATAGGTGATATGACACCTGATGGAATAAATAATTATGCTTATATGGAAGGCCAAACAGAACTAGTAATGATAGATAATACTTGGTATGGAGTTTTCTCAAGATTAATTGAAGATCCTCCTTATCCTGCATGGATGTTTGAACTGGACCCGTTGGAAGCAATTGAATTTGTACTCATAAATAATAGCAAAATTTATAAAGCATTTGGTAAAAATAAAAATGATGAAAAATGGCATGAATGTGCTTTACCAATAAAAGGGAATCCATGTGATGGAGATAATGAAGCAGATTCAGAATTAATTATCAATAATGTACAACATATTTCTGAAATATCAATTTTAAAAGCTGAGAAATTAAATTTAATGTTTGTAGAGGATTACGAAGAGTATGGACTTGGTCCCGATGCACCATATATAGATATCAAAACTGTTTCTCTTGATTCTAAAGGAAATCGAACCATATATAACACATCAATGAGTATAGGAAATATTACTGAAGATAAAACTGGTTATTATGTTGTGGCTAAAGAAACAAAAGATGTAATTGTCGTAGAAAAAAAATGGGGGGATAAAACTCTTTCATTTTTTCAATAAAAAACTATGAAGTAAGATTTTTATATAATTCAGGTAATCTTGCAGGTAGCATAGATATGTCAGAAAGAACTTCATATGAAAAATCATCCATCATAGTTTTAAGATAATCATGTCCAGCTTTGTCGACAGTTAAGCAAAAAGGAACTATACCTTTTTGTTTAGCTTCCAATAATGCTTGACGAGTATCATAAACAGCATATTCTTTTTCCACTCCTTCACGTGAATATCCGCGATCTTGTGGTCTTCCATCAGTTATCAAAAACATAAACTTTGATCTTGCTTCATGATTTTCCAATTTAGAGATTGTGTGTCTTATAGCAGGACCCATTCTTGTTGCATGCAAAGGTGCAATTCTATCAATTCTTCCTGAAACAGTATCTGAAAATTTTTCATCTAAATCTTTTATTGTGTAAAATTCAACGTTTTCTCTACCGTACCCAGAAAATCCATAAACTCCATAATCATCACCAAGTGTTTCTAAAGAATTAACCATTAGAACAATTCCTTCTTTTTCAACATCCACTATTCTTTTATATGATCTTCTCAATCCTTCAGCTCGTCTGGATCTTAACCACACCATATACTCTACAGGATCATCAGGAGCTCCCCAATCATCATTCGAAGACTTAGTTCCATCATCTATAGCTTCAGCTGTTGAAGCACTCATATCAATAAGTAAGGCTACAGCAACGGAACGTTCAGTTTTATTCCTTCTCCAATATATCTTTTCGTCTGGTGTTACATTAGATCTTAGATCTATAAGTGCTTCGATTCCAGCATCGAGATCAGCCTCCTCACCATCTTCAAGGCGCTTTTGTTTACGGTACATTTCAGGAAAAACTAATTCAAATTGTTTTTTAATCTGATATACGAGTGAAGAATTGTTCGTTAAGGTTTCTTTATAAAAGTTTGTTTCTCCGTCAGCTAATTTTTTTTCATGCAAAAGACACCAATTAGGTTTATATTCTACATCTCTAAAGTCCCATTCATCATAGGTAAATGTGTCGGGAGCTGTTGCCTCCAAAGGTCCTCCCTCTTCATCAAAATGTAGTGGTTCTCCACCTGAAAATGAAGAATTATCCAAATCTCTATTTTTTATTTCTTTCATCAAGTTTTCTAATAATTCTTGGTTAGCCTCAGAGTCTAATTCAGAGTTTTCATCAGCTTCTTTAGTTTCTAAGTCTGGTGAATTTTTAACTAATTCTTCAATTTGCTCTTGCGTTAGTCCCTGCATTTCTTCACCTTCTCCAAGCATATCATCTCCTTCAACTGTCAACATTTCCGTTAACAATTGACCTAACTCAGGCTTGAAATCTCCTTGATATTCAACAGGTTCTGGAGAATTGTATTCCTCTTCTAATTCATCAGAAGGTGAAATTTCATCACCATCATATTCTCCATTTTCTGAAGATTCAGGAGTTCCAAAAAAATTCATCATTTCATTGATTTTTTGTTCATCCTCATATTCATCAGAAGAATTATCTTCTTCAGATTCGTCTATATCTATATTTTCTATTTCTTCATCTGGAACAGGTTCATTATTAGGTAATCGAGCAATTCTATCAAAAGTTCTAACTGCAACTGTCATAGAATCTTCAACACTCCCATCTATTCTTTTCAAAGTCAAGAAGTACCCGATAATAGCCTTGAATTCTTTGGTAAATCCGCGTCTTATTTTGAAGTTTTTTCTTTTACCTAGGGTAAATTTAATTATCTCTTCAATCATTGCTTCGCGTTCATTTAATTCAGATGAATTTTTACGCTCAATGACTTGTTCGTATTGAACATTTATAAAAGCATTTCTTAATCCCTTATATTTATCAATAATTTTCTGATCAACTCTATAATTTTCAATTATTTCAAATAAATCAGATGCCAATTGTGGATCTGAGCTAAAAGGAGGGATTGCTCTTAGCACTTTTGCAAATCTAGTCGCATGTTCTTCTTGTGATTCGTTTAACTCTTTTTTTAGTCTATTGTGAATTTTTAATGATTTTCTATTTTTTGGTTTAATTTTAGGATCATATTTAAATGTTCCAAATTCCAATAGAGCTTCTTGATGAGTAGCAATCACTTTATAATAATCAAAGTTTTGATCTTTTATTTGATATTTGTTAACTACATTTGGAAGATAAATAGTTTTACCATCTGATGTTGGGAGATCTGATTGAGTCCACCCTATATTTTTTTCAGAAAGATTTGATGAATTCGCAACTGAAACATCATCCCCAGACAATCCTGTACAATACAATTTCATCAATTCCTTGATTCTATTTAATTCAACACTTGAAGAGATTTTATCGATAAGATCTTTGGCCATTTTTGATTCTAATTTGAAAAATTGATTTGCTGGAGTTGGGTTTGTATCCTGGTCTAAAGCTAATCTAATCCCATTATTTTTCCATTGATCTAATTGATTTAAATCCAATGTTTCAAGTAAAGTAGGAACGCTCTTCAAGAAATCCATTGTTACATAAGGGGCATTATTTACTACGTGTTGAACCATATGTAAAATTTCATCTCTATCATCTTTATTTACTAATGCCAAAGTTTTCATGATCATAGAAAAGAAATTTGAAATGTGTATACCAGACAATCCAAATAATCTTTTTGCCATATCAAATATAAGTTTTATATTTGCATTTGGTAGCTTTACTATTTGATTTAAGATAATTTCGTATGTTGGTTTGACATCTCTCCATTCTGCTTCAGTAATGGATGTTGATAGTTGAAGTAAATCATCGATTTCTGGAAAATTTACTGAAAATATTTTGGTTGAAGTTTCTAATATTTCACTTGCTATATCATAAGATCTATTAGATAAAGATTCGATAAATTCTATCAATTTACAGTATTGATCAAATGAAATAGTTTCCAAAATAGTTGGTGTTAATTCAAAAACATTGCATGTTAGTATTGTAGATTTCCAGGTACCTTTATAGAGGCTCTCTACCCTTGAAACCCAATCTTCTATATATCTTGGTCTTAATCTTGTCATGGTTTTTGGGCTTGAATCAAAAAAAGAAATGGAGATTTTAGTACTTTTTCTAGTCAATTTAAGTCCAGAGTCACACCAGCCAATAAATTGACCAGAAGGCAGATGCTGTTGTACCTCAACTGACACTTTAAAAAAAGATAGCGCACATTCCCATGAATGTGTATTTTCCTGTGCTAAACTTAATCCAACATTTTCCCAATTAGATAGAATTTCTTCTGGTAATTTATTTTCTAATATTCCTCGAGAATAGGTATAGTTTTCTGAAACTTCTTTTGGATAAGCTTTTAATAATCTTTTGATTTTAGTATGTTCATATTTAGGCATTTGTTAAATAAAACTATTGATTTGAGATATTATTCTTGCGGATGCCCCCCAAATTAATTTATTTTCATAAACGTATGATTTAGAATCTATCCTACCATTATTTGTTGTAAAAGAAACATATCTATTATTTTTAGATTCTAACAACTTAAATAATGGGATTTTAGTTATTTCTTGTATTTCTTCCTCATTCTTTACAGTTTTGATATCTGATTTTACAACCCCTATAAAGGGAAAGATTTTCCACCCTGTACCTAAAGTATAAACGGGATCTAAAGGTCCCCAAAAAGAAATAAAGTCATTTGATATACCTATTTCCTCATGAGTTTCTCTTTTTGCAGTATCAAGCAAATCTGCATCTTCTTGTTCATATTTACCCCCAGGAAAAGCCCATTCAAGAGCGTGTACGCCTTCATCCGCTCTTTTAATCATATATATTGGATAATCTTTGTTGTCATTCTCTATAAGAATACTCACTGCGGCCAATCTCAACTCTTCATTATTTTCACTTATCAGTTGAGATTTTCTACTTGTTACTTCTTTTTTTAATTGATGATACTTATCTGAATTGTTCAATTTATTCAAAAATAGACGATACTATCTGATCAACAGTTTCTTGTATTTGTAGTTCATCAGTAATTCCCCAAGTCAAAGAAACCTGGCAAGCTCTTTTAGGACTAATCCCTTGTTTAATTAATCTTGCCGCATAAATCAACAGTCTGGTACTAGCACCTTCTTCTAATCCATGTTCCTTAAGATTTCTGATTTTTTGTCCCAAAATTGCCAGTTGATCAGAAATGTCTTTTTTAACCCCAGCTTCATGAGATATTATTTTGCTTTCTCTTTCTACATCAGGGAAATCAAACTCAATAGCAACAAATCTTTGACGGGTAGAATGTTTCAGATCCTTTACAGCATTTTGATATCCAGGATTATAAGAAACCACCAACAAAAAACCTTCATCTGCTTCAACAACTTGTCCTAATTTATCTATAGTCAAAGTTCTTCTATGATCAGTTAATGGGTGAATGATAACAGTCGTATCTTTTCTTGCCTCAACCACCTCGTCAAGATAACATATTCCTCCAGATTTAACCGATCGAGTAAGAGGACCATCGATCCATCTGGTACCATTCGCATCTAATAAATATCTTCCAACTAAATCACTTGCAGTTAAATCTTCGTGGCATGCTACGGTTATCAAAGGAACATCTTTGGTAGAACCTTTATTATTATTTATTTTCCATGCCATATATTCAACAAATCTAGTTTTTCCGGTCCCTGTAGGTCCCTTAAGAAGTACTGGAATTCGCTGATTATATGCTGATTCAAAAACTGTGATCTCATCAGCAATGGGAACAAAAAAAGGTTCTTTTTCTACTATATATTCTTCAGCATTAACTTCTTTGTAAGTTTGTTTGACCATTAATTATTCTCCAATTAATATTAAAGTTTAGAAATAAATAGGATTATTTATTTCATAATCAAATCAAATATATAATTTTATTTCTTTTGATTCAATTGATATAGAATAAAAAAAGAAGAATATGTGAATAAATAAAGAATGCGATGAACCTTAGAAACATACCTAGTGTTAACAAAATATTAATAAATAAAAAAATAACTAACCTAAGAATCAATAAAGTAATTCTTAAAGATATTATAAATAAAGATTTGGCAGATTTAAGAAAAAATGCCCATAAAAAAAACAATGTCATTAGTGAAAAACAAATCATTGATAACATCGTCCAAAATGTGGAAACATTAAAAAATTTAAAATTCAACAAAGTAATCAATGGCACAGGTGTACTTTTACATACCAATTTAGGTAGATCACCAATTTCAAAAAAAGCAATAAAAAATATTGAAACCCTCGTTACAGATTACTCTGATCTTGAATTAAATATATCGAATAAAAAACGCAACAAAAGAACAGAGAGAATATCTAATCTATTAACAATTTTAACTGGAGCTGAATCAGGGACTGTGGTTAATAATAATGCTATGGCATTACTATGTTCTCTAGCACCTTTAGGTAAAAACAAGGAAATATTGATTTCCAGATCAGAATCTGTAGAGATAGGAGGGGGTTTTAGAATTCCAGAAATAATTGAATTATCCGGTTTGACAATTAAAGATGTTGGAACAACAAATAAAACTTACATTTCAGATTATGAAAAAAATATAAATGCAAATACAGCAGCTATTTTAAAGGTCCATAAATCAAATTACAAAATAAAAGGATTTACAGAAGAAGTCAGTATGCGCGAATTGTCAAAAATTGGCAATAAAGCTAATATTCCCATAATTCATGATTTAGGATCTGGTGCATTAATAAATACTTCTCAATTTGGGTTACCTGAGGAAAAAACAGTAAGTGAGAGTGTCAAAGAAGGAGCTACTATTACTTTATTTTCAGGTGATAAGTTGCTAGGTGGTCCTCAAGCGGGAATTATTGTTGGAGAAAAAAAATATATTGAAAAAATAAATAATTTCCCATTAAGCCGAGCAGCAAGGATAGATAAACTGAATCTTAGCATTCTACACCAAACCCTTCTGTATTATATTTCTGGAGAATATGAAGAGGAAATTCCTTTCTGGTCCATGTTGCGTAAAACACAAAAAGAGTTATTTGAAAGAGCAAAGTTTATAGAGAAAAAGATAAATGGGAATTTTTTTAAATCAAGCAAAAATATAAAATCTACTATTGGTGGAGGAACATTCCCAGACACATATATTGACAGTGCAGGGATTGTATTAAATAATAAAAAAATTATACGAGAAATTGAAAGTTTTTTATTAGAACAAGAAATACCTATCATAGGCAGAATTGAAAAAGATATATTGATTTTTGATTTAAGGACAATAATTGAAGACAATGATGAATATTTCATAGAAAAAATTAATATGTTTTTTAAAAAATAATGAATTTATTTGAACACAATATAAGAAAAGAATTATTATCTCAATCACCATTGTCTACACGAATGAGGCCAAAAAAGATGAAAGATTTTTTGGGGCAAGAACATTTAATGAAACAAGGTGAAATCCTAATTAATCTTATAAAAAATAAAACTATTCCATCAATGATTTTCTGGGGACCACCAGGAACCGGTAAAACTACTTTAGCTCAGCTAATAGCTGAAGAGGTTGGAATGAATTTCAGGTCGATGTCTGCTGTTTCTGCTGGGCTATCAGACATTAGAAAAATATCTGATGAAGTTATAAATAATAGAACAAGAGCAAATAATAACAAAACAATCCTATTTTTAGATGAAATTCATCGTTTTTCTAAAAGTCAACAAGATACTCTGTTACCGTTAGTAGAAAATGGGGTAATTGTATTAATCGGAGCTACAACAGAAAACCCAGGTTTTTCAATAATAAACCCTCTCATTTCAAGAGTCAAAATTTTCAGATTCACTCCACATAGTAGTGATTCTATAAAATCTCTAATAAATAAAGCACTGAGTGATAAAGAAATTAGTATTTCTATTGAAAAAATAATATTGAACGACGATGTTCTTGATTTGATTATAAACGGATCAAATGGTGATGCTAGGAAAGCTTTAGATACTTTGGAACTATCTATCATGTCAACAATTTCAAAAAAGAATGAAAAAAAGATTGAAGCGCCCACAGTAAAAATATTATTAGAAAATCAAAATATTTACGATAAAAACAGCTCCAATCATTACAATAATATTTCTGCGTTTATAAAATCAATTCGTGGTTCAGATCCTAATGCTGCAATATATTATCTTGCTAGAATGCTAAAGAACGGAGAAGATCCAGTATTTATTGCAAGACGATTAATTATAAGTGCATCTGAAGATGTTGGGTTAGCAAATCCAAATGCGATGATAATAGCAAATGCAGCTTTTGATGCAGTGAGTAAGATTGGTATGCCCGAAGCAAGAATCCCTTTAGCAAATGCTACTATTTACCTAGCCCTTTGCGATAAAAGCAATTCTTCATATAAAGCAATAAATTCCGCACTTTCAGAAGTTACTAATAATCCTATAACTGAAGTCCCTTTGCATCTTATAAATGCTGTCACAGATTTAGATAAAGAATTTGGAGCAGGTAAGGGATACGAATACGACCATAATTCTAAAGAAGGGTTCATCAGACAAAACAACTTCCCTAAAAACCTTTCAAACAAAAGATTTTATGCCCCTAAAGATCTAGGAACAGAGAAAAGATTAAAAGAAAAATTTGAACAGCTTTGGAAAGACACTTAAATTACATTTACAGCTTTTGAAACTGCTTCAATAGTTTTATCGATATCACTTGATTCAATCCCATAATGGGTAACCATTCTTAAATCAGATTCACCACCATTAATATGCACTCCATATTCTTTAAGTTTTTCTGCAAATTCAAATCCTTTTTGATTAGTGATTTTGAATCTCACAAGATTTGTATAAATATTATCAGCATCTATTTCAATAATATCCATCTCAGATAAACCAATGGCTAATTTTTTAGCGTTTTCATGATCATCCTCTAATCGTTCAATCATTGTATCTAATGCTACAATTCCACACGAAGCTATAACTCCTACTTGTCTCATGGCGGATCCGAGAATTTTTCTTACTCTTCTAGCTTCAATAATTTGATCCTTTTCGCCGACAATTACACTACCTATAGGACATCCTAAACCCTTAGATAAGCAAAAAGTAACTGAATCTACATTTTCTGTTAACTCTTTTACGGGGATCCCCAAAGATACTGCTGAATTAAAGATTCTTGCTCCATCAACATGAACTCTTAAACCTACTTCTTTAGCTGCTTTAGCCATTTTGTCAGAATCTAATTTGTTTATAGGTCTACCACTTGACCAATTATGAGAATTCTCAAAAGAAAATAGTTTTGTACGAGGTTTATGATAATCATCTCCTTTGACAGCATCTTTTATTTTTTGAATATCAATAGTTCCATTTTGATTAGTTTCAAGAGGATACATTACCACTCCTCCTAATACAGATACACCACCTGCCTCAGAACTATAAATATGTGATTGGTTCCCAAGTATAATCTCATCACCTCTACCTGTTTGTGATAAAACAGAAACTAAATTGCCTTGAGTTCCTGATGTAACAAAAAGGGCTGATTCTTTACCAAACAACTCAGCTGCTTTTTCTTCTAGCGCATTTACAGTAGGATCATCTCCATAAACATCATCTCCAACTTCTGCTTCAGCCATGGCTTTTCTCATATCTGGCGAAGGTTTAGTTACAGTATCAGATCTTAGATCAATTAACAAAGTTTCCCCCATTTTTTACATCATATCTATAAGAATATAATTAAGATTATAATTAAAATAAATAAATATGAATTTATTAATGATGTTTTTTCGTAAAATAGTTCACTCTTGGGTATTTAAGGACAAATATATTTTTCCTGTCTTTTTGTTTGTATTTATATCAGACCAAATAACAAAATATTCAGTTTATAAAAATATGTCACTAGGAGAATCCATTCCTGCAGAAGGAATAATTAGGATAACTTATGCTAGAAATACTGGAATGGCTTTTAGTTTATTTGAAAATTTCGGGATTATCTTATTAATCCTATCGCTAATTATCGCATCTATATTAATAATATATTTGTTTACTATTGATAAGCCCAGGATATTGATCAGAATATTTTCAGGCCTAGTTGTAGGTGGAGCTCTTGGTAATATTTTAGATAGAATAAGATTTGGTTATGTTAATGATTTTATAGATGTAGGATGGTGGCCTGTTTTTAATATTGCAGACTCCTCAATAACAATTGCAATAGGGATTTATATTTTCGATGCAATATTCATTCAGAAATTAAAATAATGGAAATTTCTTTAAAAAACAAAAAAACAGAACGGCTCGATAAAATAATTGCTGAAAATTCTGATTTATCTCGTGAAAAAATAAGTAATTTAATAAAAAATAAAATGTGCAATGTCAATGACATTATAGTTACAAAAAAATCTCAAATTTTAAGCCCAGGAGATCTTGTAATTTTAAAATTGGATACTAGTAGTACTTCAAAAAATAATTTATCTCATGATATACGTTTTTATCATAATGATGAAGATATAATCGTCATAGAAAAGCCAGCCAATATTTCAACACATGGAGTAAATGGAAATCATGAAAATACTTTAAACGGGATATTAATAAAAAAATTCCCAGAAATTATTTCTGTTGGAGATCAAGATAGGCCTGGAATCGTGCACAGATTGGATAAAGGAACATCTGGAATTATGATAGTTGCTAAGAGTCAAAGAGCATACAGTTTGTTAAAGAAAATGATTCTTAAAAGAGAAATAGAAAGAATATATACTGCTCTAGTGCATGGCAAACCAATTAAACCAAAGGCCATTATTGATGCTCCAATTTTAAGAGACCCTAATAATCCTTTAAAAAGGAAGATTATATCAGGGGGAAGAGAATCCAAAACTCTGTATTCTTGTAAAAAGTATTATTCTAAATTTACTCTTTTAGAAATAAAATTATTTTCGGGAAGGATGCATCAAATAAGAGTTCATTTGTCAGAATTGGGACATCCATTAGTTGGAGATAAAATGTATGGATCTTCAATTAATGAACTAGATTTAAAACGACCATTTTTACATTCTTCTAAATTAAGTTTTAAACATCCTATAAATAAAAATGTGTTATTTTTTGAATCCACAATCCCAGAAGATTTAGAAAAGTTTTCAAATTCTATAGAAAGGTAAAAATTTGACAAATAATATGGTTAGAGTGAGGTTCGCCCCCAGCCCTACTGGAGATATGCACATTGGTGGTTTAAGAACAGCTATTTTTGATTGGTTGTTTGCTAAAGCAAATAATGGGAAATTCATATTAAGAATCGAAGATACCGACCGAGCCCGTTATGACAAAGAATCTGAAATAACAATAATTGAAAGTTTAAAATGGTTAGGATTGCAATGGGATGAAGGGCCCGATATAGGAGGACCATTTGAGCCATACCGACAATCTGAAAGAAAAAATATTTATAAAACAGAAGTGCAAAAATTAATTAATAATAATTCTGCATATTATGATGGAGCAACACCAGAAGAATTACAAAGTTTAAGAGAAGAACAAGTAAGAAACAAAATACCTCCTAGATACGATGGGCGTGGAGAAATTACAGAAAAAGAAGCACTTGCTAGAAAACAAGTAGGAAAACAAGTTGTCATCAGATTTAGAGTTCCTAAGGAACAAATAGAATTCTTTGATGAAATAAGAGGAAAGGTAAACTTTGATCATAAAGAAATAGACGATTTTATTATATTAAAATCTGATGAAATGCCAACTTATCATTTTGCACACGTCATTGATGATCATAAAATGAAAATTTCCCATGTTATTCGAGGAGAAGAATGGATTTCTAGTACCCCTAGGCACGTTCTTTTACATAAAGCATTAGGTTATGAATTACCAAAATATGTACACGTTCCTCTAATTTTGGGAAAGGATAAATCGAAACTATCAAAAAGACATGGAGCTGAATCGGCGTTGAGTTATAAAGATAAAGGATATCTACCCGAAGCTTTATTAAATTTTCTCGCCCTACTTGGATGGTCTCCAGGTGACAACACAGAAATTATGTCAATCAAAGAAATAATAAAAAAATTTAGCGTAGAGAGGATTTTAGATCATGCGGCAGTTTTCGATCCTGAAAAATTAGAATGGATGAATGCTTCATATATTAGAAACATGGATTCGACAAAATTAAATGAAATTATATTTAAACAAGTTTCAAAACCTATTGAAAATCAAGGTCTGGGAATTAATGATAAAACACAAATTGAAAAACTTACACCTCTAATAAGAGAAAGGTTAAAAAATATAAAAGATGCTTCTTATTTATTAAATTATTTTTTTTATGACAATTTAGAAATCAATTCAGATCAATTGCTCCCCAAAAATACCTCAAAAGAAAATATTATTATAGGTTTGCAAAAATCAACAGAATTATTACAAGGAATAGAAAATTTAGAACCTGAAATTTTAGAAGGAAAGTTCAGAGCACTGGCTGACAACTTAGGTTTAAAGGCTGGACAACTGTTTTTCCCCATAAGAATAGCATTGACTGGTCGAAAAGAATCCCCTCCTCTTTTTCACACAATGGAAGCATTAGGTAAAGAAAAATCTATAGAAAGAATAGATAAAGCAATAAAAATTATAGAAAGAATGTAAATTTTTATTTTTTTTATATAAAATAAAATTATAAAGAAGAAAAACTATATGGTTAGAGTAAATATAAAAGATGATGAAAGCTTTGAAGCACTGCTGAGAAGATTTTCAAAAAAAGTTCAACAAGAATCTATTGTTTCTGAAGCAAGACGAAGACAAAATTTTGAGTCCCCTACCTCTATAAGAAAGAAAAAAATCTCTAACAAAAAAAGAAAAAGCTTTAGAACAACTCAAAAAAATCAACAATAATATTATATTTCCTTCTTTAGTTAATCCAAAATAATCATTATCATTTCCTTTAGATTATATTTATTTAGCTGAAAAGTTTATCAAAATTGAAAATAGGTATTGTAGTTTTCCCCGGAACTTGGAGTGATAGAGATACTTTCTATGCACTTAGCGAAGTCATAAAGATTGAGTCTGAGTATATTTGGCATAAAGATCAAAGTTTGAATAATTGTGATTTCATCATATTACCCGGAGGTTTTTCATATGGAGATTATTTAAGGACTGGAGCAATAGCAAGTTTTTCTCCCATTATGGAAAAAGTCATAGAATTCTCAAAACAAGGGGGGGCAGTTTTAGGTATTTGTAATGGATTCCAAATATTATGTGAATCTAATTTGTTACCAGGAATTTTGATCAAGAACAAGAATTTAGATTTTATATGTGAAAGAAGTTTTTTGAAGGTAAACAATCAATCAATTTATAGTGATCAATATAAACAAAACGAAATAATAAACATCCCTATTTCACATGGAGAAGGAAATTTTCAATTAGATAAATACAACCTGGACAAACTAGAAGAAGAAGAAAGAATTATTTTCCGTTATTCATCAGAAACAGGTGATGAAACTGAAATTTATAATCCAAATGGTTCTGTGAATAATATTGCAGGAATAGTAAATTCTAAAGGTAATGTCTTAGGAATGATGCCACATCCAGAAAAGGCCAGTGAAAAAATATTAGGTGGTGAAGATGGGAAAAGAATTTTCACTTCAATAATTGAAAACATAAGCCAAAATGTATAATCTTGAAACTTTAAAAGAATTAGCACTGACGGTTCCTGAATATAACTCTATAGTAGATAAATTAGAACGTGAACCGAATGAATTAGAACTCGGGTTATTTGGAGCTTTATGGAGTGAACATTGTGGATATAAACACACCAAAAAGTTATTACGTAATATTAAATCTACTTCTAAACTAACCATTACTAATGCAGGTGAAGAGAATGCTGGAGCAATAAACATTGGTGATGGGAAGGCGATTGTAATGAAAATAGAATCACATAACCATCCTTCAGCGATTGAGCCATATGAAGGTGCAGCTACAGGAATAGGTGGTATTGTTAGAGATATCTTTGCCATGGGTGCTAGACCTATAGCATTACTTAACTCCTTAAGGTTTAGTAATCTAGAGAATGTTAAAAATCTTGAAATAGCAAAAGGAGTTGTTAGAGGTATATCTGGATATGGCAATTGCTTAGGAATTCCAAATATTGGTGGAGAATGTTTCTTTGATTCCTGCTATGAAAGTAATCCCCTAGTAAACGCAATGTGTGTGGGAATTGTTGATACAGACAAGATATTAAGTGCAAAAGCTGAGAAACCAGGTGATTTATTATTATTAGTAGGAGCAGAAACGGGGAGAGATGGAATTCATGGTGCTTCAGGGTTGGCATCTCAAAATTTTGAAGAAACAACAGAATTGCGATCTGCTGTTCAAGTTGGAAATCCATTTCTGGAAAAACTATTGATAGAAGCATGTCTAGAGATATCTTCCTTAAAGGGTTTAGTGGGAATGCAAGATTGCGGTGCCGCAGGAATTACAAGTGCAGCTATAGAGATGGCTAAACGTTCAAATTTAGGGATAAGTATTGATGTCTCAAAGGTACCTACAAGAGAAAAAATGATGACTCCATATGAAATAATGTTATCTGAATCTCAAGAACGAATGTTATTAGCAGTGACTCCTAATGAAGAGAAAGAGATTTTTGAGGTTTTTGATAAATGGGATTTGAAATGTGCAATAATAGGTGAATTTATAGAAGGAAATGATGCCAGTGTATATAATAAAAACAATTTACTATCTAAAACTCCCATAAATATTTTAACAGAAGCACCTGAATATGATTTAGAAAAGATAATAGTAGATTTCAAACCTAAAAAACATTCGTTCACATTGGAAAAAAAATATATATCATTTGAAAAACAAATAATTGATAAATATTTAAATAAAATTATAAATTCTAATAATATAGTTTCAAAAAAAAGTATATTTCAAAAATACGATCATCATGTACAAACAAATACTGTGATAGAACCCGGACAAGATGCAGCAGTAATAAGAATAAAAGGTACAGAAAAAATGCTCCTTTTCTCTTGTGATGGTAATTCAAGATATTGTCATGTTGATCCAAAAACAGGAGCGGAAATAAGTATTGCTGAAGCTTGTAGGAATGTTTCAGTCATGGGAGGAAATCCAATAGCTATAACAGATGGATTGAATTTTGGGGATCCTACCACACCAAGAGGGGCTTATGAGCTAATCGAAACATTTAAAGGTTTCAGTACAGCTTGTGAAAAATTTGATATCCCTATCATAAGTGGAAATGCCAGTTTGTTTAATGAAGGACATGATTCTTCAATATATCCTACTCCTATTATAGGAGTTATGGGAATAATGAATAATAAAAATAAAATACCATCTTTAGGATTTGATAAAATAGGAGATTCGGTTGGTTTACTAGGTAAAAAGTTTTGGGGATCAACAAAAGGATTGTCAGGAAGTGAATTTCAAAATATTATCTCAAATAATTCAAAAGGAGAGTTATCTTTTGATATAGATTATGAAATAGTTTTACAAAAACAAATAAGAACACTAGTTGATAATAATCTTTTAGAATCTGCTCATGACACATCACTAGGAGGAATTATAGTTGCACTAATCAAAGCATGCAATTTTAACAATTTAGGTGTTGAAATAAATAAGCTTCTACCTGAGGATTGGGCACCCGCTATGTTTGGAGAAGATCAATCCAGAGTGATCTTCTCTTTCCAATCAAAAAATAAAGGCAAAATCTCTAAAGTATTAGCGGGTTTTGATTGGGAGGAAATTGGCATCGTTACATCCAAAGATATAATATTCAAAAATATAACATTTGAAACAGATAATTTACTAAAAAGTTATAATAAAGGGTTCAGTACTAAGTTATAATTAAATTATGCCTACATATGAATTTAGAAATAATGAAACAGGTGAAATCGAAGAATATCTTTTATCTTTTAGTGCAATAGATAAATTTAAAGAAGAAAACCCTCATCTGGAAAGAATATGGACAGATACCCCTAATGTGATTTACAAAGGGAGTGGATTTTACTCTACTGATTATAAACAGGTCCCTAAATCAAAAAAATCTGACCATACTGAAAAATCTGATGAACAAAAGAAAAAATCTATTAAAGAATCAGGCAAAAACGAAAAAAAATCTAAAAAATCTGAAACCAAATCTACAAAAAGAGAAACTAAATCAAGTAATAAAAATTGAGGGCTTTAATTCAAAGAGTATTAAAAGCTTCGGTAATGGTCAATAACAAACTTGTATCAAGGATTGATACTGGATTATTAATATTTCTTGGCATTAAAAATGATGATTCTTCTAAAGATGTGGAATATCTTGCAAATAAAATAACTAATTTGAGAATATTCGCCAATGAAACTTCTGATAACTTTGAAAAATCTTTAATTGAGTCTAAAAAAGAAATTTTAGTTGTCAGTCAATTTACTTTATATGCCATGACAAAAAAAGGTCGTAGGCCAAGCTTCATAGAATCTGCAAAATCAGATTATGCATTAGCAAAATATGAAGAGTTTATAAATGAATTAAAAAAGTCAGATTTAGAAATACAAGAGGGTATTTTTGGAGCAAAAATGCACGTAAAAATAATAAATGATGGTCCTGTAACATTAATGTTGGACTCAAGATTATGACTAGATAATCAAAGATATATCCAAGGCTTTTGCAGAATGAGTAATTTTACCTATTGATACAATATCAATGCCTATAATGTTGTCAAGCTCGGCTATTCTTTCTTTATCAACATTTCCAGAAACTTCTATAATTTTTCTACCTCTTATAATCTCGATTGATTTTTGTATCATTTTATCAGTCATATTATCTAACATGATAATGTCAATATTTGTATCAACAACTTCTTTAAGTAAATCTAAGCGGTCAACTTCGATTTCTATTTTCAAATTTTTAGGAGAATTATTTCTTGATTTTTCCACTAATTCTTTTATCGATATCCCTTGTTTATTAGCAGCTGAAATATGATTATCTTTAATTAATAAGCCATCACCTAAATTCATTCTATGATTATTTCCTCCGCCACATTTAACTGCATATTTATCTAAAGTACGCCATCCAGGTATGGTTTTTCTTGTATCAAATATAGAAATATTTTTTACTAAATTTACATATTCATTTGTTATTGATGCTACGCCTGACATTCTCTGAAGAAAATTTAATGCAGTACGCTCCGCTGTGAGTATGGAGTTTTTATCTCCAAATATGTTTGCGATTACAGTTCCATTATTTAGAGTTTCTGAATCTTTTGTTTGTTCTGTATATTCAATCGATTCATCAATTTTCTTGAAAACTCTACTTGCAACCCCATTGCCTGATAAAATTCCTTTAGCCTTTGATACTATTTTGCAAGACACGTTTTCTGAATTAAGATTCAAACTCTCTGTAGTTATGTCCCCTAAATGTAGATCTTCTTCGATAGCCAAGTCTATTATAGTATCTAAATTTAGAATGTTTGAGTTATTTATTGGAATATCCTTTATTTTATAAATCTAACATTCTTTGAAGAGCAATTTTTGCATAATCTTTTACTTCTTCTTCTACTTTTATTTGATTTATAACATAACCAGCAACCAATCCTTCTAGTACCCATAATAGGTATGCTGGGTGAACTCTATACATTGTTGAACATGGACAAATCATATCATCTAAACAAAAAATATTTTTATCCTTGTTTGTATTTGCTAATCTTTTAACTAAATTAATCTCTGTGCCAATAGCCCATTTAGATTTTGCAGGGGCATTATCTATAGTATTTTTTATATATTCAGTTGAACCTACAAAATCAGCCATTGATACTACTTCGTTTGTACATTCAGGATGAACTAAAATATTTACATCTGGAAATTTTATTTTTGCAGATTCTATTTGTTGAACGGTAAATCTAGTATGAACTGAACAATGTCCCTTCCACAGTATTACCTTAGAGTTAGACAATTGAAGATCTGATAATCCTCCGTTTGGAACATAAGGGTCCCATATAGAAATTTCTTCTTCTTTTATTCCATAATCATATGCAGTATTTCTTCCCAAATGTTGATCAGGAAGAAACAAAATTTTCTCTCCTTTTTTAAATGCCCAATCGAATGCTTTATATGCATTTGATGACGTGCAAACAATTCCATCATTTTTACCACAATGAGCTTTTATTGATGCTGTACTATTCATATAAGTAATTGGAATAATTGGCTTCTTTACTGACTTCGATTGCAACTGAGAGGTTAATTGTACCCATGATTCCTTAACTTGAGTAAAACTTGCCATATCTGCCATTGAACATCCTGCGGCCATATTTGGCAAAATAACTTTTTGGTTGTCATTTGATAAGATTTCCGCAGTTTCAGCCATAAAATGAACTCCACAAAAAATTATTATTTCTGAATTTTGCATTTCACTTGCCAATTTTGACAATAAGAATGAATCGCCTTGAATATCAGAATATTTTATGACGTCTTCTCTTTGGTAATGATGACCCAATACTACGATTCGATTTTTCAATGAGTTTTTTATTTCAGCTATTGAATCCTGAATTTCTTCTGGAGAAAGTTTTAGATATCTTGTAGGTATTTTTTGCCAACGAACACCCGATTTAAATTCCTCTTCTAGTGTACGTGTTCTATAATTAGATCCATCTTGACAAAATGCAGACTGCTCTAATTCTGTTATAGGTATTTCTATTTTATTGCTAGATTTTATAACCATTTATTTTTATTATATAAGATATGTAAGTATAATAATTTTTTTAGATATTTTAAGTATTTTATTGTACATTTATTTTTGTAAAAAAGAAAATTTATTAAATTTTACTACCACTTAATGAATAAGGTGAAACTTCATTAATCTCTGTTTCTATGATGCTTCCTAAATCAGATGCATTTATATCTTTAATATAAACCAATTTATCACCCAATGTTCTTCCATAAAATCTATCTTTGGTTTTTCCATCTATCAAAATCTTATAGACACTATTTAAATATTTATTATTTAATTCAAGTTGGATTTCTTCTTGTAATCTATTAACTTTATTTAACCTTAATCTTTTTATGTTAACTGGTATATTATCATCTATTTTTCGGAAAGCATAAGTTCCCTTTCTTTCAGAATATGCTGCAACATGTACCTTATCAAATTTAACTTTCTTCAAAATATCAATTGAATCTTCAAAATCTTCTTCTTTTTCACCAGGAAATCCAACAATAAGATCAGTAGTGATCGTACTGTTAGGTAAAATGAGTTTTATTTGATCAATTTTTGATAAGTATTGATCTCTTGTATATCCTCTTCTCATATTTGCTAATATCCTATCTGAACCAGATTGAAATGGAAGATTTACTGATTCGCAGATTTTATCTAAAGAACCTATGGTTTCTAATAATTTTATTGACATATCGTTGGGATGAGAAGTTAAAAATCTTATTCTTTTAATCATTGGGATTTTTTCCACTTCGATTAATAAATCTGACAGATCTACTTTTGGATTCAAATCGTGTCCATAAGAATCAACGTTCTGTCCTAATAAAGTAACTTCTAATGTCCCATTATTAGCCAAAGTTTCTATTTCAAATATTATTTCATCAATTGTTCGACTTACTTCTCTACCTCTTCTGTAAGGAATAACACAAAACGTGCAAAATTTATCACACCCTTGAACTATAGGAACAAATTCTGTATAGTTAGATCTTTTTGGAATAAGGTTTTCAACACATCCTTCAGATGAAAGATTTAAATAATCCGCTATGTTTTCTATTATTTTTGAAGTTTCTTGAGGTTTAGCCCATAAATCAACTTGAGGAAATCTTTGACTTAGGTTTTTTGTATTGGACTCAACCATACATCCCGTAACACATATATAACGCTTATCATTATTTTTAAACTTTAATAATTTCCCTAATAATCCTGTGGCTGTATCTTCCGCAGATTGTCTAACCACGCAAGTATTAAGAACAATAATATTAGCATTTTCAATATTACTTTCTTTTATAAGACCTAACTTATTTAGACCTACATCAACTCTTTGTGAATCCGCAACATTCATTTGACATCCGACAGTCCAGATATGATAAGACTCTATTTCACTTTTATTTACAAGCATTTCCTATTTCTCAAAAGTCTGTAGACTTTAAAGTATAAAACAAATTTATGGCGGGGAGAGCGGGATTCGAACCCGCGTGGGGCGTAAACCCCTCCCACTTAGCAGGCGGGTGCACTAGGCCTCTATGCGATCTCCCCTTTTATGTAACTAGAATATAATTTTACTATAAATGAAAACTAAGAACCTAACAAATGACAAATATTAAAATAAAGTTTTTTGCTAAAATCAAAGATGATATTGGGATGAATGAATTAAATGTCTCATTTAAAGGTGTGAGAACTATTAAAGAAATACTTGAATTAATAGCAGAAGAACACAATATAGAAATATTAAATAGGAAAAACTATATGTATGCAAAAAATATGGAGTACTGCACTTTGGATACTGAGGTTTTTGATGGAGACGAAATAGCAATCATTCCACCAGTTAGTGGCGGAAAAGGAAACAACATAACAATCAAAGACAACATAATTATTACAAAAAAGAAAATTTTGGCTGAAGAATTTGTTCCACAAAACATTGATTCAATCAACGGTTCTATAGTCACATTTTATGGGGTTACTCGGGAATTCAATCAAAATAAAAAAGTAGAAAAACTTTTTTATGAATCATATGAAGAAATGGCCAAAAATGAAATTGAACAAATTATTTTAGTAATCAAAGATAAATGGTCAATTGATAATGTAATAGTGATCCATAGAACAGGTTATGTATATCCTGGAGAAATAAGTATGATTTTGATTATTAGAAGTAAACACCGCAAAGAGGCTTTTGAATCTTCAAAATTTTTTGTTGATGAATTAAAAAAAACAGTCCCTATTTGGAAAAAAGAATTTTTTTCAGACGGAACTGTGTGGATAAATGACAATAAAGTAGAGTAAAATTAATTTGTTAACAAACTACAAGGCATATTTAAATGGTCAGAATTAGACTTAGAAGAATGGGAAGTAGAGGAAAACCTTTCTACAGAATAGTGGTTGCCGATCAAAGGGCTCCAAGGAATGGTAAGTATATAGATTTGATAGGCACTTATGATCCTTTGCAAGATCCTCCCGACATTACAATTGATGAAGAAAAAATATTTAAATGGATTAACAACGGAGCACAACCTTCAGAATCAGTTTATAGCTTAATGAAGACCAAAGGAATTGCCATAAAAGAGAAAAAAAATGGGAAAAAATAGTAATCCAACCAATCCAGAAGAGTTAGTTGAGTATATAGCAAGTTGTCTAGTCGAAATAAAGGATCAAATTCATGTTGAATCTTTTGATGAAGATAATAAAACAATAATTAAATTGACAGTAGACGAAAGTGACAAAGGTAAGATAATAGGAAAAAACGGGAAAGTTGCTAAATCTATAAGAAACATATTAAAACTAGCATCAACAAAAAAAAATACTAAAATAATGCTGGAAATTTTGTAAATAGAGAAAATATTATGTCTGGGCATTCAAAATGGAGCACCATAAAACATAAGAAAGGTATTCAAGACGCAAGAAAAGGTGTTTTGTTTACTAAGCTATCAAGAGAAATAACCGTTGCAGCTAAAAGCGGAGACTCAGATCCTGAATTGAATTTCAGATTAAGATTAGCAATTGATAATGCCAAATCTCAAAATATGCCAAAGGATAATATCGATAGAGCCATTGCTAAAGGTTCAGGAAATAATGCAGGTGGAGCAGATAGTTTTGAAGAAATCACCTATGAAGGAATTGGTCCAGGAGGAGTAGGAATCATAATTCAAACTCTTACTGATAATAAAAATAGATCTGCAGCAAGTGTAAGATCTACTATAACTCGGGCGGGAGGGACTTTTGCAACCACCGGGGCGGTATCATGGAACTTTGAACAAAAAGGTCAGATTGTAATGACCATATCAGATGGAGACCCAGAGCTTATTGCATTGGATACTATTGATCAAGGTGCAGAAGATTTTGATATTTTAGATAAAATCATAGAAATAACTTGTTCTTATACGAATCTTTCAAATATTCAGAAAGAGATTCAAAAAAATGATTCCGTTACAATTGATAAAGCAGAATTAGCTCTAGTCCCTAATTCAACTGTTAGTTTAGACAAAAATCAATCAAGTCAAACATTAAAATTACTAGACGAATTAGAAGACTTAGATGATGTTCAAAAAGTATTTACAAATGCTGATTTTAATGATGAATCCGTTGAAATGTATTCAAAAACTATTTAGTAATAATTACATATGACTACAGTGATAAAAGTAGAAAAATTAACAAAAAAATTTGGAGATTTAACTGCTCTAAATGAAATAGATTTCTCAGTATTAGAAGGGGAAGTTCATGGACTACTAGGAGCAAATGGAGCTGGTAAAACCACAGCTATGAGATGTCTTTTAGGGTTAACAAATGTAACTTCCGGGGATATGTATATCATGGGAGAAAAAATAAAAAAAAATAATCATATTCAAAGGAAAGACATATCATACCTTTCAGGCGATTTCAGATCATATGAAAACATGAGATCCATAGATTATTTCAAATATCTTCTTAGATTAGAAAACAGTAAATCCAAAAGATACGAAGACCTTTCTAATAGATTTGATCTAGATTTTAACAGAAAAATAGCAGATTTATCTAAAGGAAATAAACAAAAAGTAGGTATAGTTCAAGCATTTATGAAAAGCCCCAAATTATTAATTCTTGACGAACCTACAGGTGGATTAGACCCAAACCTTCAAAGAGAGTTTCGTAAACTTTTAGAAGAAGAAAAACAATCAGGATCTACTATCCTACTGTCTTCTCACGATTTATTAGAAATTCAAAATACTTGCGATCGAGTCACTATTATCAAAGAAGGATCAGTAGTTGCTTCACAAAGTAAAGAAGAATTAAACAGAAAGTCTTTAACAAAAATAACCGTTACATTTGTTGAATCCCCCAAAATACAAGATATCAAAAAAAACAAAGCAATAAAAAACTATATTAGAAATGAAAATGAATTTATTTTTTACATAGTAGGATCAATGAACGATTTTGTTCAATTTTTATCAAAATATAAAATTGAACAACTCTATTCTGATACTTCCGATCTAAATGAAACTTTATTGGAGTATTTCTAAAAAAATGTATATTCTAAGAAACGATATTTATCAAAACCGAAAAAAAATAATCTCTTTCTGCTTAGGAGCAGTTGCATATACTCTATTATTGACGTATTTTTGGACCTTGTTTTCAGACACATTTGGACAAATGTTAGATTTATTCCCCGATGCTGTAAAAGCAATCGCCGGATTTGGAGATGATTTATCGGTTACTGGATTTTTAAATGGAGAATTCATGCATCTTATTGGACCCTTAATTATTGGAGCTTTTGGTATAACCATAGGCTCATCATCAATAGCAACAGAAGAAGGGAATAAAACAATAGACCAAATTTTAACTTTATCAATCTCTAGAACTAGATTTTATATAGAAAAATACTTAGCACTTGTTTTTTGTATTTTATTATTGGCCATAATTTTTGCAATAACACTTGGAATTGGGTCATTAGTCTTCAATTTTGATATTAGTTTGATAAACCTTCTCTATGCAGCAATTGCTTTATTTAGTTTTGGGTTGTGTACTGGATCAATTTCGTTTTCTATTGGAGCCATTACAGGTAAAAGATCTATAGCAGCATCTATTACTGCTTTTATTGCGATTACTGGATATGTATTTGATTCCATATACACTGTTGTAGATAAATTAGATTTTACTAGGTATATTGCTCTGCACTATTACTATAATAGTAATGCTGTAATACAAAATGGTGTAAATTCTCTTCACATATTGGTAATTTCATTATTGATTATAATAAGTTTTATTATAGGACTTTACGTTTTCTATCAAAGAGATATTAAATCTTAGTAGATAATAAATTTCAAATTCAAATAAAATAAGCGTATAGAAAAAAATATTATGCTTATAATTTCAGTCATTACATTCTTAGCTTCTTTACTTATTTTGTTTATTATTGGTTTTTTATTTTTCAGAAATCAATCTATTAAATTCTCTAAAGAAAATGATTATTTAAAAAATAGAATTATTGATCTTAATGAGAAAACTAGAATAATTGATGGTATTGATTTCCTGAACAAAGAAACAAGTAATCATAAAGATTTATGTAATTCTATAAGAATTATATCTAATAGCGAATGTGTAATAATAACTGAAATGGACAAAATGAATGGGTCTTTTAAACCAAAAACTTTTAGTAGCTCTGAAGAACTAAATTTGGAGTCTTTCAATTCTGAATTCAATCAAGATAATACGTTAGCAATTATTACAGGCTCTACTGGTAATTCTAAAATATATGACAAAATTAAAGACAGTGATTTATTTCCCAATTGGTTCAGTGAAATTAAATTCAAATATGTTATTGCAATACCAATGCTCAATCGACTGGAAACTAATGCTTGTGTTTATGTTTTCTTTGATGGGCATCAAGAATTTAAATTACTCGAATATAAATTAGAATCAATAGGTAAATTGATTTCTTTTTATAACAGAATAAAATCAGGAAACTTAGAAACAAATAAAGATAATATTGCTTTTAGCAATGTTTTTTCAAATAATCAAAAAAATTCAGAAGAAGCTTCTTTTTTTGAACTAGACGATAATTTGGAGTTACTAAAATTTAAAGATAAGGAAATTTCTTTATCTAATTCTGAGTATCTCATAATAAAAAATCTAATCCAAAAAAATGGACAGGTTTTATTATATGAAGAAATAGAAAAAATACTTTGGCCCGACAATCAAAATATAAATAAGTCAGCTATGAGACTTCACATATTCAGGATAAGAGAAAAAGCAAACAATTTGACTAACAACTTGGATATAATAAAAACTTCGCGGGGCAAAGGAGTATTTTTGGATATAAATATCTTATAGTTTTTTTATCATATCGTTTAATCTATCAATCGCTTTTAGAAGATTTTCCTCAGAATTTGCAAAAGAAATTCTAATGTAATCATCTCCATATTCACCAAAAGCAGTACCCGACAATAAGGCTACACCATATTCATTTAATGCTATATCAGCGAAATCAGAACTTGACAATCCTGTTCCGGAAATATTTGGGAAAGCATAAAAAGCACCTAATGGAGTTCTACAAGTTACTCCTTCAATGGAATTCAAACCATTAACAATAATATCTCTTCTTATCTTAAATTTTTCCATCATGTTTATAGTGAATTCCCTGGATCCCTCTAGAGCAGCTATAGCAGCCATTTGACTAAAAACAGAAGTACAAGAAACAGAATTTGTCATTAATTTGGTTATGTCTTCAACTAAAAAGTCCGGAAAAATGCCATACCCCAATCTCCAACCGGTCATGGCATAACTTTTAGAAAATCCATCAAGGATGATTGTCCGTTCTTTCATTCCATTAAATTTTGTTATGGAATAATGTTCTCCTTCGTAATACATATCTTTATAAATTTCATCAGAAAGAACTATAATATTATTTTCTATTGCTATCTCAGCAATTTGTTCCAAATCATCCTTAGTAGTCACTGATCCACAAGGATTATTAGGAGAATTTATAATCATCATTTTTGTTTTATCTGTAATCAATTTTTTCAAATCATCGATATTTGCATTGAAGTCTTTTGCTTCTTCCAATTTCATAGGAATTGGTGTGCCACCTGAGTAATTAATCATTGATTCATAAATAGGAAATCCTGGGTTCGGATATATTACTTCATCTCCCTCTTCAATTAACGCCAACAAAGAAAAAAACATCACAGGTTTCCCTCCTGGGGTAACTATAACATTTTCTGGTGAAATTGAATATCCATTGAATTCTCCTTGATGAATAGCAATTGCATTTCTTAACTCTGGTTGACCAGCTGATGGGCCATAATGAGTAAATCCTTGATCTAAAGCTTCTTTAGCTGCATCAATAACATATGAAGGGCTATCAAAATCAGGTTCACCTATTTCAAGATGTACTATATTTTTTCCTTGAGCTTCAAGCTTTTTCGCTTTTGCTAACGTTTCAAAAGCTGTTTCTGTACCCAATCTAGATTGTCTTGATGATAATTTCATATAATTAACTTATTATTACAAATATTAAGCATTAAACTTTTATTAACTTATATATAAATAATTTATAAAGTAAACCCATATGATTTATAAAATGAGCCAAACTAAAACTAATTATAAAGAATGGTCAAAATGGTACGATATAATTTACCATTTGATTTCTCCAAATGATCTTGAATTCTATAAATCTTTTATGACTCCAAAAACAAAAAATATTCTAGAAATGGGAGTAGGAACAGGCAGAGTTCCTATAAATTGTCTTCAAAATAAAGTAAATTGGATTGGAGTTGATGATAGCCAAGATATGCTAAATGTATGTAAATCAAAGATTAAGATAAAACAACCATTACAAGGAATAATTACTTTAATCAAAGAAGATATGAAAAAGTTAGATATCAGAGAAAACAATAATACTATGAACAATAAACTTCATGATCTGGTTATATATCCATCGTATTCCTTAATGAATGCTGGAACAGAAAATAATCAAACTAAAGCTTTATGCATCGGGTCCAAACATCTAAAAAAAGATGGTTTATTAATTTTTGATTTACACAACCCTAATCTTTATAAGCCTACTGAAAATTACTCTTTTGTAGTAAAAAAAATACTGAATAAGCAAAGTTATGAAATATATAGTAAAAGTGACGTTGATTTTAAAAGAAGAATACATAAAAATTATCTAAAAATACAACTAAGTGATTTATCTGTCGAATTATTTTCTGTAGAAAATTTTCTCTATATTGAAGATGTAATTCGAATAACAGATGAAATTGGGTTAGAAATAATTGATATTTTTGGAGATTATAATAAGGGTCAATATGATGAAAATTCAAATGAAATAATTTTTATATGTAAAAAAAGGAAATTCTATTAATAAAGCTAATAAATTCAAAATTGTTTCACCCTTTGAGCATACCGGGGATCAACCAAAAGCCATCTCAAAATTAGTTGATGGTTTAAAAAATGGTTTGAGATTTCAAACTTTAATGGGAGTCACAGGGTCAGGAAAAACTTACACCATGGCTGGAATTATAGAAAGTGTGCAAAGACCAACTTTAGTAATAGCTCATAATAAAACTTTAGCTGCTCAGTTGGCTAGTGAACTCCAAGAGTTTTTTCCTCATAATTCTGTTCAATATTTCGTTTCATACTATGATTATTATCAACCAGAAGCATATTTACCAAGAACCGATACTTATATTGAAAAAGAATCAGATATCAATGATGAAATAGACAGACTCAGACATGCATCCACCAGATCTGTTTTAACAAGAAATGACACAATTATAGTTGCATCGGTATCTTGTATTTACGGTCTAGGATCTCCTAAAGAATACAAATCGATTTCAGTTGATTTAAATGTTGGAGATGAAATTAAATCAAGTGATTTATCTAAAAAGCTTATTTCAATGTACTTCATGCGAGATGATTATGAAAATAAAAGAGGTACTTTTTCAATCAAGGGAGATATAGTTGAAATAATGCCTTCCTATGAAGAATTTTCAATCAGAATAGAATTTTATGGAAATGAAATAGAAACAATTACAGAAATAGATGTGTTAACAAAAAACAAACTTAGAAATATGGAAAAAATTTCTATTTATCCAAGTAAACATTTTGTTACTCCTGAAGAAAGTTTAAAAGATGCAATAGATGACATACAAAATGAATTATCCCTCAGATTAGACGAATTAGAAAAAGAAGGAAAATTATTAGAAGCACAAAGATTGCGTGAACGAACAAATTACGATTTGGAAATGCTTCGTGAAACAGGGTCTTGTCCTGGTGTAGAAAATTATTCATTACATTTAGGTAGAAGAAAGCCAGGAAGTGCACCTTGGACACTATTGGATTATTTTAATGAAGATTATATGATTTTTATCGATGAATCTCATATAACTATACCTCAAATAAATGGAATGTATAAAGGAGATTTTTCAAGAAAAACAACGTTAGTTGAGCATGGATTCAGACTTCCTTCAGCTAAAGATAACAGACCTTTAAACTTCAACGAATTTGAAAATAAAATACCCCAAACTGTTTTCGTATCAGCTACTCCAGGAAATTACGAAAATAATGAGCAGCAAGATCGGGTAGAGCAAATAATTAGACCAACAGGTTTACTAGATCCTGAAATAATTGTAGAACCAACAAAAAATCAAATAGATAATTTAGTAAATAGAATACAAAATAATATTGAAAAAAAACAAAGATGTTTGGTGACAACTTTAACAAAAAAAATGTCAGAGGAATTATCAGAATATATGAGAGAAATCGGTATTAAAGTGCACTATCTTCATTCAGAAATAGACACAATAGAAAGAATTGAGATTTTAAGAGATCTTCGTTTGGGTACATACGATGTAGTAGTTGGTATAAATCTTTTAAGAGAAGGATTAGATTTACCTGAAGTCTCATTAGTTGCAATTTTAGATGCAGATAAAGAAGGATATCTTAGATCTTCAACATCATTAATTCAAACCATCGGAAGAGCTGCTAGGCATGATGAGGGAAAAGTGATAATGTATGCGGACAAAATAACAAGGTCGATGGATTTTGCCATATCTGAGACATATCGTAGAAGAGAATTACAAAAAGATCATAATAAAAAGAACAATATAATACCTAAAAAAATAGTAAAAGAAGTCAAAGATTTAACTGCTAGAATAAAGGAGAATCAACTAGGAGAAGATATTGTAGAAATAAAAGAAGATTATACCCCAAAACAAATAACAAAATTAATCAAAGAATTAGAAAAAGAAATGAAAAATTCAGCTAAATCTTTAGAATTTGAAAAAGCAGCCATCATAAGAGATCAAATAAGTGAATTGAGAAAAAATATTGTGAGTAAAACAACTTAAATATAAAATTTTTTATTATATAATATTTATCAAGGAGTCAATATGAGTAAATTAACAAAAGATGATGTGATGGAAGCCTTAAAGGAAGTCTACGATCCTGAAATCCCTGTAAACGTGGTAGATTTGGGATTAATTTATAATGTTGCTGTTGAAGATAATGAAGTCCATGTCGAAATGACTCTTACTGCTCAAGGTTGTGGAATGGGACCATATATTGCACAACAAGCTGAATGGAGAATAGCGGAAATTGAAGATGTTGAAGATGTTGTTGTAGATTTAGTTTTTGAGCCTCCATGGAACCCAGAGTTGATAACTGAAGATGGAAAACGACTTTTAGGTATAGATTAGATGGCTGAACCAAGAAAGCTTACACCTGCTGAGGAAGCACGTTTAGCACAAGTCCGAGAGCAATTTAAAGAAAAACAAGAAATATCCAAATCTCTAAATTCTATATCTTACAAAATAGGAATTTATTCTGGCAAGGGAGGCGTAGGAAAAACCACAATAACAACTAATCTTGCAATTATTTTAGCAAAACAAGGTAAAAAAGTAGGGATTCTTGATTGTGATATCGATTGTCCTAATGTCACTAGAGTATTGAAAATTTCCGAAAGGCCTCAAGCAGATTCAGAAGGTAAAATGATACCTCCCAATAAATATGGTGTATCAGTCATGTCAATGGGTTTTTTTCAAGAGAATGAAGATGAAGCAATAATATGGCGAGGTCCAATGATTCATAATGCCATAAACCAATTTATTTCTAGAACAAACTGGAATGATATAGATTATTTGTTATGTGACTTACCTCCTGGCACTTCAGATGCTCCTTTGACTGTTATGCAAACACTCAACCTAGATGGTTTCATAATTGTATCAACTCCTCAAGAATTGGCAGCTTTAGATGCCAAAAGATCAATAAATATGATAAGAAAATTAAATTTGAAAGTCTTTGGTGTTGTTGAAAATATGACAGGAGGGATTTTTGGAAAAGGTGCTGCTATTGAAATGGCTGAAGAGCTTAATTTACCTATATTGAGCGAAATTTCATTGTTAGCTGATTATTCTTCTTCATATGAACCAACTGTAATTAATAATTCAAAATCACTAGAAGAATTTAGTTTATTAGCAAAAAACATTGATGGAATAATAACACAACTATCCTCTCATTAATTTTTCAAAAAATTCTTTCCCTTTAAAATTTATTTGATTATTTGAGGGCCTGTTTTTTCCTAACAAAGAATTAGAAACTTCTTCATAAATAGTTGCGGCTGCTTCATGAAATGATCCAGACAATTCATATCCTTCATAAGTTTTAGAAATTTCATACATTTCACCAATCCAGCGATGCGCTTTTGATGGAATAGAGTTTAAATTATTTAAATCTTTAAAAACATTTGGTTGAGAAGATTCTATTTCTTTAATCAGTAAGTCATAATTATTGGATTTTATCGCCAAAAACATAGCTCCTAATAGTAGAGAAGAATATCCTTTTGTAATCGATGCATATGCCATTTTAATTGCTGAAGCATCACCAATATTACCTCCCATATCTATAATTTTCATTCCTTTATTATTTAATTCAGCCAATTTGTAAGAATTGCTACCTGAAATATAAACTCTTGGAAAATTAGTATCTTTTGGTGGTCCGCCAATAATTCCACCATCAACAAAAGTGATTTTAGTATTTTTTAAATTATTTTCCATCTTGATAGTTGTATTCGGTGCAATTGCATTCAAGTCCGCAAATAAAATAGAATTCTTAGTTTTACTATCCAATCTTGCCAATTTCTCAGATAATCCTAAAGCTTCACTAGGTACCAAAATCGAAATCAACAATTGTGAGTTATCTATTGCATTTTCTAGAGTATGACAATTTTTAATACCCATTTTATTAGCTCTATCTTTAGTTGATTTTGATCTTTCATCAAGTGGTGAAATAATTTCGTAACCTCCATCAATTAAAAATTTAGCGATATTAGAGCCCATGTCTCCAGGACTCAATAAGGAAATTGTCTTCATTTAATATCCTTTAGAATTTTAGATATTGAATCTCCTACAATTTCTGCTTCTTTTGAATTCATTCCGAAAACATGTATAACAATCGATTTTTCTCCATCAGGAACTCGTGTCCAGATGGAAGGTTCGTTATTTTTAAGCAACTCAACAAACGATTCATTATTAATTCCAAACTTTGATTCATCAATATCAAAAGACAAACCGAAGGGTTGATGACCAATAATGTTATTAATGATTTTTACTTGTAATCCATCAATGTTCTTTATTTTGTTAAATATTGTATTGGTTTGTGTTTCTGCTTTAGATAGTCTTTCTTCATGATTCATACTTAGCCATCTTTTCACAGCTACAACTACTCCAATGATTTCTTGTCTATCTATTTTATGAGGTCTGCCAATCCCTCGTATTCTTCTACTTTCGTAGCCAATGAATGAATGTCGAGATATAGCATCAATTATCTCTTCGGTACCTAAAGCTAATCCTGTTGAATGGGGAGCCCCCATGTATTTTGCAGCTATACATTGAAAATCTGCTCCCATCTTAACATATTTTCCAAAATTCTCTAGCGGATAAATTTGACCTGCTGCATCTACAGAAACAAATTTGTTTTTTGAATGCGTTATTTCTATAACTTCTTCTAAAGACAAAATATTATCATCAATTTCTTTTTGTTCATAAACAGGAAAATGAACACAAGCCGTATCTTCATTTATTGCTTTAATAAGTTGATCTGCAGAAGTCCCATCTTCATTTCCCACCTCTACCAATTGACCTCCTGAGAATTCCATACATCGATCATACCAATATCTTTGCCTTTTTTGAATCAAAATTTTATTTGGCATTCCATCAGTATTTGGAAGTTGTTGAATTTTATCGTCATCGGAACCAGCCATAAACGCTGCTGCTGCAAGAGTTAATGCAGAACCAGCGCCTGAAGTTATGTACGCTGCCGGGACATCTAAAATTCTCGCAATTTCACCTCCGGCTTTTTGTTCTAATTCAGACATAGGAACATAAACGTCGTTTGACATTTCCATAGCTGCTCTAACTTCATCAGCAACTATTGAACCACCCAAAGCTGTGACACTCCCTGTGGCATTAATTATTGGTTTTATACCCAAATCTTTATATATAGATCCCCATTGTGATGTTGTCATGATTTCCTTTTCTAATTATTTAATCATCTTCTAAAGTTGAAATGTCTCCCTCCGGCTCTCCCAGTTCACGAGCTTTTAAAAGCCTTCTCATTATTTTACCTGATCGAGTTTTTGGCATAGTATCAAGAAAATCTATTTCTCGAGGTGCCACTCCAGCTGATAATTTTTCTCTTGCAAATCTAATCAATTCTCTTCTTAAATCATTTGTTTGTTCATAATCAGGATTTAAAGTAACAAAAGCTTTGACTATTTCCATAGCTATTGGATCAGGTTTACCTATCACTCCAGCTTCTGCTACAGCAGGATGTTCAATTAAAGCACTTTCAACTTCAAAAGGCCCTACCAGATGGCCAGCTGTATTAATAACATCATCTGCCCTTCCTTGAAACCAAAAATATCCCTCTTTATCACAAGAAGCTTGATCTCCAGTTATGTACCATCCTTTTTTAAATCTAGAATTATACATTTCATCTTGTTGCCAATATGCATACATTTGAGATGGCCAGCCAGGTCGAACTGCTAAGATTCCACTTTTATCAGTTTCAATTTCATTGTATTCATCATCTAAAATACCCATAGTTACTCCTGGAATTGGCTTACCCATTGATCCAGGTTTTATTTTATTGGATGAAAAATTAGCACACATTATAGCTCCCGTTTCTGTTTGCCACCAATTATCATGAATGGGCATTTTGTAATTTCTATTACCCCATACAACAGCTTCTGGGTTTAATGGTTCCCCAACTGAACCTATGAAACGAAGAGAGGAAAGATCATATTTTTTTACTACATCTTCCCCTGCTCTCATAAGCAATCTTATAGCCGTTGGAGCTGTATACCAAACATCAACTTTATATTTTTCAATGATTTCATACCAAGCAGAAGCTCCAAACCCTCCTTCATAAATGATTTGAGTAACTCCATTTGTCCACGGAGCAATCATTCCATAAGATGTACCTGTTACCCAGCCAGGATCTGCTGTACAAAAATACATATCTCCAGGTCTTAAATCTAAGGCCCAATGACCAGTAAGTAATTGTTGGACAACAGCCTGGTGTCTGTGCAAAACACCTTTGGGTTTACCTGTAGAACCAGAGGTATAATGCATTATTGCAAAATCATATTGCGAAGTATTTACAATGCTAAATTCAGATGATTTCACTTTTTTCATCAATTCATAATAATCTAAATCTCCTTTAACCAATGATTCTTTCTGGCGATTATCTTTATTGATAACAACTATATTTTTTAGAGTTTTAATATCGGGTATGATTGAGCTTATTTTATTTCTTAAATCAGGAGAAGTTATCAAATAAGTAGCTCCTGCATCTAGCATTCTATCTTTGACCGGGTCTGGTCCAAAAGCGGAAAATAATGGAGCAATTATACCTCCTGCTTTGAGAATACCCATGGCTGCAAAATATAATTCTGGTAATCTATCCATAAAGATGAACACTCGATCACCTTTTTCCATTCCTAATTTGATCATTACTTGAGCAAACTTGTCGGACTCTTCTTTAAAATCTGAGTAAGTATATTTTTCTTCTTCACCATTTTTACCTATCCAAATCATGGATAATTTATCACCAAATCCTTTGGCAACATGCTTGTCAATTGATTCGTAAGCGTTGTTTAAACCGCCATCTGAAAGCCATTCCAATCGTGAATAACCATCGTCATTCCAATCAAATGAATTGTATGCGCTCTCATAGTCTTTCAAATTAGGCTTATTTGATTCTGTGTATTCAGTCTTTTTTAGGATTTCATCAAATTGCATTATTCACTCCTGAATTAAGTTATCATTTAAATATATAAAATAATTTTGTTATCACATTATACTTTGAAATTAATATTAGCAAATTTTAACAGTGTTAAGTAAATGTGATTGGAGGATAATCAAAAAATGAACATTTTGTTTTTAAAAGATTTGTTACCAACAGCTCGAGCAGGAGATGTAAGAAACGTAAAACCAGGATTTGCTAGAAACTACTTAATTCCTAATGGCCTAGCCGTTTTGGCTACAGAAGAAGCATTACAAAGATCAACAAAACTCAGGGCTGAAGCTGAAGTTAGAAGAATCGAAGAAACTAAGGATTGGAAAGAAGTAGCTGAAGTTTTGCAAGAATCATCAATCAAAATTGAAGTAAGAACAGGACCCACAGGTAGATTATATGGATCGATAACTCCATCGATAATTGCCGATCATACTGAGACATTAATTAGTAAACCTATGAATAGAAGATATTTTATTATTCAGGAACCCATTCGTACTATAGGAAACTATAAGATAAAAGCAAAGTTTGTTGAAGAAGTTGAAATTGATTTAGAAATAGATGTAGTCCCAGACGAAGAATCTAAAATCTTGATAGAAGAAAATAAAATCGAACAAGAAAAATTAAAAAAATTAGAAGAAAAAGAAAATATAAATAAAGATAATTCAATAAAAGAAAAAAAAGATGATAAAACCACTTCTGAATTACCTGAAAATGAAGATAATAAATCAGATACACAGTAAAAAATAATTAAATTTTAAATATGGTTTTATCCGATAGACTTTTCCCTCATGATTTGTCCGCTGAGGAATCTGTAATAGGTTCATTGCTTATAGATGATTTGGCGTTCTCTAAAATAGCTTCAATATTAGAACCTGAGCATTTTTATATGGAAGCAAATAGGCTAGTTTTTGAAATAGCAAAAGATCTATTCACTAGACAACAACCCATAAATCAGATCACAATTGCTCATGAACTAGAAACTATTGATAAATTGGAATCAGTTGGTGGTAGAGCATATCTAGCAAAAGTTATAAATGTAGTGCCTACATCTTTGCACATCAAACATTATGCTAATTTGGTAAGAAGAACAGCAACAATGAGGACTTTAATTTCTGCAGCTGAGAATATTTCAGATATTGGATTTGATAATAACCCTGACATTGAAAACGCTTTAAACAAGGCAGAAGATATAATTTATAACATAAGAACTGATCAACCGAGCCGAGATTTTGTTCCTTTAAGAGAAACTCTCACTCCTTATTTAGAGAGCTCATCAACTGATATGTCTGATGATGAGAATCAACCTGTCAATTCAGGTTTTAATTTATTAGATGATCTTTTAGGTGGATTTCAAAGATCTGATATGATTGTCATAGCTGCACGTCCATCTGTTGGAAAATCTATGTTCGCTCTTAATGTTGCGATCAATGCGGCTTCTAACAATAATAATGTAGCAATATTCTCCTTGGAAATGGGAAGAGAACAAATTGCTACAAGAATGCTTTCAACTCAAGGCAGAATCAATATGCATTCCTTAAGAATGCGTAGATTAAGTAGCTCAGATGAAAACAGACTAGTTGATGCTATTGGAAGACTCTCTGATTTATCAATTTTTATTGATGATTCACCTATACAAGCTGTAGCGGAAATGAGAGGGAAAGCAAGAAGATTACAATTAGAATATGGGTTAGATTTTATTGTAATAGACTACATGCAACTTGTTACTACAAATAAAGGTAACAGAGACACAAATAGAGCACAAGAAGTTTCAGAAATTTCTCGTCAAATTAAAGCTATGGCTCGAGACTTAAAAGTTCCTGTAATTGCAATTTCTCAATTATCAAGGGCAATTGAGCACAGGCAATCACACAGACCTCTATTATCTGATTTACGAGAATCTGGTTCAATTGAACAAGATGCTGATGTTGTTATGTTTATCCATAGAGAAGAAAAATTTACTACACGTGAAGATTGGATGAAAAACAATCCTGGAATTCCATATCCAGAAGGCCAAGCAGAAATAATTATCGCAAAACATAGAAATGGTCCAACAGATACAATACCCTTAGGCGTTGACGATTCGATAGGCAGGTTTATAACAATCGATTCTGTAAATAAACAAGCCATTACAGAAGGATAAATAATGGAAAGCTTAAGTGAAATCATAAACAGAATAAATAAAGAAAAATTTGATCCCAATATTAATGATAATTTTGAAAATTTAGATAATGAATGTCTCGTTTGTAACGGGGCAAGATGGATCTTAGATGATGGAGAAGATGCAAATACTCGTCGGAATGCTATACCTTGTGAATGTCAAAATGAAAAAAATCAAAATTTGGATTATTTATTAAAGTTGAGACTTTTTGGTCTTGATAAATTAAAAGAGTTTACTTTTGATAATTTCAGAACAGATGGTAGTATAGGAGTTTCGGATGGGCGCAACTTGTCAAAAAATTTAGAATTAGCAAAACTATATTCAGAGGACCCTAGAGGGTGGTTAATTATAACTGGACCAACAGGTACAGGAAAAACACATATGGCATTAGGGATAGCACACGCTTGTGTAAAGAGGAACAATCCAGTTACGTTTAAGTCGATGCAAAATGTCATTGAAGAGATCAGATCTACAATTTCAACAAACGATGAAGATTCTTATAATATTTTAATAGAATCACCATTTTTAATAATCGATGATTTTGGAACTCAAATTAATTCTAATTGGGTGGAAGAAAAAATTGATTATTTATTTACCTATAGGTACAACAGAAAATTACCAACTGTAATAGTCTTGAATAAATCTATATTTGATTTCAATGATAGATTTCAGATGAAATTTTCAGATCCTAATTTAGTTGAAAACATTGAGTTTAAATCTAAAAATATTGAAATAATAAAGTCTGGCATTGAAGAAATACACAAAAAATCTGATATAAAAACAGTCTTCAAAGCTTATGAAAATGATAAAAAGTTTCCAATAAAAAGCATGATTGAAATAACGAATGATTTCATCAAAAAATCCAATCCAATGTGGCTATTCATTTATGGTGTTCAGGGATCAGGCAAAAGTTATCTTTCCTCTGCGATAGCTAATGAATTGATAACAAAAGGTAAAGAAATCTTTTTCACTAAAATGTCAAATTTGTTAGAAAGCGTAAGAAATAGTTACACAAATAATCAAGGGAATGGAGTGCTATATGAAAGATGTAAAAATATAGAATATTTGTTTATTGACGATTTATGGGGACATTCAAATTCTAATTGGTCAGATGAGTTAATTTATAAATTGCTAACTCATCGACAAGACAATCTGAAACGCACAGTAATTAATAGTAATGTCGATTATAAAAACATTTTTGGGTACGATACTAACAAGACGACTAAGATTGGATCAGATTCTGAATTTACAAAATGGGTTTGCTCTAGATTATCTAATGTAGAACAAGTGAATGAAATTCAACTTCCCCCAAGAGATTTAAGAAAACATCTTTTTAAGAAAAAAAATACTAACGGATAATTCTTGTGGTCAAAAGATTCAGAAATGAAGATGATTTGAAAAAAGAAGTCCAGATATTCCAAAAAGATGCTGAGAACTTATTTATTCAAAAAAAAGAAATTAAACAATTATTTGTTGGATGCCTATGGGCAGAAGGTCCTGTTTATCTAAGATGTAAAGAAATATTAGTTTGGTCAGACATCCCATTTAATAGGATGCTTTATTACGATCCAAAAAATGATTCAAGTGGTGTATTTAGGTACCCATCTAATTTCTCAAATGGGAATTCAACTGATTTAGAAGGAAACCTAATTTCAGCAGAACATGGAAGGAGAGCTATAAGCAAAACCAATGAATATGGAGAAGTGAGTATAATTTCTAACAAATATGATGAGAAGAAATTAAATTCTCCCAACGATCTTATAACTAAATCAGATGGGACAATTTGGTTCACTGATCCCCAATATGGTATAAAAACTAATTTTGAAGGGTACCAATCACCTAGCGAACTAGGATTTAATGGAGTTTACATGATAGAAAATAATGGCAAAACTCACTTAATGACATCAGACATAGAAGGACCAAATGGGATAGCTTTTTCACCTGATGAAAAAACTTTATATGTAACAGATACAGGAAAATCGGGTATGATTTATTCTTTTAAAGTTACAAAGAATAAAATTTCAAACAAAAAAATATTTGCTAAACCAAGACCCGGTTCTCCTGATGGTATCAAGGTAGATGTAAATGGTAATGTTTTCTCATCTGCTTGGGACGGAGTTCAAATATTTTCGCCAGATGGAGATTTATTAGCTAAAATACAACTCCCTGAGCAGAGAACTGCAAACTTATGTTTTGGTGGTACAAATTATGATCAGCTGTATATAACTTCAGATAAATCCTTATACTCTATCAAAATGAAAACTTTCTCAAAGGCATAATTTTTTTTAGTTCTATTATAAATATATTTGTTTCTAGTCTTTTATTTTTACATCGCTTATATACAATAGAGTTGGAAACAACCTCAAATTCCTACCTTTAATAATATGGATATAGTTTCAAAAACAATAAATACATTAAGGTTTTTATCAATAGACCAGGTTAATCAAGCAAGTTCAGGCCATCCGGGGGCTCCTATGGGTGTTGCACCGATAGCATATGTACTCTTCAAAAAAATGATAAAACATAATCCAAAAAACCCTTTGTTTTTTAATAGGGATAGATTTATTTTATCTAATGGTCATGCTTCTGCACTATTATATTCAACTCTTTTTTTATCAGGATACAAATATTCTATAGATGATTTAAAAAATTTCAGACAAATGAATTCCAAAACACCAGGACATCCCGAAATAAATCCTTCAATGGGCATAGAGGTAACGACTGGTCCTCTTGGCCAAGGATTCGCAAACGGTGTAGGAATGGCAATTTCTGAAAAAATTTTATCCTCTAAATTTAATCTCGATTCTCAAATAATCAATCATTATATATATGCAATTGTAGGAGATGGTGATCTTCAAGAAGGTATTTCATCTGAAGCCGCTTCATTAGCAGGAACACTTAAATTAGGTAAACTCATTTACATTTATGACTCAAACAATATAACAATAGATGGTTCAAACGATTTAGCTTTTACAGAGAATGTTGCGCAAAGGTTTAAGGCTTATGGTTGGGATGTAACAGAAAATATTGATGGAAATGACATTAATGTAATAGAAGCCTCAATTACAAAAGCAAAAAATAATTTAGATCAGCCTAGTCTCATAATTGCCAATACAACAATAGGGTATGGATCTCCAAATAAATCTGGTAAAGAAACAGCACATGGGGAACCTTTAGGAGAAGATGAAACTGAATTAACAAGAAAAAAATTAAATTGGGAATATAAACCATTTGAAATTCCAAACGAAGTTCTTGAACATATGAGCACTATAAAGAAAGAAGGAGAAATTCTTGAAAATAACTGGAATAATCAAATCTCTGAATATAAGGAGAAACACCCTGATTTATATAAAGAATTAAATTTACTAATGAGTAATAAACTACCCAATGGATGGGCTAAAGAATTGGATGCAATTATAAAAGAAAACAATGAACCAGAAGCAACAAGAGCATCATCTGGGTTAGCAATAAACATACTGTCAGAAAGCTTATTTAATCTATTGGGAGGATCTGCAGATCTTACAACTTCAACAAATACAAATATTAATAATTCTGGAAATTTCTCCAAAAAATCACCAACTGGTAGAAATATAAAATTTGGAGTGAGGGAACATGGAATGGGAGGAATAATAAATGGCATAGCTGCACATGGGTCATTAATACCATTTGGAGGCACGTTTTTAATTTTTTCTGATTATATGAGAGGCTCTATAAGACTTAGTGCATTATCAGGGCTTAATAGCATTTGGATACTTACTCATGATTCGATAGGATTAGGAGAAGACGGGCCAACTCATCAACCAATTTCTCAGCTTATGAGTTTAAGAGGAATACCTGACTTAAAAGTTTTCAGACCCGCAGATAGAAAAGAAACTTTGTTATCTTGGAAGGCAACAATAACAAATAGATCAAATCCTTCAGCGATGATTTTATCTAGACAAGCAGTCCCAAGCCTTGAATCTATTACCAAAGTAAAACTTAACGAAAAAGATTTCTTAAGAGGGGCATACATTTGTTATAAAAATTCAGATGGTACCCCAGATATTACATTTATATCTACTGGTTCAGAAGTAGCACCTACCATAGAGGCTGCAAAACATTTTGCCACTGAGTATAAAATACGGGTAGTTTCAATGCCATGTTGGGAAATTTTTGATGAACAAAATAAAGAATATCAAGAGCAAATTATTTCAAAAAAATCCAAACTGATTATTTCTATTGAAGCAGGAATTGGTCTGGGATGGCAAAAATATACTCGAAACAACGATACAATAATATCAATGGATACTTATGGGAAATCAGCAAAAGGAAGTGAAGTACTTGATAAATTCGGTTTCTCAACAGATAGAATAATTGATAAAACAAAAAAAATCATAAAAAATTCTATAAAATAATTAACATGGTAAAAATTTGTATCAGTTCTGACCACGGTGGTTATGAATTAAAAAACAAAATAATAAATCTTTTGAGTAATTCCGGATATGAAGTTAAAGATTTAGGTTCGAAAGAATATTTTCCCGATGATGATTATCCAGATACAACAAAAAATGTAGCAGAAGCTATAAGTCATGGGGTCTATGATAAAGGGATTGTATTATGTGGTTCTGGGGTAGGAGCATCAGTTGTTGCAAATAAGTTCATAAACGTAAGAGCTGCAATCTGTCACGATACTTACTCAGCTGCTCAGGGTGTAGAACACGATGATATGAATGTATTATGTTTAGGTGGTAGGATTATTGGAGAAGAACTAGCGAACAAGATTGTTGAAGCATTCGTTAATGCAGAATATAAACCAGAGAAAAGATTTCAAAGAAGAAAAGAAAAGCTTCAACAAATAGAAAAAAATAATTTTTCATAAATGTCAAACATAAAAAATTTAATATCAAATAATCAATCCATTTGGTTAGATTCAATAAGTAAACAGATGTTAGACTCTGGAGATCTATCAAAAATTATAGATTTAGGAATAACAGGTATTACTAGTAATCCTTCTATTTTTGATAAAGCCATATCCTCTTCAGAAGTTTACGATGAAACAATTAGAGAAATTTCTAATGATATTTCTGATCCAAAAGGTGTATTTGAAGAATTAGCCATACGAGATATTCAAAGGTCCTCTGATTTATTATTTAAAATTTACAAACAATCTGAAGGAACTGATGGTTTTGTTTCACTAGAAGTAGATCCTTTTCTAGCTAATAATACAGAAGAAACTATAAAAGAAGCTAAGAGATTATGGAATAGAGTAAACAGAGAAAATTTGATGATAAAAGTTCCTGGAACTGATTTAGGTTTTCCAGCAATACAGCATTTGTTGGAAAGTGGGATAAATATTAATATAACTTTATTATTCTCTTTTGATTCATACAAAAAATGCCTTCAAGCTTTTTTACAATCTCAAAAAACAAATACTTCCTCAAAGTCTGTTGCTTCATTCTTTATCAGTAGAATAGATACCGCCGTTGATATGAATCTAGAAAATTCAAATAAACTCTTTCATAAAATTGGAATTGCAAATTCTTTCAAGGCATTTGGACATTATTTAAACTCAAAAAAAATAATGAAAAACAATTATCAAAAACTTTTATGGGCTTCAACTAGTGTGAAGGCTGAGGATTTAGATCCTGCATATTATTGTGAAAATTTACCAATATCTGGAACAATAAATACATTACCTTTAGAGACAATAAATGATTTATTAAAAAAGGAAGATTTTAAAATAAACAAATTAAAAATATCAGAAACATATTCTGAGATTATGGAAGATTTAGATAAAATTCTTGATCTAAATTTGATTACTCAAGAATTATTATTAAATGGAATAAAACTGTTTCAAGATTCTTACAGTTCTGTATTAGAGACAGTTAATAAAAAAATTAAATCAATCAAAAAAAAATAAGATGACTATTTCTGAAATTGAATCTTTAATTTTGGAACAAAAAATAATTGAAAAATTATTTAGATCACCTAAAAAAATTTTCAATAAAGGCTCTTTCAAATCTTACAAAGAATTTCCATTAGATTGGATGGATGATCTAAATATAGCAAATTTTACTGGGATTGAGAAAAGTTTTAGATCTTACAAAAAATATATTTTCATAGGTATGGGTGGTGCAATTAGCTCAGTTAAAATTGCTTCTTTTTATTTTCCAAAAAAAATCTTTTATTTAGACAATTTTGAGAACGAAAAAATAAAATTCATACAAAAAATTTCTAAAGAACAAGAAAGTGCTATTATTGTTTGCTCAAAATCTGGCAAAACTATTGAGACATTTATTCTGAATTCTATATTGGGTGAAAAAAATCATGAAGATATTTATTTCATATCTGATGATTATGACAGTAGGTTTGATAAAAAAAACACTTTCATAACTCCAAAAAAAATACCAGGAAGATTTGGTTTATGTACATATTTTGGAATCATACCTTTTATATTAGGAGGGGTAAATGTAAAGAATATTATCAATCAAATAAATTTAGCAAATAAAGAGTGTAGAATAATTTCTAAAAATAACCCTGCAATTCCCAAAATAGCCTTTCTGTTTTCTCAATTTGATCAAGGGCTAAAGATACTAGGTATAAATTCTGAAAAAAATAATTATGTTAAAGAATGGATTGAACAATTAATTTCAGAATCAACAGGTAAAAACAATTCTGGTTTGTATCCTTTAATGAATGTAAAAAAACCATTCCCTTATCTTAATTTTTCGAATGATACCAACATTTTAAATTCTAAAAAATTGGAAGTGAAACTATCAGGTCCTGAAAATCTTTTTTATCAATTACATATTTGGTTATATGTGATTGCTATTTTTGGATCACTTTTAAAAATCCAACCATTTGATCAACCGAATGTCGAACAAACAAAAATAAATACACAAATTATATTGTCAAGTAATGAAAAAGATTATTCTAAATATAAAGTATATTCTAGTGATAAAATATCCAAAATCATTAGAAAGAAAATTCCTGAAAAATTTAAAATAATAAATTTTTGTATCTTCGGATTAAATAAAGATGTAGATTTTTCTAGCAAATTTGAAATTTTAAAACAACATTTATCAAAAAAGAATATCTTCCTTTCAATAAATGTTGCTCCTCAATATCTTCACTCTACTGGGCAAATGCTTAAAGGAAGCGAACACAAAATAACAAATATACTTATAAACTTACACGGTAACGTGGACCTAAATATACCGAATTCGTTGTACACTCTTAATACGTTTGTTAAAACACAAGCCATTGCTGATTATTTAGCTTTGAAAAAAAAGAAGAGAAAAGTTTATTTTGTAGAGACTAATTTAGAAGAACTAAAAAAACAATTTAAAATACTAAACAATGATACAACTTTCTGAAAACAAAATATTTATTGGCCTAGATAATAGGACAAATGTATTATCATGTAATTTGGAATCTGCAAGACCCAAATCAGCTGCAGAAAAACTTAGAGCAAATTTAGCTGCCAACATGATTTTACAAGCTATACAAAAAATAAAAACCCCTCATGAATTGTATCTGTGGTGTGAACCTAACCTATGTGAAAGTATTTTATTTTCATCCAAGAAATTAAATATTAATACGGTAGTATCTGTAGAACATATTAACAGAGGTGGGCTAGCAATTCCTAATTCAAAAGATGTGCTGGAAATATTAAAAATATTCAATCCTAATTTATTCAGTGTCAGAATTTATTTTGACGAAAATAGAAGTAAATTAGCTGAAGAGCTGGCAATAGACAGGATAAAAAATATAATTGATATCGCAAATTTACACAATAAAGGATTTATAATTGATATCTTTTATGGTTATAAAATGTCACAAAACCAAAATGAAAAAGAAACAATCATCAAAGGTATGGAAAAGTTTATTAATGAAGGTATAAGACCTACCTTGTGGGGTATCAGAAGAACAGATGATGAATTGTTTGATAAAACTCTAATAGGTCTAGCTAATATTGATAATGACTTAAACAATAATTGTATTCTAGAAATCAACTCAAACGAAACCTCTATGGAATCGCAGGCTATAGGGTTAGAGAATTTTGCAATTAATGGCGATATATTCTCAGATGCTTTAATTGCCTGGAGTACAAAACAAATGATGAAAAATGAAGTTATAGAAAATATAAAATCTAATTTGGAATCTTATATACACACCCTATCTTCTAATAGGGTCAATAAGGTAGAAATTAATTAAATTTTATATATAAAGGAGTCTCCAATGGAAGTAGCAGTAATTGGGCTAGGTAAAATGGGTGCTCAAATAGCTGAAAAACTCAGCAACAATAATTTTAAGGTTTATTGTTACGACGTAAATAAGAATGTTTCCATCAATATAGATTCAAATATAGTAATCACTAAGAGTATAAAAGACTTAATAAGTAAATTTAATGGTAAAAAAGTTATTTGGTTAATGTTACCCAGTGGGTCTGTGACAAATAATACAATAGAAGAATTAAATAACTTATTAGGAAATGATGACATCATAATAGATGGAGGTAATAGTTTCTACAAAGATTCAAAAGAAAATTTTATCAAATGCCAGAAAAACAATATTCACTTTATTGATTGTGGAACAAGTGGGGGTATTTGGGGATTAAAAAATGGATTTTGCTTAACAATCGGGGGAGAAAAAAGAATATATGAAGAAATAAAAGAATTATTTGTGGCTCTTTCAGATAAAAATTCAAAAGGTGGGTTATATGTAGGAGGATCTGGATCTGGTCATTATGTAAAAATGATTCATAATGGAATTGAATATGGAATGATGCAATCTATAGCAGAAGGTTTAGATATATTAAAAAATAAGCCTGATTTTAAATTTAAACTTGAGGATATTACAGAAAATTGGAGAACTGGTTCAGTAATTCAATCATGGTTATTAGATTTAATAGCATCTGAATTAAAAATAGACCCCAAATTAAACAATTATAATTCTAAAGTAAGTGACTCGGGGGAAGGAAGATGGACAATTAAAGAGTCAATAGATCTTTCTGTACCAATACCCAGTATTTATTCATCTATTAGTCAAAGATTTAATTCTAGACAAAATAGTTCTTTCGCCGGAAAAATATTATCAGCCATGAGAAATGCATTTGGTGGACATAAATAGTTTAATGAACGACGAATTCGAACATTTAAATAAACTTACGATTAAAGAATTATCTGGATTATATGAAAAGACAGCATCTGAAATAATGATTCTCAATGAAAATAGTGAATCGACACAAAATGACATTAAATTAGAAAAAAAAATTCAATATTTCAATGCTATAAAAAGTATAATTATTGAATCACATTCTGACGAGAATTATCCAAGAGGCGGTTAAACAATTGTTTTATTATAAAAATTATCATGCTTATTAAATAATTTTTTATGTTGTTTATTTTTGTTTAAGTTAGGTTTTAATATTTTAATTGTCTTTGAATCTTTGTCTTTAAATGATCTCCAAAAACCTAAAGTTCTTAAAGCTAAAATTGCTCCACCTTTTAAAGTAGCTTCTTTCAAATCTTTGATTATTATTTTTTTACCCAATACATCAGCTAACATTTGTGGATAATCAGGGATCAAGTCTATTACTCCTCCAGAAATAATAAAATCGTAATTTTTATTAATTTCATTGATTTTATTTTTTACGTACAATAATCTATAACAAATCGATTCAAGTGTAGAGATCAAAATATCGTATTTAGTTGTAGTGAAATTAATACCAAAAATTGATCCTGTAGCTCTTGGGTTCCAACCGGGGGCTCTTTCGCCAGATATAAAAGGTAAAACACTTAACCCATGATTCCCAGGTACATAATTTTTGATCAATTCAGGAATGTATTTATCATTATTAAAATCTAAATCAAAAACTTTACTTAACCATAACAGATTGTTCCCTCCTTCTGTCAATGATCCTCCCATAACAAATGTATTTTCATAACATTTATATTTCCACAATCCGTCTGGGATAGTTATATTATTTTTCTCAGTAATAAAACGCATTGAGGTTGTAGATCCTACTGTTATAGTTGCATCTTTATCAGTAATACAATTAGATCCGATTGTTGCTGCAAAACCATCAGCTATGGGCATGAACCAAGGTATATTATCAAATGAAGGGAACTTTTGATTGTATGGTTCTGTCAATTTAGAAAAATTCATTTTTGTTGATGCTATATTAGGGAGAGTTTTTTCAGAGATCTTAGACTTTAACAATGTTTTTTTATCCCAATTATTTGTATTTAAATTAAATAGACCTGACCAACTTGCCAAAGAAAACGAAGTCAAAGGCATTTGTGGAGCGAATAGTTTACACATCAAATAGACAGGAAAATCTACCCAATATTTAACTTGATGATATTGATTATAATTTTCTCTTAACCATAATAATCGAGAAGGTTGATATGAAGTGTGGTTTTTAACTCCGGTTCTTTGGTATCTATCATTTTCATCATTATCAGTTAATTTATCTACATAATCTTTATTTCTTGTATCTGAGTATAGATAAACAGGAGTAATTGGATCATATTTAGAATCTAATCCAACCAAAGTCGAAACAATGGAAGTTATACTTACAGATAAAATTTTAAAGTTATGCTCTAAAACATAAGTATTTAATCTAGAAATCGATTCTAATGTAGAATTGAATAGTTTTTGGGGGTCTTCCTCAACACCTCCTGATTTTGTAAATGACTGTTCATGAAGGATAGAATTCAAAGAATCTCCTACAATTTCTGCTTCTTTATTAAATAGTGCAGATTTTATTGAAGAAGTCCCTATATCGATACTTAAAAACATGGTTTCTCTCAAAATTTATAATATCTGAAAAAATTCAATCCAATTTGAAGGTCCATTATCTATATCTAGAAGTGGTCTATATTTAGCTCCAGCTTCCATTATCTTTTTAGGAATAACATTACCTTCCCTGCTTGGGTTATCAAATACTTCAGCAGTCCATTCTAGATAAACTCTATTCGGTTCTCCTGGTGTTGTACCTGAATTATAATAAACTCTACATTCACTCCTATGGCCTTCAGAAGTATATAAATCAGCTTGTTCTTTTATTAATTTTGCTGCATTTACAGCCTCGTAAGGCTTTGTTTTATAGGTTCTTCTTATTAAATACATAAAATTAACTCCTTTAAATTCATAATATTATTCACTTGAGATATTAACTAATTCGATAAATAATATATATGTAAATTCGTTTTAACTAAACTATATCAACCTTTTATTGGAGAGATTGTGTCTGAAAAAATAACAGTTGGGATATTGAGAGAAAATGATACTCTTGAAAACAGGGTCTCATTAGTTCCTAAAGATGTTAAATTATTAATACAAATGGGTTTGTCAGTGGAACTGGAAGATGGTGCTGGGGAAAAAGCAGGCTTTTTGAATGGTCAATATGAAGATGTGGGCGCAAAAGTCTCTATGAAATTATCAAATGGTACAAATATTATAACCTCAGTAAATGCTTTCTCTTCTAAAGATAATAAATATATAAAAGATTCCCTTGTAATCAGTACAACTAATGTCAGAACTGATAACAAAGTTACCGAGATCTGCGAGAAGAATAACTTATCTCTTCTAGCTATGGAATTTGTCCCAAGAATAGCAAGAGCTCAAAAGCTTGATTCTCTCTCTTCACAGGCTTCAATAGCAGGATACAAAGCAGGGTTGATTGTTGCAAATTCATTAAACAAATATCTACCATTAATGATGACTGCTGCAGGAACGATTCCTCCAGCAAAAGTATTGGTATTAGGAGCAGGCGTAGCAGGATTACAAGCAATCGCTACAGTTAAGAGGTTAGGAGCAGAAGTCACCGGGTATGATATAAGATTGGCTGCTGGAGAACAGATTAGATCTCTTGGAGCTAAGTTCATTTCAGATGAAGTACCGGAAGATTCAGAAGTAAAAGATGGATATGCAAAAGAACAATCTGAAGAAAACCAGAAATCACAGTTAGAGTTTATAAAAGAACATATAATAAAATCTGATGCAGTTATCTCTACAGCAGCGATTCCAGGTCGTCCCGCACCAAGATTAATAGAACAAAAAACGGTTGAATTAATGAAACCAGGAAGCATTATAGTTGATGTTTCTGCACCTTTTGGTGGAAATTGCGAATGTACAAAACTTGGAGAAATTATTACGGTTAATGATACTAAAGTCTACGGTCCATCAAATCTACCTTCAGAAATGGCATTTGATGCATCAACTGTTTATTCAAAAAACATATTAAGTCTTATAGAACTATTAATTAAAGATGAAAAAATGGACATTAATCTCCAGGATGAAATAATTGATGCAATGCTGGTAATTGAAAAAGGCAAGAAAAGAATAGGAGTATAAAATTGGATTTAATATCATTAATTATTATATTTGCTTTATCTTTATTTATTGGTTATGAAGTTATCACAAAGGTCCCACCAACGTTACATACCCCATTAATGTCAGGTTCAAATGCTATATCAGGTATTGTAATTGTAGGAGCAATCATTATCGCATCAAATGCAAATGGCTTGCTGTCAACAATATTGTCTGTCTTTGCGGTAATATTAGCAACAATTAATGTTGTCGGTGGATTCATGGTGACCGATCGTATGTTAGCAATGTTCAAAAAAAGTAAAAGCAAGGAATAATTGTGTTAGAAATTTCGTCAAATATAGAAAATATATTTTACCTTTTATCAGCTTCTTTATTCATCATAGGACTAAAACGATTAGCATCTCCTGCTACTGCAAGAAATGGTAATAGATTAGCTTCTGTTGGAATGTTAATAGCAATAATAATCACTATTTTAAAATATACAAATACTAACTTTGAATGGATCATAATTGGTTTCTTCATTGGAGGAATATTAGGATTAGTATTATCGAGATATGTTCAAATGACTGCAATGCCTCAATTAGTTGCTGTTTTCAACGCATTTGGCGGAGGTGCGAGTGCACTAGTGGCAATTTATCAACTAATGTATTCAAGAGAACCCATAACGGGGACATTTACATTAGCATCTATAGCTTTCGCAACTGTTATTGGGTCTTTAACCTTCACGGGTTCTTTTATAGCTTTTGGTAAATTACAAGGCATTGTTTCAACTAGACCTATTTTACTTCCCTTGAGAAATTATTTAAATCTTATCTTATTGATTGCAATTATTGTTTTCGCTATCATTTTATCCATTCCAAATATCTCTTCGATCAATTTTCTCTATATCTTAATAGGATTGTCACTGATCGTTGGCTTATTAATAGTGATACCTATTGGTGGAGCTGATATGCCTGTGGTAGTTGCTTTATTGAATTCATATTCAGGAATTGCTGGTGCCGGAGCAGGATTTGTTCTAAATAATCCAGTATTAATTATTTCTGGATCTTTAGTTGGAGCATCTGGGTTAATTTTAACTCGAATTATGACTAAAGCAATGAATAGGTCTTTGGCTAATGTAATGCTAGGAGGAATAGGTGTTGCGGATGGATCTACCCAATCTGGCAGTGATGAAAACCGACCAGTAAAATCATTGAATACTGAAGATGCAGCAATGATTTTAGGATATGCAGAAAGCGTTATCTTTGTCCCGGGTTATGGTTTAGCAGTAGCTCAAGCACAGCATCAAATAAATGAATTGGCAAATTTACTAAAAGATAAAGGAACAAATGTAAAATATGCTATACATCCTGTTGCAGGAAGAATGCCAGGGCATATGAATGTCTTATTAGCAGAAGCAAATGTTCCTTACGATGAATTAAAAGATTTAGATGAAATAAATTCAGAGTTTGACAGAACAGATGTAGCAGTTGTTGTTGGAGCAAATGACGTAACTAATCCAACTGCGCGAACCGATTCAAGTTCTCCAATATATGGCATGCCAATTCTAAATGTAGATAAGGCGAAATCAGTTATAGTTTTGAAACGTTCGATGGCTTCTGGATTTGCTGGTGTAGAAAATGAATTATTCTTCTTAGAAAAGACTAATATGTTATTTGGAGACGCGAAAGATTCTATAGAGGGTATGACTAGAGAAATTAGGGATTTAGATTAAGTTTGAGTAGCTTCTTCTGATACCGGTTCAGGAGTAGACTGATATCGTCTTCCTCTATATTCACCACAATTTGAACAAATAGAATGAGGTAATCTAGGTTCGTTGCACTCGGGACAGAGATATCCATTGATTTTAGATAATCCCTTGTGAGATCTTTTATTTCCTCTTCTTGCTCGGGTATGTTTTTTCTTAGGTAAAGCAGTCAATATATTTCACTTTCTAAAATAGAGACCTATACATTATAATAAAAAAACTTATAAAGAATATACATAAACGCTTTCTAGTTATTGTTACTTATAAGTGTTTTTCCCAATTTTCCAATAATTAAAAAAGACAAAGAAGCCATAATGTAAATTATTGCCCCCATTAAAAGGACTAATTCATAAGACCCAGTTTTATCAAATATATAACCAGCTGCAACAGGAGTAATAACCAAAGCACCATTATAAAAAGGACCTAGTAAACCTCTGATAATACCATAATTTTTTCTTCCAAATAAATCTCCAACCAATGACCAATTAAGACCGGAACCTGCTTCAGAACCAACCAATAATAATAAAGATAATAATAAAAACAATGGTTTATGTGAAACATTTACTAAAAGTAGAGATAAAGCTGATAAAAAATAACAAATAGCTAAAATTTTGGGTCGACCATATTTATCACTAATCCTGCCTACTATCATAATAATTGGAACTCCAAATAAAGCTAATAAGGCAACATATGACGCAGCATTTTGTGGGGTAACGCCTTTCCATACTAACATTGGGATCATGTGTACAAAAATTGCTCCATGTATAGAAATTCTAAGCGCTGTACCCAAGGTTAGAAACCAAAAAACAGATGTGTTAATTGCTTCTTTCCAGCTATATCCAGATAATTCTTCTGCATGATCTGTATTTTCAGACTTTACTTCATCTCCATCTGGTAGTAATCCCATTGATTCAGGAGACTTTTTAAAAAAATAACCTAAGGGTGAAATAAAGCATAACAAGAAAATTCCAAACCATAAAACTGTAGTTTGCCATCCCCATCTATAAACACAAAATGAAAAAATGGGTAATAAAATAGCAGATCCCAACCTAAAGGCAGCCGAATTAATACTCATAACTAATCCTCTTTTTTTCACAAACCAAACATTTAATGCAACAAATGAAGTTTGCATAAAACTAGTAGTAGCTCCAATAGAAATAACTAGGATGTATATGAGAAGAAATTGAGTGTAGTTTTCAACTCTAGAAAGCATTACATAACCTATCCCCGCCATTGCTGTCCCAAATATGGCTAATGGTCTAGGTCCGAATTTATCCATTAACCAGCCGGTAATAGGCCCCAATAGTCCATTTTCTGCTCTAGCTAAAGCAAATAATAAAGAAGTTTGGGCAGATGTAATACCAAATGTTTGAGAAATAGGAAGAAATAATACCGTGAAACCTTGCCAATGAAGACTTCCTCCCAGTCCATTCATTAACGCTCCTGAAAGTACAATCCACCAACCAAAAAAAATTTTCTTCTTTTTTTTCATATCACTTAAACATGCAATAAATAACTCGCATTATTATTCAAATAACTCCTAACAGATATTTTTTAATACAAAAAATACTAGTTTTAGAATACTTACAACAATTTCTATTCAAAAAACTTAAATATTCCTATAAAAGATAGATCTAACCAAATGGAAGATCTGGATCCAATGTACCTTCCATCGATGGGACTTCCATCAATATAGTTGCACCCAAATCAAAAAATCTATTTCTAAGAGTTTTATCATATGATCTGATACATAACTTTTTACCATTAGCTTTACATAGTGTAATTGCATGTTCTATAGCGGTATCGTCTGTTTTAGCAAAAGGATGTTCTGGATGAGCATCTCTATCAATACTTAAATCTGCAGGACCCCATGAAAAACAATCTACCCCGTCTATTGAAAAGTTTGGAATATTATTTATGGCATTCAATGTTTCTACCTGAATCATTAATACTCCCGTTTTGTTCCACCATGCAGGATACGAATGTTGATCTACTTCTTTCAATCCTTCAGGAGGTCTTCCTGGACCACCCCAGCTTCTCACTCCTTCTGGTTTATAGTAAAAATAATCTCTTGCTTCTTTAACTAAATCAAGTTCTTCTGATTGAGGTACTTCAATAATTGTTGGGCCATGATCTAGATAATTCCCAATTAGGTAAGCGTGTCTTCTATGATCAATTCTATAATGAATGGGTTTGTCTAGTTCGTAAGCGGCTTCACATACTTTCAAAAGATAATCTTCACTTGTTGGGGCATGTTGTGCTTCGATACTTATGAAATCATAGTCATAATAATCCAATAGTTTTTCAAGATCTTCTTTTCCTGCTCCATGCATTACAGCACCACCAATAACTTGATCTCCATCTGCTATCAGTTTTTTTAAGTCTTTCATTACATCTCCTCTATATTATTATTGCTTTCTATAATTCTTTTTCATCTAAAAGATATATCTAACCAAATGGAAGATCTGGATCCAATTTACCTTCCATCGATGGATTTTCCATCAATATAGTAGCACCCAAATCAAAAAATTTATTCCTGAGAGTTTTATCATATGATCTGATACATAACTTTTTACCATTGGCTTTACAGAGCGTAGCTGCATGTTCTATAGCGGTTTCGTTTGTTTTAGCAAAAGGATGTTCAGGATGAGCAGCTCTATCAATACTTAAATCTGCAGGCCCCCATGAAAAACAATCTACTCCTTCTACCGAAAAGTTTGGGATATTATTTATGGCATTCAATGTTTCTATCTGAATCATTAATACTCCCGTTTTGTTCCACCATGCAGGATACGAATGTTGATCCACCTCTTTCAATCCTTCGGGAGGTCTACCCGGACCACCCCAACTTCTCACTCCTTCTGGTTTATAATAAAAATAATCTCGTGCTTCTTTAACTAATTCAACTTCTTCTGATTGAGGTACTTCAATCATTGTAGGTCCATGATCTAGTAAATTTCCAATAAGATATGAGTGTCTTCTATGATCCATTCTATAAGATATTGGTTTATCTAGTTCGTAAGCCGCTTCACATATTTTCAAAAGATAATCTTCATTTGTAGGGGAATGTTGCCCATCAACACTTACAAAATCATAGTCATAATAATCCAATAGTTTTTCAATATCTTCTTTTCCTGAACCATACTTAACACCTGCGCCAAGCACTTGATCTCCATCTGCTATCATTTTTTTTAAATCTTTCATTACATCTCCTCTATATTGTTATTACTTTCTTTAATTCTTTTTCATCATATTCTAAGCCTAGACCCGGTCTATCTGATAAAGTTATTGAGCCATTATTTGGAACAATAGGCTCTTTAAATAGCTTTGCAATATTTTCTACTGGACCTGTGAACTCTTCTGAAAATTCATGTGGTCTTATTGCATTTGTTACTGTGCTATATGCATGTAAACTTCCAATCAAATTTACTCCAGCTTGTGGGCAATGAGGCATAATTATTTTATTTTTATTCATAGCTAGTTCATAAACTTTAAGTAATCCAGTTATTCCTCCAACATTCAAAATGTCTGGTTGTAAAATATCTGGATTCCCTATATCAACAAGATCCCTAAATCTATACGGATTCGGTTCTTGCTCACCCGTTGAGACAGAACATTCTAAAGCATCAACAACCTGACGTAATCCAGGATAATCATATTCGGGCAATGGTTCTTCAAAATGCGCTATTCCCAAATCTTGGAATCTTTTACCTTGTTCAATCGCTGTAGGAACAGAATACCCGCAATTAGCATCAAAACTTAAATCACAGTCATCTGGTAAAAATTCTCTGCATTTTTCAAATAAACTAAAATCTTTTTTAGGGTTAGAATCTTGCCTGAAAGATCGCCAATCCATCCTAATTTTGTATGCCTTATATCCTTTTTCATAACCCAGCTTAACATCAGAAAGCATTTCTTCTGGAGTTTTTCTCCAACCGCTTCCCCTACTCCAATAAAGAGGTATTTCAGTTCTAGCTGCTCCACCTAAAAGTTGATAAACAGGAAGCCCTGCAGCTTTTCCAGAAAGATCCCAAAGAGCAACATCGATTGTCCCAACTATTTGTGATGGGAGTTTTGTAGCAAGGCCTGGTCCAGTACCGTGTGTAAGCATTTCCCATATCATTTTTGGGTTTCGAGGGTCTATACCTATAAGTAAAGGATTTATAGTTTCTTCCAAATAAGCTTTGAATAAATTATAATTCCTTCCTCCTTCAGCAATTCCAAAAATTCCCTCATCCGTTTCTATCCTAAGTAGAACNTTTGANGCACCCCCAACAAACTGTTTAGCATCCTCAGTTTTTGGTCCTTCCATCAAATTNATTTTTATATCTGTTATTTTCATTTTGCCTCCAAAAAGAATGTATANTAAATTTTCTACTCTTATTAANNAAATTAATCAATCTTATAAATGAAANAAATGTAATTCAAATACATNTATCTTTTNTATATTAAGTAAAAAGGATATATTAAAAAAAACTTTATAGAAATATTGAGGAATATTATGAANATGACNGGTAAAACTGCATTAATGGAACATCTTAAATCNGAAGGTATAAAAAANATTTATGGTAANCCNGGAACAAGTGAAGGNCCAATGATGGANGAGGTAGTTAATCATAAAGAATTAAGATANTTTTTAACTTTNCAAGANGGNGTAGCNGCNGGAATGGCAGAAGCAGACGCAAGGGTTAATAACAAAGCTTCGTATCTTAGCTTGCATATAGATTCAGGTTTATTAAATGGTTTTAGTTTAATGAATGATGCTTACACAACTGGTACTCCCATGGTAGTAACTGCTGCTACTTATGACACAAGAAGTTTAAGAAATAGAGATTTAGCTGAATTAGCAAGGCCTTTTACTAAATGGAGTATAGAAGTTTCTTATCCTGATCAAGTCCCCACCGTTATGAGAAGAGCTTTCCAAGAAGCTAATACACATCCTAAAGGACCAGTTTTTGTTGGATTCTCTTCAAACGCTTTAGATGGAGTTGCAGATATGGAAATAAACCCCTCTACCCTACCAAATTATGGAGGATTAGATCCCCATCAAATAAACAAAATTAGTGAAATGATTAAGAAATCTGTTAAACCTGTTCTTATTTTGGGTGATAGAGTTGCGGAAGATAATGGACTTGATAATGCTGTAACCCTAGCTGAAAATACAGGGATGCCTGTATACATAGAAGGATCCAACATTCCATTTCCTACGGATCATGATCAAATGATAGGATTNCATTCCATAAGAAATCCTAATCAGAAAGCAATCTTAGCCGAATCTGATCTTATACTTAGTATCGGGGCAGATTTATTCCAAGACTGGTTTTATGAAGGAGATATTCTCTTATCTAAGAAAAACAAACTTGTTCAATTAGATTCAAAACCTTCTACTCAAGGGAATAGGCAACCTGCAATTTTTTATGGTTTAGGGNACCTAAACATTATTATAAATCAATTAAATATTGAATTATCCAATACAATAACTGGAACGAAAAATTACAAGGATAGAATTCAAGCAATACAAAAAATAAAAAAAGAAAATGAGGAGATTTATAATGAGAAAGCTAAAAAAAATTGGAANAATACTTTAATGTCTCCCGAAAGAGCCATGTTCGAACTTTCAAAAAGTATTCCTAAAAATTCAATCATTATAAATGATGCAGTAAGCCATAGAGATGCGGTGATGCACTATTTAGAATTTAAGAGTTCAGACAGCATGATTTCTGGAAGAGGAGGGGCTATAGGATGGGGGGTTGGCGCTACTATGGGAGCNCAATGTGCAAGTCCTGAAAAAAAAGTTATTGGAATTCTTGGTGATGGTTCAGCAATGATGACTGCCCAAGGATATTGGACAGCTGCTAACGACAATATCCCTTGTATTTTTGTGNTATTGAATAATCAATCATATAGAATTCTTAAAGTAAATATAGATTANTATAGAAAATTGGTCAGGAAAGAAGATGAACTTTCTGGATCATATCCATACATGGATTTTCCTTTAGTTCTNAATCACACCAAAATAGCAAATGCNATGGGNGTAGATTCGGTNAGGATAAAAGANCCTNNAGANATNTCTAAAGAACTTAACAAAGCAATNNAAGCAAATAANCCNAAATTAATTGAATTAATGATTGATGGAAGTTTATAGTTNTCANTNNATAATAAATAATAAATAAAAACACAAAAANCTCTTTATTTGTTGTAAGCTAAATANATGAGAAGATTAGAATNAAAGATNTTAGAAATGGAGANCTATAAATGAATGGNACNGCACTTATAGCNAAGATANTGAAATTAGAAGGAACNGAAATAATAACTTGTTTTCCNAGTAATCCNTTAATNGAAGCCAGTTCAAAAGAAGANATTAGAGTAATTNCTTTCAGACATGAAAGNGGAGCATTAATGGCTGCTGATGGTTATAGCAGNACAAGTGACAGACAAAAATTTGGNGTNTGTCTTGTNCAATCACAAGCTGGAGCAGAAAATTCAGTAGGAGCATTATCTCAGGCTTATGCAGANAATATACCAGTATTATTCATGCCAGGAGCACCTACACTAGATAAGATTTCCGTAAAACCAAATTTTTGGGCAAGCANAATATATGAACCNNTTTCAAAGTANGCTGAAACAATCCTAAAAGTAGAGGANATTCCNAATGNAATGAGAAGAGCTTTTCATCACTTGAAAAACGGCAAACCAGGNCCNGTTGTNGTAGAAATGCCTCANGANGTCTGCTCTCAGGAAGTACCAGTTCAAATTGAAAATTCNTACCATTCACCAAAGAGACATACTTATAGACCNAGNAAANAAGCAATTGAAGATGCTTCAAATATAATACATGATTCTAAAAATNTAATGATATGGGCAGGNCAGGGAGTATTGATGGCTAACGCTACANAAGAATTACAAACTTTAGCTGAATTGTTNTCAGNNCCTGTATTTACAACAATGCCGGGNAAATCAGCNATTGATGAAAGACANGATCTATCAATAGGTGCAGGATCCCAAACNACTACNTTGGCAGCAAAGGAATTTTTAACNCATTCAGATACTATACTNGCNTTAGGAACNAGTTTAACTGGNACTTCATATTCTCAAGCAATACCACCNGGNAAAACTATAATTCAAAATGTNGATAATGTAGACGATATTAATAAAGACGAATCAGTAGNAGTNNCNTTAATAGGTGATACAAAAGAAACANTNNATTTGCTAATNNATGATTTGCAGGAACTGTATGGTACAGCNANAATGGATGATCCANCAATAAGAAATGANATAGCTAAATATAAAAAAGANATGGANNATGANTTTNAACCTTTTCTAAATAGTNATGAAGAACCAATAAGNCCTTATAGAATNGTNAANGANNTAAANAAATNTCTNNATTTAGAAAACAGTATCATAACTCATGATGCAGGAGCTCCAAGAGAACAAATGGTAGCGTTTATTAANGCAACAACTCCNCANAGTTATATCGGATGGGGAAAAACTACTCATTTAGGTTTTGGATTACCNCTAATNATNGGAGCNAAATTAGCTCATCCNGATAAATTTTGTNTGAATGTAATGGGAGATGGTGCTTTCGGAATGTCNGGNATGGATTTCGAAACAGCAACACGTCAAAAAATTGGNATAACAACTATANTATTTAATAATGGAGGNATGGCTACATATCCAGTAGGAAGTCCTNCAGANTTCCCTATTGCTCGNGAAAAATCAGGAGTTGGNCTTATGACNGGAAATTATGCTGATTTTGCTCGNGCATTCGGNGCACATGGNATACANGTAACAAAAATTTCTGAAATAGCNCCTGCTTTAGAAACNGCAAAAGGATTAAATCTTTCAGGAAAAACTGTACTNATNGATNTANAAACAAGCATGGTTTCTAAAAGAGGACANAAAGCATAAGCANANATGAATCCATTAGTTGCTTTGACNTCAAGAGACTTTAGAATATANTGGCTAGGATCNTTATTTGCNATGTTTGGNCATCGTTTAATTATNGTAGCTATTTCANTTCTAATTTNTCGTCTAACAGGTTCNGCNATNAGTTTNGGTATAGTTGCNGCTGCNTCNGCAATCCCAATAATGTTTTTNAATTTAATTGGCGGNACAATTGCCGANAAATATAATGTTAGAANNATATTGTTTTTNTTATCTTTTTTTNTTTCATTAACNTTAGNGTTTCTAGCATTTATAGATNTCAAAGAAATNGTANAACCAATNCATGTTTATATAATNTGNGTNTTATTGGGNATNNTATTAGGCATAGATTTCCCAGCTAGAAATTCTTATTTTCCTAGAATTATTCCTNANNAATATCTCAAATCAGGGATCACNCTAAATGGAGCAACNTTTGCTGGATCAAGTGTTATNGTNCCAACNATAGGAGGATTATTAATAGTTCAATATGGATCTTCAATAGGNATTTTTCTTTCCAGNTTAGGATATTTAATNATGTGNTTCTCTACATTTTTTTTGCCAAATGTGAAAGTNAAAAATGANNCAAGTAANAATCTCAANTTCTTTACAGAAGGNCTAANATNNNTTAAAAATAATGAGCTTTTTTATTCNTTNATATTAGTAACTTATTTTACAAATTTCTTTATATTTGGATATATACAGGCTTTACCAGCTTTTATNGANATTTTTAACGGCACAGCAAGAGAGTTAGGNTTTATGTTTTCATCNGCAGGAATNGGAGCTTTAACAGGNTTNCTNACTGCNGGTAATATTAATATAAAAAATNATTTAGGNATTAAAATCNTACTNTCAGCTNGCATGTTTTCNTTATTCATTATTTTAGTTTCANTTTCTACAANCATANTATACATATTNCCTCTGGCACTTATAGGACATTTTTTCAATGGATTTACTACNNTNTCAATTTGGNCAATCTTACAACATAAAGTCCCNGAACANATNAGNGGCAGAGTNATGGGAATATTGGCAATNCACATTAGNTTGGGGGTTCTNGGNGGNCTNTGGGTTGGNGGGATNGGNGAGTTATTTAATATACGNTTAGGAATGACCTTAGGNCCANTTATTTGTTTGTTNTTTATAGNNTATCTTTTAAGTACTAAAAAATCTATTAGAAATCTTAAAAGTATNAATTAGTCAAAATTATTATATTTTTCTGCAAAAATGCAATAATTACANTTTTTATTTGAAANTGGAGGAATTTCTGATTCCAAACACTGAATTACATCNGATAAAAGTTTTANAAATCTTTCCATTTTTATATCTACATGNACAAATTTCTGTGATGTTTTAAAATNAAAAACATCATCAGAATTTTCATTTTTATCAAANGAATCTATTATTTGATATATAAGACCTAAATGTGAAACATTTCCCAAGTNCATTTNNTCAAAACAATATTTNTAAGCAGCTAATTGAGTGTAGTACATCCAACTTTTATCAGANTCTCCNGAAGNATTTTTNCAATCATATATACCAAANTTNCCATCTTCAAACTCNACNAGNANATCNATTTTNCCTGAAAGAAGATATTTNTTTGATAATTCTTCATTNGTTTCTATTTCAGCTGAAAGAGAAAGTTGAGATTTNGTAACTATACCTTTTGGTANATTNGAATCTATGCTNTCAGTNGTTTTATCTAAAAACCATTGTTCNGATAATGAAGACATCTTCCCTACCAANGGCATAGCCATAGGTCTTCTTATTTTATTAATATAATGATTATAAAAACATTTCTTACATGAGTGCCAAAGAAANGTTAGATTTGAAGGACTTAACTTTATAGTTGTGAGCATAATTATTTCTGAAAATGAAAATATTTTAAATACTATTACATAAAAACAATTAAATAAAATATATTGTATTAATAAAAAGTTACAATCTAAAGTTTGAAATTATATAATTGAAAAGGTGTATTTCAATTTTGTACTAAAATTAAATGCAAGCCCCGTTAGCTCAGTTGGTAGAGCAGATCCCTTTTAAGGATAAGGTCACAGGTTCGAATCCTGTACGGGGTACCAATACTGATTCGAATTTATTTGAATAATAGTCTTATTGATTCATAATTTTGAATTTTATATGATGAAACAATATTTACTCAAAACTATTTGATAAATTCATCTGATTGATTCATAATTATAAAAATTTATAAAAATATTTAGGAGTGATTTATGAGTTCAAAAGTCATTGGTCTTATGTTAATACTAGGTACAATTCTAACTATGGGAGTTTGGGTGGTATTTGATATTGATACATCGGGTATGTCACCATCTGATTCTATGACTGCAATCTTAGCAGACAAAAACAAAGCTGAAATTGCTTCAATACTTAATGTCTTTGGAGTGATGTCTATGTTTACTGGACTTTATTTCCTGGCCAAGTCATTGAAAAGTGACAATCCCGTAAGTAACCACTTTTCTGAAATAGGTGGGTTGTTACTTTTACTATGTGTACCATTATGGGTCGTTCTAGTAGGTGCAAATATATCAGCTATCGATGCAGCTAACGACTTCGGTAATGATGTTGGCGCAACAATAATAGCATCTTCTACAGCATTGGAAATGGGTGGAATCTTGTTGGTGGTTGGATTATTTATGCTGGGTATCTCTCTAACTTTGCTACGAAAGTATAAAGGTATTATTGGAATATTATTTATTATCACATCAGTGTCCGGTTTTATTGATATGATATTTTCAATCGATATAATGGGGATGATAGGCTGGATGGGAATGTTTCTCATGATCCTTATAACAGGTATATTAACTACGTTAAAGAAAGAGAATTAAGCCGAAGGATATACTAATAAGTATATTTGAATAATCACTTATTATGTTTGATAATGAGTATTAAATATCAAACACTGAAAGGAAATAACCGTGAAAATAATCGGAACTTTTGAGGTTTCAAAAGGCTATGAGCATTGGAAAAAAACGTTTATGTCTCATGAACCAAAAAGAAAAGAATGGGGAATGGAAACTGTTTTTACAGGTATGGAAGCAAAGAATCAAAATATAGTTCATGTTTGTCTTGAGGTTGAATCATTAGAAAAAGTTCAAGAGTTTATGAAAGACCCTGAAAATGCAAAAGTGATAGAAGAAGCTGGAGTAAAAATAGAAACTCAAATAATGATTCCTATCATTGAATAATTAGTCCTATTGGTTCATAATTTATTGAAAGTTAAGATTTTTTCTAAATGAAGGGAAGTATGAATATGGCCATAATGAATTTTCTTTCGGACATTCGTAATGCAGCAATTGCTAACGCAGTGATTGTCGTCTTTCACATATATATCGCTTTCGCGGTTGAAGGAGTAAGTTTCCTCATAATCGTCCTTCCAATTGGTGGTCTGGTTGCTGCGGCATATTTCGTCAAGGGCAAAATTGGAGCCGCATTACTTGCTCTTCCAACACTTGCTTACTTATTCGTTTTTGCAAGTGAAGCAACAAATATGTTTGAGATGTTAAAGAATGGTGGAGATGACGACGTTGGATGGGTTGTGTACATACTAATCCCGTTCTGGCTGTTCACTATCTTACTTAACATAATGACTATCGTTGCTGAGGCAAGAGGAACTAGCAAGTACTCAAAAAGTTAAATATTTGAATAAATCATCAAGTAATATCCATATCGATTATTTTGCGTCATTAAAATATCCTGATTTTTTCAAAATGTGGATAGCAAGTTTATTTGCCGGTTCTTCACATTGGGCTCTTATAGTCGTTCGTGGATGGGTTGTTTATCAAATTTCTGATAGCAGCATGCTTGTAGGTTTAGTTACTTTTGCTGCATTGATCCCAATGGTATTAGTAACACCATTTATAGGCTACTTATCTGATAAATTTCAAAGAAGACGAATTCTACAAATTATGTTTTTAATTAATTTTGTACATAATTTAGGTTTAGCTATTCTATATTTTATGGATTTTATCTTGCCTTGGCATCTAGTAGCTCTAGCTTTTGTGCAAGGTTCAGCTCGTGCTGCACAAATGCCCTCAGGCCAAGCATTGGTTCCTAACATAGTACCTAAAGAAAATTTATTAAATGCTGTTGCTTTAAATATGTCTACAGTTCATGCTACAAGATTATTAGGGCCTCTAGCTGTTGCGCCATTTTTGGGTTACATAGGGAGTAATGAGAATTCTTTAAATGGAACCGATGTTGCATTTTTTATATGTACTGGATTTTATGCTTTGAGTTTTATTTTTGCTTTAATGATTAAGAATAAATCTACAGGGAAAATAAGTTCTGAGTCATTTTTCCAAAATCTAGCAGAAGGAATAAAATATGTCCATTCAAATAAACCTTTATTGGTCATTATAGGAATTACAACTTTACACTGTATGCTTACTATGTCATTTGAATCAATATTACCTTATTTTTCAGTTAATAAACTTGGTGCAGAAGGTGTAGCTGTAAGTTTCTTAATGATGTGTGTAGGGGTGGGATCTTTATTTGCTTCATTATTTCTTGCAGGTAACTCAAATGAAAAATTAAAAGGTAGAATATTTTATTTTTTTGCTATCCTCAGCGGAATAGCTCCTATTTTTTTGGCTTTATCAACTAATTTGTTTTTATCATTAACTGCCACAATATTTATGGGAATGGGGCAAGCAGGTTTTATGATTATATCTCATACAATAATTCAGATAATGTCACCAGATTACGTAAGAGGAAGAATAACAGCAGTTTATGCAATGTACATAGGTGGAAGTATGGCTTTATTTAATTTTTTAAATGGACTAACTGCAGATTATATCGATCCAGGTTATTCAATAGCTATTCAGGGATTAGTTTTTACTTTAATTGTATTTTTGAGTAGAAAACAGAAAGCATTAAGTTCAATTTATTCAGGTAATTCTAATAATTTATCATCATGAAAATTGTCATACGTAATTAATAATTGCAGTTATACTCTATATTATTTGTAAGTAGTAATTATGTATTTAGACGAATCAGCTAATGTTTCAAAAATGAAATTATGAAGATTATAAAATAAGTATTATTAAAGGTGTTGTTATGAAAATTATAGATTTTAGCAAATCATACATGAGTTGGTTTGGTACTGGAGAAATGAGTAGTGTTTCTAGGATATTATTAGATGGAGTTTGTACCCTAATTAACTCTCACGGTGAGAAGGATATTTTTTATCTAATTGCTCCCTGTAGATCAGAGCATACTCATTCAGATGGACAGTTGATTGTAATGCCTAATTATGATTTTAGAGGTATTTTCGGGGCTAAAGAGTATAAAATATTTCGTAATCATTGGATGAGTAACCCTGATTATTTAGATGATCCAGGTTTAGATACAACTGGGGGTAGAATTTTAGAGGAGTCAGGTTTACATAGTACAAAATGGGATGATGTTAAGCTAGATATAAATTACTTTGATAATACGAAAGAACTTACTAATAAACAGAGTATAGTTGATTCAACATTAAACAATTCTATTTTAGTTGGACAGACAGAATTATTTAATGATAAGACACAACAAAAAGCAATCCTCGAATATCCAATAAAAACTATGAATGTGATACCATCAGTTCCAAGATTTCAAGTTGACACAGGCCCTATATTAGTACCAAATTTTGAATCTAATAAAAAATTAAAAGTTGATTCATTAGATATAGCATATATAGTTTATAGTTTATTTGATCAAGGTGAATATATTTCACGAAAACCTGTGAAAATTGCAAATACTGATGATGGACCTTTATCAGTCACAGATTACTCTGAATTAGTTGAATATGTAGGTATTAATAGACTTTATGCTGTAATTTAATTTTATTAGTAATATTCATACTGAACTTCTATAGTGCCAATTTAGAACGAAAAGTATCTATAATATTAGGATATTAAATAAAACATATGCCTGAAAAATCTATTATCATAGATCTCACTGTTTTCGGAGGTACTCCCTCTGGGATAGCTAGTGCTGTTACAGCTGGACGCAAAGGACTTAAAGTTGCCTTAATATCGTCTACCGATCAACTCGGCGGGATACTCGCAAATGGATTAGGAGTTATGGATCGACTTTACAATGGGTTTCGTTCACCTATTTTTAATGAAATTACTGAAAATATAATCGAATTTTATATTAATAAATATGGAGAAAATTCAGAACAAGTTAAAGTTTGTAAAGATACAAGATTAACTTTTGAGCCTCATGTTGCTGAACGTATTCTTAATAACATTGTTAAAAATAATAAACAAATAAAAATTTATAAATCTTTCATACCTAATGAGCTTGATATCGAAAATAATCAAATTAAATCCCTTGAAATTAAATCAATTGTTAATAAAGAAAAATTAAAACTTATATCTAAAACATATGTAGATGCTTCTTATGAAGGTGATCTCGCTAGTCTTTCTGGAGTTCCTTATAGGGTTGGAAGAGAATCAAATACAGAATTTAATGAGCCACATGCAGGGCGTATTTTTTCAACACATGGTTTTGGAGCTTTTCCTCTTGAAGCTGCTGAAGGAGATCTTAATTTAGACACTTTTCCTGTAACCTCACAATTAATTTTTAGTGGAAGTACAGGAGAAGGAGACAAAGCAATTCAAGCATTTACTTATAGAGTTTGCCTAACATCAGACCCTGACTTAATGATTTCTATAGATAAACCCAAAGGATATGACCGAAAAAACTACTTAGGAGTTTTAGAGACTGAAAAGGAATCAAGAAAAAAACGTCATCATCTAAAAAGCCAATTCCTTGTCAACGATATAAATAATTATAAAATCAGAGGTCCTAGAATCCCTAATAATAAAATAAGTTGGAATGATGGAAACTTACCTGAAATAAACCACTCTTATCCAGAAGCAGATACAAAGACAAGGTTAGTTATTTCAAAATTACATAGAGAACATGCTCTAGGGCTTTTGTACTTTTTGCAAAATGACAAAGAAGTACCAAAAAACATTAGAGAAACTTCGAAAAAATGGGGATTATCAAAAGACGAATTTGTTGACAATCAAAATTTTCCAAAAGAAATGTACGTAAGAGAAGCAAGAAGGATTGTTGGAAGGTATATTTTTACTGAACAAGATGCATCATTATCATCTAGCTTTGAGAGAACACCAATCCAAAAAGATTCTATAGCAATAGCTGATTGGCCAATGGATTCTCATGAATGTACCATTGATAGACAACCAGGAAGTTTACATGATGGAAAAGTTTTATTATCCGAAAAAACTAGACCTTCCCAAATACCATATAGAAGTTTACTTCCAAAGGGTGTTGATAATCTTATGGTTACAGTATGTCTTTCTGCAACTCATATAGGTTTTGGAACGATTCGTGTAGAACCCACATTAATTCAGTTGGGTGAAGTTGCTGGTTTTGCTTCGGTATTATCAAAGGAAGAAGATACCAATGTATCTCAATTAGAAACAAATTACTTACAGACTCAATTGGTGGAAAATGGTTTTGCAATTTCATTTTTTAATGATGTTGATATTGATAAATTAAACAATCAAAGTATTTCGATACATTTTTTAGGTAGTAAAGGTTTTTTCACAGACTATAACGCAAGAATAAATGATCCAATTTCAAAATCAGTTGCTGAAAATTGGGTAAATGGTTACCTAAATTTTTTAAGTAAAAATTTCGATCCAAATACTCTTGCAAAGAAAATTTATACATCAAAACAAGATGAAAATATTTCGATTACAAATTCTGAATTCATAGAAATGATAAAATCTGGATCAAATAAAATTCATTTAAAATTTAATCTTCCAAAACAAATACAAGTAAATGATGAAATAATATCAATAGGACATGCTGCAGAAATTATCTTCTTATTAAATAAAAATAATTTTTTAGACAATTCGATAAATAAATAATTATAAGTACAATATAGATATGGATAATAAATTAAATTGGCTTAATAAAATTAACGGAAATGAAATAGTTTCATACGTTGGCGCTATAGTATTGGGTGCAATACTTGGTTTAGCTATTTGTAAACTATTTTAGATAGACAATTCTGAAATCATAGATCTAGTATTTTAGTCATATAGAAATTCTTCACCATCTAGATTGATTGTAGGAATTGTATCTTTTTCATACCAATAATTTTGATTGTGTACCCATTCAGGTTTGTCCCCACTTTTTGGCATTTTTGCCATTACTCTAGATAAATATCCTGGATTAAATTCTTCATCCGCAATCCAAGGTAATAATTTCATTTTCTTATCTTCTTCTCGTAAAGCTACTGTAACCTTTTTTACATCCAAATTATCCATGTGGGTTAGTAATCTTGATAAAAATCTTGCTAGTAGTTCAGCTCTCAAAGTCCATGCACCTCTAAAATAACCAAAGACCCATAAAAGATTTGGAACCGTTGTAAACATCATTCCTCTATAAGTTACTGTTTCTTCAAGATGGAGCTTTTTATTATCTATAGTAAATTGAATATCTCCTAATATATTCATATTAAAACCAGTCGCAGTAGCAACAATATCTCCAGTTATTTCAGATCCAGATTTCAGTAATATTCCATTTGATGTAAATTTGTCTATTTCATCTGTAAAAACAGATACTTTCCCGGATGCTATCGATTTAAATAAATCTCCATTTGTTGTTAGTGTAATTCTTTGTTGCCAAGGTCTGTAGCTGGGAGTGAAATGTTTTTCTATATCATAATCAGGTCCTAATATTTTTTTCACTTCATTTATTAACTCTTCTTTAACCACTTCTGGTTCTTCAATACATCTTCGTATAAATATTTCTTGATTAATTAAAATTTGTTGTCTAACTATTCCATATGTCCATTTTTCATCATCGGTGAATTTATTTAAACGTTCTACTAATTCTTCTGTTCCGACTGTTGAGGTTCTATAAAAGGTGGGAGATCTTTGTAACATAGTTACATGATTTGCCTTTGAGGCCATTGCTGGAACTGTTGTAGCTGCTGTGGCACCTGATCCTATAAGAATGATTTTTTTATTTTTATAGTCCAAATTTTCTGGCCATTCCTCGGTGTGAACTATCTTCCCCTTAAATTTATCCATATCTTTCCATTTAGGAGTATAACCTTCATTATGACGAAAATATCCTTGACACATCATTAAAAAATTACAAGAGAAATATATAATTTTTTTAGTATCCGATCTTTCTACTTTTAAGATCCAAGATTTTTTTTTGCTAGACCATTCAGCTTCAATAATTTTATGTCTATATCTAATTTTCTCATCAATTTGATTTTCTTTGATGGTTTCGCCTAGGTATTTTAATATTTCATCTGCTGTTGCTATGGGAGCACTTGTCCAAGGTTTAAACTCAAACCCAAAGGTATATAAGTCGCTATCAGATCTTATTCCAGGATATTTATGGGTGTACCAAGTCCCTCCATAATTGTCCAGACTTTCGAGTATTAAATAACTAGATTTAGTTCTTTCTTTTTGTAAGTAGTATGCTGTTGTGATCCCAGCTATACCAGCACCAACAATAATAACATCAAAGTTTTCAATTTCTTTTTTCATTCTTTACTCTTGATACTGCTTTCAATATCAGAACTTTCGTATTGTGCTCTTAAATTCTTAATGCTCATTTCTAGTAATAGATATTCAGTTTCTAGGGATAGATGTTCAGCTTCGAGTGTTAGATAGTCAGTTTCTAAGGTTAGATATTCAGCTTGGAGGGTTTCTAATTCTTTCTTTAAATCTATATTCTCTGTTTCTAGATTTCTTGAACCAGAACTACAAGAAAGTATAAATATTAAAATTAAAATGGTTACTACTTTTTTCATATTATAAATATCATAAAGTTGAGCAAAGAAATAGAAATTAACTATTTTCTTAAAGCTTTTAGTTTTTCAGCTAATTCTAAATTCTCTGTTTCTAAAAGGTCGTTAAATTCTGTTAGGGTTTTTAGTTTTTCCTGTAAATCCTGATTCTGTCTTAGAAGGTTATTAAGTTTTTCATTAAATTCTAAATTCTGTCTTTCTAAAGTATCTAGTTTATTCTTTAAATCTATATTCTCTGTTTCTAGATTTTGTGAACCAGAACTACAAGAAAGTATAAATATTAAAATTAAAATGGTTACTACTTTTTTCATATTATAAATATCATAAAAAAAGTAATATGTTAATCAATAGCTTTAAGATACGAATTGAAAAAAAAGAATTAATCTCATTTTTTTATAAATAAATGAATACCAAATTTACTTTATTAATTAAACTAAAAATCCCACCATTAATATTTTTTTTTCCTGTTATTTTGGGATTGATAATAGAGATGGGTTTCAATGCGATTAAGGTAAAGAACCTTTTCTTCATTTACCTTGGAACAATGATTTGTATTCTCGGTGTTCTAATTATGATTTTGGCGTTGAAAGAGTTTTATGCAAATCAAGAATCTCCAGCTCCTTTCATCTCCACAAAAAAAATTATAACTACAGGAATTTTTAGATTCACTAGAAATCCTATGTACCTTTCATTCTTTGTAACATCACTCGGTGTTTCAATAATTCTGTTTTCTATAGGAATACTAGTTGGTTCAATAATTGGAATCATATTAATTCACAAATTGGTAGTAATATTTGAAGAAAAAAAATTATTTCCTATCGAGGGATATGAAGATTATAAAAATAAAACTAGAAGATGGATATAGAAGATTAATATTTTAATCACAGATCCTATGCTTACATCGAATATAAAAAAAATTGATAATCCTTCTGCTATACTTAGATTTATCAAGTAGAGAGGGACGTAATATGCATTTAGGAGCAGCCTCAATGCTGGGAGCCACAGGAGCTAACGCATCGAAGAACCGTATCCCTGGAAATTATGATGTTTTAGCATATTCAAATGAAGATCTAAAAGAAGTATCTTCAATTGGTTTTACAGTACATAATATAGTCGTTTCTGACCCAACTATTGTTACTGAAGAAAACATAAAAGAAATCAAAGAAAAATTTCATAAAAATTCCTTACTTATCGGTAATTCTCGAGGGAGATATGGAGGCGGTCTTGTACATCCAGATGAAAATATTAGAAAAGAGACAATAACTTTTGTAAAAAACACTTGCGTAGTATCTGCAAAGATTGGATGCCATAGTACATATCTAAGACCTGGCAGTATAAATCCAAATGGACCATGGCAACCGCATCCAGAAAATCATTCTGATGAAGTCTTTGAAAGATTGATTAATTCAACTAAAGATATTGCATCTGTTGCCGAATCTGAAGGGATGATGCTCTTACTTGAAGGTGCATATGTATCTCCCATATTCTCTGCTAAAAGAGCAAAAGAATTTATAGATGCAGTTGGATCTAAAAATCTTAAATTCAACCAAGACCCAGTCAACTTTATTTCAAATTTGGAACAGGCATATAACACAAAGGATTTCCTAGAAGAATTTTTTACTTTACTTGGAGAACACACTATTAGTGCGGATCTGAAAGATTTCACAGTGGTAGATTCTCTTTTATTAAAATTTGAAGAAGAATATTTAGGAAGCGGCATGATGGATCAAGTTTATTTTCTTAAGAGGATGCAAGAGATTTGCCCAGATGCCCATATTTTGATTGAACATATTCCACGAGAAAAATTTGAACCTTCTTATGCTGAGACATTAAAATTTTCAGAAAAAGCTGGTATAACTTGGGATAAATATTAATAAGAATGAAGTTAGATTTAAACAATAAAAATATACTTATAACAGGCGCAGCAACTGGAATGGGCAGAGCCTCAGCATTAGAAGTATCAAAACATGGTGCAAATGTAATTTTAGCCGATATAAATTCTGAAGGACTAGTAGAAGTATCTGCAAAATTAAAAGCTTTAGGTTCAAATTTTAGGTCTGTTTTAATGGACGTAACTTCGATAGATGAAACTGAGAAGAAAATTTTTGAAGCTGAAAATTACTTTGATGGAGGAATAAATACCCTTGTCCATTTTGCTGGTGCACTGGAAGGTTCAATGGTTGATATAGACGATTTAGCTCCAGAGACTTGGGACCGAATAATCAATTTAAATCTTAACGGGACATACAACGTTGTTAGAGCTGTTGCAAAATTAATGAAGAAAAGAGAAAGTGGGGTTATACTCTTAACATCTTCAGGAGCTGGGGTTCATTCTCCTGGTTCTTCTCCAGCTTATAGTGCAAGTAAAGGTGGAACACATGGACTAACATTCCATTTACAAAATTATTTATCTAACCATGGAATACGAATACATGATATATTGCCCGGGTCTATCAGATCTCCATTAAAAGTAAGACAACTAAAAGAAGCTCTACAAAATACTGGTGATCAAAAACATTTTGAAAAAAGTTCAGATGAATTAGGTGAACCGGATGGAGTTGCAAAAATTGTAGCTTTTATAATTAGTGATGATGCAAGCTATTTAAAGGGAAGTATTATTACTAGATGATTTTATTGTAGAAAACAATTAGAAAAGGAATTAAAAATGGATTTATTGAAAATAATAAATGAATTAAAAAAGTATGATTCAGCTACAGTACAAAATGCGATGATTTTAATAAGAGGCTATGCAGACGAGAGTACAGATTATTCAGGGCCACAATTGAAATGTTATTATTTGAAAGACCCTGTTGTTGGTATTGCCGTAACAGGAAAAGTATGCCCTCTATATGAACCAAAATCAAAAATAGAATTTATGGAATTTTACGATAACATAGGGAAATCAGAATTACCTGTTTTTGGTATTTTGATGGACGTTGAAAAAAACCAAGGAAGAGCTGCTATTATAGGTGATGTTATGGCACATATGGCGAGATCACTGGGTGCAGTGGGAATGATTGGAGCTGGTTCAATTAGAGATTTACCTGGAATAATAAATGCTGATATGCCTGTTTGGGGAACTGGTAAAGTGCCTGGACATGGCCCTTTCAATTTAATCGAAACTCAAACTGAAGTTGAAGTTGCTGGTTTGAAAATAAATTCAGGTGATTTACTTATAGGAGATACAGACGGAATAACTAGAGTCCCTTTAGATATAGCCGAAGAAACTGTCATAAAGAGTCAAGAAGTTAGAGAAAAAGAAACTAAATCAATTTCAGCTTTTAAGTCAAAATAAATGAAAGAAAATTTATATGTTGTCGCTCATCGGGGGTTATCAAGTGAAGCACCTGAAAACACTTATAATTCCTTCGATTTAGCGATATCTAAAGGATGTAAATATATAGAGTTTGACGTTCAGTTAACTAACGATCAAGAAGTAGTAATAATACATGATGAAACCATTGATAGAACTAGCAATGGTTCAGGAAAGGTTAATGATAAAAATCTTGACGAATTGTTAACTTATGATTTTGGGTCATGGTTTTCAAGTGAATTTAAAGATAGTAGAATTCCCAAGTTTTCTGAAGTTTTGGAAAAATATCACAATGTAAATTTTGTAGTTGAAATTAAAGGTAAAGAAATTGATCTAGTGGAAAGGGTCATGGAAAATATAAAATCACATAATTTCTGGAAGAACAAAATTTATAAATCTAAAAATATAGAACCCAAAATAACTTTCTGTTCTTTTTTACCCGAACAATTAATTAAACTAAGAGATTATTCAGATGATATAGTAGTTGGTTTTTTGGTAAAAATTATAAATAAAGACATAATAAATTTTGCAAGTTCTATAAACTTAGATGGAATTTTCCCATACTACAAGCTACTAACAAAAGAAAATATCAGCAAACTAGAAAACTTTTCGGTAAGTTGTTGGGGCTTTAAAAAACCCGAAGAAGTTGATAGATTAATAGGATTAGATATTGATGGAGTAACAGTAGATTGGCCAGACAAGATTTGATTCAAAATGCAAAATGAATTAGAAATGATCCAAACTTTATTTCAATATAAAAACTTTGGATTATTACCATTCCCAATCAAACCATTTAGTCAAGAGTTATATGCAAATGGAGAAGGATATTTTCTGTACAAAAATGCTCTATCGGGAATAACGATTTCTGAAGAGAAAATCTATGAATATTTTGGATCAAAAAAATTAGATAATTGTGGACTCATTCTTGGAGAAAAAGGGAATTTGAGCGTTATTGAATTTGAAAGTGAAAGTAGAATCTCTCAATTAATAACATTTATAAAGAATAAACCAAAACCAAATATTTCGGATGTGATTTTAATAAATTTATTGGAGTCTGGATTTGAATCAGAAACATCAATATTGACTCCCGAAAATAAAATTCAAATGTGGTTTAAATTTTCAAAAAATATTCCCAATTTCCATTGGGAAATGTTCAAAGATAAAAAAGAATTAAATGGAATAAATTTACTATCTAATGGATACATTGTTGCTCCTCCTTCTGCGATAAAACTAAACAACAATAATATTGCTCAATTTGAAATTATCAATGGTAAAGAACCAACAAAATTTCCTATAGAAATTAGTTTTTTTTTTTCAATCGTATATCATAAAATAATTATTAATAAATAAAATTTCAAAAGGAGAACAATGTATACTATTCGAAGGGTTTACAAAGCAAAATCGGGTCAGGCAAGAAATGCTGCATTATTACTTAGAGAAATAGCAGATATATACACAGAATCAGGACAAAGATCAAAGTGTTTAGTTTATTATAATGGTGGGACTCTACCTTGTCCCAAGGAAGAATTAAATAGAGTTTATATGCATTGGTCTACTGAAATTATTGACTCTCCTTATAGACCAGATAATGACTTTCCTAGTATGGGTGAAACTTATAAAAAATTTAATGAACTATTAGATGAATCAAATGGACCCAAAACATGGGTAGAATTTTGGGAAGAAGTAAAAAGCTAAGTAGCTATCGAAATAATTTAAATTTGTCTATAGGCCAAATTCTTAAAGCTATTTCACCCTTAAATTGATACAAAGGAACACACCCAAAATATCGCGAATCATTTGAAAAATTCCTATTATCACCCAACACAAAAATACAATTTTCATCAATTATTAAAGGGAAGTTATTTTTAGGTGTTGTTAAAGTGATACCTCTAGATTGAATTTCACCATTTACATAAACGGTGTTATTCTTGATATCTATTTCATCATTTGGAAGTCCAATTACTCTTTTTACTAAATCTACGTTTGTTTCATCACTATGAAAAACTAATAATGAATTTTTTTTAGGCATTTGAATTATTAGTTTTTTATTTGTAAACGGGAGGTTAATGTAATTCAAATTTAGCACCAAAACCCTATCTCCACTGATTAGAGTTGGCTCCATTGAGCGTCCTTTGACTTCAAATGAAGAGAATATGAATGATAAAAATACAATAAAAAGTATTGAAAGAATTAATGATTTCGTAAATTGATTTAATATGACCATTTTTTAGTTTAATTTCATATATAAAGCATTTTCCTTTTAATAGGTTATACTCTTTTAAATAATTTGAAATATAATTTCATCATAACCTAAAAAAAAAATTATGAGGTGAATATGGTTTTGTCAGATAAAGATATTAAAGCTGCCGTTAAGGCTGGAATAATTGGAATCAATCCTTATTTTGAAAAAGACGTTCAGCCAGCAAGCGTAGATCTTCATCTTGATAAAAAGTTGCTCATTTTTAATAATTCAAGTGCTCCTTTTATCGATCTAAAAAAAGAACTTCCTAACATAAATGAACAAGTAATAATCGATGAAAATGATCCTTTTATAATTCATCCTGGAGATTTTGTGCTAGGATCCACTTTAGAAAAAATTTCAATTCCAAATAATATGGTTGCTAGAATAGAAGGAAAAAGTTCATTGGGTAGAATAGGTCTATTAATTCATTCTACAGCAGGGTTTGTAGATCCAGGATTTGATGGAAATTTAACTTTAGAATTGGCAAATGTATCAAGACTTCCCATAACTTTGTACTATGGCATGAGAATCGGGCAAATATCTTTTCAAACAATGACTTCCGAAGTAGAAAAACCATATGGTTCTCCTGAGTTATCAAGTAGATATCAAGGTCAAATAGATCCAACTGCAAGTAAGGTTTTTAAGGATTTTGAAAAACATATTTCAAAAAAAGATTAAATGGATGAAAAAAAATTTCAAAATCGCGCAATTGAATTAGCAAAAAGATCGATTGGTTTAGTCTCCCCTAGACCTGCTGTTGGTGCCATAGTTGTATCTAAGGGTAGAATAGTTGGGGAAGGTCATACTATGCCATCTCCAAAAGAACACGCTGAAATATTAGCAATCAAAAGAGCAAAAAATAATACTAAAGACTCTGTTTTGTATTGTACTTTAGAACCTCATAATTTTTTTTCTAAAGGGATCCCTTGTACTAAATTAATAATCGAATCTGGTATAAAAGAGGTCTCTTGTCCAACTATAGATAAAAACCCTAAGGTTAATGGTAAAGGGTTTGAAGAATTAATTAAAGCAGGGATTAAAATCAATCACAAATGGGATAAAAATTCTATTTCTGAATGTAAAAAATTATATGAATCTTATGAGCATAAAATAATACATGAAAAACCTTATATATCATTAAAAACTGCGATGACTATTGATGGGAAAATTGCTACTACCAACAATGAATCAAAATGGATAACAAATGAAGACTCTAGAAAAAGAGTGCACCAAATTCGAAAATATTCCGATGCCATTATAACGGGAATAAATACTGTTTTATCAGATGATCCTATGTTAACCGCAAGAGAAAGTAATAAATATTTAAACAGACCTAGATATAGGGTTGTATTAGATCATAAAGGTCAACTAAATAAAAATTACAGAATTTTCAATCAAAAAGAATTTGGAGATGTTTTATGGTTCACTGACAATAATGTCAAGGTAAATAACTTACCCACACACATCAAGCATTACAAATGCAAAAACTCAATAGACTTAAATTATGTTGTAGAAACTCTATATAAGTTAGGCTGTAATAGTATTTTGGTAGAATCAGGTTCTACACTAGCAGGTGCTTTTTTTGACAATAATTTAATCAATAAACTTTATACATTTATCGCTCCAAAAATTTTTGGAGGACAAAATGCACCAAATCCAATAGGAGGATTGGGAATTACAAATATAAATAACCATATCAAACTAAAAAATATTACAATAGAAGAGATAAGTGAAGATTTTTTATTTACTGGAGAAATTGATATATAAAATGTTTACAGGCATAGTCGAAGAAATAGGCAAAATAAGAAAAATTAAAGAAAACGACCTAGTAATTGATTGTAAAAAAGTAATTGAAGGTTCTAATATAGGTGATTCTATTTCGGTTTCAGGTATATGCCTGACAATTACTTCTATTACAGATGATTCATTACATTTTCAATTGACAGAAGAAACAAGAAGTAAAACTTTTTTCGGTTCTGAACAAGAAAAATCTATGGTAAATTTAGAACGAGCAGCCACTTTTGATAAAAGAATTGGGGGACATTTATTAGAGGGTCACATCGAAGGTACTGCTATTTGTAAAAAAATAAGCATCCTAAAAAATAGTAACGAGGTCATTTTTGAAGCTGAAAAAATAATAATAGATAATATTGTTGAAAAAGGATACATTGGAATAGACGGTACGAGTATAACTATAGTTAGTATAGAAAACAATCAGTTTGCAATATCACTAATCCCTCATACAATGGATATTACCACATTAGGACATTTAACAAAGAATCAAATTGTTAATATAGAAACTGACATAAATGCTAGATATATTAGAAAATATGTAGAACAAATAATGAAGAATTAATGCCATGGATAAAAAATTAAATACAAAAGGGCCCTCAAATAAACAAATGACTTCAGTTGAAAAAGCCATTAAAAACTTCAAAAAAGGAAAAATGGTAATAATTGTAGATGATGAAGGTCGTGAAAATGAAGGTGACATAGCTTTACCTGCACAAGATTGTAATCCTCAAGATATTAATTTTATGGCAACGGTAGCTAGAGGATTAATTTGCTGTCCTCTTTCAGGTGAAATAGTACGGAATTTAGACCTTGATCCTATGGTCATTCAAAATACAGAATCGATGAATACGGCTTTTACAGTATCTGTTGATGCATCTAAAGGAATAGAGTCAGGAATTTCTGCAAAAGATAGAGCTATTACAGTAAAAAAATTAAGTAATCCAAATGCTAAGCCATTGGATTTTGTAAAACCTGGACATATTTTTCCTCTGAAATATCAAAAAGGAGGAGTTTTAGTTAGAGCTGGACATACAGAAGGATCGGTTGATCTTGCTAAATTGTCTGGTAAAACTCCTGCTACAGTAATATGTGAGGTAATGAATGAAGATGGCACTATGGCTAGAGGAGATGATTTAACAAAAATCTCTGAAAAATATAAATTACCAATTGTATCTATAGAAGATATCATCGCGTATCGCATTGCTAAAGAAAAACTTATTGAAAAAATAGCTAGTGCAAAATTGCCAACAAAATATGGAGATTTCACAGTCTACGCATTTAAATCATCAGTAGATAAATCAGAGCCAATCGCATTAGTAAAAGGTGAAGTGGACCCAAATAAACCAACTCTCGTCAGGGTTCATTCTGAATGCTCAACTGGAGACATATTAGGCTCAATAAGATGCGATTGTGGAGATCAATTAGATTCAGCTTTAGAAAAAATTTCTAATTCTGAATCTGGTGTGTTCGTCTATATGAGACAGGAAGGTAGAGGAATTGGATTATTAAATAAAATCAAAGCATATAGTTTACAAGATACAGGTTTAGACACAGTAGATGCTAATTTGTCTCTTGGATTCCCAATGGATCTTAGAAGTTACGGAATTGGAGCTCAAATATTACGAGATTTAGGAGTTAGAAAATTTGATCTTCTAACTAATAATCCTAAAAAAGTTGTAGGTCTTGATGGCTTTGGATTAGAAATACTCTCAACGGTTCCTTTAAATACAAGTGCTAGACCTGAAAACAAAGAATATTTAAAAATAAAAAGTTCAAAAATGGGACATCATATTGAATAAAGAATCTGGAAAATTGGTAGATTTCATTAATGATCCTTCAGAAATAAAAGTTGCTATAGTAAGAGCAAGATTCAATTCTGTCATTACAGAAAAAATGGCCATTAATAGTGAAAAAAGATTAAAAGAATTAGGGGTTCAAAATATCATAAATCATACGGTTCCAGGTTCATTTGAAATCCCATTTGCATGTAACAAACTTCTAGATACAGATATAGATGGAATCATTGCAATAGGATGCCTAATAAAAGGTGAAACGGATCATTACAAATATATAGCCGAAAATACTGTTTATGGCATACAAAAAGTAAGCCTTGAAAAAAACAAGCCTATAATTTTTGGAGTTCTAACAGTAAATAATATTGATCAAGCTGAAGCAAGAATAAAATCCTCTACAACATATGCAGAAAATCTAGTCGAAATGGTCTGCAATTATTAAATTAATTCGACTTCTTTTGCTCTAGAAATAAGTTCTTTAATCTCAGAATCTGTAAGTCTTCTATTAGGTAAAATTGACCTTCCACAATCAATTTCAAGAATTTCAGACAATAGGGCTTTTGAAGCATCTGCAGCTGAGTTATAAGATTTCAATACACTAATTTTTGTAGTTACTTCTTTTTGTTTTTCCTCAGCTAATTTAATATCTCCAAATATCCAAGCATTATATAAATCGTTATAAACCTTAGGAATTATTGACAATGGAGCATCTACAGTTCCAACTGCACCTAAAGTTAAAGAAGGTAAAGGTAAAAAACCATTTCCAGAAAAACAGGCCAGACCCATAGAGGCAAAAACAGGGATGAGAGCCTGATTAGCTGCAGAATGTTTCAAACCTGCTATGTTGGGAACTTCAGTAATGACTTTATCCATAGATACTTGCCCAGGTGCATTTGCACTACCCGGAACAAATTCAATTCCTGTTATTTGGGGTAAATTATAAACAAAAAAAGGAAGGTTTTCACATGCATCTGAAACTTCTTTATAAAAATCAATAACACCCTGTTCATCAGTAGGATATAAAAAAGGTGGTAAAAGGCAAATTGCATCGCAACCAGAATCTTTAGCGGCCTTTGCTCCTGCTATAGAAAGTTCTGTAGTAATTCCGCCAACATGCATAATTGTTTTAACCCTCCCTTTACAAACATCTGCTGCTATCTCGGCTGTTTCACGACGCTGTATCTCACTTAATATTGGACCCTCTCCTGTTGTCCCTGCTAACCAAAAACCTCCTGCTCCATTTTTGATGTCATATTCTAAAATTGCTCTTAAAGCATCTTCTCTAACTCCCTCTCCTTGGAATACAGGAGTAGGATTCGCAGGAAAAAAACCCTTAAAATCTTTAATGTCTTCAGCTATCATTTGAAATCCTTTATAAATAAAATAGAATTAATATATTCATTATAGGAGAAAAACAAGATTGAGCAAGCTACCACATAATTGGGAAATTAAAGATAATAAATTATTTAGATCTTATGAATGCGATTCTTTTTTAAATGCTATTGAATTTATCAATAAAATAGCTCAAATAGCTGAAAAGGAAGATCACCATCCAAATATTACCAATGTTTATAATAAAGTTGAAATAATATTATTTACTCATTCTGAAAACGCCATTACTAAAAAAGACTACAATTTGGCTAATCAAATCGAGGAGATTTTTATCTCCTAGAAAAGTGCTGAAAAAATGAATTTTAAAATTGCAGTCATTAAATGTCTTATAGATTATAAAAATTTCCATGGAAGATCCAAAAGGGCTGAATTTTGGTGGTTTGCTTTATTTGGTTTAATGGTATCGATTATTACACTTTTAATAGATACAGCTGCTCGAAGAATATTATCAGATTCATTTGTTGGAATTTTTCAATTTATAGGATTTTTAGCACTTTTGTCCCCTTCACTAGCTGTAGCTTCAAGACGCCTTCATGACATAAACAAAACTGGGTGGTGGCAATTGATTTTATTTCCTGTCTATATGATTCAAGTTTCGGAATTTTTGGCACCTGGTAGTACTCAAGATCCTAACTCCATAATTGGTTTATTTGGTTTAGTGGGATTTGTTGGTGTGATAATTTTAATAGTTTTTTGGTGTAAACCCAGTATAAAATCTGAGAATAAATACGGAGATTACAACGAAATATAATGTCTAAAGTAATTCCAAAAAAATTAAATTATCTAAATAAATATTTATTAGATAAATACGTTAGAGAACATTTACCAGGATCTTCAATTTTGATTTCTCAAAATAATGAAGAGGTGGGTTATTTCGAAAAAGGGTTTATGGATGTTGAAAGAGAAAAACCTATTAATAGAAATACTATCTTCAGAATTTACTCTATGACTAAGCCTATAACCAGTGTTTGTATCATGTCATTATTTGAAAAGGGATTAATTCATTTAAGTGATGAAGTAGAAAAATTTATTCCTGAATGGAAGAATATGAAAGTTTATGAATCAGGAGATAAAAATAATTTCAAAACAAAAGCGCCAAACAGAAAAATGCTTATACATGATTTATTAACTCATAGATCAGGTTTAACTTACCATTTTACAAATGAAACTCCTGTTGATGAAATGTATAGAGATAAAGGCATAATGATAGCTCAAGGAGATAAATTAGATCCCGATGAATACATTAAACTTTTGGCGGATATACCATTAGAATTTTCCCCTGGAGAACATTTTAATTATTCTATTTCTACAGATATTTTGGGATTCATAATACAGAGAATAACTAATAAAACTTTGTTCGAGTTTTTCAAAGAAACAATTCTAGACCCACTTGATATGAATGATACATTCTTCACAATTCCTAACGAAAAAAAAGAACGTTTTGCAAGTTGCTATGTATGCGATGCAAAAAATGGTGGTTATAAACTCTCTGATGACTCTCAATCAAGTGCTTTTTCTAATACTCCCAAAAGTTTTTCTGGTGGAGGTGGATTATTATCTACAATTGATGATTACATGAAATTTTGTAACATGCTCCAGAATACAGGAACTATAAATGGAACTACTATTTTAGGGAAAAAAACTACTGAATTAATGATGTCTAATCAACTAGAAAAAAATGTTGATTTATCTCAAATTGCTAAAGGTAGATGGAGCGAGACTCTTTTTGAAGGAATTGGGTTCAGTTTAGGTGGTTCTGTGGTCATTGATCCTGTGAGGAATAAGAATATAAGTTCTTTAGGAGAATTCGCATGGGGTGGAGCAGCTGGTACTGCATTTTGGGTTGATCCAGTGGAGAAAATCAATGTGGTTTTTATGACTCAAATTATGAATTTTCTTGAAAGAGATGCACTTAGAAGCGAACTCAGGACAGTTGTTAATCAATCGGTAGTTTAGAATCAAATATAGTAAAATAGTAATCGGTGATGCCGATTAGTCTAGCGGTAGG
>PBER01000009.1 GCA_002718455.1 Chloroflexota bacterium | reverse complement strand
TTTGACTTATAACTTTCTAAACCTAAATTATGTTTAGTTGGTTTTTTTATCAAAATAAACCCTCTTTTATTTTTTTAAAGAAGTCAATTCATAATATATTTTATATTGTACTCCATGCCAAACAATGGGGAATTTACCTCTATTTTTATTATTTATTACCCATGATAATGGCATCTATGGTTGTATCACTATGATCTCGTATGGAATTGCGTTTCTGCGGGTCTAAAGTGTTAAAACGCATAAAATGTAAGGAGATATTAAATGTTTAATAAAACAATTAGTACTTTAATTGTATTTCTTTCAGTATCAATGCTCGTGATTGGTTGTACCAAAGAGGTAGAGGTAGAGAAGATAGTTGAAGTAGAAAAAACAGTTGAGAGTATTGAATTGAAGGTACCAGTTGCCTTCGGTACCAACTTACCAAGTTTAGGTGACGGTATTCTGTATATTGCAGATAGAATCGAACCTTTAAGTGGTGGTAGCCTTTCAATGACTGTCTATGAACCTAATAAACTAGTAGCCCCAAACGAAATTCTTGACGCTGTTTCTACAGGGAAGGTTAATGCTGGTTATGCTACAGCTGGTTATTGGGTAGGTAAAATGCCTGCGTCCCCATTGTTTTCAGCTGTTCCTTTTGGACCAGATGCTGCTGAATACCTTGCTTGGTTCTATTATGACGATGGTATGGACCTTTACCAACGAATGTATGACGATGCTGGTTACAATGTACATGTGTTACTTGCTGCAATTATTCCACCAGAAACTTCTGGTTGGTTCGCAGACCCAATTGAATCAACAGACGATTTAGATGGTTTGAGAATGCGATTCTTTGGTCTAGGTGCTGAGGTAATGCAAAAATTTGGAGTGCAAACTAGTTTGTTACCTGGTGGTGAAATTTTTGCTGCCTTAGAAAAAGGAGCTATTGACGCTACAGAGTTTTCACTTCCTGTTGTTGATCAAAGACTTGGATTTCACAAACTTGTGAAGCACAACTACTTTCCTGGTTGGCATCAACAAGCTACTACTTTCGAACTACTAATTAACAAAGATGTTTGGAACGAGATGACTGATCAACAGAGGATGATTCTTGAAGTAATCACTAAAGCATCTGTAGCTGATTCATTCGCTCATGGTGAAGCCCTTGAAGGTGTAGAAATACAGAAAAATGTTACAGAGTTCGGTGTAACAAACCATTATTGGTCCGATGAGATGCTTGCTGAATTCAAGTCGGCTTGGCTTGAAGTGGTAGCGGAAAAATATGCAGAAGATGCATTTTTTGCTGAAGTCTGGGATGACTTCGCTGCATTTGATGCTGAATATCAGTACTGGGCATCTATCGGTTACTTACCTCGACCTGAACCGCCTAAATAAATTAGACTTGGTTACTAGATTTACGTTCTGTCTTCTTCGTCGTATAAAAGTAGAAGACAGAAGACAGAGGGTAAACTTGTATGTAATTATAGTGAAAATGCCTTCATAAGTTGAAAGGTGGAACCCAGAAAATGACTACAGATGATGAATGATGATGAATATAAACCTAGGATCTCTAGGGTAATTGATAGATTCATTACACTCATTGGTGAGAGTGCAGCTTGGCTGAATGTCAGCTTGGTTACTGTAATCATTATGCAGGTCGTCCTCCGATATGTATTTTCTAAAGGCCTAGTGAGGCTTGAAGAGTTACAATGGCATCTTTATGCTATTGGAATCATGCTTGGACTTTCTTACTGTACTACTAAAGACAGTCACATTCGTTTGGATCTATTTCATCATCGATATTCTAGGCGTACAAAGGAGATCATAGAGATCTTTGGCACTATATTTCTATTAATACCCATGGTAACTATTGTGCTCTTGCACAGTTGGCCTTTTGTTGCAGAGTCGTTTAGGATCAATGAGGCCTCCGACTCTGTAGTTGGTTTACCGTTTCGCTGGTTTGTTAAATCATTTCTTCTATGGGGTTTTATATTATTGGCTTTGGCTGGTGTATCTCGTTTAATCAACAGTGTAGCTTTTCTAATTAAAGGATTAAAATAAATGGAGGCAATTTGGACTTAAACCATATCATCGTTATAGTGATGTTCTTGACGTTCATCCTACTTCTATTCTCGGGATATCCAATATCGTTTGTCTTGATGGGGACAGCTGCCCTCTTTACACTTGTGGGTTATCTTTCAGATGCCTATCTGAGCACGACAACTGGAGTTGGTTTTGTATATGTAGGAATGGTGGTCAATCGAGTATATAAGTTGATGGACAACTGGGTTTTGGTTGCTATTCCAATGTTCATCTTTATGGGTCTGATGTTGGACAGGTCTGGTATTGCAGATAATATGATGAGATCGTTACAAGAATTATTTGGTAAGGTACGTGGAGGTCTTGGAGTTACGATAGCCTTGATTGGAGTCATCCTTGCTGCCTCTACAGGTATCATTGGTGCATCGGTAGTGCTTTTGGGTCTGTTAGCAATACCTACAATGCTCAAGCAAGGTTATGATAAATCCTTTGCCGTAGGTACTGTAGCTGCTTCAGGAACCTTAGGCATTCTTATACCACCAAGCATAATGCTGGTGATTATGGCTGATCAATTGGGATTATCCGTAGGTGATCTTTTCATGGGAGCTGTTTTCCCAGGATTGATCCTTGGCACTATGTACATTGTCTATATACTTATCTTTGCTCTACTATACCCTAAAAAAGCCCCTCTTTCTGAAACCCGCGAGCCATTATCATTATTGGTTCTTTGGAATGTTCTTAAGTCAGCACTACCAGCAGTACTACTTATACTAGCTGTTCTAGGCTCTATTTTTGCTGGGATTACAACCGTTACAGAGGCAAGTGGTGTAGGTGCATTGGGTGCAATGATTCTCGCGGGTGCTAACAAAAAATTGAATTTCACTGTAATTAGAGAAGTTGTGAGTGGTACTTTCAATGTAACCGGTTATATATTTGGTATCTTCATTGGAGCTACTTGTTTTGCTCTTGTATTAAGAGGCCTTGGAGGAGACCAATTGATAGAGAATGTATTAACTGGAATCCCTTTGGGATCTTACGGAATTATTTTCATTATCCTTGCCTTTGTATTTCTTTTAGGCTTTTTCCTCGACTGGATTGAAATAACCTTGATTATTCTCCCCTTACTTTCTCCTGTTGTTGCAGGACTTGATATTATAATGCCAGAGTATGGGGTAATAAGCGAACCTGTATTGATTTGGTTCTTGGTGCTTGTTGCTGTGGCATTACAAACATCCTTCCTTACACCTCCCGTTGGGTTTGCTATTTTCTATCTCAGAGGAGTTGCTCCTAAAGAAGTGGAACTTATACATATCTATAAAGGTGTAATTCCGTTTATAGTGTTACAACTCATAGGATTAACTATCGTTGTAATCTGGCCTGAATTAGTTCTATGGTTACCATCTGTAGCTTATGATTAGCTTTATAATAAATCCCAATTCCCTAAACAGTAATACTTGATGTTTGAATCAAAAAAATAGGGACATTACAAAAAAAGAGTTTGATAACTTTTTTCCTTATACTAGCAATGCTGGAATATGGGCTGGTGAAGGTTCTGGAATCACAATACTAGATTTAGATGTTGGGGTTCATAAGAAAACAAATCCTAGTCCTTGTAATCAAGGTCATGTCTCGCTTGGGGCTATCATTTGATGGGTTTATATTTGAATTTGAGTATCACATTATTCTAAGCTCCAAATAGAAAAACAAGTTCAATAGAGTTTGGTACCCCCACAAGGATTCGAACCTTGGACCTTATCCTTAAGAGGGATCTGCTCTAGCCGCTGAGCTATGGGGGCGAGTTATTTTCGCAATTTTTTATTAATTTTACCTAAAATATATATTTTTATTTGATTTTATTGGAAATTTTATCTAAGATTATTATCATTATTATTCATGTTAAATTACGGAGTAAATATATGTTAGAAAGATTCCTAGTTCCTGAAAAAGATCAAATATTAATTGATTCTGACTCAATGATAGAAGCTACGAGACAAATTTTCTTGAAGATGGGATTATCTAATGAAGATTCGAAGCTTTCATCAGAAGTCTTACTTACAAGTGATTTAAGAGGTTGCGAAAGTCATGGAGTTTCAAATATGTTACCCATTTATATTGACAGATATAACCAAAAGGGTGATTTGGGAATAAACCCAAAACCTAATTTCAAGATTACTAGAGAATCTCCTACTACTGCAAATGTAGACGGAGATGATGGTTTGGGTTTACATGTTTTACCTAAAGCAATGGAAATAGCAATTGAAAAAGCAGAGAAATATGGAACAGGTTCAGTAGCAGTGCACAACTCAAGACACATTGGAATGCTTGCGTACCATTCTATGATGGCTCTAGAACATGACATGATCGGGCTAACAATGACAGCAGGTAATTCTTTAAATGTTGTTCCAACCCATGGTGCAGAAGCTAGACTTGCTACCAACCCATGGGCTTATGCAGTCCCAGCTGATAAAGAACCTCCTTTTGTTTTTGATATTGCAACTACACAAGTTGCCGGTAACAAATTAATGTTGGCTAAAAGGGTTGGGGCAAAAATGGATCCTGGATGGATAACTGATTCTAAAGGAGCCCCTATACTTGAAGAGGTTGATTTACCAGATAACAGAGAAGATTATTTGATGCTTCCGTTTGGAGGTACGAGAGAAAATGGTTCTCATAAAGGATATGGATATGCAGTTGTTGCAGAAATTTTCTGTGATATTTTAAGCGGAATGGGTGCTGGTTTCTTAATGCCTCCAAGTACCTATGGAGAAATGGGTCATTTTGTGCAAGCCGTTAAAATTGACGGATTTATAGATGCCTCAAAATTTAAAAAAGATATGGATTTGCTTTTAAGAGGACTTGTAGAAACAAAACCAGTTGAAGGACAAGATAGAGTTGTATATGCTGGACTTCCTGAACATGAAGAAACAGAAATAAGGTTAAATAAAGGTATTCCATATCATTATAAAGTTATTGATTGGTTTGAAAATATAAAAGCTGAATTAGGATTAGATTTTGATTTAAAAAAAATGTAGTTATATTATTTTCTTAATTTCTTCTAAACTTAAGTTTTTAATTCCTAAATCATCAAGATTACGACTGTCTTTTCTTAAATCTATGTTTAATAAAGTTGATCCTAATTCAATAATGTTATTCATAGTTCTAGTAGGAACTTCAAATTTTTGTCCAATCAAACTCCATGTATATATTCCATATGAAATATCTTCGGTCATCCATCTGTGATTTACGATACCTGGGGCTTTTAGGGATGTTAACATATTACTACTAGATAACGTTTCAACTAAGTTTCCCTTAATACCGAAACCTGCTTCGTGAAATGAGTCAGAAATATTTGGAAGTTTATGATCGAATATTGCTGCTATATTCCTTCTTTCTTTATCAACAGAGTTTATTACATTACTTACACTTGGAGTGATTCCTTCATTGTAAAAATAAAATTCTCCTTCTGATTTTTCTATACGACCAGAATTTAATAAAACTCCTGCTGGATGTACTACAGGATTAAGGGATGAAAACCCACATTCTATTACGTCTTTATATGGTGTTAGAGTAGGGAAGAATCTTTTCAATATATTTATTGTTTTTGCAGATATTTTTTTGGGATTAATTCCTATCCCTAAAGAAGGCACTTCTCCAAGGATTGTAGCTTCTCTAGTACCTGTTCTTCTACAAACAAAAGGAGAAGTATCAGTTTCTCCAAGTATAGGAATTTCAGAGTTATTGTTTACTAAGATATTTCGTATTTCTAATGAACCTAATGTTCCAGGCATTAATATGACTATATGATCTTTTGTCACGTTATTAGATAATACTTTTGCAAATTCTTTATGAGCATAAGCTGGGACACAAATTATGATTATTTTTGAAAAATTTAATGCATCTTTGATATTAGTAGTTACTAGATCAAGATTTAGTGTTTTTTCTTCACTTTGGAGTTTTAGGATTGTTTTTGAGTGTAAATCCTTTATTGATTCAGAAAACTCTTCTATATCAAATAAACAGACACTTTTGCCATCGTATTTTAATTTAAGTGCTGTAGATAATCCAGTATTTCCTGAACCCATTATTGTAACATTATTTGACATAAGTAAATTATATCTTAGAACCAAACCTTAGATGATATTTAATCACTTCAATTATGATTTGCAAATTATTATCTAATACCCAATAATTAATTTAACGCGAAGTATAGGAAGGTAAAATTCATGAATAATTTAGAATTTTTTAATAGAAACGAAGCTAGAGATTTTATTAACAAAAACAAACCATTGGCTATCATTCCAACTGGTTCTGTAGAACAGCATTTAAATCATTTATTTATAGGTATGGACATAAATTCAGCCACTAAAATAGCTGAAGAATTAGCGAATAAATTTTCAAAAGACGCAATATTTTATAGACCATTAAACGTAGGGATTGCTGAACACCATATGGCTTTTCCAGGAACGATGACATTAAGAGTTAATACTTTTATTGGAGTATTAACTGATGTTGCAAATAGTCTGATAAGAAGTGGTATAACTAAAATCCTTTTTATAAACGGTCACGGTGGAAATGTTGAACCTATGAGAACAGCAATGCAAAATATAAATCTTGAAATGAAAGGTGTTCATAGTAATATAGATACTTCAGAGGTAAGAACTCATGTTGATTATATGGAATTACTAAACAAAGACTCAAAAATTGATATTAAATATACAAGTTACTGGGAAATGCATGATCCAAACTTTATTAAAAAAATAATTAATGACCCTAGTTATCCAGGACATGCAAGTGAATATGAAACATCTGTTGCTTTACATATGTTTCCAAATTTGGTTGATAAAGAAGCTATTAAGAATGATCCTTTAGGAACTTCTACCGATGCAACAAAAGAAAAAGGGAAACTTATTTATGATGATATTATAGAGAAATACTCTAACATTATTCAAGAAATGCTAACTGATTAATATTCGTGAAAAAATATATTTTATATTGATTGTTTTTATTAAATATTTTAGGTATGAAAAGAATTATTCTTAGTAGAAAGGGTTTTGATTCCTCTGCTGGTGGAACAGCATCTCCTATATTTTCTGATGGAAAACTTTTTTCAATACCAATTCCTCAAAAATTTCCATCCCCAACTAGATACCAAGATTTAAAATTTAATGGAATGACAGGAAAGGATATTTTAAAAGAATCATCTGTAAAGTCTGTATTACCACATAATTATTGTCACTATGATCCACTTTTGTCAGAAGAAATTGGAATATTTGGTCAAGCAAGTTCATCTCAAACAGAATTGAAAAATAATAAAGTTAGTTCAGAAGATTTGTTTTTATTTTTTGGTTGGTTCAAGCAGTTTACTAACAAAGGTAAAGATCTTCATCATTTATTTGGATGGTTACAGATAGAGGATATTATTGAAGGGAATATTAAAATAAAAGATTTTTTGGATAAATTTAATATTCAGCATCCTCATGGTTATGGGGACACATCGAGATATACAAATAACACAATATATATTTCTAAAAAAAATTTAACTTTAAATCAAAAATCTTTTCCTATAAGTGGACATGGACTTTTTAAAAAAACACATAAAGATTTAATTTTAACTGAAAAAGGAAGTTCAAGATCAAGATGGGAATTACCCAAAATGTATTTTTTAGAATCAAATAATATTTTCTTAAATAGACTCAGTTGGAAAGATGAATCCAATTGCCGAGTTGATTGTATTGGTCAAGGTCAAGAATATATCTTGAATGCTGAAGATAATCCAAAGATAGTAGAATGGGCAGTTAATTTGATTAAAAATCATGGATAAAATTGCCCCTGTAGTTAAGTGTAGACAAGTGGTATTATTTTATCGATTTTGAACCAAGCATATCCCAAATAGTAGGATTGAATTCTATCAGTGCATTAAAAATGAGGTATAAAGCCAGACCTAACAAAGCCATCATAATGATAGTTCCTATCCCTACAACTGGAGCTATCACACGAAACAGAATTTTTTCTAGATTTTCATCATTCATCATCATAATCATTATTTTATCTTATTGTTTCAAGATTTTATAGGACTCTTTAAAAATAAATTCACCATTGTTGCAATCAATAGATATCATTAAATTTGAAAGATTTTTACTATCAACTGAAAATTTTGTATTTAAAGTTAAGTCAAAATTTAGATAATCTAAAACACTAATGAATTCACCTTTTCCAATATGTGCTGTTGTATTATCAGATAATATGGCTCCACTAAAATAATCAATACCTTTTGCTTCAGTAGTTACCCAGCAAATAGAATAATTTGGTACTTTCACAGACACCGTAAACGGAATATCCCATTCTAGATGATTGGTCTTCTCCCCATTTTTATAAAGATTAATATTTTCAGAACAACTTAATAATATAAAAATCAATGGTATTAATTTGATTGATTTTTTTAACATAATAAAATAAATTATTAATATCCTAACAGGTGCTCGTTAAAGAGAGAATAGGGAAGATGGTTAGAATCCGTCACGGTCGCGCCACTGTATTTATGTTTACATATGAGTCAGGAGACCTGCCTAGTTAGGGCCTATGTTCCAACGTCTTCGCGTTAAGAGTTCCGGGAATGATCATTGCTCTTAATTAAGAATTTGAGAGTAATGAAAAAATACATAAATAATTTAGATAAAAAAAATCAACTATACGTCTATCTATCCATAATTCTTTTACTTATTTTTGCAATTTCTATTATTTCATTGTCTAAAGGTATAGTCGAGATTTCATTTTCAGAAATGTTCCATTTGTTTTTCTCTGATTCAACGACTTTAGATTCAACAAATAAATCAATTTTGTTAGATATTAGACTACCAAGAATATTACTATCTTTCTTTGTCGGATTAGCTTTATCAATATCAGGAGCAGTAATGCAAGGTATTTTTAGAAATCCTTTAGCTGATCCATCAATTTTAGGAGTGTCTGCAGGTGCAGCTCTTGGAGCTGTTATCCCTTTTTCATTAGCCATACACACAGCTCATTTATTAGTAGTTCCTTTTTTTTCTTTTATTGGAGGATTAATTGCATCTATTTTGGTTTATTTAATTTTTATTTTTACTTTTAAAAAATCAAATACTATATTATTACTAGCTGGTATTGCTATAGGATCCTTTTTAAATGCACTTATAACTTTGAGTGTTTATCTGAGTGAAAATCCCTTTCAAATGCGATCAATTTTTTATTGGCTAATAGGTGGATTTGAATCTACTAGGTGGGAGCATTTAACTATTAGTCTTCCTGTAATAATTTTTTCTATGCTATTTCTAATTTATAAATCAAAAGAAATAAATTTAATTATGATTGGAGATGATTATGCTTCTTCAGTTGGAATAAATGTAAATAGAACTTTGTTGTTTTGTTTATTCTTTACTTCTTTAGCCACATCTGCAGCTGTTTCAGTAAGTGGTATATTAGCTTTTGTAGGATTAGTAGTACCACATATTGTTAGATTGATTGTTGGAAATGACAATAGGCAAGTTCTACCCTTATCTGCTTTTTTTGGAGGTTTTTTTGTTGTTTTAATGGACTACCTAACTAGAATATTTTTCTCATCATCTGATCTCAGAGTGGGTGTGTTTATGAGTTTGATTGGTGGGCCATTTTTTGTTTTCTTAATTTTTAAAAATAGTTATACAAAAAGGACTTAAAATCTGATGAAAAAAATAAATACATTGATTGTGCTTATATTTCTTTTAGTTTCTTTAATATTTTTATCGTGTTCGGTTTCTGTTAAAGAAAATTTATTAGAAAAACCAAAATCTCTAGATAAAGAAACTACCATAAGTCAACAGAACGAAAATGAATTGTCCATAATGCTCGCTGAAATCGAAGAAATCGTTGATCCAAATAATATTTCATGGCCTAGGATTGTAAATATAAATGATATAGAAATTGTGATTTATGATAAACCTAAAAGAATAGTAACTGTTTCTTTGGGACACGATGAAATTTTATTTGGAATTGCAAATAAAGATCAGATTGTTGGCACAACTTCTTTTGCCCATGAAGAAGGCAGCAATATTAAAGATAAATCTAAGGGATTACCCACTGTTTCTAACGATCCAGAGAGTATTATTGTACTGGATCCTGATATAGTTTTTGCAGATCCTTTTACATCCATGGAATTAATTGATGTACTGAAAGATTTTGGAATTAAAGTTATACAAACTAAATTAAATAATAGTATGGATGGTAGAAAGAAAGATATTTTATTAATGAGTTATATGACTGGGAATTTATCTGAAGCAATAAAATTGATAAATCTTATTGATCGAAATGTAGAAACATTAGAGAATCTTGCACAAGAAAATAAAGAATCAACAAAGAAAGTCATGACACTTTCATGGTGGGATGCATATTGGACTTCAGGCAAAGGTTCTACTGAAGACTCAATAATATCATTAACTGGAGCAATAAATCTCTCAACTTTAAATGGTGTTCAATCTAATGCAACTATTGATAAAGAATTATTGATTGCAATGAACCCAGAAATTATCTTAATCACACAGTCAGTCAATTGGGGAGGAAATGATTTCTTTAACCAGTTATTTAAAGATGATTCCCTCTCAAATATTGATGCTATAAAAAATAAAGAAGTTTATTTGGTAAATCCTAATTGGTGGAGTACTCTTTCATATTGGAATACAAAAGGTTCAGAAGAACTCGCAAAAATTTTATGGGATTTACAAGAAATTCCTTATTTTGAGGATTACCAATGAGTTTATTTATAAAAGATCTAGAATTTTCATATGATAGAAACAGGGTTATAAATAAAGTTTCTATAGAATCAAATGCATCTAGTTTGGGATTACTCGGTCCTAATGGTTCTGGGAAAACTACATTAATCAAACTTATAGGAGGTTTGCTGAAATCAGAAAAAGGCACTATTCTTCTTGATGATAATTGTATAAATTCAATAAATTCAAAACAATTATCTAAAATTATTGCCTTTGTATCTCAAGATCATGAACCAACGTTTGGTTTTAATGTTGAAGAAGTTATAGAAATGGGTAGATATCCATTTCTGGGGACGTTTGGATTTATTTCAAAGGAAGACAAAATCATCATTGATAAGATAATTGAATTATTGAACATAGGACATTTGAAAAATATTAAAACAGAAGAACTCTCCTCTGGAGAAAAACAAAAAGTCAGATTTGCCAGAGCTTTGGCTCAAGAACCTAGATATATCCTTTTAGATGAGCCAACTTCAAATTTAGATTTGTCAAATAAATCACTAGTTTTAAATGTGATCAAAGAGATTGTAAACTATGGTACAGATCTTATCATTACATCCCACGATTTATCTTTTATTGAACAATCAACAGATTACTGCATTATGCTTTCAGAAGGAAATATTCTTTTTGAAGGCAAGACAAAGAAAATTCTTACAGAAGAAAACATAAAAAAACTTTATAGAATAGATCCCATTCCAAAATGGATTTAGTTCTTGAAAGTAAAGATATATACAAATTATTCTTATTTTATGTATAATTTAAAAAAATGTTTAAAGGATAGAACATGAGTACCTTAACTAATGAACAACTAGATCATTTTAAAGAATTTGGTTTTTTGAAAGTAGAAAACTTAATTGATCCAGAAAAAATTATAGATCCTGTAATTGAAGAATATCATCAAGTTTTAAGTAATCTTGCAGATACATTGTTTGAAGAAGGAAAGATTACTTCTAAATACACTGATTTACCATTTGGAGAAAGAGTAACAAAAATATATGCTGAAGCCGATGAAGTTTATAATCAGTTTTTCGATTTTTCATTGCCTCAAGGAAGTATAAAAAAGGATACTCCTTTTTGGGCAGGACCAGCAGTATTTAATGCTTTAAAGTGTGAAAGTTTATTAGATGCAGTTGAATCTATTATAGGAAAAGAAATTTATTCAAATCCTATTCAGCATGTAAGAATTAAAATTCCCGAAAAAGTTAGCCCAAGAGATGAAGATGGTTTTGTTAAATTTGGAGCTACTCCTTGGCATCAAGATGCTGGTGTCGCTACAAAAGAAATTGATAAAACAAACATGCTTACTGTATGGTTTCCACTTATGGATGCTAATGAAGAAAATGGATGTTTACAAGTAGTTCCTGGCAGTCATGATGGAAAGGTATTAACACATTGTCCTGGTTTTAATCAAAAGACTGGAGAAGCCTTTCCTGCACTTTCGGCGCAAGGGTTACAGATTCCAACAACGTTGTTTAATCATGAAGATGCAATGGCAGTTCCTATGAAAAAAGGAGATGCATTATTTTTAACAAAAAAAACAGTTCATAATTCTCTCCCAAATAATAGTGATACAGGATTCGTTGGAGTTTTGANCTAAGGTATCANCCAATTGGTCAACCNACNGGCCGGGAAATTTTCCCAGGATTTGTTGCNAGGAGTNAAANAAATCCAGAAAANACTTTGAATGATCCTCATAAATGGTATACATTATGGGAAAGTACAAGAGATCAACTAGCAGCGGAAGAACANTTCTCTTTTAATAGATGGGACGGAGATGATCCTGCNTGTGCATAAAATGATTTTTTAANTCTTTTTTTTTGAAATATGAAAAATTATAAAACTCACGATTATGAAGGTCTNATAGCAGAAACAATTCAATTTAATTCTGCTAATGGAGATAGTATTAATGCTTATTTCGCAAAGCCTTTACATNAAGGAAAGTTTCCTTGTGTTGTACTTATACATCATTTGCCTGGTTGGGATGAATTATATAAAGAATTTACCCGTAAATTTGCTCATCATGGATATATTGCTATTTGTCCTGATTTGTATTTTAGAGAGGGGAATGGTTCCCCTGATGATGTAGCNGCCGANGTTAGATCTAAGGGTGGAGTTTCTGACGAACAAGTTATTNAAGATATATCTGGAGCTGTAGATTATATTTCTAAATTAGATATTTTTGANGGTAAAATAGGTCTCTTTGGTACATGTTCTGGAGGAAGACATGCATTTTTATTAGNTTGTTCAACAGATAAATTTGATGCAATTGTTGAGTGCTGGGGAGGTAATGTTATTATGGATGAAAGTAGCATAAATGAGAAGCAACCCGTCTCTCCTTCTTCACTTACTNAAAATTTCTCAGGATCTCTTTTAGGGATATTTGGGAATGAAGATACGTCTCCCAACCCGAAGCAAGTTNATGAACATGAAAGACTTTTAAAAGCTGAGAATAAAGATTTTGTTTTTCATCGTTATGATGGTGCTGGGCATGGGTTTAATTATTATGATAGNCCTATATATAGACAGGAACAATCTGTAGATTCTTGGGTAAAGATNTTTGATTTTTTGGATAATAAATTGAGGAGTTAACTATGTGTACTATGATTGCTGAAAGAGCATCNATTNAAGGTTCAGGTAAGACGGAAAATGCGTGGATTTCTATTGATTCATGTGATATTTATTACGATCATCCTGATCACGTTGATTCTGAACATGCTATTACACTTAGTTTTAGCAATCAACTTNATCCTATAAATTCTAGAATTTCATTAGAGATAACACCTGAATCTGCAAAAGAAATTATAAGAAAGATAAAAGCTGCTTTATCTAAAGGTGATTCTCTAGAAAGATAATAGNAAAGATATTTTCAATTAAGAANCGGTCTTTTTGTGTGAAATTCTGTTTCGCTTTGCCAATCAATTGCAATATTGAGTAATTTATTATCATTATTGATTTTTCCAGTAAGCATCATTCCAATTGGAAGGTTGTTTTCTGTAAATCCACATGGGACAGAAATTGAAGGCTGACCAGTCAAGTTGAATACCCCTGTAAATCTACCCATTGANTTTGATTCATAAGTATTTGGACTACTTGATTCAGATATAAGAGGAGCTATTACTGGAACTGTAGGAGTTATTAGAGCATCTATATTGNNCATTTTTCTATTCATTTGATAGTTAAAAGAAGACATTGCCCTTGATGCAGTTAGATATTCTTCACTAGAGACACCTANACCTCCAATTATTCTATTTAAAACTGTTTTTGTATATGACTTATAATCTTTTATATATTCANTGTGAANAGAGATAGCTTCTGGCAAAAGGACAGCAATATTTATTTTTCTTCCATCAGCAACGAAAGGAAGATCAATTTCTTCAATTTGNTANCCCATATTAGACAATTTATCTACAGATTTCATCACATTTATTTTTATTTCTTCATTCACTTCTTCAAAAAAATAATTTTTAGGCAAACCTAATCTAATTTCATTTCTATTGGTTATNGCTTCTTCATTAAAANGATTGTCCTCTAATTTAATTGAATACTTATCTCTAGGATCATAACCACCTATAACCNTCATGATATTCANGCAGTCTTTNGCAGATCTTGCCATTGGTCCAACNTGATCCATNGACCAGCTTAAATCCANTACACCCCTTCTTGAAACAATTCCATATGAAGGTTTAAATCCTGTTATACCACATAAAGAGGCCGGCATTCTTATTGATCCTCCAGTATCTGTACCTATAGCAAAAGTAGCTAGCCCAGCACTCACAGCAACAGCAGAACCTGAACTTGATCCTCCNGGTACTCTTTNTGTATCCCAGGGATTTCTACAAGTATTGGTATTAGAGTTAATTCCTAANGTTCCAAATGCAAATTCTACCAANTTCGTTTTTCCTAAAATGATTGATTGATTATCTAAAAAATCTTGTGTTATTTTGGAATTTTTTGTTGCNTTNTTATTTTCAAGGATTTTTGATCCAGCAGTAGTTATTTTATTCTTAATATCAACTAAATCTTTTAACCCTAGAGGAATTCCAAAAAGTGGATTATGAGATTTAGAATTATCTAGAGACNTAGCATNATTAATAGCATCNTCATTATATATTTCCAGATATGCATTTAACTTATTGTTATATTTTTTTATTCTTTTTAAAAAATCTTCTGTNACCTCTAAAGGTGAAATTGATTTTTCCTNATACATTCTTNTTAATTCATCAATGCTTTTGTAAAAGATAGNTTCACTCATTGATTTCTCCGAAAGTTCTTTGTCGTGGTTCAAAATCTCTAAAATTCTCTTTCATTAATTCAGAATANNTTTTTCTAAAATTTCNATAACTTAAATATGCCTCATTGAAGTCTTGTTCTGATAAANTAATTCCCTTTTGATCCAAGAGACTTTTNAAAACTTGTTTTTGAGATATTGGTTTGTTCANTTTTTTNCCCGATTTTTTGATTGTAAATACATTATAGTTTATTAACAATAAAAAATTTATGTTAAATACNTGTACTAAAATATGNAATTAGAAAACTACGNTAANGGNACATTACATCCCAAAATAAGATCAAATGTTATNAAAAATATNAATGGNCTGGANATNCATTTCTTAGAATCAGGAGAGAAAACAGAAAATTCNGAACTNATAGTACTTTTACATGGATTTCCTGAGTTATCTTTTAGNTGGAGGAAAATTTTACCAGTACTTTCAGANAATGGATATCACGTCATTGCACCAGATCAAAGAGGATTTGGAAGTACAATTNGTTCAGATCTTTCTTATACNTCTAACCTTGCTANTTTCTCACAAATAAATNTGGCAACAGATATATATGTATTGGTAAAAAAATTAGGTTATAACAAGGTNAGATGNATAGTAGGGCANGACTCTGGAGTNGGACCTGCTTCATGGTCAACTCTTATAAGACCAGATGTTTTCNCNAGTCTTATAACAATGAGTGNCCCTTTCACAGGTCCACCATCCTTAATTGACAATTCAAAAGACGACTATATTTCTGAGACAGATGAAATNGATAANGATTTAGCTCAATTAAATATCCCAAGGAAACATTANCAATCATATTATCGTACAGANTCCGCAAATAANGANATNATGAATTGCCAACAAGGATTAAAATCTTTNATAAGAGCCTATTATCATTATAAAAGTGCTGATTGGAAAAACAATAATCCTTTTGAATTANCTTCCTGGAACTCTNATGAGTTGTCTAAAATGCCAACTTACTACNTTATGAATAAAGACCAAAANATGGCAGAAACTGTTAATGACCATATGCCTTCAGATGATGAAATTANCAATTGTAGATGGTTNACTGAGAATGAAATTGAAGTTTATGTCAAAGAGTANTCAAAAACTACATTTCAGGGTGGTTTAAANTGGTATAGATCAGGAGTTGATTATGAAAANATACAAAAACTNTCACTTTTTAGTGATTTTAAAATAGATGTNCCTTCTTTATTTATTTCNGGTCAAAAAGATTGGGGAANTTATCAAAAACCTGGTGCCTTAGATAAAATGTCATCGGTAATGTCTAAGTTTAAAGGAGTTCAATTAGTAGAAAATGCTGGTCATTGGGTTCAGCAAGAAAATCCAGNAAAAGTAAATAAATTAATTCTCGAATTTNTATCANAAAATTAGCCTAAATTTTTAAACGGATCAGAACCTTCTCTTTTATCTTTTACAATATCTATAATGGCATTAATTCCTTCTATGGGAGCACCTAATTTTATAGCTTTTNTTTTATCTGNATNAGANTTTTTATCATCACCTATNGCTATATATGCNACAGCTCTNTTNCCGTAAGCNTCAGAANTNTTGGGATTTATTTCAATAGCNTNAGAAAAATTAATNATTGATTGTTCNAATTCTCCAATNGTCAAATATGCNGTNCCCAAATTAAACTGGATTTCGAAATTNTGNGGNTCTTCCCATGAAGCTTTTTCAAAATCACTAATTGCTTCTTCATGTAAACCTAATTTTGCCTTANTNAGNCCTGATTTGAAATATTTAGATGTCATATAATNAAATTTTANTAGAGAGATTTAATGATAAAAAAAATACCAATAAATTTCTATNGAGCAGTTNTTTTTTCAATAATTTACATTTTAAATTATCAAAAGGAAATAAGTCAATCTAATAAATNAATATCAAGAAGAATGATTNTTNCNTCNTCTATTAATTTNTTCAAATCAANGAAACTTTNACTTNNTAGATATTTTCCAAAGGAAATTAATANNAATNGNTTTCTTAANACNNTGAATNATGAATTAGATGCTCTTGTTCAGAAAAATCGATTAATATTTAAAGACAAAAGCTACACACTTTCAAATAATTCCAAAGAAATTTTTATAACAGATAATTTATTACAACAAGAAATTATAGATCCGATCCATAATATGATTTATTTGACAATTGNTAATAAAGAATTCCCGACATTTAACCTATCTGAATTTTTNGTAGAATTTATAGAATCTTGAATATATTTTTATTGATATTGGACATATAATTAATAGATACTAATAGCGGGAGTGGTGAAATGGCAGACACGCATGCCTTAGGAGCATGTGCCGCAAGGCGTGAAGGTTCGACTCCTTTCTCCCGCACCAAACTTAGAGTATAAAATCAGAAACGCTTCATCCACACCATAATAAGAATCCCTTTATAGGATTTTATTTTCTAAGAATTTCCCATGTCATGACCACAACAGCCTGGTGATTTGATTTTTCCATGACCATTAGGACACTGAGCAACCCCTACGGTTGAACCATCATCCTTAGTTATATTTTCATGTACTAATTCTGCATCACATTTTGTACATTTAATTCCTGTTATTTCCATACCGCAACCTTGGTGACATGTATAAACTGTCATATATTTCCTCCAATTTATAATATAATGAAACTGAATTAATTTTAGCAGAAAATATTTTAGAAATGTTTAAGTTTGGCGAATATAAGATTCACATAATAAATGATTTACTCGGTGTAAAAAGAGATCCTTCCACAGTTTATCCGAATGTCAAAAAATCTGATTGGCATGCATACAAAGACTTTGCTCAAAATAAGGATGGTACCATTCAATCAACATGGAGAGGCTATTTATTACAATCTCCTAATAATAACATTTTGATCGACACTGGAATGGGGCCTGGTCCATATGAGCATACTGATAAAAAAGGAATGTTTTTGCAAAATTTGAAAAAAGTGGGTGTTTTGCCAGAAGAGATTAATCATGTTTTTATAACACATACTCATGGAGATCACATAGGTAACAATATCATATGGAGAAATAATAACCCTGTTTTGAATTTTCCTAATGCAAAATATTTAGTTTCGAAATTTGATTTTGATCATTATTTAGATAACCAGAATAATGAGTTTATAGAACAGATTTTACCTCTAAAAGAATTGAATGTTCTAAATTTAATTTCTGGTAAATTTTATATTGAAGACAAAATCTGGACTTTGCCGACAAATGGACATACTCCAGGGCATCAGTGCCTATTTGTAAATATAGATAATAAAAACAAATTGGTTTTCACTGGGGATCTTTTTCATAATGAAGCTCAAATTACTGAAAATCTTTGGTGCCCCATTTTTGATTGGGACACTAATATGAGCACAATTTCTAGAACAGGTCTTTTTAATCTCGCATTCAAAAATGATTGGATTATTTGTACAGGACACTTAGAAGATAAAAAGGCTGTAGGAAAAATTATTTCGCGAGATGGTATTTTGTTTTGGGATCCTATACAGCAGTAGGAGCCCTGTATTTTTCCCATTCAAAAATTGTTTGAAACTGTTTTGATAAATTTAAAACATCATTTTCTCGACCCATATCACCAACAATTTGTAATCCTATAGGTAGTTTGTTTTTAGAGAAACCGATAGGCAAAGTCGCGGCTGGATTGCCTGTAAGGTTAAAAATATAAGTTAATGGTGTAAAATCCCACAGTGGATCATTTGTTTTTTTCCCATTAATAGATTCAGGAGGATTGTTTACATCAAATGCGGTTGTAGCCATTGTTGGGAGTATAAGAATATCGTAATTTTTAAATAATTTATTTGTGTAATCTCTATAGAATCCAATTTTGTTATAACATTCAAACATTCTGCTACCAGTAACTTTTTTACCATGTTCCCAATTTCTTTTCACATAATCTGTTATTAATTTATTGTTATTTTCATCCTCTAGTAACATGGGGTCACTAGCATAACCTTTAGTACAAAAAAAATCAAAAAAAACTTGGTATATAGATTCCGCAGATTCCGGATAAAAATTAATTTCTGATATTTCTGATTTAGTTTCTTTTGTAAATATATTTAAAGATTCTTTGACAATTTTGGTTACCTCATTATCAACTTCAGCATCACCTACAGAATTAGAAAAAGCTATCTTATAATTATTACTTTTTCGTAGACTATCTAAATAATCTTCAGGATCTTCCTTTATATTTATATACTCACCTTCGTCACTATATCCAGCAAGTACTTGAAGTAAAATTGCTGCATCTTCAACGTGTCTACTTAATGGTCCTGAAGTAGCATTGTTTACAACGTTCCATCTTACAGAACCATCTACTATTCTAGAGACTCTTCCTTGAGTAGGCTTTATTCCATATATTCCACAAAAAGACCCAGGAATACGAATCGATCCTCCTCCATCACCCCCCTGACTAATTGAAGTAATTCCAGCCGCTACTGCCGCTGCTGATCCACCACTTGATCCTCCAGGAGTTTTTTTAAGATCCCAGGGATTAAAACTTGAGCCGAATACTCTATTGTCTGAAGTTCCTGCATGACCGTATTCAGGTGTATTCGTTTTACCAAGAATAACTCCGCCAGATTCCTTTATTCTTCTTACTGTCATCGAGTCTTCTTGCGCTATTCCATCTCTAACAAGAGAACCAAATGTACATCTATAATTGGCCATAGGTTCTACATCTTTTATTGCAATTGGAATCCCTGTTAATAATTTAAGGTTTTCTCCTTTTAGGAATTTTTTTTCCGCTTCTTTTGCTTTATCAATCGCATATTTATCCGTTATTGTTATAAAGGCTCTGAGTTTGGAATTCAGTAAATCTATATTTTCCAACGCCTCTTTCGTAACCTCTACAGGAGATATCTCTTTTGTTCTGTAGAGATCTTGTAATTCATTTATTGATTTATATCCAAAATTATTTTTAGTCATTTTTCTTACTTTTTTGATTATGTGCGATATACTGTTTTTTTAACACTATATAGTAAATAGCATAAGGAGTTAATAATGCCACACAAAGTAGTTATCACTGTCAATTCACCTGGAAGAAGTGGACCTCCCAAAACAATGCTTGAAGTATTTGAATCTTCAGAAATTGAATATTCTGTGATTCCATGTTCAAATGAAAATGAACTTATAGCTGCTGCTAAGGATGCGGATGTTCTATTAGTAGGAACTGTACCTCATACAACTAGAGAAGTCATGGAAAATTTACCAAAACTAAAAATGATTGGTAGATCGGGAGTAGGAGTAGACTCTATAGATCTAGATGCAGCAACAGAACTTGGGATATGTGTTACCAATACTCCCGGAATAAATACATCTGAGGTAGCTGATCATGCAATGGCTATGCTTTTATCAATAACTAGACAAATACCAGAATTAAGTAAACATACTAAAGAAGGAGCGTGGTCTGATAATCCACAAAAATTAATGAATCCACGAAATAGATTGAGAAGAATTGCAGGAACAACTGTTGGAATTTATGGATTTGGCAATATAGGTAAGGCTTTTTCAAATAGAATAAAAGGATTTGGACCAGAAAGAATAATTGCACATGATCCTTATATTCCTCAATCCGTTGCTGATTTATATGGAGTAAAATTAGTATCTTTCGAAGAATTAATAACTGAGAGCGATATAATAACAGTTCATGCTCCTGCAACATCTGAAAATAATCATCAGTTTAATTTGGATGCTTTTTCTAAAATGAAAGAAACAGCTATATTTATAAATTGTGCTAGAGGTCCTATAGTAAATGAATCGGACTTAGCTCATGCATTAAATAATAATCTTATTTATCATGCTGGGATTGATGTTACGGAGATAGAACCCCTTGATGCTGAATCTCCATTATTGAAAACAGAAAATCTATTTTTAACTCCTCATTATGCTGGAGGTTCAAATTTTACTGCTTCTGAAGGTTCAAAAAGATGGGCAGAAAATGCTGTTAATGTGTTGTCAGGACAAAAACTTTGGGGATTGGCAAATCCTGATGTAAAAAGAGTAATTACTATTATGAGAACTAAAGGTTCAAATAAGTGGGATGATATACCTGATCCCGTAACTGATTTTGATTTTAGTTAAAATAAACGTAATAAATCATGATATAAACATTGAGAAAAGTTTCTAATAGAGTTATTTTTAACTTTAAAATTTATAAAATTGAATTCAAATGAGGTTACTATGGCAACTGAGAAATCACTGATTGCTCATCTTTACAGGCGTGCAGGATTTGGTACTACTCCTGAAATGTTGGAAAAGTTATCAATGAAAGATTATGATTCTATAGTTGATGATCTTGTCGATATTGAAAAATTTGAAGAACTTCCTGATGAAGATATATTATCAAGATATTATCCTCAATTAAATTCTTGTGATAATTTTGGATTAGATAATGTTAAATGGTTTTATAGAATGCTAAATTCAAAAAAACCATTTCAGGAAAAAATGACTTTATTTTGGCATCACGTTTTTGCAACAGGTTGGACAAAAAGTGAACAAGGTCCATCCATTATTGATCACATAGCTATGTTAAGAAAAAATTGTCTTTCTAATCTTAGAGTGTTGCTTTCAGACCTATCTGCAGATCCAGCGATGATTTTTTGGTTAGATAATTGTGAAAACCATGGGGAAAATATAAACGAAAATTTTGGAAGAGAATTATTGGAATTGTTTTCAATGGGAATTGGAAATTACTCTGAATTTGACATAAAGGAAGCTTCAAGAGCTTTTACAGGTTGGACTTTTGAACAACCGATGCCACTTTACCCCTATGGACATTTTAAATCTCATTTTATATATGATGAAAATGATCACGATGAAGGTAAAAAGAAATTCCTTGGTAAAGAAGGAAATTTCAATGGAGGAGATATTATAGAAATCATAGTTAAAACAGAAGCTTGTGCTAAATTTATTTCAAGGCATATTTATAATTTTTTTGTAGCTGATGAACCACAAATTCCAGCGTGGAGTATTGAACCACCACAAGATCAAGAAGCAATGAAAATCCTTGTAGATACATTTCTTGATTCGGATGCAGATATAAAAGAAGTCATGAGAATTTTATTCAAATCTGATTTCTTTCAAAATTCAAGATTTAAGAGAGTTAAGTGTCCTGCNGAATTTATAGCNAGTACTNTAAAACTAACNACAGAANTAGGACCAAAAGATATAAGATTGGGNAAATTNCATGGATTAAGTGCTGTAATGGGTCAAACNTTATTAGANCCNCCTACNGTTGAAGGNTGGCATACAGGAAAAGAATGGATAGANGGAGGTTCACTNACTGAACNNATAAATTATGCTGTTGATTTAATNAGCGATATGAATAATACAGGATCAAAAGATTTAGTTGAGAGNATTNTTNCTAGTAAATCTNAACTTTCNTCANAAGAACTTGTAAANAANATNTTAGANAATNTTGGNGAACTAGAAGTNAGTGNTCAAACTNATGAACAATTNCTTGAAATTGCTTCTGAAGGCCCTTCAGTTGGAAATGGAAAAGATTCAAAAGAAATAAGACAGAAAATAATTAGACTNTATACATTATTGGTNTCATCACCNGAATTTCAANTAGCTTGATAAATTAGGAGTAAATTTATGGTTACAAAATCNAAAAAACAGAATNAGAAAAAAGATCCAGTCTTGGTNGTTGTTCAACTTTCTGGAGGAAATGACTTCTTAAATACAGTTATTCCCTTTACCAATGGAATTTATTATGATGTTAGAAGTTACGTTGGNCATANAGAGGAAGAAGTATTACCTTTTACCAAAGATCTTGCTTTTCACCCAAATGCNGAATCNTTCAGNGAANTNTANAAACAAGGTAAAATGGCAATAATCCAAGGAATNGGNTATGAAAANTCAATNAGNTCTCACTTTAGAGCAATGGATATNTGGCATACATGTGAACCTAATACTGTAGCAACAGAAGGATGGTTGGCTAAAGTNATTAGAGAATTAGATCCTAATAGTGTTAATCCNTTGACTGCNATAAGNTTTGGAAAAGGATTACCNAGAGCNNTAGCAGCNCCAGGAGTAATTGCTACNAGCGTTGATAATCTTGATAATTATGGTTTNATGACTTCTATTNAAGATGATGTTCAAAGNATGGCAAANCTTGATGTTTTTTCANGAATGTATACTCCNAAAGATGAATGGATGGGAGATAGACATGAATCGGGAGTTNTAATGAATTATTTAGCTAATACAGGATCNGGAGTTCTTACTGGTGCAGATATGTTAAAANATGTTCCACGNAAATATAAGTCNTCAGTAGAGTATGNNGATAATTCAATAGCTAANGCACTTAGNGATGTTGTAAGGGTNCATACTGCNAANTTAGGAACAAGAATATTTTATACTCAACATGGNGGATATGATCATCATGCACAAGAAATGCCNGCACATGATAGATTAATGGGTGAATTNTCTCAGGGTATTNCTGATTTTTTAACAGATTTAGAGGAACATAATGCTTCAGAAGAAATTGTNATGTTAGTATTTACAGAATTTGGNCGTCGNATGAGAGATAATGGNTCAGGNACTGACCATGGATCAGGAGGAGGCGCTTTTATTATTGGAAACANAGTAAAAGGAGGTCTTTACTCAGANTATCCTTCCATAGAACCNAGNGAATGGTTAAATGGAGAAGATCTTAAGCATACCTTTGACTATCGTGGAGTATACGGAACGTTGTTAGAACAACATATGNGNTTAGATCCAACNGAAATTGTATTAGGAAACTATGAACAATTGAATCCATTTAAATAAAANAGGAGAAANNTCATGACACAAGCTAAAGAAANANCNAAACAACCTCCATATGCNATATTAAGAGGAGGNTACAANTATAAAGAAACATTAGGNATGAGACGTGTNACNACTTATTGTATGGATATGGTTGAAACNGANGATATCTTNTATGTTTTGATNAGAGCTGATGNAGAGGGTGGTAACATAAGGAGAATAAATTGGAAAGATGAAGATTTAGATGTATTTGGTTCNTTCACTTGGCCAGTACAAATGATTCAAGATTCTGAAGGAAAACTATACGTATCTGATGAAGGGAAACATTGTGTTTATGTTTTGAAAGACGATGGTGAAAAAGGATATGTACCTATNGGAGCAACNGCNGATGCACAGGAATCNANNACCAAAACANTTGANATNGGAGANTATGGCTCNGGAGANGGNCAATTAGATTCTCCATCNGGNATTTGCTTTGATGANAATGAAGATTTGTATGTAGTNGATACTGGNAACAACAGNATTCAAAAGTTTGATAAAAATGGNAATCATTTATCTACCATNGGNTCTAAAACNGGAGATANTNNACTNGATATGCCNTGGGGGATAGCAATAAATCATAAGGGAGAGATATTNGTTTCTGATTGGAGNAANAATAGAATTTGTGTATTTGATAAATCAGGTGAATTTACGCGTTCATTTGGTGANATACATATTTCTTTAGGACTNGANGTTAANCAACTTGATGGACCTGCTGGAATTTCTATAGANGATGATGGTGATATATATGTAGCNGANAGAAACAATAACCGTGTNGTTATCTACGATAGAGANGNAAAATANGTCACACAAATAATNGGTGANGCAACTCTATCACAAATAGGTAAAACTTATATAATGTCTAGTCCAAGAGTTTTANGATTAAGAGAAATGGCAAATAGAGAACAATGGAGATTNTTGAGGGCACCTGCATCAGTNAGGACTTACGGGAAACTNATATATATNCCTGATTTTGGTTGTCATAGANTTCAAGTTTATGAAAAAGAAAGTTATCCTCTTTCTAAGGATGAAATTTTTGAAGANCCTAATCATCCAACNCTTTATAATGTGTAGGNTGAGAAAGTGCCNATAGTATTTGGNTTTTCNAATCACAGAAAAAATTGTTTAGAAAGAGAATTGTCNAACTTTACTAAAGAAGCNCCACANTTAGGNGCAAAGTCTATTGCAGTATTTGGAGATTTTCCTTTGGGNAGAATCACNCCAGAAACANCTCTTGATTTACTNATAATTCAACAAACNAATGAACATTTNCATAATAGAGATGAATTTTGGATAACNCATTTAAGACCTACTGTTCATNNNNGATTTTTTGTATATACNCCNAANGAATTTTNATCTATTTCANAAAANAATTACACTTTTAATGTCATANAAAAATCTATGGAAATAATTTTTCAGGATAAAGATAAGGTTTTGAATAATAATGGAAAATGAAAATTTNAAAGAATGCCAAAGNTGGAAAAAACAATCAGATTATGATTTTGANTTAGCNAAATCTTTAATANCAAAAGAATTNTCAATTTCCTGTTTTCTTTTTCAACAAGCAGCAGAAAAATCGCTNATATCTTATTTAATTTTAAAAGGAACCGATAAAGTATGGGGATCATCTATTTCGGATTTATCTGAAGATTGTTTAGCTATCGATCCTACATTTGATTTTCTAAAGTCGTATGGACCTATATTGGATAAATATTTATATTCAACTAGATATCCATCTTTTACTATAAGTGGTTCNCCTTTTGAAATTTTTGATAAATCAGATGCTGAAAAAGCNAAGGAATTATCNGAGGAAGTAATAAAGTTNTGTGATGAAAAAATANAGGAAATCATATGAANATTGATAANGTNACNCTTTTGGATAAAACNATAACCCTTTGTAATGNNTATGGTAANAATCTTGAAACCATAGTTTATACACAAGGNGTGGGNATTTCTGCNCGATTAAGAATTGAAAAATTAGGATATCCATCTNANGCTAAACAATATGCACTTTCNACTTATTCTGATTTAGTAGTTAATAGAATTAANGATGAATCACATAATTGGAGNAATGATAATAGAGCNGGTTTNATNTGGTTAGATGATTTATATGAAATAACAAAAAATTTAAATCATGTNCAACCAATAATTGATCAAGCTGATGCATTTGTTGATAAAAATAATCCTATATTAGATCCTAATATACAAGTCGAGGATCAATTTTTTGTTTCTGCGGTTTTGGGAAGAGCTTATAAATACACATCAAAAGATATTTATTTAGATTTTATGATATCTCACATATTGGATTCTCCATTACAAAGAGAAGATGGTATATATATACATTCAAAAATAGCTGAATATCCTTGGGGTAGGGGAAATGGGTTTGCTATTTATGGAGCTGTAGAAGCTCTTAAATATATTCCCGATAGTCACGTAAGAAAAGGAAATGTAATTCAGAAACACATTAAACACATAAATTCATTAAAAAAATTACAAACAAAAAATGGAGCATGGAGACAAGTTATAGATAATGATGAATCATATGAAGAGCTAACTGTTACCAGTATGATTGGTTATGGTATCATAAATGACATTATGATGGGGATTCTGCCTAAAGAGTACTTAGAAATGGCGATCAAAGCTTGGAAATTTGTTGATTCGAGAGTTGAAGATACAGGTATTGTTCATGATTCATGTACTGGAACAGGCTCCCTTGATTCTATAGAAGAATATTTAATACGAAAAAGAGAAAATGGTTTTGATAATAGAGGTGGCTCTTTAACTGCTTGGTTTTTAGAATCTCTATTTGAATATGTGGAGGGTAGTAATGAATAACTTATATGATACAGTGATTATTGGTTCCGGATCAGCGGGTTCTATAATTGCTAATCGTTTATCAAAAGATGAATCAAGGAACATTCTTGTTATTGAAGCTGGAAATGACTATCCTACTATCGATTCATTACCAGAGAATGTTTTTTATGGTCACGGAAATTTGAATACCACTGCTTCTAATGACGCTGATCCAAGTAATTGGTCGTATAGAGCAGAAAGTACCAAAGGAGGTCCGACTATAAGAATACCACGAGGTAAGATTATTGGTGGATCATCATCTATAAACGCTCAAATTTTTCTTCGAGGTATAAGGGATGATTATGATAGATGGGCTGAATTTGGGAATGATAAATGGACTTTTGAAGAAGTTTTACCATATTTTCTTAAACTAGAAAATGATCTTGACTACGGAGAAAACGAATATCATGGCTCACAGGGTTATATGAAAGTAAAAAGATTTCCAAAAAAGAAATGGGATCCTGTACATGATGCATTTTATCAATCATGTATTGATTATGGCTTTGAAGATTGCCCTGATAACAATAAGCCGGACTCTACAGGTGTTGGACCATTAGCTTTTAATCAAATTAATGGAGTTAGGCAAAGTACTTCACTTACTTATTTGGAAGATGTGCGTCATAAACCTAATATAAACATTAAGAGTAATTCTTATGTTAAAAAGGTTTTATTTGACAAATATACAGCAATCGGCCTAGAAATTATTACAGATAAAGAAGAATACAAGTTGTTTTGTGATGACATTATACTTTGTGCTGGAGCTATTGAATCTCCTAAACTTTTACTTAATTCTGGAGTTGGAGACCCAAATAAATTTTCAAATTATGGAATTAAAACAGTTTTAAATTTACCTGGAGTAGGAATGAATTTAAGAGACCATCCTATGACCTATGTTGCATGGGAAACAAGAGATTCTTTTGTTGAACCTAGTTCAAATGAACCAAGAGCAAAAGTAGCTTTGAGATATACTTCAAAAAATTCTCAATGGAAAAATGACATGATAGTTTACATGGGTTCAGGAACAAGATTAATGGGAAATCCTGAGATACCTGAAGGTATTAAGGCAAACTTGACTTTAAATTTAGCAGAAAGTGCTGGAGAAGTTTCGTTAAATAATCATGATCCTAGTGCATATCCAAATTTATTTTATAATTATTTAGGCACAGAGAATGACACTGCTAGATTAATGGAAGGAATTCGAATTCTAAATGAGATTGGAAACCATAAGGAGTTTCAAAAACATGTCTCCAATATTAACGCGCCAGATATATCTGTAATAAAAGATGATAATTTACTTAAAAAATGGTTATATAATAAAATGGTTACCGGACACCATAGTAGTGGTACTTGTAAAATGGGTAACGACCCAATGGCGGTTGTCGATCAAAATGGAGCTGTAATTGGATTGGAAAATATCAAAGTTGTAGACGCATCTATAATGCCTGATTGCATTAGAGCAAACACTAATGCTACAGTGATGGTGATGGCTGAAAGAATAATAGATTTGTGGTAATAAAAAGGAGAAATTAATGTCGAAATTATCAGGAGGAGAAGCATTAATCGAATCACTTGTTAGAGAAGGTGTGGAGATTATATTTGGTTTACCTGGAGTACAAATGTATGGAGTAGTTGATGCGATAAAACAAAATCCTAACATCAAAATGATAGTTCCAAGGCATGAACAAGCAACATCATATATGGCTGATGGATATGCAAGAGCCAGTAGAGGAATTGGGGTCGCAATGGTAGTTCCTGGTCCTGGATTGTATAATGCTGCTGCTGGATTATCTACAGCCTATTCTTCATCGTCTCCAGTATTAATGATTGCGGGACAGGTACCCAGATCATCCATTGGGAAAGATTTAGGTGGTTTGCATGAAGTTAATGATCAATTAGAAGCAATTAAGCCAGTTACAAAATTCCAGAAAAGAGTACTAAGACCCCATGAGATTCCAACTGCCGTCTCAGAAGCCTTTAATCATTTGAAAAATGGCAGACCCAGGCCAGTTGAAATAGAAATGCCTCCAGAAACTATGGTAGAAAGTGAAGAAGTTCAATTGCTTGAATCTAGTCCATATATTAGATCTGAACCTATTAATCAACCTGTTTCTGAAGTTGTAAATTTAATCCTAAAGTCAAAAAGACCTGTAATTTATGCAGGAACAGGAGTAATTAGATCTCAAGCTGAAGAAGCATTGATAAAATTTACAGAAGAGACAAATATTCCCGTTATAACAAGTGCAGCAGCAAAAGGAGTAATTTCCGATGAGCACCCTCATAGTTTGGGAGCTGCTTTAGGTGGAGAGGGTCAACTTAAAGATTTTGTTGAAACTTCTGACTTGATTATTGTTATAGGCTCAAGATTTGCTTTAAGATATCCTGCAGCCAAAAATACAAGAATAATTCATATAGATATAGATGAAAGCGAATTTGGAAGATTTCACAAAGATGAATTAAGTTTTTTATCGGATGCTAAATTAGCAATTGAAAGAATAAGTGAAGAAATAAAAGCTATGGGAGGAACAAAATTTGATTCTCCAAAAGAAAATATAGCTAAAATAAGAAAAATTTTAAATTCTGGTGTTGAAGGATTACATCCCCAACATGAGATTATAAATTCTCTGAGAGAAGGAATGCCTAAGGATACTATTACAGTATGGGATATGACACAGTTAGGATATTATTCAAGACCTGGGTGGAAAACATATAAAACTTCGAGTTATTTAGATTCAGGATATTCGGGAAATCTTGGATGGGCTTATCCAACTTCTTTAGGAGCTAAGGTTGCAAAACCAGAAACACCAGTTGTTTCAATCTCTGGAGATGGAGGATTTATGTACAACGTTCAAGAACTTTCAACTGCTGTAAAGTACGGTATCAATGTTGTATGCGTAGTTTTCAATGATGGCCATTACGGAAATGTTCAAAGAGATTTGTCTTTAGATTGGTCTGGTGATTATGGAACAAGTTTTGTAAATCCTGATTTTGTAAAAATGGCTGAATCTTATGGAGCTTTAGGTTTGAAAGTAACTGATCCTGAAAAAGTAGGAGAAGCAGTTTCAAAAGGTATAAATTCGAAAAGGCCAACAATTATTGATGTCGAAATGATAGATACAAATAAAGTTCCTAGACCTTTTTCCGTTCGAGCTCCATGGACATTACCACAGGATGGTTTGTTGGATTAAATTCATCAAATGATCTAACTAAATGTTTAGTATAAATCTTTTCTTTTAAAGGTGAGTATAATCGCAAGTAATTTAACTTATAGAATTCTAGTATTTTAGAATATAATAATAAAAACTTTATGTTTAATAATGAAATATGAATGTAAGAAATTTCTCAATAATAGCACACATCGACCATGGCAAATCCACTTTGGCAGATCGTTTTATTGAAATTACAAATACAATACCTGGAAGAAATTTTCAAGATCAAGTTTTAGATACTATGGACTTAGAACGAGAACGAGGTATTACAATTAAGGCTCAAACTATACAACTTAATTATGTTTTCAATGGAGATAATTATGTATTCAATTTGATTGATACTCCTGGACACGTAGATTTTACTTATGAAGTGTCAAGATCATTAGCTGCTTGCGAAGGTGCGATATTATTGATTGATGCCACACAAGGAGTTCAAGCTCAAACCATTTCTACTGTTTATCAAGCAATAGATCAAAATCTTGTAATAATTCCAGTAATAAACAAAATTGATTCACCTTTAGCAGAAACAGAAAAAGTCACACAAGAAGTAACGGAAATATTAGGATTTGCTGAAAATGAAATTATGAAAGTTTCTGCTAAACAAGGAACTGGTGTTTTAGAACTTTTACAGATTATAACAAAAAAAATACCTTCTCCAAAAAACCAAGGAGATTCGAATGAACTAAAGGCTTTAATTTTTGATTCAAAATATGATACATACAAAGGTGCCATTGCATATGTAAAAATTCTAAGTGGATCGATAAATAAAGGGCAGAAAATATATTTTCATAATTCCAAATCAGAACATGATGCTATAGACATTGGATATCTAAAACCTCATCATGAATCTATTTCAACTCTTGATACTGGATATGTGGGTTATGTAGAAACAGGTATAAAAAATTTAAAAGACATCGAAGTTGGAGATACAATAACAAATATAGCAAATAAAGGAACAACCCCTTTATTTGCTTACAAAGAATCAATTCCAACAGTCTATACAGGATTATATCCTATAGATTCTGATAAATATCAAGACCTAAGAGAAGCACTTGATAAATTATATTTAAATGACCCAAGTCTTGTATATGAACCAGAAACATCAGCCGCTTTAGGATTCGGCTTTAGGTGTGGTTTTTTAGGGATGTTGCATATGGAAATAATTCAAGAAAGATTGGAAAGAGAATATGATTTAGAATTGATAACTACTGCTCCCAGTGTTACTCATTCAGTTTATTTAAAAAATGGAGATATAAAAAAAATTCAAAATCCATCTCAATGGCCTGCTTCACAATTGATAGATTTTATAAAAGAACCTTGGGTAAAAATTGATATTATATCACCCGATAGATATATAGGAAAAATTGTTGATTTTCTATCTACTAAACGTGGAGAATTTGGACAAATAGATTATATACAGAATAAAAGTAAACTATCATCTCAAATTGTGATGATATCTCATTTTTTTCCTCTTTCAGAAATTCTTGTTGATTTTTTTGATGGATTGAAATCTTGCTCTTCAGGATACGCCTCAATGGATTATGAAATCATTGAAGAAAGGAAAGCAAGCTTAGTTAAATTAGATATATTGGTCAATAATGAAAAAGTCGATTCCTTATCTCTCATTACTGAAAAAGGTTCTGCATCCTTGAAAGGCCGAGATCTGGTTGCTAAACTTAAAAACTTGATCCCTAGGCAAATGTTTCAGGTCCCAGTCCAAGCAGCTATAGGAGGAAAGATAATTGCTAGAGAAAACATAAAAGCTTTAAGAAAAAATGTTTTGGCAAAGTGTTATGGAGGAGATATAACTCGAAAGAGGAAACTACTTGAGCAACAAGCTAAAGGAAAAAAAAGAAGAATGAAAATGATTGGGTCTGTTGAAGTTCCTCAAGAGGCATTTATGGCAGTTTTGAAATTGTAGTACTATTTATTGATAAATTACAAATTTTTCTCAAGAATCTTATGGTTCTTGAGAAAAAAAGATGAGGCTTTTATTAATCCTTCGATATTACCAGTGTCGAAATGGAAACCTTCTAATATTTCACCTGAAATCTCCGATACTTCACCTGCCCTTAGTAATGCTTCAGTTAAATTGATTTCTTGATCATTTTCTACATTATCACTTATATAATCAAAAATATTTGGATTTAAAATATATCTTCCTAAAATTCCTATTTTTGATGGAGCATCCGAAAGTTTAGGCTTTTCAATTAAGTTTGTAATTTTATATCTGTTTTCTTCTTTTATAAACTCAACTACACCTTTATGTTCGACTTCGCTTTTTTTTATTTTATTTAAACCGATAACGTGCCCACCAAATTGATTGTATATTTTCATTAATTGTGAAATTGGATTTCCTTTGGTAAATATTACATCATCGGGTAATATAACTGCGAAAGAAGATTCATTAATTATTCTTTTTGCTAGCTTGATTGCATGTCCTACCCCTAAGGGTTTATCTTGTAATAAGAATCTTATATTAGCTGAGTCAGAAAAGGTTTCATCGATATATTTATTTTCATTTTTTCCGTTATTGGAAATGAATTTTGGTAATTTTGTGTTTTCAGAAAAATAATCTCTTATTGAGTCCATTCCTTCTCCTATTATTATAAGAATATTTTCTATCCCTACGGACATGGCTTCTTTAACCGCAAAATGAATGATAGGATAATTGGCTACAGGAATCATTGCTTTGGGGACAGTTTTAGTAACAGGTAATAACCTTGTTCCCAGCCCTGCGCATGGTATAACTGCCCAGTTTATTTTTGAGTTTGATATCATTTATATATATTATTATAACTGTAATTTCAGCTATTATGTTCAAATGAAAAAAATATTAGGTCAAAACTTTCTTATAAATGATTCAATTGCAAAAAAAATAGTTGAACTTGCTAATTTTTGTCAAGATGATGAAATTATAGAGATTGGTCCCGGTAATGGTTCTTTGACTGACCATTTATTAATTTATCACAATAAATTAACTTTATTAGAGATAGATTTTAATTTAATAAAAAAACTGAAGATAAAATATAGAAATTATAATTTGAAAATAATTAACGAAGATGCAAGGTTTTTTAAAATTACTGGAGATAAAGACCGCTCCATTATAGGGAACCTACCTTACTATGCATCTAATAAAATAATAAGAAATTTTCTAAACCAAAAAAACATAAAAAAAATGATTTTTACTATTCAAAAGGAAGTAGGACAACAAATTACAGCTTCAGATGGAAAGAAATCTTTTTTGAGTTTTTTAGTACAGTCAATTGCAGATGTAAAAGAATTATTGATAATTAAACCTACCTAATTCAAGCCTATACCTAAAGTTGATTCGATGACAGTATTGATAAAACCACATTCGAATAATCAAATCTCACATGATTATATTGACTTTGTAAGAAGAGGTTTTTCCAACCCAAGAAAAAAGATTATAAATTCTGTTTCCATGGGCTTGAAAATAGATAATAATGAAATTAAATTATTAATGAATAAAACAGATATAGATCATTCTTTGAGACCCCAACACTTAACACTTTCCCAGTGGGGAAACCTATATAAAAACTATAAAAAAATTTATGTTGATTAATGAAATTAGCTGTGCAAAAGTAAATTTGGGTTTAGAAGTATTGTATAAAAGGCCCGATTCTTACCATCAAATTGTTTCAATATTATTAAAAATCAACCTTAATGATTATATTTCCTTGAAAGAATCAAAAGAAAACCAAATTTTGCAAGAAGGCATAGAAAAAAATGACAACATAATAAAAAAAGTTGTGTCATTTATGCAAAAACAATATAAAAATTTACCTATAAGGATTGAAGTGAAGAAAAATATACCATATTCCTCTGGACTTGGAGGAGGATCTTCTAATGCTGCATCCGTAATTAAAGGCATTAATAAATTATGGAATTTGAAACTAACAACTGAGGAAATGAAAAAAATAGGCCTTAATTTTGGTTCAGACGTTCCTTTTTTCATTTCACATAATACTGCAATTGTTGAAGGAAGAGGTGAAATAATACATGAAATTCCTAGACCATCTTTCAATCAAATTTTACTAATATGCCCAAACGTTGATCTCGATCAAAAAACAGCTACAATTTATGATAATGTTTCAACTTATTCAGATGGATCAAGAACTATGAAAACAATTTCTATGATAAAAGAAAAAAAACAAATATCTTACAATTTATTTAACGGTTTGGAAAGCTCGGCGTTACAAATATTTCCCACTTTAAAATCATTTAAAAACATAATAAAAAATTTAGAATTAAATTCTCTGAATTTAACTGGTGCTGGACCAACGTATTACTCAATATTTAATGATAATTCTGCAACATTTTGGAAGAAGAAAATTGAATCTAATTTAGAAGTTAAATGTATTGTAGTTGATAATTTATAATGTATATTTTTGCTTTAGTATTAATTTTGATGTTGATAAATTGGTTATTCTTCTCGTCATACTATTCAGTTTATAAAATATTATTTTTTGAAAAAGAAGAAAACTATACGGATTTAAGACGTCTAATTTTAATCAATTTGTCATCTTTCTTTTATTATGGGTTCATTTATTTTTTAATTGGTTTTTATTTTTATACCTTTCCAGAAATTAATGGAAAAATAACGAATTACTTACTTATTTGCTTTCTAATATTTTTATTAATGATAGTTTTTTCATTCATCGTAAACTTTATAGAAAAAATTAATTATAAACACATTTTCTTCATTGTTTTATTTTCTATGATAGTTATAAGTATTATATGTCCAATATTAATCTCTATTAGTTATGAAAAATATAACTGAAATCAAAAATATATTTGATATTGAAGAAACTATAGATTTAAGAAACACTTTAGATGCTGGTCAATCTTTTATGTGGGAAGATATTTCCAAAAGAGGGAACATCATATTTGAAGGATTTTTTGAAGATATAAAATTGCATTTAGAACAGAAGGAAAATAAAATATGTGTAACTGTTTTTTCTGATAATTTTGATAATAATTTTACTTTTAGATTGCAAAAATATTTAGGTGAACCTGCAAAGAAAATTGAAGGTTTCGAAGTTTTATTGAACGATGAAATCATTTCTCCTGTAATAAAAAAATATCCTGGATTAAGAATTTTAAAACAAGATCCTTGGGAAGCAACTATAGGTTTTATAACTTCATCTTGTTCAAATTTGCCAATGATAAAAAAACATATGACTCAATTAAGAAAAGTGTCAGGTGGAATTTTTCCAAAACCAGAAGATATATTATATTTAGGTGAAGACGAATTGAGAAAATTAGGTTTTGGGTTTAGATCACCGTACATAATTAATGCTGCGGACATGATTTTAAATGAAGATTTATCATTCGATTATCTGAAAGATGTACCATATAAAATTGCCTTAAATGAATTATTGAAAATTCATGGAGTAGGAAGAAAAATAGCAGATTGTATACTTGCTTATTCACTAGATAAAAAAGATTCTTTCCCTGTTGATAGGCATGTTCTTTCAGGATTAATTAAATGGTACGGATTACCTAAAAAGACGAATCCAATTTTTGCTAGTAATTTTGCCAGAAAAAAATTTCGAAATTTATCATCTTATGCTCAACAATATATATTTCATAGACAACGTTTAGCAAGCAGAGCACTTTTATGGGGTGGAAAACATAGATCTTTTGCTATAGACAATGATATATGTTAGAAATAAGTTCCTTTTCCTTTCCTATCTTCAATTCATTATTGATAATACTTTGTTTTATGTTTTCTATATAGATTATTTTTTGTTTGGATTGTTTTGATAATCCTAGATTTGTAACAAACAATAACTTACTATCCAAATTATCTTCGAAAATAGAGAAATATATTTTTTCTTCGATAGTTGATTTATCCCAGAATTTTTTATCAATCATAGAAATTTTATTCATAAAATTTTTTGGGAAAAATTTAGTAAAATTATATTTATTTATAAAAAGGTGAAATTCTTTGATCATTTCATTTTGAATGATTTTTTTTAGTTCATTATTTTTTCTATAATTTGATATATTATCTAAATATCTTGATGATTTTTCTAGTAGATCTAAACTTTCCCTTTCAAATCCAAAATTTAAACGAGAAGCAAATTTAATGCACCTAAATATTCTTGTTGGATCATCTCTGAAACTATTAGGATGATTGATTTTAATTAATTTATCTTTTATGTCTTTGATTCCATTGCATGGATCAATAATTTTATATTCATTCTCGTCAATCTCTAAAGCTATGCTGTTAATTGAAATGTCTCTTCTTTTCAGATCTCTAGTTATATTGGAGTTTTCATATAAAGGTAAACTCCCTGATTTAGGATAAGTTTCTTTTCTAGTATGAGTTATGTCTATAGAATAATCATTATTTTCTATATGAAAAGCGTTAAATTGTTTAGTGTGTAGAATCTTTGCATCTAGCTCATAACCCAATCTATTAGAAAAATTTTCTATATTTCCATCTATAGCAAAATCAATATCTAATTTTGTACGGTTTATTTTTGACATTAAAATATCTCTTACCACACCTCCAACTATATAAATTTCAATCTCATTATTGATTTTAAATTTTTTACAAAAACTTATAATATAATCTAAATGAGGATTACTTTGAATGAATTTATGAATTAATGTTTTGTGTTTATTCAATAATATTTGATCCTTTATATATATTTAAGTTTAAGGAAAAAACCTAATGAATGAAAGAAAAGAAAAAATTAAGGTATTTTTTGATTATACCTGCCCTTGGGTAAGACAAGCCAATTATTGGCTAATTGATTTAGAAAGAGAAACTGACTTTCTTGAAATTGAATGGAAACCTTTTTTATTAGAGCAAGTTAACGCTGAAAACAAAGATAGTTGGAAAGCTTGGGATCAAGATTTAAATACTTATACTAGTCGTGGAATCTGGCCTCATTTAGGAGGAATTGCTGCCCGATCTATATCTAAGGAAGCAGGTTATCAATATATGCACAAACTACTAGAATTAAAACATGTAGAACACAAAGATGTGAAAAGTAGAGAATTTATATATAAATTATCTGAAGAATTAGGATTATTTACATCAAAATTCCAAGAAGAAATAAATTCAGATGCTTCTTTGAAAATTATTGCTGATAGTCATGAAGAAGGTGAATTGAAAGGTGTATTTGGAACACCTACAATCGAATTTTCTGATGGAAACACAGTTTTTCTAAAAACATTTACTCCTCCAAAATCGGATTCTAAAAAATTTTTTGAGAGCTTGAAAAATATAGTTTTCAATAATACATATTTTGGAGAACTGAAAAAACCTCAACCTCCGTGGCCTAAACAACATTCTCTATGATTGAACAATTATTAAAAAAACTTGAACTTTCTAATAGTAAATTACTAAAGATGTCTTTTACTCATAGCTCTTTCCTTAATGAAAATTTGTCTAATACTGATTTAGAATCAAATGAAAGATTAGAATTTTTAGGTGATTCTGTGATAAGTTTTATTGTTGCAGAATATATTTATGAAAAATATCCCAATTTGACTGAAGGTGATATGTCAAAAATAAGATCATTAGTTGTCCAAAGATCTTCATTAGCTAATTTAGCAAAAAACCTTGATTTGCAACAACACATGATTTTGGGTAAAGGTGAAGAAAAAAATAATGGTAGGATAAAGGAATCTAATTTATGCGATCTTTTTGAATCTTTTATAGGTTGTTGTAGTTTAGAATTAGGAATTCAAAAAACTAAAATCTTTTTGTTGGAACTTATGTCTTATAAGATTGATTCGATAGTAAAAAAACAAATGTTTAATGACCCAAAATCAAAATTACAAGAGATATTACAGGAGAGAAAAATACCTTTGCCTGAATATATTACAGAGATGAATAATTCAGGCCTTTTTGAAACAAATATAATTATAAATAATAAATCCTACGGAAAAGCTACTGGAGAAAGAAAGGTAGATGCTGAAAAATCTGCGGCTGAAATAGCTTTAAATAATTTTAATATTTTATGATTTTTTTATATACATTTCTTTGTTTAATATTATTTATCCTTTTATTCATTCCAGGATTTGTATCTAACAAATATTTATCACAAAATAAACTCTTACAGGTTCCTGATTTATTTTTAGGGTTTATTCTGTTCATTTTGATAGGAACTATATTTTCTGTTTTGTTTATCAATTTTATTCCTTTACAATATTTGTGGATTTCATCATATCTGCTTTTATTAATATTGTCCACGATACATTTTTTTATTTCAAAAGATACTTTTGTTGATATTTTTTCTATTTCAATGTTTAGAAATATATTAATATTTTGCATTGTTTTTCTTTTAACTTTAGTGATTAGGTTTTTAAATCCTGACATTTTACACACTGAAAAAATCATGGAGTTAATGATTTTAACTTCTGTTATGGATATGCGAAGTATTATTCCAGATGATTTATGGTTCCACAATGAGAATATAAAATATTATTATTTTGGATATTTTGTTTTTTCTTCTGTACCTAAAATACTCTTGTTAGAATCAAATGTTGCATATAATTTCATATTGCCTACAGTAATATCTTATAGTGCAATAGTACTTATTCATTTTACAAAATTACTTTTTGATCATTTAAAGATCAAAAAGAACTTTATTTTATTCTTTATATTTTCTTTTATTTTTATTTTCTTCTTATCTCCCGTTGCCTCTTCTATAGAATTTATGAGTCATTTATCAATTGGAAATATATCTTTTTATAAATTTATTGATATAAATGGAATTGATAATTTGCCAAAGATTAAATTATTTTGGCCTGATGATCATTGGTGGTGGTTTTCTATTTCTCGAATAATAAGTTATAACAGATCCGATTTTATATTAAGTGATTACACTATTAATGAATTTCCTGCATTTTCAGTAATCTTGGGTGATATACACCCACATGTTTTGGCTATTCCTTCTGTTTTATTGTCCATATATTTAATAATTTTTATATTCAAAAATGCTTATAAAAATAATGAATTTAACTATTTGTCAATAATTCAACTAACTATAATTTTTTTATTCACAATATTAATAAATCCCTGGTACCTTATTCCCATATTATGGCTTTTTTTCCTAAATTTACTTTTTTACGAATATTATATTGGAACTAAACTTTGGGTATTTATTAAGAGTATTATCCAAAAATGTTTACCACTTTTATTGATTGGGATTATTGTAATATTATTTTTGAACCCTTCTAATCAACTTAAATTTCCATTTATATCTTTTGTAAAAGTATCTTCTCAAATGGTTCATTTGATAATATATTGGTCCTTGATTTTTTCACCTATATTATTATTTTCTCTTATTAAAATATTTAGGAATGGTTTCTTGAAGAAAGAATTATTGCAAAATTCAATTGTTTTTGTGTTTTTTTCTGTATTGTTGACTTTAGTGTCAACTAAAGTCTTTAATGTAGAACTATTTCTAAATTATGTATTTATTATAATTTCTTTTTCTTTGATTATTTCTATATTCATCGTTTTTATCAAACAAAAATATGAAAATAAAAATTATTTAGATTTAACTATAGCTATTTCTATTTTGTCGGGAATTTTGGTAGTATATGGAACTGAATTTATTTTTATAGTTGATTCATTCAACAACAGAATGAATACTGTTTTTAAATTTTATTTTTTTGTATATTTATTAGTATCAATTTTTTCTGTTTATTTTTTATATAAAGTTTATTTATCCTTATCAAAAAAAACATCACTTATTTTTATATCTGTATTTCTAATATTTATTGTTCCTAGCATTTGGTGGAGTATATCAGCACTTAATTCTAGATTTCAAGAACATCAAGGGATTAGGGGATTAGACGGATTATCTTATCTTATAGATGAGGAAAAAGAATTAATTTCATTTATTAAAAATAATACTCAAACAGAAGATATTGTTTTAGAAACGGTTGGAAGAGCTTATACTAAATCAAATTTAATTTCAGCATCTACGGGACGAGCTACTATTTTAGGATGGCCTAATCATGAAATTCAGTGGAGAGGGTCAAGTACGGCCATCAATGACCTTAAAGATAAAATCGAATTGTTTTATCAAGATCCAAATAACAATATGGAACTTGTAAGTGAATATAACTTAAAATATTTGATACTTTCTAAAAGTGATATTTTAAAAAATAAATATGATGAAAATGAATTTATTAAATCCTTTGATTTAATTTTTGAAAATAAAGAATATAAATTTTTTATGACAAAATAGAATTATGTTTGAGAAAATTAGAACCTTATTTATAAATAAATTAGATTTGATAACGTTTTTATTTCTGCTATCAACTACTCTTTTTTATCGATTTTATAAACTTACTGATCGAGCAATTCATCATGATGAGAGTCTACACGGCTATTTTGCATATACTACTTCATTAGGTGATATTTTCCATCATAACCCTCTTACACATGGGATGTTTCTCTTTAATTTCATTTCTTCTTTTTTTTGGTTATTCGGAGATTCTAATTTAACTTTAAGATTACCGTTTGCAATTTTTGGTTTATTGGTTGTGTTCTTACCATTTTTATTTAGAAATGAACTAGGTCGTTTGAGTACTTTTCTTATTTCTTTAATGCTTATTTTTTCTCCTTCTATTGCGTATTTCTCTAGGTTCGCAAGAAATGATATCTTTATTGCTGTTTTTTTTATTATGTTTATGATTTCAACAATTAAATATATAAAATCTTCTGACAACAAATGGCTGTATTTATCAATTGCTTCTTTATCATTTGGATTTACTACTAAGGAAACTATGTATATTAATCTTTTTGGAATTTTACTCTTTCTTTTTGCTTATTCTTACAGAGATATTTTGTCTGTTTTAATGTCCAAAATTTCAATAAAACAAATAAGTAACCATACCAAACTTTTCTTAATTTTATTTACAGTATCCTTACCATTAGCTGCACCATTAATTGCTATTTTTCAATCATCTCTGGGACTTATACTTGCTGCTCCTGAGGGATATCCGTCTATGCCTCCAGGGCTACCCATAGGGAATGGTTTATATCTGTCATTAATAATTACTGCAATACTATGTATTATTTCTTTATCAATCGGATTATATCTGGATAAAAAAGTTTGGATTAATTCAACAATTATCTTTTTGACAATATACGTGTTGATGTTCACCTCTTTTTTTATAAATCCGAGTGGTATTATATCTGGACAGTGGCAATCCTTAGGATATTGGCTTTCTCAACAAGAAGTTGCTCGTGGTAGCCAGCCGATATATTATTACTTTTTATTATGTTTATCATATGAATTCTTATCTTTTATTATTGGATTACCTGTAGCATTTTATTATTTGTATAAAGGTGATTTTACAAAAAAATATTTTGGATTTATTTCTATTTATTCTTTATTAGCATTCACCTTAGCAGGAGAAAAAATGCCTTGGTTAATCGTTAATATTACTATTCCATTTATTTTTATTACTGGGATCTTCTTATCAGATAATATAAAAAACATACTTAAAATAAACAAGGAAATTCTTTTATTTATATTATTTGCATCATTCTTGATCTTATTTTTCTTATTAAGGTTATTTTTTTCTGATTACACTAATTCTACTCAAAGTATATATTATGACTTTTTGTTTTTTTTACTTATAATATTAGTTTCTTTGTTCGCATATTTTAGATATGGAATTAAACCTAATTTATTTATTACTAGCTTCGTTATTGTGGTCTTCATCATATTCTCTATCTTTACAGTACGAACAACTAATATGCTTTTATTTAAACATTCTGATGAGCCACGAGATCTTTTGATATACACACAAACTTCTTCAGAATTACATTATATTTCACAAGAATTAAATAATTTAAATTATGTTAAAAACAAATCGTCAAATATCTCTGTTGCTGTTGATACTTCTGATGGATTTGCATGGCCATGGATGTGGTACCTTAGAAATTTCAAAGATGTTATTTGGTTTGACTCTTCTTCAGTAGATAATATTGAGTATGAAGTCGATGTTTTATTAATGAATAAAAACCAAATTGACAAGATTTCTGATAAAACACTTTCTTTTTATGATATTAGAAGACCTTATTCACATCGAAAATGGTTTCCTGAACATAATTATAGGAATTTAACTTTTGATAAAATATTTGAAATAATTATAAATAATGATAAAAGAGTAATGATTAAAGATTTTTTTATTTCTAAAAAATTTTACTCCAATTTAGGTAGTTCAGACGCAATTTTATATAAATCTAAAGAGTTTAAGTCTCTTGAATAAAATTTTAAACAAATCAAATATCATTTCGTTAATTTTTTCAGTTTTATTTGCTATAGGTTTATATACGTTAATAAATGATTTCAATTTGGTAATGGAACATATTTTTAGTGTAAATTATTCTGTTTTTATAATTGCTTCCCTGATTTATTTTACTTCCGTCATTTTAAGATATCTAAGATGGAAAATTATATATTTAGAACTTTTAAATAATTATAAATTTAATATGTTAAATGAAACAATAATAGGATATATGGCAAACAACATTTTACCATTTAGGATAGGAGAATTATTTAGAGCAAGAAGAATAAATTTGAGAGAAAAAACTAATTATGTTTCTATTCTTTCTACAATTTTAACAGAAAGAATCACTGATGTTTTAGCTTTGCTTATATTTATATTAATAAGCTTGATATTTGTTGATAAAAAATTTCTTGAAGTGTATGAATTTGATTACGTAAGTTCATTTTTATATCTTTTTATACTTTTCTGTCTTTTTATGATAGGTATTTTTTTTCTTAAAAGATTTTCTATTTATAAAATTATGATCGAAAATATATTTATGTTTATAAAAACTCTTTTTTCTTTCTTTCTAGTTAAAAGAAATTCTAAATTGTATTTTTATATATTTATTTTGTCTATTTCGATTTGGTTAATTGAATCTGGGGTATATTTTTTTGTTGCCTACAATTTAATTGATAATATAAACTTATTTAATCTCTTTTTTATAATTCTCATGGTATGTGCTATTACGAATCTTTCTGGAATTATCCCTTCATTACCTGGTAATATTGGTAATTTTGAATTTTTTGGCACCTTAACTCTGGTCGCTTTTGGTATAAATTCTGTGATTTCTGGATCGATTATAATTGTTGTTCATTTAGTGCTGTGGATACCAATCACTTTTTTGGGCATTATAATTATCATATTAGAAAAATTTTATCTATCTAAAAAAGATTTATGAAAATAGCAATAATAGGTTCTGGAATTACTGGATTATCTGCTGCTTATAGACTTACAAGAAATGGGCACGAAGTAGTTGTATACGAAGCCAGCTCATTTAATGGTGGGCAAGCATCTACATTGGAAATATCGGGAAATGATCTAGAAAAAGCATATCATCATTTATTTGTATCTGATTCACACATTCTAACACTTTATAAAGAACTTAATATCTCCGATGAATTAGAATGGTTTAAATCTTCAGTAGCTACTTATACCGAAAATAATATATGGCCTACAACAACTATATTAGATATATTAAAATTAAGACCTTTATCTATGAAACAGAGATTCTCTCTCTTATTAATATCTCTCAGGCTGAAATTAATAAGAGATTGGAAAAAATTGGAAAACATAACTGCTTATGATTGGTTAAAAAATAAAGTAGAAAAAAAAACATTCGAAATTATTTTTGAACCATTATTGAGAGGAAAATTCGGAAGATATTATAAAACAATTTCACTTCCTTGGTTTTGGTCAAAATTACAAACTAGAGTTGCTTCAAGAAATCATAAATTTCAAGAGATATTATGCTATCCAAAAAATTCATTTAAAAGTTTAATAGAAACTTTGGTAGAAACTATTGAAAGTAACAATGGATCAATAAAATTAAACCATATTGTTACCAAAATAAATATCAAGAATAATAAAGTAGAATCTATAAATGTTAAAAATTCAACAGAAGAAAAAACAAATAAATTTGATTCAGTAATATCTACTGTTCCTTATCATATTTTAAATAAAATTGTAAAACTTCCTGATCAAATTCTAATTAATTCTAAAAAAGTAGATTATATGGCTGCTGTGGTGATGATAATTGTTTCAAAATACAAATTATCAAACTATTATTGGTTGAGCATAGCTGAAAAAGACTTCCCATTTCTAGGAGTTATAGAACATACAAATCTTATTCCAAAGTATAGATATAACAATAATAATATTATTTATATAACCAATTATGTAGAAGGTGATCATCCGCTCCTATCAAAGAATTTCAATGAAGTTTATAAAGAATATGAACCATATTTAAAAAAAATAAATTCAAAATTTAATAAAGATTGGATTATAGAACATCGTTTTAATAAAATAAATTATGCTCAACCTATTATTCCAATTAATTATTCTTCATATAAAATACCTATAGAATTACCTGTTAATGGTCTATATTGTGCTAATACAGCGCAAATTTATCCCGAAGACAGAGGAACAAATTACTCTGTGGATTTAGGTGAAAATGTTTCAAAATTAATAATGAAAGGAAAATAAATGATTGATGTAGGTACTGGAATAGCAAAAGTTTTGAAAGAAGAAGGAATAGAATGGGTATCTACTTTTCCAGTTTGTAGAGTGAATAATTACTTGGGGAAAGAAAAAATGCCTATGATTATGATGCGTGACGATCGTTATGCTATTGCATTAGCTGATAGTTTCTCTAGAATTACGTCTGGAAAAAATATTGGGGTATGTACTGTTCAAGGAGGAGTTAATGCTGCAGGTCTTCAAGTTGCATATGCAGGATTAGCGCAAGCATATGAAGACAATTCTCCAGTCCTTTGCATTACAGATGGAGTCCCTTTAGGTAACTCTGAAAATAGTGAATTTGATGTTACTACAAGTCTAAAATCTGTTTCTAAATGGTATGGGTATATTGATGTGCCAGAAAGAACACATGAATTTATGCGACGAGCATTTTCAATGTTACGTAATGGACCTCCAGGCCCTGTTATAATTGCAGTTCCTAATCCAGCTGCTCAATATGATGAAACTTTAGATCCATATAGGACTGTTAAAACTTGGAAAAGTGTTCCAGATTCCGAAGACGTTTCAATTGCATTAGAAACTATTATTCAAGCAACCGATCCAATCCTATATGTTGGAGAAGGTATTTTATATTCTGGAGGAACTGATGAATTATTAGCTTTTGCTGAACTATCGAATATTCCTGTAGTTACCACATTGAAGGCTAAAGGAGCTTTTCCTGAAAATCATCCATTATCATTGGGAGTAAGAGGAAAACATACAGAACACTATATTTTAAAAAGTGATGTTGTTATATCTGTTGGCTCTAGTCTTTCACCTGGAAGATTTTCGCATGCAATTCCTGATGCAACTAATAAAAAAATTATAGTTTGTAACATAAACGAGAACCATTTAAACAAAATCTATCCTACAACACATGCTTTGTTAGGGGATGCAAAATTAATACTTAAGTCTTTAATTACTGAATTAGAAACAAAAACCTCTGGAGTTGGCATTTCTTCTCCTAATAGAATAAAAGAGATTCAAATTGAGCGCCAAAAAGATGATGATATTTACTCAGATGCCCTATCATCTTTGGATACTCCAATAAATCCATATAGAGTTTATGCTGATATGATGCAAGTTCTAGATCCTAAAAACTCATTTGTAACGCATGAATCCGGTAATACAAGAGATCAACTTAGTACCGTTTACCAAACATTAATCCCCAGAGGTTTTTTGGGTTGGGGGAATGTTTCTTCTTTAGGATTTAGTTTACCTGCAGCAATGGCAGCAAAAATCGCATTTCCTGATAGAGATTCAATTGCTGTGACAGGGGAAGCTGGCTTAGGATATATGCTTGGTAACCTAGAGGTTCCAGTTCGTGAGAAAATTGGTATTACTGTTCTACATATTAGTAATGGAGGATTTTCAGGATATGGTCCTGGATTTTGGGGTGAAGGTCATGATCCCTATACTCATAAAGTTTTAAATTACGATTCAGTAGATATGTCTAAAGTACTCAAACAAATGGGATTACATTCTGAAAGAATATTTGAACCTAAAGACATAATTCCTGCGATTGAAAGAGCACTTATAGCAAACCAAAAAGGACAACCTGCATATATAGAATTTATATGTATTCAATACCCTGTTTACGGTGATTGGTTGTCAGGATCGCATGGTGAATAATGGTAAACAAATTAATTAAATTTTAAGGAGAGATTAATGGATTCATTAAAAAATAAATCTGTAATTTTAACAGGTGCAGGAACTGGAATCGGTCGAACAACAGCAAAAATGTTAGGAGAAATGGGAGCTAATGTTTTTATCGTTGGTAGACGTGAAAACTTGTTGATAGAAACTGTTAAAGAAATTGAAGAAGCTGGAGGGAAGGGGGCATATATATCTGCAGACTTAGAGGATGGAGATGCAGCAGCAAACGTTGCAAATGTTGCTATACAAGAATTTGGAAACATCCAATATTTAATTAATAATGCAGGTCATAGTAGTAAAGTTAGAGCATTAAGATATGTTGATAAAGAAGATTGGCAATCAGTATTTAATGTTAATGTAGAAGGGGTATATCGATTAACTCAAGCCATCCTTCCTAATATGATAAAAAATAAGGAAGGAACAATTGTAACTGTTTCTTCAATGGCAGCGATAACTCCAGGTCTAATGGGTGGAATCCCTTATTCATCAGCCAAAGCTGCTGTAGCAGCGATGATGACAGCTATGAGACAAGAATTAAGAGAGTATGGTATAAGAAGTTGTACAATCTATCCCGCAGAAGTAGATACTCCTATTTTAGATAATAGACCTCTTCCTCCTGATGCAAAAGCAAGAGCAAGTATGATGCAACCTGAGGACATTGCAGAAGCTATACTTTTGTGTATGAGAATGCCACAAAGGACAATTGTTCAAGATCTTGTAGTTAGTCCTACTATTTTAAGAGATATCTCAGAAGATATGAAAATTGCTAAAAATCTAAAAAGTAAATAATTCCTTTTTACCCTTAAATATCTTGTTACTGATATTTACTATTGCTAGAATTAAATTTGAAGAATTCAGGAGTGTATTTGCCAAAAAATAAAAGTGATTCTGAAAATATTAGAATTCGTATTAGAGAAATCATTTCTAATCAAAAAAGAAAAACCGTGACAGTTTTGTCTTCTTTGATAGCGATTCAAGACTCTTTGCATTTTTTACCAGAAGAAGCAATAGAAGAAACCGCGGTACATTGCAAAGTAACAATTAATGATGTTTGGAGCGTTGCCTCATTTTATACTAATTTTAGATTTACTCCTCCTGGAAATAATACATTGGATGTTTGTTGGGGCCCTACATGTCATATTAGTGGATCACAAAAACTAATCGGCCAAGCACACGATCAATTAGAGATTAACGGTGAAGGAGAAACCAAAGATGGCAAAGTTACCTTAAGGTATTCTACGTGTTTAGGTGCTTGTGCACAAAGCCCAGTTTTTGCTGTTAATCATAAAATGCATGGTAAGATGACCAAGAACAAAGTAGATCAATTGATTAATAAATTAACTAAATAAAATGACTGAAAAATATTTACAATTAAAAGATCAAGCTAAAGCTCATATTGATAAACTTTATCAAAACAAATTGGTTATAAAGGTACAAACAGGCACTTCTGGACAAGCTCTAGGTGCTGATGAAATTTTAAAGTCTCTACTATCTAAAACGAATGATAAAACTACTATTTTAGAAGTTGGTTCTATGGGATTTATGTATTTAGAGCCCATAATTGTTGTTCATCAAAATGATAATAAATTCTATTATGGCAACATGACTGAATCTATTGCAAACGACATATTTGATCATTATCAAAATAGCGAAAATTTTTATGAAGAAAATTGTTTTGCTTATGAATCAAATGAAACTATTTCAACAAAAATTCCAAAACTTCATGATTTACCCCAATTTTCAAAACAACTAAGAATAGCTACTAGAAATTTTGGAGAAATTACTCCAGGTGATCTTTTTCAATACATTGCAAAAGATGGTTATAGTGCATTAAATAAAGCTTTGTTTGAAATGAACCCTGAAGATGTGCTCGAAGAGGTTAAAAATTCTGGCCTTAGAGGTAGGGGAGGAGCAGCTTTTCCAACCGGTCTAAAATGGAGTTTTCTAGCCCCAAGTACTGATCCAATAAAATATGTTCTATGTAATTCTGAAGAAGGCGATCCTGGAGCATTCAATGATAAAGGTATTTTAGAAACAGATCCTCATACTTTAATTGAAGGTCTGATCCTCAATGGTTATGCTACAAAATCCACTCATTCATATGTTTTTATAAGACAAGGACATGATATTCCAATAAATGCTGTAGAAAGAGCAATCAAAGAAGCTTATACAAATGGGATATTAGGTAAGAACATTTTAGGATCAGATTTTAATTTTGAAATGGAAGTTTCTCTAACAGGTGATTCATATGTAGCAGGAGAAGAAACAGCATTGATGGAAGCAATTGAAGGAAAAAGATCTACACCAAGATTTAAGCCTCCATTCCCTGCTGCTTCAGGACTTTGGAAAAAGCCAACTAATATTAACAATGTAAAGACGATTTCTTATGTCCCCGAAATAATAAAACAAGGATCGGAATGGTTTAAAGGAACTGGTACAGAAAAATCTACAGGAACAGCCATAGTTTGTTTAACTGGACATCTTAAAAGACCTGGAATGTATGAGATACCTATGGGAATGACCATTAATGAAGTCCTTACTGATTTAGGAGGTGGAGGATCAAATTCTTCAGATATTAAAATGTTACAAACTGGAGGGCCTTTAGGAGGTGTGTTAGGTAAAGATGCTTTTGATACAAAAATAGATTTTGATGAAATGTCGCAAACAGGAGCAATACTAGGTTCAGGAGGGATTATTGTTTGTGATGAATCAGTTTCTGTTGTAGATCTCATAAGAAATCTTGTAGCATTTAATCAATTTGAATCATGTGGAAAATGTTTCCCTTGTCGACTGGGGAATACCCATATGCTAGATGTTTTGGAAAGATTATGTAATTCAAAAAGTAAACCAGATGATTTAAAGCTTCTACAACGTATTGGAAATAGCATGAAAATTGGATCTTTATGTGGTCATGGACAATTAGGATTTAATCCAATATCATCTGCTTTGAAATATTTTGAACAAGAAATCATGACTGCAGTATATAATAATTCCAAACCTTTGGAAAAAATGTATACTCCAACAAGAACTAGACCCGGTGAATTGGAATAATTGTGACAGAAGAACCAAAAATAAATATAGATGGCAATCAACTTGATATAAAAAAAGATCAAACTATTTTACAAGTTGCTATGGATAATGATATCTATATACCTTATCTTTGTTATTATCCCAAAATGAAACCTTATGGAGCATGTAGGGCTTGTTTAGTGGAAGTTGAACAAAATGGTAGAAAGATGACTGTTGCTTCTTGTACTACACCAGCAGCGCCGGAAATGAATGTTGTTAGTAACAACGATGAAGTAAATGATCTTAGAAAAGGTGTTGTAGAATTACTGATGAGTGAACATCCTCATGGATGCTTAACCTGTCACAGAATTGAACTTTGTGGACCACAAGATATATGTCAAAGACATGTATCTGTAACAGATCGTTGTACAATATGTCCTAAAAATGAAAGATGTGAACTAAAAGATACAGCCAGATTTGTTCAATTAGATATGACAATTCCTTTAAATTATAATAGAAGGGACTTACCTATTCACACTGATGATCCTTTTTATGATAGAGATTATAACTTGTGTATAGTCTGCGCAAGATGTGTAAGAGTCTGTGATGAAATCAGAATCGATTCTGCGTTATCATTAGTTTCCAGATCCGGAGTTTCATTGGTAGGAACTTCAAATGGGACATCTTTATTAGAATCTGGGTGTGAATTTTGTGGAGCTTGCATAGATGTTTGCCCTACTGGAGCTTTAGTTGAAAGAGAATATAAATGGGAAAAATCAAATACAGAATTTTCTGCATCATGTTTCAATTGTTCTGGTGGTTGTGATGCATTAGTTGAAGTAAATAAAAATGACAAATTAATTAGGTTTAAAGGTGATTTATCTTCAGAATATACAAGAGGACAATTATGTTACAAAGGAAAATTTGGTTATGATTATCCTAATTCCAGCTCTCGTATAAAAAAAAGTTATATAAAAAATATAATTAAATTAGAATCTACGACTAATGATAATTTGTTTAACGAACTCAATAGTAATTTAAAAAAATATAAACCAGAAGAAATTGCAATTATCGGTTCGCCCAGATTTTCCTTTGAAGATAATATTTCTCTACTAAATTTGGCAAAAAAAATAGATACAAAAAACATTTCTACGGCATTTTATAATAATAAAAATTACTTTAATACTCTACAAAAGAGATTAGGATTTTTATCATCCACTGATTTAGTTTGGAATTTAGAAAATTCTAATTGTAATTTAGTGGTATCTTCTAACTTAACTGAAGACAATAACCTTTTATCTTTACCAATAAAGAAAGCATCTAGAGAAAATTCTTCATTAATTGTAATAGATCCAAGAGAAATTGATTTGACTCGATATGCCAAAATATGGATACGACCTAAACCTGGTACAGAAACCTTAATAATAAATGCAATAAATAAAATTGTATTTGATGAGGCTATGGAAAATTGTAAAAATGTATCAATGGATAATGTGAGAGAATTCAAAAACTACTTATGGAATTTTGACATAAATAAAATTGAACAAATAACTCAAGTTCCAAAAAATATAATTTATGAATCTGCTAGGTTGATTGCTAAATCCACTAGAACTTCTTTTATATTTGGAGATGATGTAATAAAGAATTCTGATACAGAAAACTATGTAAATTCTTTAATAAATTTGGCAATCATAACAGATAATGTTAAAGGTTTTGGAAAAGGTATTTATCCAACATTTTATGGATTGGCCACATCAAATTTTCATCAAATTGCTTCTTTGAAAAAATCTGAAACAATTACAACAAAAGAAATATTTGAAAAAATTGATGATGGACGAATCAAAGCATTGATTTTATTTGGAGATGGTGTCAGCCCAGATTTAATTTCAGATAAACCTTTCGATAAAATAAGAAATAAGCTGGATCTATTAATATATGCTAATCACTTGAAAAATCAATTTTTCAAATTATCAGACTATGTGATTCCTACGAAAACATATTCTGAACAAAAATCAACAATAATTAATAATGAAGGAAAAATTAAAATTTCACCTAAAATGGTTAATAATGTAAATAATAATTTATTAGGTGTGACAGAAATCTGTGAAAAATTATTTGATACAAAATCTATTCTAATTGAAAAAGAAAGTTCACTACTCCTATCAAAAATTTCAAATAATGATTCTGATTTTATTAAAAAACCTGATATTGAAAAGGTTCTTATTTTTTCTGAAATAGATAAGAATAAATACAATAATGAGGACATGATTTATTCACCAGGTAGAATCTTAAATAGACCAGAAGAAATATTAATTGAAAAAGAAAACGGGAAGAATAAAATTCTTACAAATAGTTTATTAAGCATGCATCCTGATGATGCGAAACGATATAAAATTAATAAGAATTCAAAAATAACTGTTGAAGATTTTGAAGGAAAAAAATTTCAAAGTAGTATTGTTTTAAATGGAACCGTACAAGGAATGATTTCAAAAATTGATTATTTTGCCAACATGGTTACTGAATTAGAAGCATCTGAAAATCCTGATTTTTCATCCATGGTTCCGTTGTTAAAGTGTAAAAAAGTAAAAATATATAAAAACTAAAGAAAGGAAATAATTATGTCAAAACCAATAAATGTAACTGAGTCAGATTTTGAAGAAATGGTAGAAAAATCAAATATCCCTGTAATGGTTGACTTTTGGGCTGAATGGTGTGGCCCTTGTAAAATGATTGCTCCTACATTAGATCAGCTTGCTGAAGAATTTGATGGTAAGGTTTTATTCGCCAAAGTTGATGTTGATAGCAATCCTAATCTATCTCTAAAATTCTTCGTTAGATCAATTCCCATGAATGTAATTTTTAAAGATGGGAAACCTGTTGATCAAATAGTTGGAGCTGTTGGGAAACAACATTTTGAAGAAAAATTAAACGCTGTAGTATAATCTAAATGATTAGGGAGTGAGTATTTTCTGGTGAATTTTCTAGTCTTCAAAACTATGATTGATCTTTGTATCAAGGAGGGTTCGATTCCCTTTCTCTCCCGCCAAAACAAGGAGTATTTATGAAAATAAAAAACGATAAAATAGGTTATCCAATATTATGCTTAATGATTCTTGCAGCTGCACTTGTTTCAGCTCTCGTTTCTGGTGGATTTGGAATTATAATTTTCTTTATATTAATAATACCTTTATCTTTCCTTATTGATTCTTATTTAATTGAATAAGAATAGTTACAAATTCAACTCTTTCAATGCCATTTTAGAAATATGTTTTCCAATAACTAGAGACGATGTGGCACCAGGAGAAGGGGCATTTATCACATGTATAGCATTTTCAGAACTTTCTATTCTAAAATCATCAATTAAGGATCCATCAGGGGCAACTGCTTGAGCCCTTACTCCGGATCCTCCAGCTTGTAAGTCATTTTTTTCAATTTCAGGGATTAGTAATCTTAAACTTTTTAGAAAAACAGATTTTCTTAATGACCTGTTAATTTCCCATAATCCTGTTTGCCAATCCTTTTTAAGTAATTTCCAAAAACCTTTATACGTAAATGTTTCGAATGAATCTTTTAATGAAAAATCTCTTTTTCTATAGCCTTCTCTTTTAGTTGCTAAAACTGCATTAGGTCCAGCTTCTACAAACCCCTTCATTGTCTGTGTGAAATGTACTCCTAAAAAAGGTAATTCTGGATTAGGCACAGGATATATTAATCCTTTTACTAAATATTCCTTTTCTTTCTTTAAAGTATAGTATTCACCTCTAAATGGAATTATTTTTAAGTTCGCATCATATCCAAAAATCTTTGCTATCCTATCTGAATGTAATCCTGCACAATTAATAACTTTATTACTTTCTATATCTCCTTTGTTAGTATGTATGATAAGTTTTTTGTTTTGTATTTTTGCTCCTAATACTTCAGTATTAAGTGAGATTTCTCCTCCCACGGATTTAAATTTGTCAGCGTATACTTCTGTAACTTTAACATAGTCTACTATTCCTGTTTTTGGTGCATGTAAAGCTTTTAAACACTGAACATGAGGTTCAATCTCTTTAGTTTTTTCAGGAGTTAAAATTTTAAGACCTTCTACTTTGTTAGCTGTACCCCTTTGATATAAATTGTCAATTCTTTCTACATCAGATTTGTTGGTAGCAACAATCAATTTTCCACATGTCCAAACAGGTATGTCATTTTTTTCGCAAAATTCTGTCATAGAAGCTCTGCCTTCGACGCAAAATTTTGCTTTAAATGAACCGGGCTTATAATATATACCTGAATGTATTACTCCAGAATTATGTCCAGATTGTTGTGAAGCAACCTCAGAACTTTTCTCAACCAAAAGAATTTTTATATTTTTTTTTGTTTTGATTATTTCATTGGCAGTCGCTAAGCCAATAATACCTCCACCTATAATAACTAAATCTACTTTGTCTCTAAACATATTATCCTCCTCTTATAGAGAGATAGTTTTATATATTTCTTGAGTAGTAATTTCTATCAATTCATATGCATTATTTATTGCATATTGTAGATCCATAGGTTCATTTACTATACTGAAAAATGCACAAATTCCTACATTTTTCAATTCACTGTATCCCTTTCCCAAAGATCCAGAAATGACAATTACAGGAATATTGAATTTTTTTGCCCTTATAGATACTGCAACTGGGGATTTATTAAATTGCGTAGACTTATCAGTCTGGCCTTCTCCAACAATAACTAAATCTACACCTTCTAACTTTTTTTCGTAATTTAAATAGTCAAGTACAATGTCCGATCCGCTTGATAATTCTGCATCTGTAAATGCCATTAAGCCCGCTCCTAAACCTCCTGCGGCACCTGAACCTGGAACATTCAGAATATCCTTTCTCATTTGATCTTTTATTATCTTTGCCCAATGATTTAAGCTTTTATCTAAGATTTTTATTGTCTCTGCAGTTGCTCCTTTTTGTGGCCCAAAAATATTTGATGCTCCATTTTCTCCACATAAAGGGTTATTTACATCGCAAGCAACCATGACTTTAACTTCTTGTAATCTTTTATCTAATCCTGATGTGTCTATATAAGATATTTTTCCAACAGACTCTCCATTTGGTATCACAATATCTTTGTTGATATCTAAAAACTTAGCTCCTAATGCAGAAGCAAAGCCAGCTCCTCCATCATTAGTTGCACTACCTCCAATTCCGATAATGAAATCTCTTATTCCATGATCTAGTGCTGATCTGAATAATTCTCCAGTCCCATAAGTTGATGTTTTCATTGGATCTTTTTCATTTTCTTTTAACAAAGCAAGTCCAGAAGCTTTAGCCATCTCTATAACTGCTGTTTTATTATCACCTAATTTCCCCCATTCAGCATCAATTATTTTTCCTAATGGATTACGTACTTGTTGTTTAATTAGTTCTCCTTCTGTTATGTCTACTAATGTTTGTAAAGTCCCGTCTCCTCCATCTGCTACAGGGCAAAGCTCTATGAGTACATTCTTGTCCACATTTCTGATCCCTTGTTTCATAGCTTTTGCCACTTCTATACCAGAAAGGCTCTCTTTGAATTCTTGTGGTGATAATAATATTTTTTTTATTTTCATTTAAACTGTATTTATATTAGGCGTTTTGAGTTTTTCTGAATATTTATCTAATTCTTAATAGGTTCTTGGAATCAAATAATATCTTAAAATATTTCCTACATCTTTATTTGTTATCAAATTCATCATTATTATATATTAATTTTTGAAAGGAAAATAAGTTTAACTTTTATTATCTTTAATTATATCTAAGACTTTATTTACGGCGTATTGTAGATCTCCATCTTTATTTACAACAATAAAGTCAAAAAAATCAGATGTTTGAATTTCTTTTTCTGCGGTCTTTAATCTAGTGGTCATTTCCGTTGTTGTATTAACGCCTCTTTTGATCAAACGTTTTCTAAGTGATTCTATTTTTTCTGGTTTTATAAATATTAAAACAACGCCAGGAATCAATTCTTTTATTCTTTTTGCTCCTTGAACGTCAACGCGTAGCAAAACATCTATATTATTTTTCAATGGTTCGAAAATCTGAGATTTAGGAACTCCATAATAATTTTTATAGACTTTTGCCCATTCGATTAATTCATTATTTTGAATTAATTTATTGAATGTTTTTTTAGAATAAAAAAAATGATTTATTCCTTCCTTTTCAGTTTTTCTTGGCTTCCGAGTTGTAGCTGTTACAACAAAATGAAAATTATTGTCTAACTTTTGTAAATTCTCAATAATTGTATCTTTTCCTACTGCAGATGGTCCTGAAATAACGTAAATATTAGCTGTATTTTTCTCGATCAATTTTAATTACCTATTATTTTTAATGTTTCCCAAAATTTTGGATATGAAACATTAGACACTTCTGGATTTTCTATTTCAATTGGATTTTCAGATATTAAGCTTGCAATTCCTAGGGTCATGGCTAGTCTGTGATCTCCATGTGATGAGAACTTTCCTCCTGTAATTTTACCGTTTCCTTGTATTATCATACCGTCCTTCAGTTCTTCTATTTCTGCACCTGCTTTTCTCATCCACTCAACTGTCAAAGATATTCTATCTGATTCTTTATATCGTAATTCTTCTGCATCAGAGATTTTTGTTTCTCCTTCAGCAAATACAGCAGCTAAAGCAATTATTGGAATTTCGTCGATTAGTAAAGGAATTTCTTCACCGGATATTATTGTAGCTTTTAGATTACTAGTTGAGATATTAATATCACACACAGGTTCTCCTGAATAATCAAGTTTATTAGACATCTTGATATTAGCTCCCATTCGATTTAGAACACTAATGATTCCTGATCTTGTTTCATTGATTCCAACATTCTTTATTGTTAAATCTGCATTCTTATGAATACACCCAGCAACAAGCCAATAAGAAGCACTTGATATATCACCAGGTATGACTACATCAACTCCATTGATATTAGATGGTTTTACTTGAATTTTTAAACCTTTTGTTTTTATTGTTGCTCCCATAAAACCTAATAGTCTTTCTGTGTGATCCCTTGATAGAGCTGGTTGATTAATTGTGATTCCATCTTTTGATCTGAGACCAGCCAAAATAAGAGCACTTTTTAATTGAGCACTAGCCACAGGCATATCATAATCGATATTTTTTAATTCTCCACCTCTAAACTCAATAGGTGCATTTTCATTATTATTTTTAGCATTAATATTTGCACCCATCATCTTTAAAGGTTTAACCACTCTTCCCATGGGCCTTCTTCTTATAGATTCATCACCATCTAAAACTGATCGAAATCTTCTTCCTGCTAATACCCCTGACATTAATCGTATTGTAGTCCCTGAATTACCTACATTTAAGATTTCTTTTGGCTCTTTCAGTGAATTCATTCCCTGACCATAAGTTATAACATTTTGCGCACTATCAATGTCTATCTTTGAACCCAATTTCTTTAACACTGATATTGTTGAGAGACAATCTTCCCCCATTAAAAAATTTGATATTTTAGCTTTTCCTGCAGCAAGTGAATTAAACATAACTGCCCTGTGAGACATTGATTTATCAGGAGGAATTGTTATTTCACCTCTAAGTGAATTAGACTTATATAAATAAAATTCCATTTGAGTTAAACTCTCTTTTTAAAGCCATATTTATCTGTTTCAACTGCTGGTTTTGTTTTTGTCAAAAACTTTGCTGCTCTTGATCCCACAAAAAGAGATAAAATATTTTCAGAAGCAGAAGGAATGAAATCTGTTGCTGATTGACTTGCATTAGGATCAATATTGTTCATTATTTTCAACTTGTTTTCCCAATTTTTTTGGATGTAATCAGCGATATCATTTTCAGAGTTATTTTCTAACATTTTTTCTAATTTAAGTAATTCAGTAATATATATCCTTATCCATTCAAGTAGCATATCGCTATTAGTTAGAATTGATGAAAAAGAATTAATTGGTTCATTATCCAATGAATCTGTAAATTTATTAAACCTATTCCCTATGAACCTATATATTTCTTTCCAGCTTTTACTATCATTTGACAAATTCATTAAAGCAGAACTTAAAATAATTGGTATTGTTTCTACCAATCCTGAAAAGCTATCATGTTCCATAATGTCTATATTTATAACTTGGCCACTTAAATCATCAATTAATTTTGAAGCAACTTCATATGTATTTTTATTTGAATTATCATAATTTACAACACCCCAAAAAATATTTTCAAAACTTTGATTCTTTTTAAAAGGATTTATACCTATAATCCCTATTTCGGGAAGAATCTCATTAGCCCATTGATTTACCGCTCTTTTAGTATCAGAAGTGTCTATGATGACTACGTTTTTGGATAAATAATCCTTTATGTTTTCAAAAACCTCATATATAGAAGATGTAGGCGTCGCAACAAGGATTATGTCAGAATCTTTGACACATTCTTCATAGTTGTTAGTTAGCTGTGTGATTGAATTAGACTTTAAAGATATTTCAGATTTTTCTTTATGTGTATCGAAGCCTTTAACCATTATGTTTTCATTCAATTTTATAAGACTTGCTCCTATACCCGAGCCAACTTCTCCATTTCCAATTATTGATATTTTTTGATTGTCTAACTTACTCATCTTTCTTTTCTTTTGCTTCTTTTAGATTGTTAATATTCTTTGTTAAATTTGAAAACTCCTTTTTATTCAGAGTATCTAGATCTACTACTATTCCTGAAATATCTATATCAAATATTAATTCTAAATAATCTAAATTTATATTAGATTTATGGATATTTATAAAACAATGTGTATCAATATTGGATAATAATTCTTTAATATCTAAAATATCATTAAAATTAGGAGAAAGAGCTCTATCGTAAATTATAAAATCAAAATTAATGGCCTCGATGGCATTGATACGTAATAGACTCAATTTTTCTTTAATTTTTATTCCTATAGGATTTTTATACCTATAAATATTGAAATTTACATCTGAAGGATTATCTATTACTATAAAATCTGTTTTTTCTAAAGTTGATAAATTGTCCGATTTTGTTATTTGTACACCTGAACAGAATCCCATTTCAGTTTTAATCGATGAGCCGAATATATAAGCATCGCACTCTAAAACTTTTTTTCTAAATATATTTTTTGAATAACCTAATATTAATAATTTTTTTAAACTGTGGTTTACTTTACCAGGTTTAAATCCCAGATTAGGAGAATTATTAGAAATGATTTTTGTTAAATCTTTCAAAGTTATTTTCCTAAATCATCACTTTGTTTTCTCTTGTCTTTGAGAAAATTTTCTACATCCTTCAAAATCATTTGTGGTTCAGGGTCAATTTTTGACATTTCTTCAGTATCATAAGATTCTTCAAGTTTTTCAACATACTTAGTTATTTCGTTATGATCCTCAAGCGCATTATTTAAAGATGATTTGAAATCTTCGGAGACTTTAGTTATTTTTTCAAAATTAATTTCAATAGATAATAACTCCGATAATTCCTTCAAAATAGCAGCAGATAAAATTGGGTTGTGAGTAATTTGTAAATAATGTGGTGCATGGCCCCACAAAGAAATTGTAGGTATCCTTAATTTATCTAATTTTTCTCCTATGGCTGACGTGATGCCTGCAGGCCCTTCATAAGTAGGATTCGAGAAATTCAAATTTTTAAACATTTGTTGATTTTGTTTACCCGTAGCCGTAAAAGTTATTCTTGGTTTTCTTGTATGAGGAACTGAATCTAATAATGCTCCAATCATAATTACTGTTTTAACTTCATATAGAGTAATAATTTTCATAAAGTTTTTAATGTATTTTTTCCAATTAAGATCAGGTTCTATTCCTTGAAAAATTATAATATCATTATCGGCAGATTTAGGCTTTATAAAAGAAAATTTATTGTTTAACCAATCTATTTGACGCTTGTTGTTAATGTTTGTTACTGAAGGTCTTTTATCGGAGTATATATAGTAAGATTCTGAATTTAAATGAATTGTATTAGTCACTTCAGACTGAGATAATAATTCTTTTATGGATTTTGTAGCGGCTTCTGCTGCATCCGGCCAACCTTCCCATGTGCAAATAAGAATTGGTTCTTTCAAATCAGATTTGATTATTTCTTCCATGTTTTTTCCTACTTATATAATCTACTATAGTTATTTATATTTAGCATAACGTAAATATGAATTAAATGTAAACTTATAATAAACTAATTTGTGTAGATATAAATTAGCATTCAATGATTCAATTAAAATAACTAAATGAAATGTGATATTAATCAAGATTATTTGATACTTTTGGGTACAGGAGGTGGACCAAGAATTTGGGCTACAAGATCTCAACCGGCAAGTGCATTGCTAATAAAAAATAATGTTTATATTATAGATGCTGGTGATGGAGTTGCAACTCAAATTGCAAAATCAAAATTAGATCCTAAATCTATTAAAGCCATTTTTATAACTCATAATCATTCAGATCATGTAGCAGATTTTGGTACATTACTTCTCAGAACATGGCAAAGTGGGCATAATGGTCTTATCCAATGTTTTGGCCCTCCTCCTGCTAAGCAAATGATTAAATCGTATATGGATTATATGCAATGGGATATAAAATTGCGAATAAAAGAAGAAAATCGTCCAAAATTTGATTCAATATTTAATATTAATGAAATAAATTCTAATACTTTAGTTTATAAAGACAATAATTTGTCAGTAGATTGCATAAAGGTTCCCCATGGTGGAGCTAATCCTAGTTATGCTTATAGATTTAAAATAGGTGATAAAAGAATTGTTTTTTCTGGTGATACATCAAAAAGTGAGAAACTAATAAAATTTGCAAAAAATTCTGATTTTCTTATTCATGAAGTTTTAAATATTGAAGGTGTAGATGCAATTATTGAGGCTACCTATCCAGGTAACAATGCATTTCGTCGACATATTATAGAAGCACATACTTCAATGAAGGAAGTTGGTGAAATTGCAAGGAAAGCAAAAGTAAAAAATTTGATACTTAATCATTTGGTCCCAACAGGATCTCCAACTTTCGATAAACCTCATAAATGGAGAGCGGGAATTTCTAAAAATTTTAAGGGAAAAATAATAGTTGGAAGAGATCTTCTGAAAATCAATTTATAATTATTTATAAGAAAATATATTTTTAAACTATAAAAAATAATAAGCGAGTAAAAGATGAAAAATAAACAATGGATATTATCTAAAAGACCTGTAGGTGTTCCTAATTTAGAAACTGACCTAACTTTAAAACACACAACAACAAGAGATTTAAATTATGGAGAAATACTCATTGAAGCTCAATATTTGTCTCTGGATCCATATATGAGAGGGCGTATGAACGCAGGACCTTCCTATGTAGCACCAGTTGAAATTGGAGGTGTAATGGAAGGTGAAGTTATTGCTAAAATCATAAAAACTAAATCAAAGTTATATAAAGAAGGAGAATATATTAATACACGATTGGGATGGCAAAAATATGGTATTGTAGATTAAAAATCTCAAATTAACAAAATAGATTTACCTCCAGAAATACCGATTACTTATTCTTTAGGTGTTTTGGGAATGCCGGGTAGGACAGCTTATTTGGGATTTACTGAAGTTTGCAGACCGAAACCAGGAGAAACCATTGTTATTTCTGCCGCATCAGGTGCAGTCGGTTCTATTGTTGGACAAATTGCCAAACTGATGGGCTGTAAAGTAATAGGAATTGTAGGTAATGATACAAAGGTTAAGTATTGTAAAGAAACTTTAAACTTTGACATTTGCCTCAATTATAAAAAACAAAATATTGACAAAGAATTAGGAAAAATAGGAGAAAATTTTGTTAATATGTATTTTGATAATGTCGGAGGAGAAGTCTCTGATGCTGTTATGAATCATATTTCCCTTTATTCTAGAACAGCCGTTTGTGGACAAATAGCTATTTACAATTCTTCATCTATTCCTACAGGACCAAGAGTGGCAAGAACATTATTGACAAAACAATCTACAATGCAAGGATTTATAGTTTTTAATTATGAGCATAAATATCCGGAAGCAATGAATGCATTAATAAGATGGATTCAATCAGGAGAGATTGTTTATAGGGAAGATATACACAAAGGATTCAATAAAATACCAGAAAATTTCATGAAACTCTTTGAAGGAGATAATTTTGGTAAATTAATTATGGATTTGAGGTGACATCTATTCATCTTTATGAATATTATTAATCTTCAGATAATTATAAAAAAATCAAACAATGAGGAAAAAATGAATTTAACACCCCCAAAAGGAAACCTTGATCTAAAAAAAACATATAAAGCAATAATAAAAACTGAAAAAGGAAACATAAAAATACATTTGTATAGTGATCTCACTCCAATTACATGCGAAAACTTTATCAATCTTTCAAAAAATGGATTTTATAATGACACCACATTTCATAGAGTTATTCCCGGCTTTATGATCCAGGGAGGAGATCCAACAGGAACAGGGACGGGTGGACCTGGTTATCAATTTAATGATGAATTCAATTCTACTTTGAAACATGATTCCGAAGGAATTTTATCAATGGCAAATGCGGGTCCAGGAACTAATGGGTCTCAATTTTTTATTACTCATACTCCAACACCTCATCTCGATGGAGCTCATACAATTTTTGGTAAAGTTTTATCAGGAATGGAAATAGTTTTGGCTATTAGAGAAAGGGACCCAATGTCAGATCCTGATCCAGGAGACAAAATTTTATCAATTGAAATTGAAGAAAAGTAAATTACTATATTATGTTTTTTTGTTCTAGTTTTACTATTTGTTCTTTTTTATAACCTAGTTCAGATAATATCCCATTATTATGTTCTCCTAATGTAGAAGAAACTCCTAAAACCGAAGGTGTTTCAGAAAACTTCCAAGGAGTACCATGCGTTTTAATCTTATGTCCTAATCTAGGATGATCAATTTCTGAGACGTAATTATTTGCAACTATATCTGGGTCATTTGATGCTTCTACCATACTATTAACGGGAGCCGCTACCATTCTAGCTTTTCTTAATTTATTTATCCAGTAAGATCTTTTTTTCTTAGAAAACATTTGTGATAGTAATGATAATATTTGATCTTTTTTGATATCACTTTCAAAAGCTAATCCCAGATCTTCTAGATTATTTTCTTTTAAAGTTGTATAAAATCCCAAAAGTTCTAAGGCTGGTTTCCAGTGATTCGGATCTAACTGAATTGCTAGAGCTTTTCCATCAATATCATTAAAGCAGGCAGCTATTCCAGCTCTATCTCTTGACCCATTTATACGAGCTCCAGTTATTGGTGATTTATTTCTCCACATCGCAGTTGTCATTGTCCAACCCATTAAACGAAAAGCACTTCCAATCAATGATGTTTCTATTTTTTGTCCAATACCAGTATTTTTGGAATGAATGTAAGCTGCTAAAATTCCACTTAAAGTGAGCATTGCACATGTTTCATCTGCAACGGAAGCTACTCCAGTTCTCATTTGTTGCCCTGGTACTGCAAAGGCTTCTGTCACACCTCCAAGGGCTTGACCAACAGCATCTGTGCCAGGCAAATTAGCACTTGGTCCATCAGGTCCATAAGCTGAGATCGAAGCATAAACTAACGATGGGTTTATTTTTCTTAATTCTTCATATCCGAATCCATTTCTTTCTGCAGCTCCTGGACTAAAATTCTGACCGAATATGTCAGCCGTTTTTATTAATTTGTGTAAAATTTCTTTTCCTTCATCACTTTTGAGATTTAAAGTAAGACTTTTGACCCCCCTGTTATTAGTCTCAAAAAATGAACTCTCTCCATCTTTCATTTCACCTGCATTTCTGCTTCCGTCTCCCTTACCTGGAACTTCTATTTTGATAATTTCAGCCCCTAGATCTGCCATAAACATATACGGAACAGTGCCAGCTTGTGCTGTGGAACAAGTTACTGCCCTTACTCCTTGTAATGGTCCTGTTGATTTTCCCATGTTATTTCTCCAATTAATTTAACATTATTTTTAATTAATTTATTTTAATTTAGGCATATTATATCTATCTTCTGGTTTATTCCATCCTTTAAAGTTTGCCTTTCGTTTCTCTGCAAAAGCTCGTCTAGATTCCATTCGATCATCTTTATAACCATGCCCATGCAAAGCTTCAGCTAATTCCTCCAAGTTTTTGCCAACTTTAGGAGCCATATGTTTCATCATGTAAAAAGTGTTTACTCTAGCAGCAGGAGGTAAAGAAAGTATATGTTCAGCCATGCTTAAAGCTGTTGGAATCAATTCTTCCTTTTCAACAAGTCTATTAATAAAACCTAATTGATATAATCTTTCAGCTGAGAATCTAAATCCTAGTGCCATTTCTGTTGAAATTGGATGAGGAATATTAGCATAATGTCCATGATTATAACCGCCTAATAACCACCTTTTAGCTTCACTCATTTCAAAAATAGCTTCCTTTACAGCTACTCTTAAATCAGTTCGTTCTACTAACATAAATCCTCCTCCCATAGCATAACCATTAATAGCACCAATTACAGGTTTATCTAAAGTTCCATTTATAAAAGGATCATCTAAATCCGGACTTTTCCCAGGTGTGTCTACTATACTTCCAGCTTCTACTGATTCTTTCATGTCTTCACCTGCACAAAAACCTCGTCCTTCACCGGTTAATATTGATACTTCTAGGTTTTTATCATTTTTAAATTGATTAAAAGCATCAGCCATACCTTCACGTATTCCTTTTCCAAGAGCATTAAGTCTTTCTGGACGATTAAGTTTTACTATCATGATTTGATCCTGTATATCTATTTCTACAAAAGACATTGTTAACCTCCATTTATAAATTTTTAGTTAATAATAATACATTTAGGAATGAATTGATTTATCTATAGAAAATTATAAGAGGCTTTTCTTTTTAAAGGGCTATAAAGAAAGCGCCTGAAATTATGAATATAATACCGATTATTTTGTTTTTAGAGACTATTTCCTTTAAAATAATTATCCCAAGAATAGAAGCATGTACTGTAGCTATCTCTCTTAGTGGAGCTACTAAAGAAACTGATGACAATTTGTACGCATATAAAATCATTGGATAAGCTAAGGTGCTGCACATTGAAATAAAGAAAATAAACTTGTAGTGTAATCTAATTAAATTTTTAAAATGATTGATTCTTCTGTCAATTATCATAATTGGTATAAAACCCCCGATAAATGAACTGATAGAAAAAACAAATATTGGATTGACTAAAGAGACTGCAAGTTTATCTATTATTGTGTAACAAGTAATTGTGAGTCCTACAAAAATTGCTAAAATAGCATCATTTTTTTTGTTTGTAATAACAAATAAAGATTTCCCAGCAAGGACTATGATTCCAATAAAGACAATTATGATACCAAAAATTGAGGTAAATCCTACTTTCTCTCCAATAACTAAAATACCGATAATGGGTACTAATGCAACCGCTGTACCCCTTGCAATTGGGTACACGATTGACAGTTCTCCTTTTTCATATGCTTTTCCTAATGCATAGAAATAAAATACGTGAATTAGTCCTGAAATAATGGCTAATAAAGTGCCATAGAAAGAAAATTTTTCACTAATAAAAAAATAAATACCAACAGGGAAAGCTATCAATCCACTTCCAACAGCTAACAATTGCAAAAATTCAAAAGGATATTTAGATTTTTTTATAGAAAAATTCCATAGAGCATGAATAAAGGTTGATATTAATACTATTACTATGATTACTGTTGACATTTCGTAAGTATAATCGGTAATAATAAGGATTACTATATGGAGAGATATATGAAAATATCTAAAATAGAACATTGGATTGTTGATAAATGGATGATCATTAGACTAACCAATGAAAATGGTGTTTCTGGATTGGGTGAGGGTAATTTTTGGAGTTACGGAAATGTAATGACCACTATATTAGACCAATTGAATGAAGACTTATCAAATCCAATATATTCTCCTGATTATCTATTCAATCAACTTTACAGGAAATATAGTTTTCGATCTCCAGCACTTACTGCTGTTTTATCCGCCATAGATATGGCTATTTGGGACATCAGAGCAAAAGAAGTAAACTTACCATTATGGGATTTACTTGGAGGAAAAGTGAGAACAAAAATAAAAGCAATGTTACTACTTGGAGGATATGGAAAATTAGAAACAAAAGAGGATTTTGTATCACAAGCAAGAAAAGCTTTTGATGATGGATATAGAGCAATTAAATTTACTCCTTTTCCAAAAAATTGGGCTAAATTAAGTTATGGAAAGCTTATCTCGGAATGTACTGACATCGTTGGTTCTGTTAGAGAAGAGGTTGGAATGGATATGGATTTAGGCATTGAAATTCATCGAAATATGCAACCTTCTGAATCTATAGTTTTTGCTCAAAACATAGAAGAATTTTTACCCTATTTTTATGAAGATCCCATTGCACCAGACAGTGTTTTTTCAATGAAAGAAATTGGTGAATCAATAAATATACCGTTAGCTCTTGGTGAAAGAAATAATACCATTTGGGAATTTAGAGAATATGCAATGATTCCTAACGTGTTGTTTTTAAGACCTGATGTTGGATTAGCTGGAGGAATAACTAACATAAAAAAAATAGCAGCTGTAGCAGAATCTTTCCATCAACGTATTATTCCTCATAATTTCCTAGGTCCAATCTCAAATTTAATTACAATACATTTAGCAGCAAGTTTAATTAATTGGGATGTAAATGAAGCTATACTTCCAGGTAGACCTTCAAGAGAAAATATAGTTACTTACAATCCCACAATAAACGATGGATATATAGAAATTCCTGAACATATAGGTATCGGAACAGAGTTAATCGACTCAGAATTGGGAAAATATCCGTTCAATCCAGGAGATGGAGAAACAGAAATTAGAGATGATTGGTCAATTGCTTTAAGATAAGTGAGGTATATATGTTTTTAGTTAGAAGAATATGTAAGGTGGAAAGAAAAGATATATGGAAAGTAGCTTCAATGCTTCATCAAATATGCAATGAATATGAAGAGCAGGGCAGAACTGAAGCTACAATATATGTAATGGGATTCTCAACTCCATCGGAAACATTTGGAGTTTGCGCAGAATGGAAACAGGAATCACTCGAAGCAATAAACTTTACCAAAGTCCCAGATAAGATTAAATCAAGCTTGTCTGCTGAACTTATGGATATTGTAGACTCATATGAAATTGAATTTCATGAAATTGTTACTAAAGAAAAATTAAAAGATAGAGGCTTAATTTAAAAAGCCCTAATTGAATAGGGCTTTTATCTGGTTGCTCAGACCTCTGGGGGTTGATATTTTTATATTACTTAGATTTAAATTTTTACACATGTATCATTTAATACAGAGTTAAATTATTATGATTACTTTAGGAATAACAGGAAATATAGGAAGTGGAAAATCTTCGGTCTTAAATATACTCAGAAATATGGGTGTCGAGACTTATGATTTAGATAATGTAGCTAAAGATTTTTATTCAACTGACGATAAAATTAAAGAACAAGTTTTAGCAACTTTTCCTAGTGTATTATCTGATGATAATCATATAGATACTAAGAAATTAGGTAAATTAGTTTTTAAAAATTTAGATAAACTTGATGCTCTTCAAAGAATAATATGGCCTGAAGTTAAGAAATTTATATATAATAAGATTGAAAAAAATTCAAATATAATTGCCTTCGAAGGTGCCGTAATAATCGAAGCTGAGTGGTATAAACTTTTCGATTTTATTTGGGTGATTGAATCTAGTTATAAATTATCAAAAAAAAGAGTAGAAAAACAACGAAATTTATCCGAAACAAACTTTGAAATTATACTTAATAATCAACTCAAAACAGATCAGGTCAAAAACATATTAAATCAGGATAAAATAAATTATTCAATAATTAATAATAATTCTGATTTGAATAGTCTAAAAAAATTGATAGAAAAAGAATCAAAAAACTTTCAATACATAGGAGAAAAATGAACTACTACAAACAAAATGATTCAAAAAATATACATCAAATTCCAGCACATCATGAAGGAAAAGGGACTTTTGATGTTTGTCCATTATTTGATCAAGATCTAAAAATACCTATAAAAACACAAATCTGGGAACTGTCCCCCGGAGCTACTGAAGGTATGCATCATCATAGTGATAACGAAGCTTTGGAAGAATTTTATTATTTTTTGGAAGGTACAGGCACGATGTGGGTTGGAAATGAAAAATTTTCTGTAATCTCTGGTGATGCAGTTTTAATTCCGCAAAATATTGATCATGGATTTGAAAACACTGGCAATAAAAAACTAAAACTTCTAATTATTTGGGGGAAAACAAAAAAATAATTAATAGAAATAAATACTTGATGTATTTAATTGAGTTGGTCATAAACATATTTAGCAGCTGCAATATCTTGAATAGCTATACCTAATGATTCATACAAAGTAATATCCTGTGATTTTGTTCTACCTTTTATTTTTCCATCAATTACTGAAGATATTTGATGCACATTATTCCATGAAATAATACCTTTTTCGGTTGCTTCCATTAGTTCTTTGCACTCTATTTTGGCTTGTTCAAGATCATCGCAAGAAACAAAATCAAACTTATTTATTGCATTTGAGGATATTTCAGAACGTAGCCAACTATTACCACCAGCTGCATTTATATGTATTCCTTCATTAATTTGATCATCTGAAATCACAGGAGTGCTTGAATTTGTTATCAATGAAATAATATCGCAACCATTAGTAGCTTCTTCAGATGAATTACAGGTTTTAATATTTATACCTAGTTTATTAGACATTTTATTTGCAAAACTTTCTCTTTTATCTTTAGTCCTTGAATAAACTCTTACTTCATCTAAATCTAATTGAGAAACAATTGCTTCAAGTTGAGTTTCTGCTTGAAATCCAGAACCTATAACAGCTAATTTCTTGGAATTATTATTAGCTAAATATTTTGAAGCAAGACCTGAAGCAGCACCTGTTCTAATTTGACCCAAAAGATTGGCTTCTATAATAGCTAATAATCCTTTACCTTCAGTTGAATAAAGAATTACTACAAAAGTAGCGATCCCTTTTGTTACAACATAGCTTTTATGACCAGCTATACCTTTTTCTGGCCATGATGCGGCCATAAAGTGTAGATTTCCACCCGAGTAGCTTGTAGGTAATCGATTTCTGGGACTATTGAATCCTTTACCTGTAGATAAAGACTTCATAGCTTCTTCTAAAAGATCTACTGTTGTTCTCACATCTAATATTTCTTGTACAGTTTTTTCTTTGATATACATGCTCATTATTCACCTAAGGATTTTAGATAAAGCGGTTACAAATTTATCGACATCGGCATAATCATTCCAAATATGTGGAGTTACTCTAAGTGCTCTTTTCCCTCTAGAGCTTATATATATATTTTCAGTCATTAATTTATCAATAAATTTATCTGGAATTTCATTTTCAAATCTTAAACCTAAATAATGTTTAGCTCTATATTCATCATCAATATGTGTAAAACCTATTTCTGAAGTTTTTTTAATAATTTCTTCATTTAATTTACCTATATATGCATATATATATTCTGGAGATAATCTATCGATTAAACTTAATGATTCTTCAAATACTGGCATAAGATGAAAATTTCCTCTTTGTCCAAAATCAAATCTCCTTGCATTTTCTATGGTAAAATCTTCATACTTTGTCATATTAGGAACATAATTATCTTCTGGTAAAGGGTATTTTGCCATCCAGTTGTGTTCTATTGGAGTTCCATCATGGTATTTTTTATCTATATATGCAGCCCCCAAACTATAAGGACCTAAACACCATTTGTAGCCTGAAACCACTAGTAAATCTGGCTTGATATTTTGTATATCTATTGGCATTGCACCAACAGATTGGGTTCCGTCTATAGTTAAAGCTATATCATTATTTTTGCATTCATTAGATAACTTCAATAAATCAATTAATCCTCCATCCGTCCAATGGCAATTGGGAACTGAAATCAATGCAGTTTGATCGTTGATATTTTCTAATATAGCAGATGTCCAGTCGTCATTTTCGGGTCTTTTCACAAATTTTATATTACCATTGTCTCTCTCTGCTAAATCTTTCCATACCCAAACATTGGAAGGGAATTCTTCTTCTAATAAAAGAATCGTTTTTCTACTTGTTAGATTGAAGTTTTTAGCAAATGTAGCAAATCCGTAACTTGCTGAAGGAACAAAAAAGATAGAATTTGTATCTGAATTAATTATGTTTGCAAACACTTTTCTAGTATTTTCTGGTGCAGCGTAAAAATCTTTCCATTCAATTTCCCAGGCTTTGGATTTAAATTCTAAGCCTTCTATCCCTCGTGTAACTGATTCTTTAGGTAAAAGTCCCATGTATGCACTATTCAGATAAACTATTTGTTTATCGAGATTAAATAGATCTTTATGGTTCATTTTATTATCATTCATAGTTTAATTTTATATCTAAACTGGAAATTAATCGTTAGGTCCAATAACAAATTTAATTCCTTCAGCATTTGCAGATTTTTCTATAGCTTGAGGTAATCCTTCTAAAGGATAGCGCCCAGAAATAATATCTTCTAATGGCATATTTGGTAAATGATTAAGTGCTCTTTTAAAAGAATTACCTGCACCAGAAGCACCAAATATAGATATCTCTTTGAAATGTAAATCATGGAGATCAAACGGTAAATAAGAGCCCTTTGGATGAACTCCAACTAGTAACATTTGTCCTCTTGGTCTTATAAGCTCAAAACAATTTTTAATTACATTTGGATTACCAACAGCTTCTGCAACAATGTCTGCTCCATAACCATTAGTCTCAGTTTCTACTACTTCAGCTAGATCAGTTTTAGTCGGATCAATAGTAATATCAGATCCAAATAGTTTTGCTAAATTTCTTCTTGATTCAGCAATTTCAGAAGATATAATTTTATCTATACCCATTTCTTTTAGAAAATAGATGGTTGATAATCCTAACAAACCATTTCCGATAACAACAGCTGTGCTTGTTGGTAGTGGTTTTTTTAACATTTCTACACATGATAAACTACATGCAGCTGGTTCTGTTAGTGCAGCATTTTGAATGGATAAATTGTCTGGAATTACAGAAATTCCTTTTTCATCGACTAATACGTATTCACTAAATGCTCCGGCTCTTCTTTTATTTTTTTCACAATGAGATAGAGACCATTTTTCACAACTTTCGCAGAGTCCACATCCTCCAACAGGTTGCGCTGTAACTGATTGATTTAACAAATTCTTATCTACACCTTTTCCAACATCGACTACTTTTCCAGAGAACTCGTGACCCAGAACAACATTTTCAGGTGAGGGAAATAAACCTTGGGTTATATGGATGTCTGTTCCGCAAATACCAGCAGTGTCTATTTCTATAAGGCATGTTTTATCAATTACTTGAGGTATTTCAAGTTGGTCGGAGGTAAAATTGTTACCACCCCTCCAAGTCATAGCTTTCATAGAAGACGTTTCTGTCATTTTGAGTCACCTTTTAGGTTATTATTAGTTGGTCTATAATGTATATAAATATACTTTTTATATCAAATGGATTTACTGCTAATATTAGGTTTTTCTATAACAATTATTCTTTTAGTAATAATTTTTCTATTCTTTAGGTTTTCTCAAAACAATTCAGAAAAATCATTTATAAGTTTATTAGATTCAATTAAGCAAGATCAAATATTCAATAATGATCTTATCAAGAATGATGTTTCAGAAATAATAAAAAACAAATTAGATCAAGAACAAAACATTTTTGATTTGAAATTAACAAATACATCTAAAAATATTGATAAAAATATTCAAGAAATGAAAGAATTGGTTAATAAAAAAACCGATGACCAGAAAATCAATATAACCCAGTTGAAAACAGTCACAGAATTACTTGGAAAACAACATAAAAATACAGAAGATGCATTACACGAAAGTAGAAAAGAATTGGGAAAGTTAACTGGAGTTCTTTCAAGTAACCAAATAAGAGGTCAACTTGGTGAATATCTAGCAGAAGATATATTGAAACAAGGTGGCTTTATAAAAAATGTTAATTATAAAAAAAGTGAAAAAATTGTAAGTAGTGGTGAGATTCCTGATTTTACATTTATGCTTCCACAAAATAAAAAATTACATATGGATGTAAAATTTCCTTTTAGCAAATTCCAGGACCTTATGAATGCTTCGGAAACTGAAAAAGACAGATTGACAAGAGAGTTTTTAAGAGATTTCAAAGATAGGATTAAGGAAATAACAGACTCAAGAAACTATATAAATACTGAAGATAACACTTTAGATAATGCATTGATTTTTATTCCTAGCGATAATGTTTTACAGTTTATATATGATAATGACTATTCGATTATAGAATATGCACATAACAAGAAAGTAATCGTTATATCTCCGATGAACCTTTTAGCTATATTAGGTGTTATAAGAGAATTTATTGAAACTGTTTCAATTTCTGAAAAAAACCAAGAATTTAGGCTGATGCTTGATACTATACAAAAACAATGGGCAATATATAAAAATGAACATCAGAAATTGCTAAGGCAATATCAAACACTTGGGAATACTATGAGAAATTTATCTGAAACACGTATAAATGCAATAGACAGACAGTTTTTAAAAATGGAATCATTGAAAATTAGTACATCTAATGAAATCCCACCTATTTCTGAAGAAAATGAAAGTGTGAATATTATTGATGAATTAAAAGAAGAAGAGCCTGTTGAAAGTGATTATCAGAATTTAAACTAATTTCAATCTTGAATTATTAATTACTTCAGGATTTATAAAATTTTCTGGTTGTTTTGAATTTATTACTCTTACTACTTCTTGAGCTGTTCTTTTTTGAAGTTCTTCATTTGAAGATTTAGAAAAAAAAGCTGTGTGCGGTGTAATAATAACATTTTTAGATTCAAATAATGGACTAGTTGGTTTATCTGACATGTCCTCTATTACATCTAAGCCTACTCCGCCAATTTCATTGTTTTTTAAAGCTAATGCTGCATCCATTTCATTAATCAGGCCTCCTCTAGCACAATTGATTAATATTGCATTATTCTTCATTATGGAAAATTCTGGTTTTGAAAACAAATGGTGTGTATCTTCCATAAGGGGAACATGCACTGTTATAAAATCTGATTGTTCCAACAATTGATCAAAAGTAACAATTTTTACGTTATCAATAATTTCACCAGGTTTCAAAATTGGATCAGAAGCAATTATTTTTACTCCAAAAGATGACATTCTTTGAGCTATAGTTTTGCCAATTCTTCCAAATCCTACTATACCTAAAGTAGCTTCACTTAATCTAAGAACAGGAATATCAAGATTTAATTCATGCCATCCTCCATTTTTTACTAAATCCCAGTGTTCTGTAATTCGACGATTTAAACTTAAAATCATACCAATAGCATGGTCTGCAACTTCTTCTAAACAGTAATCTGGAATATTTGTTACCACTATACCTAGTTCAGTACATTTTTTTATGTCAATATTATCAACACCGATTCCATATCGAGAAGCAACTTTACATTTTTTCGCTTTTTCTAACAATTCTGAATCTACATCTGCAAAGCAAAAAATTATTGCATCGGCATCAGTTGATTCACTTAAAATCTCCTCGCGGCTCATAGATTTACAATCAACAAGATCAATTTCATTTTCATTTAATATCGATCTCTCAATATCTAAATTAGGCCAAACATAATCGGTTACAATTGCTTTATATTTCATATTGCTCCTTTATAAATTAATTTTTTTAAATTGGCATCCTTCAACAAAATAATCAAAAAATTCAGTTTTGGTTTCTAATTCTAAATGGTTTATTTGTTTAACATATTTTACCAATTTATTTCTAGCTTGATCGGATAGCAACAAATGGGTTGCACCATTTAATGCTGAGTTACCTATTTTAACAATTTTATCTTCAGGAAAATTCAAGATAAAACCAATTTCTCTTGCATTATCTACATCTATATAACTAGCAAATCCACCTGCTAAATATACAGTATCTAAATCATTTATAGAAATACCATAATCTTTTATAGTTAAAGCTTGACCACACACATTCGCAGCCTTGGCTTGAGCTAGAGCTGAAACATCTTTTCGAGATATGAGAATATTATTTTCTTTATCAATTATTAATTCATTTTCTTGGTTTTTAAATTGTCCTAAGTCGTTCATATATTTTTTCTTTTTCATTTCAGAAAGCAAATCTATTAAACCAGAGCCGCATATACCTAAAGGTTCAGAATTACCTATTGTTTGAAAAGTTATCCCTCCATCATTCCATTTTACTTTTTCTATGGCTCCATCATACCCTGGCATTCCAAAAGTGACTTCTCCTCCTTCAAATGCTGGACCAGCTGGACAAGAGGCTGCGCTCATTTTTTTTGAATTTCCTATTACAACTTCAGTATTTGTACCAATATCTATAAATAATTTATTCGAATCGTTATCAAAAAAACTAGAGGAAATCAAACCAGCAGATACATCAGAACCAATATGAGATGCTATAAGTGGAGGACTATATATAAGAGCTTTTGGATTAATCCTGATTCCCATTTCTTTAGCAGATCTTTTCAGTTCTGTAGACTCAACTTTATTATTTATATAATCGAATTCTATTGAAGATTTATATGGTTTGAGTCCTATTGTTTCAACGTTTAAATCGAAAAATATATCTCTCATTGTAGTATTCCCTACAATAGTTATTTCTATGATTTGTCTTCTTCTAATCTTTAATGGTTTAATCATTTCACCTATTTCAAAATTAACTGAAGAAATTATTGCTTTGTGTAATTCTCCTTTAAATTTAGTTGAATCGTACGATATACGGTTGATAACATCTGATCCACCAAAAACTTGAGGGTTTTCATATGAAGAAGTAAGTAAAATTTCTCCTGTAAGTAAATTTACTAAATTAATAGCAACTGTGGTGGTTCCCACATCAATTGCTAAACCATAAATATCAGATTCTTTATCAAGTAGTTTCACAAATGTATCATTTTCTTTTTTTTCAACACCGTTAGAAGAAATTATAAAGTTATTAGAAAGTTCAAATGTTTTGGGTAAAAAAGAATCTGTTAAAATTTTTCTGTCTCGGTTTCTTGGTCTAAATGATAATTTTTCTTTTGTTGAAACAATTTTAGCTTGACATGCTAATCTAAATGGATCTTTAAGAAACATTTCCTCTTCAGTTCTATTAGATAAGTTAGATTTTCCATTTAAGATTTCTACTATACATTCATGACATTCACCCAAACGTCCACAAGAAGTTGGTATTCTTAATTTTATTTTATCTGCACATTGAAATATTGTAGTATTAAGACTTAGTGATGAAGAGTTTTCTTCATATTTATAATTATTACTCGTCATTACTTTTAATTGGTTGATCAGTAATCCAGGCTGGCCTATAATCTAATTTTTCAGAACCTATACAGATTGGTTCTTTTGGATTATCTTTTATAAAATGTTGATTTAAGCATTTGAAAGTAGCCGTGCAAATGTTTTTTGCGTTTTTATAAGGACAGCGATATTGATTAACTTCGTCAGCTTTTGTCGAAATATCCTTATAAATTTTGAACAATTTATCGAGGCTTTTTTCCAATCTTTTTTTTTCAGAAGGCATTTTAAAATTAAATCAATCTCTTAAATCTTTTAATAATACAATTAACTCTTTTGCTTTCTCAACTGCATCAACTGCACTTTCTCCATAAGCATCCGCTCCCATTTCATCAGCAAATTCTTGAGTTACGGGCGCTCCTCCGACCATCAATCTTACATCATCACGTAACCCAATGTCTTCAAAATATTGAATAGTTCTACCCATATTAGGCATTGTTGTAGTAAGTAATGCTGACATTCCAATTACATCTGGTTGATATTCTTCGAATCCATCTGCAAAATCTTCAGGTGAAGTATCAACACCTAAGTCATACACAGTAAAACCTGCTCCTCTTAACATCATAATGCATAAATTTTTCCCGATGTCATGTAGATCTCCCTTTACTGTTCCCATTAGGACCTTACCTTGAGGTTCTATTCCTGATTCAGATAAAATAGGTTCAATATGTGCCATTCCGGCTTTCATCGCTCTTGCAGATATAAGAACTTCGGGAACAAAAATAATATTGTCTCTAAATTTAACTCCTACGATTGACATTCCATTTAGAAGTCCATTGTCAAGTATTTCATTTGCTGATATCCCTTCTTCCAAACATTCTTTGGTAAGTTCACCTACCGTATCTTGATCCCCTTGTATAAGAGCGAAGGCTATTGTTTGCATTTTTAAAGAAGTGTTTTGTATTGAATTGCCAATATGTTTAATTTCACTTTCTTTAGTTACGAATTCGAATTCTTTTGATAGCCCTTCATGCTCAAACAACAACTCCTCCTTGGTAAAAAATATATAATTTTATTTTATCATCACTCAATTTTTATTGTGTTCAGAAAGCCAATCTGAAACACCTTCGGTTATAGCTATAAGATTTTCAGATTTAGTTTTTAAAGGAATAGCACATTCTGGTGCGATAATTTGTACACCAGCATTTAAACAATCAAAGACTTCTTTTTTTACCTCTATAGTGTTTTTAGAATATAAAGTTTCAGGATTATTAATATTGCCAACTAATGCAATTTTGTTTTGTACTGCATTCATTGCCTCTTCAGGTTTATTCTTAGAATCAAAATGAAACGCATGCATACCGGTCTCTGATATTGCAGGCATCCTGTCTACCGTTCGTCCGCATATATGTAAAATAAGAGGTACTTTAAAATTTTCTGCCATCTCAGTATGTAATTCTTGAAGAAATGTCTTGTAATACTGACCTGAAACCAAATCTCCTGTCGCATGGTCGGGAACAGTAAGTATATCAGCACCAGCATCAATTTGTGCTTCCCCAAATAAATAAGTAAACTCTTTTAATTTTTCAAGGGCTAATTTTGTTTCAGATGGATTGTCAATTGTACCGAGTAAAAATTTTTCCACACCAAAAACGTGATATGCTAAAGTCCAAGGACCCATAGTTTTACCTATTATCGGAATGTCGTTACCAAATTCTTTTCTTAAAATCTTAATTGAATCAATAATAACTTTAGTGTCTTTATGTTCTAAAAAATCTTTAGGCACCTTAACATCTGAAGAACCTTGCCATATAGGATTACTCATCCTGACAGTAGGCCAATTATCTTTTTGTTCCCATTGCATATCGCATCCAATAGCGCTTGATTCTTGAATAATTGAAAAATAAGGAGCAATAGCATCAAAATCAAATTCAGTAATTTCTGTTGCAGCTAATCTTGCATTTAATTCAGCTGATCGACATGCTTCAGGAAATGGTGCATCTACTAAATCCATCATTTCGACAGTAGCTACAGAAGTTGGATTTGCAACGGGAGGCCTGTCAACTTCTTGTCTATTCAAAGCATTAAAGACTCTTTCTTTTTTGGTCATTGTTTTCATATGAACTCCTTTTTATTGTGAAAATCCTAATGTCTGCGTATTCATTTGTCCTGTTTGTTCAGAAGTAGTAATCATATTTTCAACAGCACTTACGTTTCGTGCATAAGGAAGTAGAATTCTTACATATTCATCATGTTGTTTTTTATCTTTAAAACAGAAACTTTCATCATTGATTTTTATACATTCACCATATTTAACAAATCCTCCAATTACAGCTCTAATTCTAATAAATGGTCGTTCATGTTCACCTTTAGTTGAAACTACATAGATGTAGTTATCATTCATCTTTTGCCCTTGGATATTGAAAAGTAATTTTGTTTTATTATCTGATGCCGAAATTGGACCGGTATCAAATTTGAAATCAGGTCCTTTTTCAACTGATTGTGTAAATAAAAATCTTAAAGGCCTTTCAATAAAGTATCCTTTTGGAACTTTTAGTTTAAAATCTTCATCAATAGATTTTAAGCCACCCAATTCAACCATTTTATCTCTTATTGTATTTAACCTTAATTTGACACCTTCTTTTTTGCTATATGACCAAACTGTCAAAATGTCATTTTTAATAAACAAACCTACTGTGATATTATGGAAATTTGGATCCATTGAAACCAATTCTAAACAATTGCCGAATTGTTCTCTAACTTCAAATACTCTCATTATGTCTCCTTATCAATTCGTGAAAAAGGCGTATATGTTCAGAGTTTGTTCCACAACATCCACCAATGAAATTGATTTCATTTATAATCAATTCTTTATATTTTTCCTGCATAAATTCAGGTGATTCAGGATAAATTATATCCTGTTTTTTTATTTTAGGTATTCCTGCATTTGCCTGAACTATTAATGGCTTGTCTGTAAATGATCGTAATTGTTTAGATATTTCAACCATTTTTTCAGATCCGTTACCACAATTTGTTCCTACGACGTGAGCACCTGACTCGAAGAATATTCGTAAACTTTCTTTTGGAGTTAGACCAAACATTGTAAAAAAACCTTTTGGTCCTTTATCATAAACAGCAGAAGCTAGTATTAAAATATTGAAATTTTCTTTAGCTACTTTTATAGCCAGTTCTGTTTCTTCAGTTGCTATTTGTGTTTCAATCAAAAAACCATCAACTCCACCTTCAAACAAACCACTCATTTGAGTGGCAAATGCATCATACATTTCAGATTCAGAAACTGCTCCTAAAGGTTCTAAGAATTCACCAGTTGGACCTATCGATCCAAAAACAAATTTTTCAGTGTATTTCTCAGATTCTTCCTTTGCTAACATTGCACTTAGTTTATTTAATTCAAAGACGTCATCACCTAATTCATAGTGTCTTAGTCTATACTTATTTCCTCCGAAAGAATTTGTTAGAACAATATCACTCCCATTTTTATAATAAATCTCAGCCATAGATGAAATAATTTCTGGATTTTCTTTATTCATTAGTTCAGGGCATCCACCAGGTTCAAGACCATTGTTTTGAAGGTGTGTGCCTGTAGCGCCATCAAGTAAAAAAATTTTATTGTTTTTTATATCATTTAATATTTTTTGTGCATTTGGTTTTAATTTTTGAACCATGAATCAATTGCTCCCGGAATTGGATTTCTATTCCCGTTTTCATGTAATGTTTTTATTTTACTTAAAAATTTTTCTGGAATATTATCATTATAGATGTCAACAATTTCTTCAGGTTTGAAATTTGTTTCTGTTTCTTCTCCCCAACTCCAAGCATTCAAATATTCATCAGATTTTATAGAGCCATCAAACATAGCTATAGAATCAACTGCCTGTTGAAAAAAATCAGATAGCATATAGGATTTTGTTGAATTCAAATCATCATTGTACTTAATTTGAGTTGGTATTTCTTTCCAAAAAAGGATTCTGTAAGTCGCCATGATTTCGTGTTAACTATTATAATAAAATTTGAACTGACTTAACATTTGATTGTAAATGATATAAATATGGAAAAGATAGTTATTATTGATGATGAAACAGAGATATTTTCAGTTAAAACTGAAATCTCAAAAGGTCTGAACTCGTTAAATAGAGAAATTGATTTATATTATTCAAGACCCGAAGACAATGCTGAAATCATTTCAAGAATAAAAGACTCTCATACTGTAGTCGTTACGAAAGCAACTACAAAAATAGACAACGATGTTATTGAAAATTCACCTTCTCTGAAACATATTGCTGTTTTCGGTACAGCATTAGACCATATCGATGTAAATGCAGCAAAAAGAAATGGGATTGTGACTACTTCGATCCCAAATAGTTTCACCATGTCTGTTGCGGAACATACAATAGCAATGATTTTTTCTCTCATAAAAAAAATCCCTCAAATAAACGATAGAATCAAAAATAATAACGAATGGCCTTCAATAGAGGTCGATTTAATAAATGGTAAAACTATGGGTATCATAGGTTCAGGGATGATTGGAGAACAGGTAGCTAAACTAACTGCAAGTTTAGGAATGCATGTCATTATGACTCCAGTAATACGTGTAGGTAACGAAAGAATACGAACTATCGAAGAATTTGCAGAAGTTGCAGATATAAATATGTTACTTGAAAATTCGGATGTGATTTCTATCCACACAAAATTAACTCCAGAAACAAGACATTTAATTGATATTGAGGAATTTTCAAAAATAAAAAGAAATGCAATAATAATCAATACGGCAAGAGGATCCTTGATTAATCAATCAGTTCTATATGATGCACTTATTACAGGAAAAATAGCAGGTGCTGCATTGGATGTTTTTGAGAAAGAACCAATTGAAGAAACTAACCCTCTAAAAACACTAGAAAATGTAATCTTGACCTCACATAACGGGGCAAATTCTAAAGAATTAATTTACAAAAGTATAGTTGCCCTTTTGGAAAATGTTAAACAAAATTTGTAAAAAGAGAAAGATATGAAAATAGGTTTTATAGGACTAGGGAATATGGGTCAAGGAATGGCAGATAATTTGTTAAATAAAGGTGCAGATTTAATGGTGTTTACACGATCTAAAGAAAAAATTTCCGTAATGAAACAAAAAGGAGCAAAAGGAGCAAGTTCTCTAGAACAAATATCTAAAGATACAGAATTGATTTTTATATGTCTTCCCGATATTGAAACTTCAATTCAAATTGTAAAAGGAATAAAAAGATATTCGAATAATGTTAAAATTGTCTCTGATCATTCAACTGTAAGTTTACAGACAAGTATTGAAAGTCACAGACTATTGAAGGAAAAAGGGGTGTCATTTTTAGATGCTCCAATATCCGGAGGACCCACAGGTGCAAAAGATGGAACTTTATCAATTATGGTAGGCGGAAATTTGGATGACTATACTATGGCTCTACCTTATTACGAAATGATGGGAACCAAGGTTAAGTATATGGGAAATACAGGTGCAGGAACTGCAATGAAATTAATAAATCAACTATTAACAGCAGTTCATACAACTGCTGCTGCTGAAGCTATATCATTAGCTAATGCTGTTGGCATAACAATTAAAGATGCTATGGAAATATTGTCAGTGAGTTTCGGTAATTCTACAATGCTAGAAAGATCAGCTCCTATCATCAGAGATAAATCATATATTGGTTCACCCGCTCCTGCTAGAAATTTAATCAAAGATATACACATTGTTACAGAATTAGCAAAAGATTTTAATTTAAGTTTACCCTTAATAAAATCAACAGAAATACTTTTCGATCAATATAGAAACATGGGAAAAGAAATGGAAGACATTGCTGGAATTATCCAGTTATTTGAAAAAAATAAGGAATAAAAATGAAAGAATATAAAATAGCTGTAATTCCAGGAGATGGGATTGGAATTGAAGTCGTTGAAAGTGCTATAGAAGTTATTACAAAACAAAGTAAAAATAAAAATTACACATTCTCTTTAGAATATTTTGATTGGAGTTCAGAATATTATTTTAAACATAATGAAATGATGCCGAAAGACGGTATCAAACAACTTAAAAATTTTGATGCAATTTTCTTAGGAGCAGTTGGTCATCCAGATATACAAGATCATATTACTTTAAATGGATTGTTACTCCCTATAAGAAGAGCTTTTGATCAATTTGCTTGTGTGAGACCTAGTATTTTATACCCTGGAGTAGAGTCACCATTAAAAAATATAAAACCTTACGATATAGATCTAGTTGTTGTTAGAGAAAATACAGAAGGAGAGTATGCAAATGTTGGAGGATTTCAATATAGAGATTTTCCTGAAGAAATTGCAGTTCAAAGTGCAGTATTTACCCGCAAAGGATGTGAAAGAGTGATAAGGTACGCATTTGAATTAGCTAAAAGTAGAAATAAGAAAAATCATGTAACTTCTATTACTAAATCTAATGCGCAAGGATACTCTATGACATTATGGGATAGAGTTTTCAATGAAGTTAAGATTGATTATCCTTCAATTAAAACCAATTCACTGTTAATAGACGCTGCATGTATGGACTTTTTGAGAAGACCTAAGGAATTTGATGTTGTGGTGGCAAGTAATTTATTTGGTGACATCTTAACAGATATTGGTGCAATTATTACTGGCTCTATGGGATTAGCATCAAGTGGAAATATAGACCCCACAAATAATAGTCCTTCAATGTTTGAACCAACTCATGGATCAGCTCCAGATATAGCAGGAAAGAAAATTGCTAATCCTATGGCCCAAATATTAACAGCAGCAATTATGTTAGATCATCTTGGAGAAAAAGATTCAGCCCAAGAACTAGAATTATCTGTTAAAAAAGTTTTAGAGAAAGGAGATACATTAACTCCTGATCTTGGTGGAGAATCTCAAACAAATGATGTTACTAGCGCGATTTTGTCTTTGCTATAACAATTTAAAAGACATTATCCTATAAACCTGATTTTGAAAAAAAATCTAAATCAAATGACAAAAATTATTTAGCTTTTAGGAAATCGAAATCACATCCTTGATCAGCTTGTAAAATATGATTTTTATAAAGCCAGCCATACCCTCGATCGTATTCTGAATTATGTTTACTATCCTTAAGTAAAGATTTCCTTTCAGATAGTGTTTTATTATCAACTAATAAATCTATAGATTTAGTTTTTAAAGATAATTTTATTTTATCTCCAGTTTTTACTAATGAAAGAGGACCTCCAATATATGATTCTGGAGCAATATGTAGAATTATAGTTCCATATGCAGTGCCACTCATACGAGCATCAGATATTCTTACAATGTCTCGAATCCCTTTGTCTAGAAGTTTTTTCGGAATAGGTAAGAAACCACTTTCAGGCATTCCTTGACCACCTATAGGTCCTTGATTTCTTAATACGATTATAGAATTCTCACTTATATCAAGGTCTGGATCATCAATTTTATCGGACAATTCTTTTGCATTATTAAATACTATTGCTTTGCCAATGTGATTAAGAAATTTTTTACTGGCTGCAGCGACTTTTATAACAGCTCCATCTGGTGCTAAAGATCCTTTTATGATCGCGATACTACCTTTATCATTGACGGGATTTGATGGATACCTTATTACTTGTTGGTCAAAATTTTCAGATTGATCTAAAATATCTTTCAAGGTTTGTCCGGATACACTTTTTGTTTCAAGATTTAGAAGATGTTTTATATTTTTCAATAATGCTGAAACGCCACCTGCATAATGAAAATCTTCCATTAATTTTGTTCCTGCAGGCTTTAAATTGGCTAACACAGGAGTTTTTTCTGAAATTTGGTTAAAATCATCAAGTGTAATCTTTGTTTTGGTTCTTCCAGCCATAGCAAGAAGATGTATTATCGCATTAGTAGATCCACCCATAGCCATGAGTGTTACAATTCCATTAAGAAAGTTTTGTCTATCTAAAAAGTTTTCAAATTTTACATTGTTTTTTACTAAGTTTACAATTTGTTGACCAGATTTATTTGCTAATGCCATTCTTCTTGAATCAACAGCTGGTAGAGTTGCAGCACCTACTAAAGTCATTCCCATAGCTTCAGAAATACAAGCCATTGTGGAGGCAGTTCCAGAAACCATGCAAAAACCAGGAGAACGATAAATAGATTCTTCCATAGAATCATAATCTTCTTGAGATATATTTCCTGCTCTTAACTCGTTCCAATATCTTCTACAGTCAGTACAAGAACCCAATTCTTCTCCTTTCCAGTTACCTTTTAAAGATGGTCCTCCAGGTAGAATTATAGTAGGAATATTTGCTGAAGCTGCTCCCATGATTGCTGCTGGAGTAGTTTTATCGCAACCTGTCAAAATAACAACTCCATCAATAGGCAATCCCTTTATCATTTCTTCTATATCAATAGACATTTGATTTCTCAGATACATTGAAGTTGGAGATAAAAAAAATTCTCCTAATGATATAACAGGGAATTCAATAGGAGTAGCACCTGCGGCTATAACACCTTTTTTTACATGATCTGCTAAAATTCTTAAGTGAGAATTACAATGAACAGCCTCAGAAAACGTATTTGCTATACCTATCATTGGTTTATCTTTGATCATATTTTCAGGCCAGCCTTGGGCTTTCATTCCTGATCTATGAAGAAAACCTTCAAGATTTTTCTCCCCAAACCATTTTTTGCTTTTGAGTTCTTTTGACAATTTTTTTTATGTATTTATCTAAATTTATAATACATAAAAAAAAATTAACTTTATAAAATAAAATTACTAAATTCGTATATTATTTGTTTAAAACCAAAGATACATGAAAATAAATCTTATAAATTCAGTAGACGATTATAATATTGTTGAAAAAAGTTTGATCAAATCCAAAAAAATATGTATAGATACAGAATTTGTTAGAGAAAATACATATTACCCAATTCTTTCATTAGTGCAATTAAACATAAATAATAAAATATTTATATTAGATTGTTATAACAAACAAAATTTATTAGAGAAATTAACAAATATCTTAATTAATAATGATATTGTGAAAATTTTTCACGATTGTGAACAAGATATTGAAATTTTACAATCGAATTTAAATATTCATATAAAGAATATATTTGACACACAAATTGCAAATGCATTTGTGTGTCTTGAACATAACATAAGTTACAAAAATCTAGTAAAAAAATTATTAGATATAGATGTACAAAAAGACCAACAATATTCAAATTGGATAAAAAGACCTTTAACCAGAAAGCAAATCAATTATGCAGGAACGGACGTTATATATTTGGAAGAATTATTTAGTAAATTATATAAATCACTTGTGAATGATAAAAAATTTGATTGGTTTAAAGAAGAAATGGAAAATATTCTCCATCATATAAATTCAAAAAATAACACCAATAATTTGTGGAAAAGAATACGGCTAGATCAAAAAAATTTATTGAATATAGAACTATTAAAAGAATTGACCATATTCAGAGAAAAAGTTGCACAAAATAGAAATAAACCTAAATCTTGGATCCTTAAGGATAAAGACATTATATTTATATCAAAAAATAATAAAAATGAATTATACCCATTGACTCAATTGAATTTACATAAAAATAATAAATTTTTTTATTTAGAAGATTACGAAAAATTAGAGATTATTATTAATAAACATAGCGAATTCAAGGAACAAAATAAATCTAAAACTAATGATTTCAATGATTTAAATAATTTAAAAAAAGAACTAAATCAAGTTTCAATGGAAAAAAATATTTCTAAATCTTTAATCGCAAACAAAAGAGATCTTCAAAATTTATTAGATAATAATGATTCTGAAAAACTTCAAAAAGGGTGGAGATACACAATATTCGGCAAAAAAAATACCAAAAAGATAAACTTAAATTAATATAAAATAAACTTAGGAAAAAAAACATATTTAACAAATTTAATGAAAATACCAAAAACAGCAGATGATTTAAGAGATTCTTTTTTAAAATTTTTCGAATCAAAAGAACATCTAATATTACCGTCTTCATCTTTGATACCTTCAGAAGACCCAAGTTTGTTATTAACAAATTCTGGAATGGCTCAATTTAAATCCTATTTTTCAGGAGAAAAAAAACCTCCTAACAAACGAATAACAACAGCACAAAAATGTTTCCGAACTACAGATATTGAAGAAGTTGGTGATGATACTCATTTGACTTTCTTTGAAATGCTAGGAAATTTTAGCTTTGGGGACTACTTCAAAAATGAAGCCTGTGCCTGGGCATTAGAATACATGACAGAAGTACTAAAGTTCGATATCAATAGATTGTTTTTTACAATTTATAACGAGGATGATGAAGCAAAACAAATTTGGCTCGATCTTGGAATTTCTGAAAAATATATCTATAAATTTGGAGATGAAGATAACTGGTGGGGACCAGCTGGAGAAGAAGGGCCTTGTGGTCCATGTTCAGAAATACATTATTATCAAGGTGATCTCAATAATCTTAATTTCAACGATCCTAATTGGGGTCCTAATTTACATGAAGATTTTATAGAACTATACAATTTAGTTTTTACTCAGTTTTATAGAGACATTGATTCTAAAGACACTCCTCTACCTTTTAATAACATAGATACAGGCATGGGACTTGAAAGAACTTTAGCCGTTCTAACAAACAATAAAACTGTATACAAAACTGATGTGTTTAGCAAACATTTATCAGATATTAAATATGACATTTCATCTAAAAGCTTATCAAGAAAAGATATTGAAATAGTTAAAAGAATAATTGCTGAACATGGACGTTCTGCTAGTTTCCTTATTGGAGATGGAGTTATACCAGAAAACACTGGAAGGGGATATGTTTTAAGAAGATTAATTAGAAGAGCTATTATTAATGGAATAAAAATTGATGCTTCATTCCCAATTTTATCTCCCATAGCTAAAATATCGTCTGAAAAATTGAGTCACGTATATCCCGAACTTGATGAAAAATTCGATTTCATTAAATCAATTTTAGATACCGAAGAAAAAAAATTCTCTAAAACGCTAAATTTTGGAACTCAAGTTTTGTATTCATTATTTGAATTAAGAAGTATTAAAGTCAAAGAATCAATTAAGATGTCAATTGATGCTAAAGACGTTGCTAAAGAAATCTATAAAAATATTGATGATTTAAATAAGAAAGACATAAGAAATACTTTATCTGGCCTAGAAGCTTTTAGATTATATGATACATATGGCTTCCCTATAGAAATTACTGAAGAGATATGTAAAAAATCTGGTTTAGATATAGATAAAAAATCATTTATAGAAGTTATGAATCAACAAAAAAACAAATCTAAACAATCTTCTGTTTTTACAAAGGCGAACAGTAAGAAAATATTTTCATCACTAGATATAAAACCTACAGAATTCGTCGGTTATGACAGTTTAAAGACTTCTTCAAAAGTTTTATCTATAATACAAAACGAAAAAATTATACAAACTGTCAAATCTAAAGAAGAGTTTGATTTAATAATTGATAAAACACCTTATTATGCTGAAAGAGGTGGTCAGATCGGTGATTCAGGTATAGCAGAAAACGACAATTGTAAGATTGAAATAATTGACACTATTTCTCCATATGGAGAAATATATATTCACAAAGCAAAAATTAATGAAGGATCATTATCAGTAGGTAATAATTTAAATCTTACCGTAGATGGAAGTCGCCGTGAAAGAATTAGAAGGAATCATACTGCAACTCACTTAATACATGCAGCACTAAGAGAAATAGTTGGTCTTCATGTAAGACAATCAGGATCATTAGTTCACCCTGATTACTTAAGATTTGATTTTACAAATATGCATGCACTCGACAAAAAAACTTTACAAATTGTTGAAGATAGAGTCAATGATGTTATAAGAAACAATCTGCCTGTTGAAGTTAGTTATACAACATATGATAAGGCTATTAAAGACGGCGCATTAGCATTCTTCGGAGAAAAATATGATCATGAAGTGAGAACAATTAAAATTGATGCCCCATGGAGCTATGAACTATGCGGAGGAACTCATATGAGTCACACAGGAGGTATAGGGTTGTTCAAAATTATTTCGGAAAATGGAATAGGTTCTGGAAACAGAAGAATCTTTGCATTGACAGGAATTGGAACAGAAACAATGGTTAGGAAGAATTTATATAACTTAAATGAAATTATGATCAAAATGAATGCATCTGAGGAAAATATTTTAGACAAATTCAAATTTCAAAATGAAATAGTGAAAAAACAACAAAAAACGATAGATAAATTACAAGGAGAGTTGACTGAATTATCACTTGGAAATAAATCAAAATCTAATAATCAAGAATTTATGCTTTCCGACACAAAGTTTTCAATATCTAAAGTGAAAGTTCCTAATATAGGAGCATTACGAAAAGCAGGAGATACCTTAAGAAACAATTTATCTGAAGGAGTCGCTATAGTAGGATCAGTCATTGATAATAAGCCTTTAATTGTCATAATGACTACAGTAAACGTAAAAATTGCCGCAAACGATATTGCTTCTATTCTTTCAAAAGAAATAGAGGGTGGTGGTGGTGGTGGTAATAAATTTACAGCTCAAGTAGGCGGTAAAGATCCATCTAAATTAGATTCAATAATCTCAAATTTACAAAAAGTATTATCAAAGCATTATAAATAATGAAGATTCTAGGCTTAGATTTAGGAGAGAAGAGAACAGGTGTAGCAATATCTAACGAAATTAATAATCAATGCAGTTCATTAAATGAAATAAATGCATCAAATTCTGAAATCTTGGTAAAGAAAATAAATATTATTATTAAAGAAAATCAAATAGAGAAACTAATTATAGGTTTGCCAAAATTACTAAATGGAACTGAGGGTGATAGGGCAATTTTTTCTAGATTAATTTCTAAAAAGTTAAAAGCTAGCAATAAAGGAATAAGAATCGTACTATGGGATGAAAGATTAACAACAGAACAAGCGTTTAAGTCAATGAAAAGTACTGGTATGAAAATTAAAAATATAAAAAGTAAATTAAATTCAGTATCAGCTATTATAATATTGGAAAGTTATTTACAGAATCAAAATGCAAAATAATATGAAAGCTGGAATTATAGGATACCCTCTTGGACATACTTTGTCTCCAACTATTCATAATTCAGCATTTAATGAACTAGGTTACAATATAGATTTCCAAATTTGGGAAACTGAAGAAAAGTTACTAAAAGATAAGATACAATCTCTTAGAAATGAAAATGTTTTAGGATGTTGTATAACTTTGCCTTATAAGAAAAAAGTAATGCAATACCTTGATAATATAGATAATTCAGCAAAAGAAATTGATGCGATTAATTGGATAATAAATAAGAATGGAACATTAAGTGGTTATAATACAGATTGGCTTGGTTTTATTAATAGTCTAGATTTTTACAAAAAATCAATCAAAAATAAATCAGCTTTGATAATAGGTGCAGGAGGTTCAGCAAAAGCTATCTGCCAGGGCCTTATAAAAGGAAAAGTTAAATCAATTATAATTTCCAATCGTACTTTACAAAAAGCGGAGGAAATTAAAGAATTATTTGCTAATAACCAAACGGACATAAAAATCATGGATTTTAAAGAATTGAATAATTTAACCACCTTAAAAGAAATAGATTTAATTATAAATGCAACTTCACTTGGTATGACTGGTGGTCCAGACCCAAAAAAATCTCCTATCGACACGAGTTTACTCAACACTAGGGCATTATGTTATGATTTAGTTTATTCACCTCAAATCACTCCATTTTTAAGAGATGCCAAAAATAATAAAATAGACACTATAGGAGGCTTATCTATGTTAGTGTTCCAAGCTGCTTCAGGATTTGAACTTTTAACAAATAAAAAAGCTCCTATAAATACAATGCTTGATTCTGTTGGTATAAAATTATAGATACAGAGGAATTATTATGACAAAGTTTAGATTTTTAACAGCTGGGGAATCTCATGGAATGGGCTTGACCGTGATTTTAGAAGGTATCCCTTCAAATTTATCATTAAGTGAAGAATATATTCGAATTGACATGTCAAGAAGACAAAAAGGATATGGTTCAGGTGGCAGGATGAAAATTGAAAAAGATAGTGCCAATATAAAGTCCGGAGTTAGGCATGGGAAAACACTTGGGTCACCGATATCATTGTGGATTGAAAATAAAGACTGGGAGAATTGGACAACAGCAATGGCAATAGAACCAGTGAATGAAAAAGATGATATTAAGCGCCAAACAAAAATAGTACCAGGACATGCTGATTTTCCTGGAACACTAAAATATAACCACAAAGACGTGCGTAATGTCTTAGAACGAGCCAGTGCTAGAGAAACTGCTGCTAGAGTTGCAGTAGGTTCCATATGCAAAAAATTTTTATCAGAGATTGGAATTGATATAAAATCTCGCGTTATATCCATAGGATGGGAAAAAACATCTGTAGCTAATGTTGATCAAATAAATTGGGAGCATGTTGAAAATTCTATAGTTAGATCTACAAATACTAGAGAAGAACAGTTATTCACAAATGTTATTGATCAAGCAAAGAAAGAAAGAACTACAATCGGTGGTGTGTTTCAAGTTATAGGCTTTGGGATACCTTTAGGCCTAGGTGATTATATTCAATGGGATAATAAATTAGATGGTAAAATAGCTCAATCAATGATGTCCATTAATGCTGTAAAGGGTGTTGAAATAGGTAACGGATTTAACAATACTGAAAAATATGGGAATTTAGTTCAAGATGTTATAGAGCCAAATTCACAAGACGAAAGAAAATTTTCACACAAAACAAATCATGCTGGTGGGCTTGAAGGTGGAATGTCAAATGGTAATAACATAATTGTGAACGTGGCTGTAAAACCTATAGCAACAATGACTAAACCCCTTCCTTCGGTTGACATTATCTCAGGAGATATTGTTGAAGCTGCTTATAATAGATCAGATATATGTCAGGTAGCAAGAGCATGTCCTATAGGAGAAGCAATGTTAGCTATAACGTTATCCGAGGTTGTACTTGAAAAATTTGGTGGTGATAGTATTCAAGAGATAAAAAGAAATTATAAAGCCTACATTTCATCTTTTAAAGAATATGGAAAATAGAGATAGATACAATAACTTATTCTTAATAGGATTTTCTGGTTCAGGAAAGAGTTCAGTAGGAAAATTATTAGCAAGAAAATTAAAATTTAATTTTCTAGATACTGATAAAAAAATAGAAGCTAATCTAAATATGAAAATCAGTGAAATAATTACTCGTAGAGGTGAAAATTATTTTAGAAAGATCGAAACCGAATGCTTAAATGAAATTAATTATGATTCAAAAATGGTTATTTCTACAGGAGGAGGGATTCCTACAATAAAAGAGAACCTGAAGATTATGAACCATTATGGAATTATGATTTGGCTAAATTCTACAATAAAAACAATAATTAAACGTTTAGAGGAATCGAAGGAGATTAGACCTTTACTTGGAGAAAAAATTAACGAAAATGAACTTTCATCTCTATACGAACAAAGAGAAAAATACTATCAATTGGCAAAGTTTTCTATTAAAACAGATAATAAGAGCTTAAATACTCTTGCAGAAGAAATAAAAAATAAATTATGCGAAATCAAGACTTGATTTTACGAGAATCTTATGAAAAATAAATATTTAGCATCTGAAGTAAACACATCTCAGGGTAATTATCGAGTAATAGTAGGCAAAAGTATTCTTAATTTATTAGGTAGAGAGTTGGAATATGCAGGAATTGAGAAAAAAAAATGCTTCATAATTGCTGATAAGTCAATGTTTCCCAAAAAAGTAAAGCTTCTTCACGAAACCATGGAATCTTTTGGATATAGGACAAACACCTTTTCTCTAGAACTAAATGAAGAAAACAAAAACTATAATTCTGTTTCAAAAATATATGATTGGCTTTCAACTATGAAAGCTGAAAGAAAAGATTTTATAGTGTCTTTTGGAGGTGGAGTAGCTGGTGATATCATTGGATTTGCTGCCTCAAGTTATCTTAGAGGTATTCCTTACATACAAGTACCAACAACTCTAGCGGCAATGACTGATGCTGCTATAGGAGGAAAAACAGCCTATAACTTAGATGCCGGTAAAAATTTAATAGGATCTTTTAATCAACCGAAACTTGTTTTTGAAGATTTAGACTTTTTAAATACTTTACCAATACGAGAAAAAAATAGTGGATGGGCAGAAGCGATTAAACATGCTTTGATAAGTGATGAAAAATTATTTGAAGAATTTGAAAATAACAAAAAAGTTATCATTAATCTAGATACTGAATATGCCGCAGAAATTTTAAAAAAGTCCGTCCGTATCAAAGCACAAGTCGTTTCCAAGGATGAATTTGAGAGAGGACAAGATAGAATAAAGCTTAACTATGGGCATACAATAGGCCATGCTATAGAAAAAGTAACAAAATTTAAGAAATATTTGCATGGTGAGGCGGTTAGTATAGGCATGATGGTATCAATATATATTTCCTTAAATTTAGGATTAGTTAATATTGATTCTGTAAAGAGACAAAAAAATATACTAAATAGTTATGGACTACCAACTAATGACAAAAACTTAAATGCAGAAGAATTAATAGAAGCTATTCGAATGGATAAAAAAAATGTGGATGGGAATGTTCAATGGATTTTACTTAGAAATATCGGTGAAGCCATTATTGAAGGAAATGTATCTTCTGAAATAGTAAAAAGTTCTATTTCAAAAATCATCGGTTAAAGTTATCCTCCTGCCACAGCAGGAACAATAGAAATTTCATCATTATTATCGATACTTGTTTCTAATGAATCAATATATCTTATATCTTCGCCGTTTACATAAACATTAACAAAATGTTTCAATTTCCCATTTTCTAATATTTTGTCCTTAATTCCTATATATAGTGAGTCTAAATTATCAATTACTTCAATTATCGTTTTTCCATTAATTTGAATTTCCGTTTTATTTTCTGTTAAAGCTCTTAATGGAGTTGGAATTTTTACAATGGCCATATTTATTCGTTTTGTATTTATTTTACTGCTATTATTATAGAAAAAATAAATACTGAAAACACATAATAATGCGGTTAAATACAAATAAATATTCTATAAATGTTTTAGGAGCATTAAATATGGACCTAATTATGAATATAGATACTCCTGCAAAACCAGGAGAAACGAGCGTTGGATCTAAATTTTATACAGCACCTGGAGGTAAAGGAGGAAATCAAGCTGTTGCTGCTGCAAGAATAACCGAAGAGAACAGTGTGTCATTTTTTGGAATTATAGGGGAAGACAATTACGGAGATCAATTAAAACAATTTTTGGAGAAAGAAAAAATAAACACTTCGAACATATTAATTGATGATGAGATGCACTCAGGAATAGCAATCATATTTAATGATAAAAATGATCAAAATTATGTGAATGCAGTTTATGGTTCAAATGCAAAATACGATGAATCATTAATCAAAAAATTTAATAAAAACATTTCTCAAACTAAAGTTTTAATTACTCAAAATGAATTAGATACACAAATAACACTAGAATGCATGAAAATTGCAAAAAAAAATAATGTAAAAATAATTTTAGATCCTGCACCGTATAGAAAAAATTTACCTAAAGACTATTTTTTATATCCAGAAATTATTACTCCAAATGAAACGGAGGCTGAATACATGACAGGAATTAAAATAGAATCGGTGGATGATGCAAAAAAAGCATCAGAGAAAATCATTGATTCTGGAATAAAAGCTGTAGCGATTACATTGGGCGAAAACGGTGTTTACTATAAAGATTCAAATAATGAAAAGTATTTCAAACCATTTAAAGTTCAAGAAGTAAAGGCAAGTGTTGCAGCAGGAGATTGTTTCACAGGAATTTTAGGTAGTTGCATATCTCTTTCAATGAATATAAATACTTCAATTGAAATGGCGGTTGTTGGATCTGCTCTTAGTGTAACTAGAGAAGGTGCACAAGAATCTATGCCTTTTTATGATGAAATAAAGAAAATATTATAAGAAATGATTTTGTTTATGAATTCATCTCTTTATGATTGATTGACCTTGTATTTTTTCTAAAGACTCTACGTTTTTATCGATCATTAAAGCTGAAAGTTTTTTATTAATATTATAAGCAAATGAAGGTCCATTATATATAAAGGCAGTATAGGCTTGACAAAGATTTGCACCAGCTGCTATACAGTTCCACACATCAATCTCGTCCGATATCCCTCCGCAAGCAATTATTATTGGTTTAGATCCAATCTTATTACGCACCTCTGAAACCATTCGTATTGTATCATTTTTTAGTGGATCTCCAGATAATCCTCCCTTACCAACAGCTAATTTATCAAAAGCATATGGTCTTGAATTAGCGACAATCAAGCCCTCAGCTCCTGACTTTATACTTGTATAGGCTATAGATAGATAATCACCTTCATTTTTGTTATTTTTATCCCAAGGAGGAAGTTTAATAAAAATTGGTTTTGTTGTGACTTTTTTAGCTTCAAAGATTAAATTGGACAATTTTTCTTCATCATGGAAAATTTTCAATCCTTCAGTATTTGGGCTAGAGATATTGATTTCAAACGCCTTACAATGATTTCTAAGAGTTTTAATACAATCAATAATATCTTTTTTAATAGTGCCGGAAACCGATAAAAATACATTTTCAGATTTAGAATTGTAATGTTTTAAACGATCTGAAATTTTTTGTAATCCATCTCCAGGGAACCCCATTGAATTTACCAAAGCTTTTGATTTTTTCAAATGAAACAATCTAGGTTTGGGATTCCCATCTCTTTTTGAAAAGGTTATTGTCCCTCCAGTTATAAATCCAAAACCTAATGATAATAACGAGTACAAATTTTTGCAATTTTTATCAAAGCCTGCAGCTAATCCAATAGGTGAATTAAATTCTATCCCTAGTATTTTTATTGATAAATTGATAGGTTTTTTTATATAGTGAATAGGATTGAAATTTCTAAAAAATGGACATTGAAGTATAATTTCAACAATGAAATGTGATACTTCAGGGTTAATACGTTGTAAGATTGGAAGTATAAAAAACTTATAGAACAAAAATTACTCCTTATAATTTATATTTTATTCTATATCCAAATAATTTTAACATTTATAACTATAAAAACATATGACAGATTTAAAGTTTATAATAGGAGATCCTTCTACTCCAAGTGGACATGCGATGGTATATTTTGATTCAGACGGCATCTTATATGCTGCTTATATAATAGATTTACCAATCACAGCTGAAGATATATCTAAATATATCCCTCCAATTTATAAAGAACAAATAGACCAATTGGAAATTGACAAAATGATGAACAAAAAAAATTTGGCTTATCCTCTAGGTCCTGAAAAATATGAAGGAGACTTAATTTCACTTAAAAAATTATGCAAAATACGAAAAGATGATCTTCTTTATGGAGGAACTATAGAAATCATAAACCCTATTAATAGCATGTCGAAATTAAATCAAATTGCAGATGAATATTCAGAACTCTGCAAAAAATTTTTTGATGAAAATTTAATAATAGGAGAAATTTTCAAAAAATCCAGTAATGATTTAAATAATAAAAATATAAAAGATGAAAATACATATTCAATAATGAATGAGGCAAATCTTTTGACAGAGCTTACCAAAATTATTGGTGAAATTGACTATGCTGAAACCAATAATGAAAAAGAGACAATTAGAATTCAGGTAGAAAAAATAAAGTCTATAAAAGATTTACTCCCTGCTAATAGAAAAATTGATGAAATAATATTTCATGTTAATGAAAGTAATGAAAAATCAAAAGAAATAATATCAATTCTATTATTGAGAGCCTTTAGCCTCTTAAACGAGGACTATATTAAAGTACAAGAATTAGAAAACATGCTTATTCGCCTTGAATCAGAGAATTAAGTGAAAATTTTTGAAAGTCTAAAATTTAGAGATTTTCGATACCTTTTATTCAGTCTGTTTTTTGCTATGTTTGGTTTTCATATACAAATGACTGTAAGAGGGATTCTAGTTTATGACATAACAAATAACCCTCTACTAACGGCGATAGTTACTGCTGGGTTTGCTCCCTCGTTGTTAGTTTTTGCAATGTTTGGAGGTGTTATTGGCGAAAGATTTGAAAAAAGAAAAATTATTCAAATTACACAATCTTTTAATTTATTAACATCTCTTATAGTAGCAGTACTCATTTTCACAAATTTATTACATTGGGGTCATCTGTTTTTCATTTCTATTTTACAAGGAGCAATGTTTGCAATGCAAGTTCCAGCAAGGCAAGCATTAATTCCAGATTTAGTTGGAAAAAAACTTGTAACAAACGCTATAGGTTTGAATGCTATGGGAATGGGAGTTACAACTTTGATAGGACCAGCAATTGGTGGGTATTTTTATGAATATTTAGGACCTTTTGTATCTTATCTTTCTGTTTCTATATTTGCAGTTATAGGGTTGTTATTGGCTACACAAATACCTCAATTTTTACCAAAATTAGCTAATACTAAAACATCCACAATTAGAGAAGTTATAAACGGATTCAAATATTTAAAAACAAATAAAATAGTTCGAATAATATGGATTCATGCAGTAGTGTTAGCTTTATGCTCAGGTCCTTTTAGAATGCTTATCCCTGTTTATGCAAAAGATGTCTTTGGATCAAATCCAGGTGAAGTGGGAACATTAATGGCAGCTGCAGGCATTGGAGGTTTGATAAGTTCATTCATTATCGCCAGCTTAGGCCCTGATAATAGAAGGGGATTAATTTTAATAATAATAGGAATTCTTACAGGAGTTGGGCTATTGATGATTAGCGCGATTCCAATATACACAATTGGTTTTATTGCTATGATAATTATGGGATTGACTGAAACGGGAAGGTGGTCATTAGGACAAGCATTGATGATGGATAATGCTGACGATGAATATCGAGCTAGAGTTGTAAGTTTATTAATGTTGTCATGGGGTTTAATGCCATTAAGTATGATACCTATGGGCTGGGCATTTGGATACTTTGGTCCAGAAATTACTACTTTATTTACATCAATAGTTACTATATTATTTGCTCTATCTAGTGTTATGTGGGGTAAGGAATTATTAAAAAAATAAATAATGCCAAATAGTATAAAAAAGCTAAGTAAAGAAATATCTTTGCTAATTGCAGCTGGAGAAGTGATAGAAAGACCAGTTTCTGTTATCAAAGAATTGGTAGAGAATTCTATAGATGCTAACTCAAGCATCATCATTATTGAAATAGAAAAAGGTGGATTTGATTTCATTTCAGTTTCGGATAATGGTATAGGTATAGAATCGACAGAAATGAAATTAGCTTTTGAAAGACACGCTACTTCAAAGATTGAGGATAAAGAAGATATTTATGAAGTTAAAAGTCTTGGATTTAGAGGAGAAGCACTAGCGGCAATCAATTCCGTATCTGAAATAGAGTGCATAAGTAGAAAGAGAAATTCTAAGGATGCTACAAAAGTATCTTTTTCTTTCGGTAAATTTATTAAGCATGAAGTTTTAGGATCAAATTATGGAACAAAGATATTTGTTAGAAATTTATTTAAAAATATGCCTGCTAGATACAAGTTTTTGAGTTCAGAGAAATCAGAAATGTCAAAAATTGTTCAATTTTTAAATGAAATAACTTTAACACATAACAACATATCATTTGAATTAATCATTGATGGAAAACGTAAATATAAGACAGATGGAGATAATAGCATAATTTCTATAATGAATACAATTTACAATTTAAAACAAAATGATTTCATAACATTAAATGAACAAAACGATAATTTTGAAATAACCGGTATTTTATCAAATCCAAATAATTGCTTCGGGAATAGAAGTAGAATGAAAGTAAGTATAAACGGAAGAGTTGTAAAGAATAATTCTATTTATTACACAATAGAAAACTCTTATAAGCCATTTATAGAACATCGAAGGTTTCCGATAATATCTATTGATATAAAGGTCCCACATAACATTGTTGATGTAAATGTTCATCCTCAAAAATATGAAGTGAAGTTTTCAGCAGAACATAATATATTATCTTTTATCTACACATCAATAAGTAACATTTTAAATAATAATGTTCCACCTAAAAATATTCCTATTAAAACGAATGAAGAAACTATATATCAAAACTATAATAATATAGTTCACGAACAAATGAGTTTTGGAAACGAAGAAAACTTATCTCTAAAAAAAACATTACCTATTCTTAGATTTATTGGACAGATAAAACAATTATTCATTATCTGTGAAGGTCCAGATGGAATTTATCTTGTTGATCAACATGCTGCTCATGAAAGAATATTATTTGAACAATTTCAAAAACAAAAAAATGAAAAAGCATTTCAGATGCTAACAATAAATAATTATTATGACTTAGGAGTTACTTCAAACAATCAAATCATTGAAAACATCAAGAAATTTCATGAACTTGGTTGGGATATAGATGAATCTCCCACAGGAGGAATCATAGTAAGGAATATACCTTATCAAAAATTGTACAAAACCAAAAATGTAGACATTACAGAATTACTAGAAATGATTTCAAAGGATTTAGTAAAAAAACATGCCGATACTCCAAAGGAAATTATTTCAAAACGCTTGGCTTGTCATAATGCAGTCAGAGCAGGACAGAAGTTGTCAGAAAATGAATGTAAAGAATTGTTAATAGACCTAGAAAACACTGAGGTACCATGGGACCCTCATGGTAGACCTGCAGTAATTAAAATCAAATATGATTACCTATTAAAAGAATTCGGAAGATAAAACGGTTTTTCTAGTATATAATGATACATGACTGTTTACTGACTGGTCGGTCGGTTATGAAAGATTTAACTAAAAATAAAATTTTAGATGTAGCTGAAAATCATTTTTCAAAAAATGGTTATTATAAAACTCCTCTTGATGAAATTGTTAAAAAAAGTAATGTTTCTAAAGGGGGAATATATTTTCATTTTCCTTCTAAGGAAAATCTCTTTCTATCAGTCATGGATAGATTGGCTGAAAAACTACTTAGTAAAATTCAAAAAGGAAATTCTTCTATAGATAACCCTAATGAAAGATTGATTTCATCTCTCAAAAATTTACTAAATATTTTATCTTCTCAAAAAAAACTATCAAAATTACTTATTACTCAAACAAATAATATAAAATCTTTTGAAAAAAAACGAAGCGAAATTTTTCAAAAATTCAGTGATGTTATAGAAAAAAATATAAATGAGTCGATAAAAATAAATGAGTATCCACAAGTTAATGCAAATTTGTTGTCCACAATATGGATAGGAACAATTAACGAAATAGTCTTTAATTGGATTTTTTCCAATGGTAAGCCTCCAAGAGATTATTTTGAAGAACTTAAATTCATTTTAATAACCCTACCAACTACTAATTCAAGAGAATATAAAAATGAATAATCTCATTCGATTGATTTTAGAGAAAAATCCAACAAGATTAATTGTTCATCCATATGAAAAAAAAATCATAGCAAGTTTCAATATTAGAAAAACAATATCGTTGGATAATTATGAAAATATTAAAGATTTCAATAATAAAATCAAGAAAGAAATTAGTATACAAAATCTCCTAATAGGAGGCTTTTCGTTTGATTCAATTAATTATTTAAACAATGAAGAGTGGAACGATTTTCCAATAGCTGAATTTATAATACCCGAATATGCTATTAAATTTGAGAATAACAAACTTTATCATTATGGCAGTAATGATATTTTGAAGAATTATTTTTCGTCTGCTACAAAAAATAAAAACATAAAAGATTGTATAAAAAATCTTCCTGTACAAGAACAAAATTTAGATGAATGGACAAACCTTATACAAAAAGCCAAACAATCAATTAAAAACAGTTCTTTAGAAAAGATAGTTGTTGCTAACAGACAAAAAATACATTTGTCTAAGATTGATATAGGAGAAACTATACAGAATTTAATAGCTACGTATCCCAACTGCACAACTTTTATGTATAAAAAAGGGGAATCGATTTTTTTTGGATCAACACCAGAAAAGATTTTTGACTATAATGGTGAAGTTTTGAGAATTCAAGCTTTAGCAAGCTCAATCCCTAATAACGGACAAAAAATTAAAGAAATTAAATCCTCTTTTAAAAATTCCACATTAAGAAAAGAACACGATATTGTAGTAAATCATTTTATACAGAAACTAAAATCTATCTCAAAAGAGGAGATATTTATTTCAGATCCTATGATCATAGAACTTGAAAATATTTACCATTTACTAACAGAGTTGCAGATCAAGATAAAGAATTTAAATCCTCTTAATATCTTACAATCTCTTCATCCTTCACCTGCTCTATCAGGATATCCAGTAGAAGAAGCAATTCAGTGGATCAGAAAATATGAAACATTCCATCGTGGATGGTACTCTGGCATGATAGGTTATATTGATAATAATAACTCTCATTTTTATGCTGCACTGAGATGCGCAAATTTCATTTCTAATAAGCAAACAATTATGACTTATGCAGGAAATGGAATAGTAGAAAATTCCAATGCTGATTTTGAAATCAAAGAATTAAAATCAAAGTTTAAAGTCATAGAAAATTCTGTAGGGATTGAAAATGTTACTACATGACAAACATGTAAATGTATTTATAAAAAAAATTATTAGTTATGGAATTAAAGATATAGTAATTAGCCCAGGGTCACGTTCTACTCCATTAGTAGCTAACTTACTACATAATAAGGATTATTTTAATTTGAAAATGATCCTTGATGAAAGATCTGCTGCATTCTTTTCCCTTGGAATCTCTAAAATAACAAAAATACCCACAATTATTATTTGTACTTCAGGCACTGCTCCATTAAATTATTTACCTGCTATAGCAGAAGGCTATCATAGTAGGATCCCACTTATTGTAATAACTGCAGATAGACCAATGATTTACCGAAACTCAGGTTCAAATCAAACACTAAACCAAACAAATATATACAATTCTACTGTTAAGTGGTTTTATGATATTCCAGTTATGGATGACACTGAGAATTCTGTACATATTGAAAATGTATTTGATAAAGCAATAATTCAATCCGTTTCAAATCCCTCTGGTCCTGTTCATATAAATTGGCAATTTAAGGAACCTTTAAGTGATGGAGAAAACAAAAAAATAGCAAAAACATTAAAACAAAAGAAGCTAAAGAATCCAATTATTTTAGAAAACAATTCTAAAATAAATGAATTCTTAAATTTAGTAATAAACAAACAAGGAATATTACTTGCTGGTCCTGAAATCGACAAACCCGATAAAGTTATAAAATTAGCTAAATTTTTAAATTGGCCTATAATTGCAGACCCTCTTTCAAATGTTAGAAATTATAAGTTTCACGACAAAGCAACAATAATTGATACAGGTGACATTTTATCTCGATCACCAAAATTATTAACAGAAAAAATAGAAACAATAATACACGTAGGGGCCCCTCCTGTATCAAAATTTATAATAAATAAATTACGAAATGTAGAAAATCATATATTCTTTGAAAAATCTAATGATGTATTACAAGAATTTTTTCCAATAACTTTACATATTCAGACAAACATCGAGCAATTTATCAAAGCTGTAAAAAAATCAGAATTATATAAACCAACAGAATTAGATGACAGGTGGAGATTATCTTTACAGAATCTAAATTCCATAGCAAGGATAGAAATAAATAATTATTTTATAAAGAATTTAAAGGAACTGGAGATCAAGAAAAATTTAATCAATATGTTAACTGATGACGAAATTTTAGTCGTTGGGAATTCTTTAACTGTAAGATTACTGGATGTCATACTAACAGATTCAAAGATAGGTTTTATTTATGGTAATAGAGGTCTATCAGGTATCGATGGCAATATAGCAATTGCTAGTGGTATAAGTTCTGTAAGTGAGTTAAGAGTAGTTTTAGACATTGGAGATTTAGCTTTTTTCCATGATTCAAATAGTATTTTGACTGCAAGGGATCATGCAAAAAATCTCACCATTTTAGTAAATAATAATTATGGAGGTCAAGTTTTTTCATTATTACCTCAAGCAAAAAATTTAAAAAATATATATGATGAATGGTTTATAAGTGAACAACAAAACATTTCTGTAGAAAATTTAGCTAAAAGTTATGGATGTGTTTATTATCTATCGAAAAACACAGAGGATTTCAAAAAAATTATAGATGATTCAAAAAATATAAAAGGAGTCAAAATTATAGAAGTTCAATATCCTAAAAATGAATATTCTAACCTTTCTAATGTATATAAGAATTTAGTAAAAAAAATAGAGGCTAAAATTTATGAATAAAAAATTGTTTTATAGAGAAGATGGAAGTGGGATACCTTTATTACTTATTCACGGATTTACTGGAAGTAATGAATCATTTGAAACTTCCATCAGATACCTTAGACAATATTTCAAAGTAATAACTATAGATATGATAGGCCATGGCAAATCATTTGATAAAAATCCCAATAATTACACTTTTGAAAGATCTGTGGAATTAATTAAAGATATTTTAATTGAATTGAATTTAAAAAAAACAAACTTACTTGGCTATTCTCTTGGAGGAAGATTGGCACTACACTTTGCCATAAATTCTACTGAATTAATTAATAAACTAATTTTATGTAGTACATCTCCAGGGATAAAAGATAAATCTGACAGAAAGGCTAGGCAAAATTCTGATTCATATTTAGCAGATTTATTATTAGATCAAGGTATTGGAGGATTTGTTGATTATTGGGAGTCTTTATCACTATGGGGGTCAGAAAAAAGACTATCTAATAAAATCAAAATCACCATGAGAAAAATACGCCTAAATCAAAAACCTTTAGGATTGATAAACAGTCTTAATTCTCAAGGGCAAGGTATACAAAAATACATTTTGAAAAATCTAAAAAAAATACAAAATAAGACCTTGATATTTGCTGGAGAAAAAGATGAAAAATATATTAAATACAGTTATGAAATTCAAAAAAATATTAAAGATTCAAAAGTAAAAATAGTCCCAAATTCAGGACATAATTTAATACTTGAAAATCCAATATATATTGCCAAAAAAACAAAAGATTTTATATTAAAGGAGTAATCATGAAAATCAAATGGAAATCTTTAGCTAACTTTGAAGATATTTTATATGAATATCATAAAGGAATAGCAAAAATAACTATAAACAGACCAGAGGTTAGGAATGCATTTCGACCCAAAACAATTAAAGAATTACAAGAAGCATTTAAATCTTGCGCAGAAGATCCCAATGTAGGAGTAGTTTTATTTAGAGGAGCAGGGGATAAAGCTTTTTGTTCTGGAGGAGACCAAAAGGTAAGAGGACATGGTGGATATAATGATTCAGAAGGGAATCCTTCTCTAAATGTTTTACCATTACAGCGGTTTATAAGATATATGCCTAAACCAGTAATAGCTCTTGTAGGAGGATATGCTATCGGAGGGGGACATGTATTACATGTTATATGTGATTTGACAATTGCATCTGACAATGCAGTTTTTGGACAAACTGGTCCAAGAGTAGGATCTTTTGATGCAGGTTTTGGATCCTCAGAGTTAACTCGTTTAGTGGGTGTAAAAAAGGCAAAAGAATTATGGTTTTTGTGTGAACAATATAATGCTAAAGAAGCGTTATCTATGGGTTTGATAAACAAAATAGTTGATTATAAAGATTTAGAAAATGAAGGTGTGAAGTGGGCAAAAAAAATTCTTCAACATAGTCCTACCGCGATAAGATTTTTAAAAAATAGTTTTATTGCAGAGTCAGATGGTCTTGCAGGGTTACAAAACCTTGCGGGTGATATAACTATGATGTATTACATGACTGAAGAAGCTAAGGAGGGGAAAAATGCCTTCTTAGAAAAAAGAAACCCTGATTTTGATAAATTTCAAAGAGCTCCCTTTCATGGATAAAAGTTCTAAAAGAGAAGTGTACATTCAAACAATACGCATGAGGACTTTACCTGCTGTTTTAGGTCCTATATTAATTGCAATTTCTATTGCAATTAATACTAATAGATTTGACTTGGTAACTTCTATTTTAATCCTACTTATTGGAATTAGCTTACAGATTTTAGTTAATTTGTTTAATGATTTGGGTGATTATGAAAAAGGTGTTGATAATGAAAAACGCTTAGGTCCTGAAAGATCTATGCAATCAGGTAAGATTTCAAAAAAAGAAATGAAAAAATTAATTGGATTAGTGATTCTTATAACATTAATTTTAGGATTTATAGCATTTTTAAATTCAGGAATTACAGTTATATTTTTAGGGATTTCTTTAATTCTAATAGCTTATCTATATACTTCGGGGCCTTTCCCTTATGGATATAAAGGATTAGGTGAAATCATGGTTATCTTGATTTTTGGACCCGTAACAATATTAGGTGCGCTATTTTTATTTGAGATTAAATATAATTTGATTATTTTATTGATTTCACTAATTTGTGGTTTGTCTACCAGCACTATTATTTTAACAAATAATATCAGAGATTTAAAAAATGATTACAATAATAATAAAATAACATTAGCAGTGAAATTAGGTGAAAAAAAAGCACGGATTTTATATCTTCTAATTATATCTTTGATAAGTCTTTTGCTACTAATCTTATCTCTTGAAAATCTTAACAACTTAATTCTTTCAATTTTAGTTTGGTTCACATTTCCTATTAGTGACTTTGGAATAAAAAAGTTTTCTTTTAAATTAAATTTCTCTAAATTTGGTACAGATTTAAATAATACACTTTATCAAACAGCTTTGAGTCATCTATTACTTTGCATATCATTATCTATATCTATAGCATACCCTAGTGTTGCAATAGCTTCTTACTCTATAGTTATTATAAATTTATCTTACATTACTATAAATAAATTAAGACAATGGAAAAATTAGAAATATCAACATACAAAATACCTCTAGAAAATGATTTTATAAATTCATCGCATTCTTATAAATATATAGATGCAATAATTGTAAGGAATAATAATGGAAAGAATGTTAATTATTTTGAAATCAGCCCTCTGATTGGATTTAGTATTGAAACTATTGAAATGATTTATGCTTATTTAAATAACAAAAATAACAAAGATATAATTAATTTTCCTTCAATAAGTTATGGTCTTGAATCTTTAAAGTTAAGTAAAAGAAAATTGATAAGTGCAAAAACTGCAGTTTCTATACCGATAACATCTAATTTGTCGGAAAAAATTTCAGAATACTATTTAAATGGATTTAGAAGTTTCAAAATTAAAATTTCAAAAAGTAATTTAAAAATCGCCTTAGCATTAATCAATGATTTATCAAAAAAATATAAAAAAATATTGTTTAGATTGGATTGTAATGGTGATTTCAACTTTAATGAATCAATTGTTCTATTGAAAAGATTAGAGAGCAAAAAAATAGAATTTATAGAAGATTTGAACAAAACAATTAATGAAAAAAACTTATCAATTGTCAAAAAACACAATCATAAAACTTGCATTGATCTTAAGAAATCCAACATAAATATAACAAAGGAACTAATAACAAAAAAATTGGTCGACTATGTTGCTATAAAACCTAAATTAATTGGTAAAGAAAATGAAATATTAGATTTTATAGAGATAGCAAAAAAATACAAAACGAAAGTTTATATAAGCTCTGCTTTTGAAACTCCCATTGGATTATACAGAAACATTCTTTTATCAAAAAAAGTGGATAAAATTTATAAAAGTCCAATTATACACGGGTTAAGTACTTCTATATATCTCAATAAATCTATTACTAAAACAATGGAATTAGATTCTGGAAAAATAAAGCTTCGTTATGGGCTTTTTTCTATCAATGATCTAAAACCGTTCATGATTAAAAAGTGGGAAGAAATAAAAAATACAAAAATTATATAATTATGAATTCTTGGATTGATAAAAATATACAAATTACCAATGATCGTATTGCATTAAAAACTTTTAATAAATCATATACTTTCAATGATGTACATAAAATAATTTTTTCATATATTGATAATTTAAAAACAATAATCAAGCCTAACGAAGCAGTAGGATTTTTATCAGAAGAAATTAGTGAATATGCAATTTTTTCGAATGCTGTGCCAATGGCTAAGGGAATATTTGTACCATTAAATCCTAATACAACAAAAGATGAAATTTCAAAACGATTATCTCAAATAAACTGTAAAAAAATAATATTTACAAAAAAAAACACTTTGTTAAATAAATTAAACAATAAAGAGTTTGATCTTATTCAAGTAGAGAAATCGAGTTACAAAAAAAATATTAAAACATTTTGGCCTAAAAAAAATGACATTCATAGTATTTTATTTACTTCTGGAACTTCAAGAATTCCAAAACCTGTAGAACTAAGTATTAATAACATAGAGGCAAATTGCTATATGTCTCAAAAAAATCTAAAAGTTAGCAATGCAGACATATGGTTACTTTGTATGCCTCCATTTCATGCTGGTGGTTTATCAATAATATTTAGAAGTATGATATTAGGAACTTCTTTTTATGTAGAAAACAATTTCAATAGTGAAAGGGTTGTTGAACTTATTCAAAATGGCGAAATTTCCATAGTTTCTCTTGTTCCAACAATGCTACTCAAAGTTTTAGACAGTATAGCATTATCAAAGCAAATTATACATGACAAATTTAAATTTATTTTATGNGGAGGNGCNGNAGTATCTGAANANTTAATATCTAGAGCTGAANAATTAGGANTTAAAGTATTACCTACATATGGNATGACTGANACTTGTTCTCAAATAGCAACAACTTCACNANAAGATCATGANAGACCNAANGGATCTGTTGGAAAANNNTTAAGTAATATTGATATAAAATTTGATAANANCAANCAAATATTANTAANNGGACCTACNGTNGCAAGNTATTTTGGNACAAANNAANGAAAAAAATGGNTAGAAACAGGNGATTTGGGTTATATAGANAAATCAGGATATTTATATTTAANAGGNCGANTTGANGAACANATTATTTCTGGNGGTGANAATATNAATCCAANTGAAATAGANAGTGAAATAATTAAAATNNCATATNTNGATGAGGCAGNAATNTTTGGNATTAAANATAATTATTGGGGTGAAAAAGTTGTNCTTGCTATTTCTTCAAAGAAAAAAAATATTACTCTNGAACANATAAACAANAAATTNAAAAANTTAGATANNTANAANTATCCTAAAAAACTAATTGTTTTTTCTNATCCTNTACCAAAAAATAATATTGGAAAAATTGATAAAAATANATTAAAAACAAAGNTTGCCAAATGCAANGNTTAAANACTAAATCTACATTCAAAACNTATCCNATAACTTGGTNATTAATATCNATTAATTTATNTATGTTNATTTTAGAAACTATTTTTGGAGGNTCCAANNCAANAANNACTCTTTGTTTGNTAGGNGCCAATTGTGATATTNATATTTCTCAAGGNGAAATATGGCGATTGTTAACTGCAAATTTTNTNCATATTGGTTTTATACATNTGATTTTGAATTTAGCNGGNCTTTATATTTTCGGAACTATCANAGAAAGAGANTTNTCAAGATATAAATATATATTTATTTATCTTTTTGGAGGAATTTGTGCNAACTTATTTTCTTATTGGTCTGGCTCNGGATTCTCNTCTGAACCAACNNTTATAAATTGTTTTGATGGAGGNATAGGATCAATTAGNGCNGGAGCAAGTGGTTCTATATTCANTTTGNTAGGTGCNTATGCTTCNTATCTNNTGGTAAANAAAAAAGTTTTAGGAAANCATGGNAANGAATCTCTNATATCAATNGGNATCATTGTATTNATAAATGTNGTTTATGGTGCTACTGCAGGAAANATAGATCATGTAGCNCATATTTCAGGCTTANTCATTGGTTTTTTATTAGGCTGGATGTTNTCNCCNGTNCGTCAATTAATAGTTTTACCNGAATCTTTAAATAATGAGTCAATATTAGTNTCTGTATCAACAAAACTACCTTTAAAATATATTATTGNAGTANTTCTGCTATTGATTATTTTGTTAAAAATGACCTATGATCAAAGAACAGATTATTTGGAAANTNTAATTAATATNTGTAGGATTAACTAATGGTNNANGANCAAATAGAAGTAGCAAATACTATCNTANANAAAATGAATTCTTCNGGTTANAGTGTGACCAATACTAGAAGACGAATCATAGCAGAGATNTTACGNAATCAAAAAATATTTACNTCAGAAGAATTAACTAANNCTTTACCNAACTTAGGACGAGCNACGATTTACAGAACNTTAAANATATTAAATGAAATNGGNAGTATTTGTAAATTAAATATATCAGAAGAAAACAATTTCTATACCATNTCNTTNTCAGANCANCANCANCATACAATATGTAAAAAATGTAATGAAATTAAAGAAATAAATTTAATNAGTGTTGAAAAATCAATAAGACAATTAGNTAAAAAAATNGATGGAGATATTATNTCTCATAATTTAGATATNTTCATNNTTTGTACAAAATGTTCTTAANTTAGAAAAGGTTTTTTCCANATTTATTTATATTAACCTTNAAAGCATATAAAAATAAAATGGAAAATAATATGAATAAAATCAAAGTATAGTCNANATTATTTACNGATAAACCAATTGAAGTTCCTGCCGCAGGAATGTGTTCNGTATCAGTAATACTCATNANNAANATACATAGGGTAAAAGAGAGNCCTGAAAACAAATGAAAATCTCTTTCATATATTGTAATAAATAGATCTTGATTAAAAGATAAAAATAAAAAATGCAAAAATAAAAAAGTAATTATAGCTACAATATTGCCTCCAAATAAACTTCTAAATCTATTTTGTTTGTTNCCAGGATGTAGAAAAACCAAAGCNACACTGGAACCAATAGCNGCATTTATTACATTATTAGAAAANGTTTCTCCTAANAGGATTATAAGAGTTATNGTTATACCCGCAAANAAAGTTTGTAGGAAATGATATCTTGTTATCGATAATTTTATTTTTAAATTAAATGACATAAAATTAATATTTATGGTGGAGACGGGGAGGAGTTGAACCCCCCGTCCAAGAAATTTACTCTCTAAGCATCTACAGGCTTAGTCGATAAATGATTTTCGTCAATAAAGGCGTCATCGACAAACCAACTATAATTGCTTAGCTAGAAACTTATTTGCAAGACTATACTAGCAATAATCTTGCTCAGCTTAGGTTTAACGTCGCTCCTTAATACCACCCTAAGCAAAGATATTAAGGAACGTCACTAACTTATATTAAGCAGCGAGAGCGTATTCTTGATCGCCAATCATTATTTTGCCATTTCATACGTGGTATGNCAACACGACCTGCAACCTAAAGATCAATTCCCTGTCGAACCCACTCGTCCCCATTCATATTATTAAGATTATCGTATATTANTAAATTTTCAAAATTAAATNCACTCACAGAATTGTCTTAAAAATATCATTATTAATTTTTCTGCCTTAACCTTCTAGCAATTTCTCTATTGGAATCTCTTTCCTTAATAGTGGCTCTTTTATCATATCTCTTTTTACCTCTTGCTAAAGCAATTTCTACTTTAATTAAGTTTCTCTTTAAATATATTGAAAGAGGGATAATGGTTAAACCTTGTTGATTTTTAGCGCCTCTTAATTTATCTATTTGGTTTTTATGAAGCAATAGTTTTCTATCTCGTATTGGGTCATATTGATCAGGTGATGAGTCGAATTTATANTCTGCAATGTGGCAACCTATTAGCCAAGCTTCTCCTTTGTTAATTAAAACTCGTGATTCTGCAATAGATAAATTACTATTACGAATAGATTTGATTTCAGGACCATGTAAAACTATCCCAGCTTCAAATTTATCAATAATTTCATAATTATAAAAAGCTTTTCTATTACTAGCGAATTTCATATCAGTTTGTCAACTCAAAATCTAACTGTTTGATAGCCGCCTCCACTTGTGTATCATAAAATTCTCCAGATTTACTTGTAGTTTCAGGTAGTTCTATTTCAACATCTGGAGTTATTCCTATGTCATGTATTACTCTACCATTNGGTGTAAACCAGTGAGCATTCGTTAAAAGCATTCCNCCACCATTTGATAGATCTCTTACTAAACTTACACTACCTTTACCATACGTAGTTTCTCCNATTATCACGCTTCTACCATAATCTTGCAAAGCTCCTGCCATTACTTCAGAACCACTAGCAGAATNAGCATTNACCAACGTAACTATTGGAATATTAGAGAATTTTCCTACCTCACCATTNGTATTCCATAANGTTTTCTTTCCTTTAGAATCAAGTTCAAAAGTNACAACTCCTTCATCTAAAAATAGACTGGTCGAATTAACAGCAGATGCNANTAATCCTCCAGGATTATTACGTAGATCTATAACTAATCCTTTAGATCCATCATTCNTAATAGTGTCAGANATCATTTCAGACAATTCTTTNGGAGTGTTCTCGGTATATTGATTTATCCTGATTTTAGTATAATCAGTGTCTTTTATTANATCNTTTGTTACACTTGGTTGTTTNATTTTAGCTCTTNTTATATCTANTTCAACTAAGTTTATTTNCCCTAATCTTTCTATAGTTAANGAAACANTACTCCCTTCAGGNCCTCTAATTANTTTTATGGCTGCNGTTAAAGACATNCCAGCTATNCTTTCACCATNNACTTTAATTATTTTGTCTCCACCTTTNATTCCAGCCANTTGTGCAGGNCCACCATCNATAGGAGCAACNATCATAACNCCTGAGTTATCTTTCGACATATCAACAAAAGCNCCTATNCCTTGAAAAGAACCAAATAANTCAGTNCTTTTAATNGCCCATTCTTCTGGNGGAATATATGTNGAATGTTTATCATCAAGNGTTTTNACTANTGCTTTTATNGTTTCATTTGTNATTTTNCTGTCATCTATTTTTGTTTGATCAAAATAAACATCATTTACAAAANTATATGCTTCCCAAAGTGTNGATAGATTAGCNGGTACAGAATTAGGTCTNATTATATTTTCAAANACAATTTCTTTTGAATCNGNTANTGAATTANTNNTAAGCCTAATGCTTAAAAAGAACCCTAATATAAAAAATAAAAGAGATAACACAACAGGAATAATGATATTTTTATTATTTATAATTAAATTTTTCATGATTAACGGATTTCTTTATGGTTATCGTTTAATTATATTCGTATAGGAAAAAAATTAATTGATAAATTAAGTACACTTTGAGTGATAAATTTCACTTAATATATTTATATTATTTCTCCAGATTTTACAGTTAAAACAGGTTCCCACAATTTTCCTGATCGCTTGTTTCCATTTACATCTATTAATTCTGAATTTTTTGTATTTTGTTCAACAACTACAATATCAGCAACCGATCCAATAGATAAAGTTCCTATTTGATCTTCTAGACCAAGTATTTTTGCTGGAAAAAAAGTGGCTCTTTCAAATGCATCATTCTGATTCATCCCTGATGCAATTAATTTAGATATTGTATGTGGAACATCATGAATAGGAATAGTATTTGTGTGTCTATAATAATAATCTGTAGATATAGAATCTGGTAAAAATCCATCTCGAATAGCGGTTTCTGTTACTTCAAAGTTAAATGAATTCATACCATGACCTATATCAAACTTGATCCCTTTTTCTTTTGCTTCCCACACAGAATCTTCAACATGTCCTTTTGGTGCTAATCCTCCTGGGCCGACGTGAAAACAGTATGTAACTACATCGTTTGATCTCAGTAAAGCAAGTTGATCCTTTATTCCCCAGTCAAAAGGTTCCCATCTCATGCCATATAGTATAGGCTTGCTAGATTTTTCAGCCATTTCTAATACTTTAGACATAATATTTTGAGGTTTATGTATATAAGTACAAGTTTCAGATAAATTTGCTGATATACCCCAAATAAGTTTAGGATTATTTTTTATAGTTTCTACTGCTTGATTTATATCAATATCTTCAAAAGACTCAAACACAGGATGATCAAATTCCTCACCATTATTAGCAGCACTTAATGCCATATATATATCTATTTTAGATTTTTTTATTATAGCTTTCTTATATTTATTCCAATTGTTTGAACCTGCATCTCCTTGAGACATTGTCGTAGTAGTACCACGAGACAATAAAAACCTATCAGCTTCCATACCATATTTCCAATGTGATGGAGCAGGATGCGTATGGAGATCAATAAAACCAGGTAGAAGTGTTCCTTTGGGATAATTTAAAGTTTTTATGGATTTAGTTTTTATGTCTGCATTAAATTCAACTATCTTTCCATCTTTAATACCAATTGCCCCAGGAGTATTTAATTTAGTATCAGAACAAAATACTTTACCTGCTTTAATAATTAGATCATATGTATTCATTTTCATTAACTTCACAAATTTAATTTAATTTATATAGTTATCTAATCTTTTTCGATTATCACTATAATCTTTTCCATATACTAAAACTATATCTATAAAAATATTATAATAGTTTAACAAAATAATATTATAGGAGACTAATGTGGTTGTAGAAGATAAAAAATCTCAAAAAACCTTATTACAAAATATTAATTCTCATCCATTAGATCCACTTAGCCTGGATGAAATAACTAAAAGTATTTTAATAGTTAAAAGTAAAGAGAGTCTAGGGAGAGAGCTCCTATTTGAAACTATTATGTTAAGGGAACCATCAAAGAAAGAGGTACTGTCTTTTAAACCTGGAGATCCATTCTCAAGGAACGTGTTTGTAGTAGTTCTCAATTATAAGGAGGAGAAACTCTACGAGCTTGATATTACTCTTGATTCTGAAGAGATAATCAGATGTGAACACATTCCAAATGTACAGCCAGCTTTCATGTGTGGTGATTTAGATATGGACTTCAATGATTGGGAAAATAAAATCAAACATGATTCCAAACTTATCGAACCTCTAAAAAAGCGAGGAATCAACAACCCTGATCTTTTAATGATAGATCCTTGGCCTATTTCAAATTTCGGAAATAAAGAAGAGGAGGGGAAAAGACTTGCTATTGGAAGATGTTGGGTACGAAAAGAGCCAGGAGATAATGCTTATGCTAGACCAATTGAAGGACTTTCACTGATTTTAGATCTAAACAAAAACGTAATCGTGGAAGTGCAAGATTTTGGTGTTGTACCCATACCACCAGAAGATGGTAATTATTCAACTAAATATCAAAAAGAAGTCAGAACTGATCTGAAACCTATTGAAATCACTCAACCTGAAGGGCCAAGTTTTGTAGTTAATGGAAATGAAGTTAAATGGCAGAAGTGGAGTCTTAGGATAGGCTACACTAAAAGGGAAGGACTTGTTCTTCACACTATTGGATACGAAGATGGTGGAAGTGTAAGACCGATCATTTATAGGGCAGCACTGTCAGAAATGGTCGTACCTTATGGTGACCCAACTAATGATCATTATAAGAAACAGGTTTTTGATGCAGGTGAAGTTGGAATAGGAAGGTGTGCGAATTCTCTTGAGCTTGGATGTGACTGCCTCGGTGAAATACGTTATTTCGATGTCGCTTTATTTGATATGAGAGGGGAAGCAACTGAACTTAAAAACGCGATATGCATGCACGAGGAAGATTTTGGAATCCTCTGGAAACACACAGATACGAGGAGTGGTGAGACTGAAACTAGAAGATCAAGACGACTTGTAATATCTTTTATTGCAACAGTAGGAAATTATGAATATGGGTTTTATTGGTATTTCTATCAGGATGGTGGGATTGAATATGAAGTAAAACTCACGGGTATAATGAATTCTTCAGGTATAGCTCCTGGAGTTAAACCAAAGAATGGCACTCTTGTAGCTCCACAGGTTGTAGCTCATAATCATCAGCATCATTTTAACGTACGTTTAGATATGATGGTTGATGGATTAAAGAACTCAGTTTATGAGGTAGATACAATTACTGATCCTATTAGTGATGAAAATATCCATGGAAATGCTTTTTCCACTAAACGAACCTTGATAGGAAAAGAAAAAGATGCAGTCAGAGTTGTTGATCCTTTTGCTGCAAGATACTGGTCAGTAACCAATAATTCAAGCAAGAATTACTTAGATGAGCCAGTAAGTTACAAAATAGCACCAGGAGAAAACGTTTTACCTTTCCATCACAAGGAAGCAGTGATAATGAAAAGAGCTGCATTTATGAATGGTCATATGTGGGTTACACCATTCAAAGAAAATGAGATGTATGCAGCAGGAGATTACCCTCAGCAGCATCCTGGTGGGGAGGGTCTACCAAAATGGATGTCAGCTAACAGAGATCTAAAAGATAAAGATATAGTTGTTTGGTATACTTTTGGGCACAATCACATTCCTAGGCTGGAGGATTGGCCAGTTATGCCTGTTGCCTACACAGGATTTTCAATTAAACCATCTGGTTTCTTTGATAGAAATCCAGCACTTGATGTACCTCCTTCAACTAAAAATTGTTGTTCTAAAGATACTCATTCATGCAATTGTTAAGGTAGACTGAACCAATAAATAATTTACTTTCAAAATCATATATGGTAATTTGAATAGAGATATTCCACTATACTAAAATTTACGAAATAATAAATCGATTTAGGAGCTCGCTATGTTATCTGCAAATCAAGAACAAATATTTAATGATTTTGGATTTATTGTGTTACGAAAAATATTTGATCAAAAAGAAATTTCTATTATAAATTCCGAGTTTAATTCTGGTTTAAATATAGCCGAAAAAAGCATGAGTCGCGCCCACATTCGTAAACAACTAAATTGGAGTAATTTAAAACCAGAGTATCCATTTTTAAGCGCATTACTTGAAGATGATAGATTTACCTCCATAGCTAAACAAATATTAGGGGATGATTATATTGGTTCATATTCAAATTCAAATTCGTTTAGTAGTAAAGTTACAGAATGGCACCCAGATA
>PBER01000008.1 GCA_002718455.1 Chloroflexota bacterium | reverse complement strand
GCTTTTGGCTCTTCTTTTGGAGTCTCAGCTTTTGGCTCTTCTTTTGGAGTCTCAGCTTTTGGCTCTTCTTTTGGAGTCTCAGCTTTTGGAGATCTAATTATCTCATGATCATGTGAAATTGGTAACAATGCCATAAATCTTGCTCTTTTAATGGCGGTTGTAAGACTTCGTTGATCTTTAGCTTTGTTGCCTATTCTATAAGCACTAGTAATCTTCGCTCTATCAGATACATAATTCAATAAAACATCTATATCCTTGTAATCAACAGGTAAACCATCAATCATTTTCTCTATCGGTTTTTTTCTAGTTCTAAAATCAAAAAAAGAATTGTTCCGAAAATTATTCCGAGAATTTTGTCTATTATGAGTTGTCATTATTTTAGTCCGAATTTCATTTTTTATTACCAAGGTAACTCTTCAACATCGTCGGTTTCATCATTTTGATTAGTTTCGACGATATTTTCTTTTACTTCAGTTGGTTGGGTTGTCTGAGAGGAATTATTTTCATTTGTCATAACTTCATCTGAAACATTTCCAGTGGATCTATCCAAAAAAATTACTCTAAATGCAGTTACTTCATTACTTTGTCTCTGAGTTCCGTCATTTGCTGTATAATTGGAAGATCTAAACCTGCCTTCAACAAAACATCTTTGACCTTTTTGAAGGAATTGATTTACTGATTCTGCAGTTTTGTTCCAACAAGACACTCTAAACCATTCAGTTTCTTGTATTTGATCACCTTCAGGAGAATTTCTGTAAGAATTAACAGCAAGACTAAAGTTTACAACCATAGATCCATTGGGAGTATATCTCATTTCAGGGTCAGATCCACAATTCCCTATTAATAATATTTGATTTAAACTCAATATTTATCTCTTCTTTAATTAGATTTTAATTTTGATTTTGATTTATAAGGTTTTAAATTTTCTTTTTTAGTAATTAAATGTCTTATAATTGATGCGTTATCTTTTAGAGAGTTATCTAAATTTTTTATGGATGAAGGTTCACTTTCAAATACAGAAATAAAATAAGTACCATTATCAAATTCTTCTATTGGGTAAGATAGTTTTCTATGTGACCACATAGAAATATTATCAACTTTTATTCCTTGGTTTTTTTCTAACAGGTCTCTTACTTCATTTATTGAATCATCAGTTGCAGTGTCATTCAAATCACCACCAACAATCCACATCAATTCATATTTACGCAATTTTTATCTCTTTTATGTATTTTAAAACTACCTGAAAATTATATCATCCATTCATTATTATACTAGTAAAAAAAACAATATAATTATTAGGGAAGAGGCAATTTTTGCATTATTCTCGATACTTTACTTTTTATATCTGATAAATTTTTTGTAGGAGTTTTCAGAGTTTGAATAATTAAATCTCCAATAGTTGACAAATCTTCTTCATTTATTCTTCTAGTGGTGATCGCTGGGGTACCAACTCTTATTCCAGAAGTTATATTTGGCGGAAGAGGATCAAATGGAATTGCATTTTTGTTAACTATTATCCCCACTGAATTCAATTTTTCTTCAGCCTCAGAACCATTTATTTTAATATTTCTTAGATCCAACAACATAAGATGATTGTCCGTTCCTCCTGAAACTATACGAAGACCTCCTTCTTGAAAAATTTTGGCAAGTAATTTGGAATTAGAAATAATATTTGTTGAATAATTCTTAAAATCATTACTTAAAGCTTCCTTAAAAGCCACAGCCTTTGCCAAAATAGTATTCATGATAGGGCCTCCCTGTATCATAGGGAAAATACCTCTATCATATTTCCTAGATAATTCTTTTGAAATTATAGCTATTCCTCCTCTGGGTCCTCTTAATGTTTTATGGGTTGTAGAAGTAACAATATCTGCTACCCCCACTGGAGAAGGATGTAATTTACAAGCAACCAAACCTGCAATATGGGCTATATCAGCCATTAGTAATGCATTAGTCTCTTTTGCAATTTGTTTAAATTTTTGAAAATCTATAGTCCTAGAATAAGCCGAATAGCCACAAATAATTATTTTAGGTTGTACTTTTCGCGCTACATCTTTCAATTGTTCATAATCAATAATTTCAGTATCTTGATTTAAGTAATAATTATGAATATCAAAAAGTTTTCCAGAAAAGTTTACGTTATGCCCATGTGAAAGATGTCCTCCATGATCAAGTGATAAGCTAAGAATTTTATCACCCGTTTGTAATAACGACATATAAACCGCCATATTAGCCTGTGATCCTGAATGAGGTTGAACATTCATATGATCACATTCAAACAATTCTTTACCTCGATTTATTGCTAGGTTTTCAGCAATGTCTACATTTTCACATCCTGCATAATATCTTTTCCCTGGATAACCTTCAGCATATTTATTAGTTAAAATAGAACCTGTATAATTTCTAACAGCTTCAGATGCATAATTTTCAGAAGCAATAAATATGGCTGAATCTCTTTGTCTTATATTTTCTTTATCAATAATTTCTTCGACTTCTAAATCTTTTTTCATAATTGGACCTCAAATAGAATAATAAATTATTAGTTTTTCTTATTAGATTAAATGATAATTTTTTTTTTATAATGTGATAATAAATGAAATAACTATTTGAAACAATATTATGAATAAAGTAAAAGAATTTAATTTCATCCCTAAAAAGGCTATGGTAATTTTTGCTCACCCAGATGACGCAGAAATTGGAACAGGAGGGACTATCGCAAAATGGTGCAATAAAGGCACTGAAGTTGTCTATGTATTAGCAACAACTGGCTCAAGTGGATCTAATGATCCCTCAATGACAAGTAATAAAATAGTAAATATAAGATCAAAAGAACAAGATGAAGCAGCAAAAGTTTTAGGAGTTAAAGAAATAATAGAGTTAGGTTATAAGGATGGGGAACTTGAATCAAATAAACAATTATTATCTGACTTGGTATTCTTAATTAGAAAATTTAAACCAGAATCTGTTTTTACTCACGATCCATTCAGAATGAGTGGTTTTTCTCATAAGGATCATAGAAATCTTGGAATCACAGTGATGGATTCTATTTATCCTTATTCAAGAGATCATTTACATTTCCCTGAACAGTTAAATGAAAAAATCAAACCACATAAGGCTAAAAATCTATTTTTTTGGGGCTGCGACTTACCAAATACTATAATTGATGTAACTGGCTATGAAACAAAAAAGATAGAATCCCTTTCTAAACATAAAAGCCAAATACAAGGATTATCCGTTGGTTCATCAAAAGAGAAAGGAATGCTAAAAAGATTGCATAATTATGCATCCAACCACCCTTTTAAATATGGAGAACTATTCAGAATGATTGAAGCAAGGGATTAAGTAATAAAAATGATTGATATTAACAATAAAAATTTCAATTTTTATACAGCAATAGAAGAATTGACTGAAGGGGAATTTGAGATTGATGACAGGTTTTTAAACAAATTTAATTTTGATCAAACAGTTTTTGTTATTTCTGAAAAATATGTTCCTCTAAGATTCAATAAACTGTTTTATAACCAATTCAACAATATTGTGAAAAATTTAGACAAAAATAAATATTTTACTGCAAGTGAAATTTTGTTATCAAATTTTTCTTTAAGCCACTTTGAAAATCAGAGTGATTTTCATATAAATCAAAGTAGATTTATTCTGGTGGAATTAAATAAATTTCAAAGCATAAAGAAAAGCACAGAAACTTTGTCAATATTATTAAAAAATGGCTCTATTCCTATAATTGTACACCCCGAAAGAAATCCTACATTACAGGATATTAAAAGCGTAAATAATCTAAAATCTTTAGGAGTATTATTCCAATTATCTATTGGTTCTATGATTTCTTTTTATCCTGAAATAATAGGAAATACGGCGCGAGAATTTTTATCAAAAGGATACTATGACTTTATAGCTACAGATTTTCAAAATCATCAAGAACTTAACTCTGAACAAACTAACATAACTCTGAATGAATTAAATTCTTTAATTGGNAACAATAAATTAAATCAATTAATCAATACAAATCCAAAANTNGTTCTTGATGAAAATTTAACNAATGATTACGAAATTAAATCTTTAATTCTGTAAGCCAAGATTTATACTTTTTATCTTCAATTTTTCCACTTACAATTGAAAAATAAAGATCTTGAAGAGTTTTAGTTATTTGACCAACTTTTCCANTTCCTATANTTCTATTATCCAAAGATCCCACTGATGTTACNTGNGCTGCAGTTCCTGTAAGAAATATTTCATCAGATAAATAAAGTTCAGAACGATGTATTCTTCTTTCTTTTATATCTATATTTANTTCATTTTTTGCTATTTGAATTATNGTATTTCTAGTNATNCCCAATAGACANTTATCTGTCTCANTTGGGGTTATNATTTCATCATTTTGAACCATGAAAAGATTTTCTCCACTACCNTCAGAAACTGTTCCNTCGTTATTAAGCAANATAGCTTCATCATAACCTGCAGATACTGCTTCNGTTTTTGCCAAAATNCTGGTGGTATAAAGACCTGCAAGCTTAACTCCGGTNGGCATCATTGTATCTTCTGGTCTTCTCCAAGAGCTAGTCTGACATTTAATAGGCTTAGTGTTATCAATATATGCTCCAAANGGTATTACTATTATTGATAAATCNTCTTNTAATTCATGAAGTTTCAAATTTGCGATTAACTCTTGAGATTTATACGCCAATGGNCTGATATATANATCTTCTTTGTAACCATTACTTTTTACNAAATCTACNGTAANATCACACATTTCTTGAGAAGTATAACCCAAATTCATNTTTAGNATATTAGAGCCTCTTAANAATCNATCGTAGTGTTCTTTCAATCTAAATATTATCATCTTTTCTTTAGATTCATTCCAATTACCTCTTANNCCTTCAAACACTGCTGTACCATAATGCAATGCATGAGTCATTATCCCTACTTTGGCNTCTTTCAATGAAACTTTTTGACCATTTAAAAAAGCTTTAGCTTCTNTTGCCATATATTTTNCCNCACATTCGTAAAGTATTTAAATTTAATTTACTAACCAATACCAATTATAATAAATTTATTTTTATAAATTACTTGATTTTTTTTTATTTTTCTTTTTTTGATTATATAATTCTNNTGTTTTNTCATTAAATGGATAATATTTTCCCGGTGAAGTGGGATTTACTTNTAATTCATTTTTTACGACTTCTTCTATTTNTATTCTTTTNTTAGCTATATCTANAACTTCTGAACTTATTTTTTGAGGTAAAACAACAACTCCATCATCATCACCTAAAATTATATCCCCTTCNCTAACAAGGATNCCNCCACAATTAATTGGTTCGTTTACTGACCACGGTAACATTACTCCTGGACCTTGTTTGGCAGTNGAAGAATGAGCATATACAGGAATTTNATANTCTCTNATACTATTTGAATCNCTTATGGAACCATCTGTNACTATNCCNGCTACTTTTTTTTGATATAAGCGCAAAAATTTTATATCTCCACCAATCGACTCCCANGGGCCTACNGAAGATNCTACCAATACTTTTTCNGGATCACATAATTCAAACGCNCTATATTCAGCNGAANCTGANCCTTTTGGAAGATCTTNCAAAAGATCTTNNCTNAATAAAACAAATCTTAAAGTNACAGCNAATCCACANATTTTTNTCCCAGGAAATAAAGGCCTTGATCCATGTATCATTGTTTGAGGCCAATNTAATATACTCATAGCATCTACTACACTCTGNGAACTTAANTGTGAGATTTGNTTAAGGATTTTTTTCATTGATNGTACCCTTCTTNTATCTATCTAAAGATGCAACTAANGTTGTCGAATACGGNCAATTGATTCCTTTTTCTTTAGCCAAATCAACCACATAACCTAAAATAAAATCAATTTCTAAAGGTTTATTATTNATAAAATCNGTTTGTANAGAAGCAGTTATATCATCTCCTTCTTTTTTTAAATCATTAATTTTNTCTTCAATAATGTTTTCATCTAAATTAACACCAATNGATCTTCCTACATTNAAAATTTCTCTCATTGTTCCTNNAAGTATTTNTTCACCATTTTGTAATTNCATAACTTCCATAAAACTACTTCTAAATGAAGTCATTATAGTNCCNACNGATCCAATTGATATCATTTTGTTCCANAAACTTAAAATNATNTCTTCAGANATTATTATTTTTAAATATTTAGAAGATAATAATGAATNAATTTTATTTAATCGATCTGANTGCCNNTTATTTATTTCGCCAATTTCAATAATAGCTGTAGGTCCTTTTTGTTGAATAACNCCAGGTTCTAAAATTTCAGACTCNATATATGTTGCNGCAGGAATNACTTTATCTATNCCAAAATAATCAGAAAGTTGTTNATGACTACTTACACCATTTTGAATAGTGATAATTGTNGTNTTCGAATGNATTAATGGNTCCATCTGAGGTATTGCAATATAGTTAGAATAAAGTTTGGGAGTAAATATTATNAAATCTACTTTTCCAATNTTATTTGGATCTTCTTCACTAGGAATNNTAATATTAAAATNNCCCCAGTGAGACTTTANTATTAANCCTCGTGATGATATAGCTTCCCNGTGTGTACCNCGACAAACTAAGNTAACGTCTAAACCTTCTTTCTTAAGTATTCCACCATAGTAACCACCTACAGANCCAGCNCCCATAATCGCTATCTTCATTCAATATTTCTCCATTAATATTTTNATTTGATAATAATGTTGAAAGATTTATATAAANAAACACAAGAATAAATCTAATTTTGTACAATGATACTATGAGAAAAAACAATAGAAAACATGATGANGCCAGGAATCTATCTATAGTAACAAATTTTCAAAAAAANTCTATAGGNTCAGTCNTGATAAATTTTGAAGANACAAAAGTTATTTGCTCNACAAATATTTCNACTNATATTCCTTATTGGTTAAAAAATGAGAATCAAGGATGGTTAACNGCAGAATATAGTATGNTACCAAATTCTTCGAATGAAAGAATAAATAGAGATAGAGGAAATAAAATGAGTGGAAGAACTCAAGAAATTCAAAGATTGATAGGAAGATCTTTAAGACAAGCTTTGAATTTAAAAAAATTATCAGGTGTAATGATTACAGTGGACTGTGATGTACTAAACGCTGATGGAGGAACCAGAACTGCTTCTATTTCCGGTGCATACATTGCCACATATTTGGCTTTAAAGAATCATTTTGGAACAAATCCCAATAGGTATTTTAAAAATCAGGTAGCTGCAGTAAGCGCAGGTCTTGTAGATGGGAACCCGTTATTAGATTTAGATTATATGGAAGATTCACAGGCAGATTTTGATATGAACTTAGTTCTTAATCAAAATCTGGACATAATAGAAATACAAGGAACTTCTGAGAAAGAATTGCCAACAATAAAAATTTTGAATAGCTTAATTTCACTAGCCACTGAAGGTATTAGAAATATTATCTTTGAACAAAACAAAATTATTGATGAAATTAATAATTCTTAAGGATAAAAATGAACTTAATCACATCAATAACTGGAAAAGAAATCCTGGATTCTAGAGGAAATCCCACTGTTTTAGCTGAAGTAGAAGTTGATAAAAAAATCACTGCTCAAGCTTCGGTACCTTCAGGTGCTAGTACCGGAAGTAGAGAAGCGGTAGAACTCAGAGACGGAGATATAAATAGATATAAGGGTAAAGGAGTTTTAAAAGCTATACAAAACATCAATTCAACTATATCTAAAAATTTACTCGGATTTGATGTTTTAAAACAAGATGAAATTGATCAAATAATGATTGACATTGATGGTACAGAAAAGAAAAAAAATCTAGGAGCTAACGCAATGCTAGCAGTATCTTTGGCCGTACTAAAAGCTTCTAGTGTAACTGTTGGATTAAATTTATTTGAACGAATTGCTCAATTAGAAAATGATAAAATCCCTTCAATTCTTCCTGTACCAATGTTGAATATATTGAATGGTGGAGCTCATGCAATAGGATCCACCGATTTTCAAGAATTCATGATTGTACCCGCTGGAATAGATACATTTTCNGAATCCTTAAGAGCAGGTTCAGAAATTTATCATAGTCTAGGAANNATTTTAGAAAGAGAAAAGTTATCNACAAATGTNGGTTTTGAAGGTGGGTTTGCACCAGAAGGACTAACAAGTGATCAAGTNCTTTCTCTAATAATTGAAGCNATTGAAGATGCTAATTATNTCGCTGGAGAACAAATATTCATTGCTCTAGATCCAGCTGCAACTGAATTNCATTCAAAAAAATCTAACTTGTATCATNTACAAAAAGAAAACAAAAATCTNAGTTCTGAAGGGATGATTGAAGAATATTCNAAGCTTANAGATAAATACCCTATATATTCAATTGAAGANGGNNTAAGTGAAGATGATTGGGACGGTTGGAAAAAATTTACTGAAATTGCTGGNAANAATACNCAATTNGTTGGTGANGATCTNTTNGTAACTCAAGAAAAATATTTATATCAAGGAATAAATAATGATACTGCAAATGCTATTCTNATTAAANTTAATCAATCTGGNACTGTNTCTGAAACTTTAAATACAATTAAACTTGCCAAAAAATATAATTATAATTGCGTNATTAGTCATAGATCNGGAGAAACNGAAGATACNACNATAGCAGATTTANCTGTAGGAACTAATGCTGGACAAATAAAAACNGGNGCNCCNGCAAGGTCAGAAAGGGTTGCAAAATATAATAGGTTACTTAAAATTGAAGATATCTTAGGCAATAAAGCNGAATATGCAGGCAAATCAATTTTAAGATAAANTCACAAATTTAAATTATGAATATGAGTAATAATGTTGGAATAAATGGGTTTGGTCGTATNGGNNGGCAAATTCTTAGAATTATTTCTGAAGACCNTTTAGATATCAATGTCAAAGCNATAAATGGAAGATCTGANACTNAAACTTATTATCATTTATTAAAATATGACTCTGCATATGGGAAATTAAATGCAGAAATTAATTTTGATAANAATAATTTNTATATCAACGATANAAAAATNAGATGTTANAGAGAAAATGATCCATCTNTNATTCCATGGGAAGAAAATGATATAAGCCTAGTTGTAGAATCNACNGGGAAATTCANTGAAAAAAATCAAGCAAATAAACACCTTNGTANATCAGTAAAAAAAGTACTATTAACTGCTCCAGGGAAAGATGATGACATTACAATCGTAATGGGTGTCAATGAAGAAAANTATGATCCTAAAATTCANAATATTATTTCAAATTCTTCATGTACAACAAATTGTTTNGNACCAATAATAAANATTTTNGAAGAAAATTACGTAATAGAAAANGGNTTTATGACAACNATTCATTCTTATACNAANGATCAGAATATTTTAGATAAATCACATAAAGATTTTAGAAGNGCACGAGCAGCTGCNACAAGTATAATCCCNACNACTACTGGTGCNGCTAAGTCNATAGGAAAAATTATNNAATCNGTTNANGGTAAATTAGACGGTATGGCTTTCAGAGTACCNACTCCGAGCTGTTCAGTNATAGATTTAAATGTGNTTTTAAAAAAACCTACTGATNTAAACAATATAAATGAGTTGTTTATTGAATATTCAAAGAATCAAATGAGAGGAATNCTAGATGTTTCTNACGAAGAACTCGTTTCCATTGATTTTCTNAAAAATCCTCATTCATCAATAATAGACTTGAAATCTACCTTAAACATTGGGNNAAATATGTTTAAAATCGTAAGTTGGTATGATAATGAATGGGGTTATTCAGCCAGAACTATNGATATAGCCAAAATTATATTAACATCAATTANNTAAACAAAGTATAATAANAATTAAATAATTATACGGGTTCGGTGTCGTATATAAAATAANCAAAAAGCCGAGGAGAAAAATATGAGTACTTTAAAAGATANAAAATCTNAAACCTGGAAGGATCATTCAAAACCNGAAGTNGGAGANTGGAGAGTAAAGGGTGGCCTTGCTCANATGCTNAAAGGTGGAGTNATTATGGACGTAGTAACAGTCGATCACGCAAAAATTGCTGAAGATGCTGGNGCTGTTGCTGTAATGGCACTAGAAAGAGTCCCTTCAGATATTAGAAAAGACGGAGGAGTTGCAAGAGCCTCTGCTCCTGAATTGATTTCTGGAATAATNGATTCTGTCTCTATTCCAGTTATGGCNAAAGCAAGAATAGGACATTTTGCNGAAGCACAAATTTTAGAAGCTTTAGGAGTNGACTATTGTGATGAATCTGAAGTATTGACACCTGCCGATANTNNATTTCATATCAACAAATGGNATTTTAAAATGCCATTTGTATGTGGAGCAACTAATTTGGGNGAAGCNTTAAGAAGNATTGGNGAAGGNGCNTCTATGATTAGNACNAAAGGNGANGCNGGNACAGGNGATGTTGTTCANGCNGTNACNCACGCNAGACAAATNTTGANTGACATAAAAANNATTCAANGNTTAGATGACGAAGAATTAATGACTGAAGCAAAAAATCTTNAAGCGCCTTATGAGTTAGTATGCGAAATAAAAAATACAGGAAAACTTCCTGTAGTAAATTTTGCAGCTGGTGGAGTAGCTACCCCTGCAGATGCTGCATTATTGATGCAAATTGGTGTTGAAGGAATATTTGTTGGGTCTGGAATTTTTAATAGTGAAAATCCAGAAAAGACAGCTGATGCTATNGTTCAAGCTACAACACACTTTGAAGATGCAGATTTGNTCGCAGAAGTATCAAAAGGCTTAGGAGCCGCTATGAGAGGTGAAGAGGTGTCTAAGATCAANCCTGAAGAAAGATTAGAAAAAAGAGGTTGGTAGATTCTAAGGTCAAGATAGGNGTTTTNTCTTTACANGGAGATTTTATTGAACATTTGGATNTGCTANAAACTCTGAGTATAGAATCTTTGAAGGTNAAAACNATATCTGATTTGAACAANGTTGATGGTCTAATTATTCCAGGAGGTGAGTCAACAACAATAAAAAANCTCATTGANCGATATGGTTTTGAAGAACCTATAAAAGANAAAATTTCTCATGGTATGTCAGTTTGGGGNACTTGNGCAGGATTAATTTGTATTGCNGAAAAATTATCTGATCCATATCCAATTCCAATGAATTTAATTNATGCAGAAATATCAAGAAANTGGTTTGGNAGACAAGTGGANTCTTTNGAAACAGATTTGACNTTCAAAGGNATAAAAAATAANATAAAAGGAATTTTTATTAGAGCNCCAATTGTAAAAAAAATATCTCCTAATGTAGAAATTTTATCTTCTTTGAAAGACGGAACAATAGTAGCAATTAAACAAAATAAAATAATGGGAACTTCGTTTCATCCGGAACTTTCTGGAACAACNGCNGTNCACGANTATTTTATTAGATTGACAAAAAATGAAAACTGAGAAAGAAATAATNGATGATCTAAAACCTTTTCTAGAAATTTTACCTATTAAAATTTCTAGAAAAATTANGAAAGAANAAGAACTTATNGAAGTTGTTTTAGATCTAGGAAGACCTCCNATAATAAGNTATACAAATNANCAAGATATAATCTTANATTTANTAATAACTCAAAACGATATAAATTCTGTTATTAAAAAAATTGGANATATCGGAGATGATAATNGAGCAGGGATTGAAAGGACTTTACATCGTATTTCTNTAATAAGAAATCGAGCAGAAGAACCNATAGGAGTAACATGTCGAGTAGGTNGNGCTGTTTTTGGAAGTGTAAAAATTATTGAAGATTTCATAGGTAGTGAAAAAAGTATTTTAATTATGGGNAAACCAGGNATAGGTAAAACAACNATGATTAGAGAAATAACTCGCATTATTGCAGATAAGGAAGAAAAAAGAGTNNTNGTTGTNGATACNTCTAATGAAATNGCAGGTGATGGAGATATACCACATCCAGCTATAGGNTCNGCTCGCAGAATGCAGGTAAGAAATACAGACTTACAACATAANGTAATGATTNAAGCGGTTGAAAATCACATGCCTGAAGTAGTTGTNATTGACGAAATAAGTACAGAAAAAGAAGCAGATGCTTGNAGAACAATTGCNGAAAGAGGNGTTCANTTAATNGCAACTGCTCATGGGAACACTTTAGANAATCTAATNATAAATCCTACTATNAGTGATTTAGTNGGNGGAACCAAATCNGTCACNNTAGGAGATCTAGAAGCTAGAAGAAGAAAAAGTCAAAAATCAGTTTTAGANAGACAGCATGAACCCACATTTGATATTGTTGTAGAAATTATAGATCGTAATAAGGTTTCTGTGCATTTTGATGTTGCTTTAGCNGTTGATAAAATCTTNCGTGGNATAGTNGCNAATTCAGAAATNAGATCTTTAGAAAANGGCGAAGTTATTAAGCTGAANTTTAAAAATAAATCANANAAATTAAAAGGAACACCTTTTAGTCCTAAAAGTTTGATAAAGACTCAAATAACCNCACATGACTATAATCAAAATGANGTNATANAAAATAACTCAAACANAATAAAAATATTTCCTTTTGGTATACAAAAATCTAAATTAAAAAATTCTGCTAAATCACTTTTTACNNATATTAATATAGTAGAAACNNTAGAAAAAGCTCAAATCATTCTNACNACCAAATCACATTATATGAAAAAACCAAAAATTATCCAATTAGCAGAAAAAATTGGAATTTCAATTCATATNTTAAAAAANGGATCNAATGACCAAATTATTAGNTTTTTGTCAAAAATTAAACAAAAAACTAAACCGGAAAAAACTGATTTTATTGTTGACATAAAAGATGAAGATGCTTTAAATGAAGTAAAAATAGCTGAAAAAAAAATCCAAAAAGGCGATNTANNAGTTGAACTAAAACCAAGAGATCCAANCATAAGGAGAAAACAACATTTTTTCGCAACAACCTTAGGATTGGGATCAGCCTCAATAGGTAAANACTCTAATAGAAGNTTAGTGATAAAAAAAAGANGATAAATGATTTCAAATAAGAATATTAAAAAAAANCCTAAACTTTTCAATCTTCCTGAAGATGGTAAATCTTCAAAAAGNATTCTAAAAAAAGGTTTATTAATAACTTTCGAAGGTGGAGAAGGNTCAGGAAAGTCTACTCAAAGTAAAAGACTAGTAAAGAAACTTGTTGANTCAGGTATTAACTCTATAGCTNTACATGAACCNGGGAATACTCCNCTAGGAGAACAAATAAGAAGATGGGTAAAAAATAATAAAAGTAAAAATNCAATTGCTGAAACNTATTTATTTTGTGCTGCTAGAGCCGAATTNTGCAAATCGGTTATTGANCCAGCTTTAAAAAATGGNATAACNGTNATAGTNGATAGATTCATACANTCTACNCTTGCATATCAAGGTTATGGCAAAGGTGTTTCTTTAGAAATCATAAANGAACTAAATCAAATNACTACCAATNATTTAAATCCTGATTTNACNATATTGTTGGATATGAATCCTTCTATNNCANNCGAAAGAATTAATAAAAACATTAATATTGAATTTNCNTTATCTTCAGAAAAGAAAAAGAAAANTAAACGGAACACATATGAAGGTAATAGTTTTGAAAACATGAGTTTAGANTTCCATAATAAAGTACGTTCTGGATATCTTAAAATGGCAAAAAAAAATAGAAGNTCNTGGAGTATAGTNAGTGCAGATCAACCTGAACATAGAGTCGCAGATTCAATATGGAAAAGAGTNAGAAGNATGATAGAAAATTATAAAGTNAATTAATTATAAAANTTTTTTTTCCAATCCNTAATTATNAACTTATCATGANCAAATGCCATTTCTGGNAATTGATTNATATCAAAAAATTTNNCATCTAATGTTTCATCCAAAGGTTTAACTNTTCCAGAAATAAAAGAAACNCTAAATACNANTAAAATAATAGGAGATTTGGNATCAGAGTAAACATTTGAAANCCATTCAGTTTTAACTTCTATTCCACACTCTTCTTTTANTTCTCTCTCTATNGCTAATTCTACTTTTTCAAATCGATTTATATACCCTGANGGCATGCTCCATTNCCCATAGCCTGGTTCAATTCCTCTTCTTACTAAAAGAATTTTATGATCTNTCTCTAATATTCCTACACCAACAACTTTTGGATCTATATACATAAAAATTTNTTCATAAGNTATNAATTATAAAAAAATAAAAAATAAGTTTTATATAAAGTATAGATTAACATAAAATAAAANATGTAAATTTNTAACAAATTGAATTTTATAATGCNAATGATAAATTAATATAANNNTAAGGTAATTAATTGANAGANAAATCNAAAATANNTCATCTTATTGANAANGACCCNANATTAGGAAAATTTATTNTATTTTTTACTAAAAAAAAATTTTACAATAAGTGATGATTATAGAAAATCTACAGAGTTCCTTTCCTTAGTAAGAACTATCATTGGTCAACAACTTAGTATAAATGTTGCAAGTAGTATTTATAACAAATTTATTGATAACTATGGATCGCAGATATATTCATTGCAATCAAATATTGAAGTAAATGATTTAAAAACTTTAGGCCTCTCCAAAGCTAAATCAGAAACAATAATAAAATTATCTTATCTCATAAATGAAGAGAATTTAAACTTAACTAAAACTATGAAACTACCTGAACAAAAAGCAAAAGATATTTTATGTAAAATTAAAGGGATTGGTCCATGGACCGTAGAAAATTTTCTTTTGTTTTCAGGTAAAAATCAAGATATTTGTCCTATTAATGACCTTGGTATAAAAAAGGGGATTCAAATTATATACAATTTAAATGAATTACCATCAGAAAAAAAAGTGATGAAAATTTCTTCAAAATGGAAGCCATACAGATCTCTTGCCAGTAGATATTTATGGGAAATAGTGGATCAAGACATTAACTTTCTCTAACGCTTTTTCTATTAAAAATTAATGAGATAATTATCAATGTTATTCCTGCAGTAATAAAAGCAGAATCAACTCCTATACTGTCAGCTATATAACCCAATGGTAAAGCTCCTAAAGGGATAAAACCAAAACTCATTGCATAAATACCCATAACTCTTCCTCTAAACTCTATAGGCGTTTTTTCCATTATCATTGAAGGGCTTAATGAACGTCTGCCTGCATCACCTAGACCAAGGAAAAAACATAAAACAATAGACAATATAGTTAGGTGAGAAAATCCGAGAAATAAAATCGAACTTCCAGATAAAACTGAAGTCATAAGTATCAATTTTCCTTTTTTAATATTCTGCCCAAGTGAAGCAACTATTAATGTCCCCATTAAAGCTCCGCCTCCTATTGATGCAAGCATCAATCCAACCTGTAAAGGTCCTCCATTAATGACTTCTGAAGAATAAGGAGCAAATAAGGTTCTAGTAGGCATAGATAATAAAGTGGTAAAAAGAACCAAACTTAAAACATAGCCCAAAATCGAATTATTTTTTACAAGGCTTATAACTTGTGATATTTCTTTAGATAAATTTCTTGATTCTTTAGGTGATTTTTTCAATGAAGGTAACATACTTGTACATATCACAGCTACTATACAAAATAAAGTTATTAATATATAGGTATAACCTGGACCAAAAAAATGATAAATAAGTCCACCAATTGCTGGAGAAATCATAGTCGTTAGAGACATGCCCGCAGCGTTAAGTGCTACAGCATTATTTAATTGGCTTTCGGGTACTAATTCTGAAATTATTGCTTGTCTAGCTGGCATCATAAATGCCCAGAATGTCCCTTGAAACAAAGATACAGTTATTAGGTGATAAATCGTAATTGTATTCGTAAATATTGAAATTGCTATAAAAGTGGTTATACAAATAACACCGAATTGTCCAACTTGTATAATTTGTTTATTGTCAAATCTATCAGAAACTACTCCTCCAAAAAATGAAAATAATAACATAGGTGGTGCAAATCCTATACCAACCATAGTCACGGCTAACGAGGAAGATGTAAGATCCCATCCAAGTTGTGATCTTGCAAGCATTTGGACATTCATACCTCCAATCATGGAGATCATTCCTAAAACCAATAGTCTGAAATTGTGATTTTTTAGAGATTGAAAAGTATTAATAATATTACTTTTTCTTATGTTTTAATATTGCTCTTGAGACAATTTCTATCACACAATAACCAAAATAGAACCACTCATTTAGGTAATTAGTAGATAATAATAGACGGGGCAATACACTTTTATCTTTGATATTGGATTGATTATTACTATTGTAAATAATCAATTATGAACACTTAGAAATACCTAACCAAATTAATACAAATGGTAGAACGAATAATATAACACTTAGCCATCTATAAATTTTGTCCATTATTATTTAGTTTTAGATAAAATATCAATTCTACAATAAATCAAATAAAATTTGAAATAATTTATATATCAAAATAATGAAAAAATATAATTCTGTTAAAATATGTTAAAAAATCATATGGAGATAAAAATGGGTAAATTTTACAAAAATTCTATAATTCCTGAAAAATTAAGAAGGGATTTTGATGTTTATGAAAGAATCAATCAATTAGGTATAAACTTGGGAAAATTTGAAGAGAATGTATCAAATATAACAAAAGCAGGTTTACCTATAGCCTCTGTAGTTTTTCATGAGTCAGGTCTTGTGTATCTTTCGGGTCAAGGTGGAGGTAAAAATCAAATGAATGATGATCCTGAAAGAGTTAAGGAAGGTCAAGTAGCAGCACAAAAAATTGCAGACAATATGTTAACTAGATTGCATTGGGCTCTTAAATGTGGAAATGAAGGAGGTGACTTAAACGACGTACTCTACACAGTCAAAGCATTAGGTATGGTAGTATCTACTGATGTAGATTTTGACTCTGGACCTGCAGTAATGAATGGATTCTCATTGAGATGGCAGTCTATATTTGGAGGACTGGGAGAATTTTTCAAAAATGGAAAAGATGATGGAGGATATTCAGGAATTCATGCTAGGAGTGCAATAGGCGGTTTTACGGGCAGATTTTCTATCGAGCCAGAGATTATAGTTGCGATTCCTCCAGAACTATCTATAGCCATCATTAAAAACAGAGGTTGGTTATTTCCCGTTGATCCAAGGATTCAATCACAACTAAAGAAATAAACTAGTCACTTATATTTCTTAACAACCGATAAAAATAATGGATAAATTGTTATCCATTATTTTTATCAAAATGAATCTAAATTTTTTAGTCAGATTCTCCCATTAACTTAATTCCGCGTAGTAAAGACCAAATTACAATAAGTAAGAAACCTATACCTTGTACTTGATTACCTGTATCTACGTCTATGACAGTGTTTATAATAAGAATTGCCACGATTAGAACTAATCCTTGAAGTATAGCTAGCCATCCCATTGGAATGAAAGATAAAGCTCCTTTAACATCACTGCCTCTGTAAGCTAAACCAATACATAACCATCCTATTCCAGCTAATAATGCCCCAATACTTCCACCACCCACACTGATTGCTTGTATATATCCTCCAGCAACAACTATACTACCTACGGCGGCGGCAGAGGCGGCATCTCCTGCAGCAGCACCAGCAGAAGCACCAACAAATTTTTCACCCATTTCTACTAAAGATAAACCTAAACCACTAGAAGCAACCCAAATTACAATTGCTCCAGCAATACTAACGATTCCTAGACTTTCAAGAGTCCCTGATGCTGTACCACGAGTACTTATCAATCCTCCTAGGTGTGTAACTAAACCTACAGCAATCAGTATTGTTGCAATTTGTAACATTGCTGAACCAGAAGCACTATTAGATAAGATAGTTGCAATATCATCACTTGCAGTGTTAAATCCAATAGTAATTTGCCACAAAATATAACCTATAAATGCGACCAGCAAACCCAGTCCCAAGGTTATTCCTGTCCCTTTTGAATCCATATTAAACTCCTCACATATGTTTTAATTGTTATGAACTGTATATATTACGAAAATGAATAATAATAGTATAAAAAAGATATTTATCAGCTTTTAAATTACGATTATATAAATCAAAAAGAAAGATAATACTATTATGTTGAAACAGCTTCGAAAACTGTAAACAATGATCTACTTATCAGAAAGCTTGAAAAACAGAATTATTATTTTATTAAAAAGAATGATAATATTTTCACGCTATTCATAACAAATTAGACTAATTCCAGTACAAAATAAAATCCAGGATTCCAAGCTTGGCAAATTAAATATAATCCACCATTATGCTCATACCAAACAGCATTGTGTATATGATCTGCAATATCAATATCCAAGTCTTCTTTAGGACGTATTGTAGATAATAACTCATAAGATTCTCCATCTAAAATATATATAGGTGCTGCTTTTCCTTCAATAGGATCATCTAAACTTCCAACTAATCCCAATGAACGACCTTTCCAATTAATAAAGTCAATACCACAGGGTTTTGAACCATATGGTATATTAAATGATTCTTTAAAATCTCCTTCAAAAGTAAAATGTTCAAATCTTGAATGAGGACGATCTGCTATTGAAAGACTTTTAGCATCGGGAGTCAAATTTAAGCCATGTGCTGTACCAAAAAGTCCTAGGGCTTTTGGATCGTCAGTTTGGCCTGCAAAAATTTTCTTCCATTTTCTTGTTTTCAAATCCACTATAGAAATATAATTAGAGCCATAACCATCTGCTACGTAAAGATCATTATTAAGAATAGCCGTATCTGTTGGTTTAAAAATCTTTGATTTAGATTTATATTCTTCAAACTCTGGTCTAGATAAAATAAAATCAATCTTTCCTTCAAGAGTTAATATAATAACTTTTTCATCAAGATTAGCTGATAATACTAATCGTTTAGTATTATCAATAGTAAATATCTTAATTCCATGAAAATTAAGTGAACTTATTTTATCAGGCAAATCAATGATATCTTGAGATTTAAGATCAGAACTGATACTCATTAAACCTAGGTTCGGCATTCCATAAAAAATACGGCCATCTGAATCATGATCCACTGCAAAACCACCATGTAGATTAACTTCATAATCTAAAGCATTTTTTGGCAATGTACGTAAATCTTCACGATATATAAATTGAAATGGTTTTTGACCACTTATTTTCATATTATCAACCAATAGTATTTATTATGTATAAATTAGTTTGCAATTAGGGCATGAGGATCTATAACAAATTTCTTTGCAGCTCCTTTATCAAAATCTTTATATCCTTTAGGGGCATCATCAAGACTAATTACTGTAACATTAGTAGCCTTAGCAATTTGAATTTTATCGTAAAGTATAGCTTGCATTAAATTCCTGTGGTAACGCATAACAGGACATTGTCCAGTAGTAATATTATGCGACTTAGCCCAACCTAAACCAATCCGTATACCTAACATGCCTATCTTAGCATTTTCATCTACTCCTCCAGGATCACCTGTTACATAAAGTCCAGGAATTCCAAGTGATCCCCCTGCTCTAGTAACTTCCATAATTGAATTCAAAACTGTAGCAGGCTTTTCAACAGATGAATCAGAACCATGTCCTCTAGCTTCAAATCCTACACAATCAACTGCAGCATCTACTTCAGGTATTCCTATTATTGATTCGATTTGATCAGCTAAAGATGCATCTTTAGTCAAATCAACAGTTTCGCAACCAAAGCTTTTAGCCTGAGCTAGTCTTTCTGGGAAAAAATCACCAACAATAACACATGCTGCACCCAATAACTGTGCTGAAGCTGCTGAAGCCAGCCCAACCGGCCCAGCACCTGCTATATAAACTATTGAACCAGGTCCAACCCCTGCTGTGTAGGCTCCATGAAAACCAGTAGGAAATATATCTGATAAAAGTGCTAAGTCTTTTATTTTATTCATTGCTTGATCTTTATCAGGAAATTTAAGAAGATTAAAATCAGCATAAGGTATCATAACGTATTCTGCTTGGCCGCCTATCCAACCTCCCATATCAACATATCCATAGGCAGCACCAGGTCTTGCTGGATTTACATTCAAACAAATCCCTGTTTTACCTTCTTTACAATTTTGGCACCTACCACAAGCAATATTGAAGGGTACAGAAACAACATCACCTACTTCTAAAAATTCAACATCTCGACCTTTTTCAATAATTTCACCCGTAATTTCGTGCCCTAAAATTAAACCTGATTCTGCAGTTGTACGTCCTCGAACCATATGTTGGTCACTTCCACAAATATTGGTGGCGACGGTTTTTAATATAACACCATGATGACATTTACGGTCTCCCATTGATAACTTTGGAAAATCAATCGATTGTATCTCTACATTCCCATTTCCGAGATAAGCAACACCTCGATTAGTAGACATAATTATTCTCCATTCTAATGATTATTTGTATAATCAAATTAATTTTTTGATTTTACAAAATATTACAGATTGTAGATTAGGAATTCAAGAGAATATAAATAAAATAAGTAGATTCAACAATATATTAAATCATAATCTGAATTAAATATATATTGAGATAATTTATATCTAAAAGTGTCTTATATCAAAGGGGGTAAAGTTCAAAGTTATAATTCAATGTATTCGTGAGTTAAGTTATCATCATCTACTTCTATTAATCTAATTCCAGAAGGATCTTCTCCAAGTGGGAAGGTGATTGGGCCTGAAGTTATTAATTGTGTACTTTTATAGGTCAATATGTTATTGGCATGCCAATGCCCGGTGAATACAGCACTTACTTTATAAAGGTCAAGTAAATTTAAAATTTTTGCTCGTTGGCTTTTAGGTAGTACCATGTGGTCATCGTCTTCTTCTGGGTCAGTTCCAAAAAGAGGATGATGCATAAATATTAATTGATGTGAGGATTGCTTTTGCTGGCCATTTTGTAATTGTTGCTCTAGAAACGTTATTTGTTTTGTGTTTTCACCTGCTACTTTGGACCAATCTTGTAAAACACAGCTATTCAAAATTATAAACTGTGAATTCATGTGATAAAAACTGTAATGATCTGAACCAAATCTTTTTTTATAACGCTCTATATCTTCAAATTCAGGTGTGTTAGTCAAGTCTGCGTTGCCTGGAGCAAAATAATAGTTGCAATTTAACTCGCTATACATTTTTTTTACAATATCTGCATGACTTGATTCTAGTCTGTCTTGCATTAAGTCGCCTGTGGTTATTACAAAATCTGGAGAAATCTGATTTGTAATTTCTATAGCTTTAGATAAATTTTTTATTTCATAATCTATCCCTTCAGTGTCAGGATGCCTAGAAGCATAAAACCCTAATTGTGGATCAGACATTTGAACGAATTTTAAAGACATGGTTATAACCTTTTATTTATTACAACTCTCGCTATTATTGAAAAGTTTGGTTAAATAATCAAAATATTGATATGCATATAAATAGTAATATACCACTTACGGTGAGAGATAAAGATATGCTCTAAGTCGTAATCACGATTATTCAAAATGGAACGGTGCTCAATGGAATTATTCTCCACTTCATCATTGATGATTAAGATGAAGTAATTAGTTTTTAAATAAAATTACCATTAATACTCCAATAATTGCCAAAAAAATTCCTAAAATTTGAGACCTGTAAATTTTTTCTTTTAAGAAAATAAAACCTATAATTATTGCAAAAATAGGTGCTGTATTGCCAAAAATTGATGTTATAGATCCTGTAGTAACATTTAAAGAAGTAAGCCATATCAAGCTAGATAAAGTTATTAATGACCCGGCAATAACCATCTTTAATATTTCTTTTTTTTCAGTTAATATTTCTATTCTCTGTTTAAATAATTCACTAAGAATAAAAAGAAAAATAATTGACACAACAGCTCTAGTAATAGAAGCCGTTAGTATATGGGCTTCAAGAAGTGCCCTATCATTTAAAATTACAGCTATTCCCCAGATACTTCCAGCAATAACTCCTCCAAATATTCCAAGGGTGTTTTTTTCTTTGTAATTTTTAAAACTTTCAAAATTAATAATAAAAATACTCGTAATAAGAACAACGGCACCAATAATCAGAAATGCATTGTACTGGACATTATTTATAAGAAAATCTATTACTAGAGTCATCAAAATTGTTGAAGCAGCACAAAGAGTGAATACTATTCCTATAGGGTTATGTTTGATTGAAATGACATAAAAAACAATCCCTATACAACTTAAAGAGGTTGCAGCTATCATATATAAAAAAGCTTTAGAACTCGCGTCAAAAATTGTCCCCCAATACTGCATAAGTGTAATTATTATGGAAACGATTGTGAGTGATATTGTCGCTTCCAAAAATGGGAAAGAGAAAAATCTATTAAATTTAATTTGTTTTAATATTGCACCAGACATAGCCCACGTCAGTGCACTAAATATAGCTGCAAATTGATAAAGGGAATCCATAGTTTTGAAGCTTTGTTTTATTTACTTTAATGATATAAAACAAATTTATTATAGCTTATTTCGCAAAACATTTACTTGATTTAGTATAATCGATGTTGCTGTCTGAATTATTTAGGGACACTTAGTTCAGACAGTAAAATCCTAATAAATACTCATTTTAGCAATTTCAATTTTGTATAAAAAAGATCTTTAATGATTTAAACCTCTCATTAGGCCTCTACTTCATCAGAGATAACGATAGCTAGCTTACGATTACCTTTTCGAGGTTCAAACCGACATGAGCACTATTATAATTGGTGGATATTTATGCTTTAAGAGGTTTCTTTACTTCTAATTATGCTAATTCCCAACAATAAAGAAATCAAAACCCAACCTAACCAACTAATAAGTCCCACGTTATCATTTGCAATAAAGACATTAACAATATGGACTACTCCAATAATAAGTGCACCAAAACTTATAATATTTAATAATATAGCTGGTTCAAGTTTATTATTAACATCTCTAATAGCTCTACCTAACGTAATAAAACCAATACCAAATAAAATATCATTTGCTCCAAATTCAACACTACCAATTACAAATGCAAGTATTGCATCTCCAGGTACAGTATCATACATAGAAATTGCAGCACTAAAGAAATTGCCTCCACTTAAGTTGATAGCACCTGTCAGTAGAAATACGAGAGCAGTGAAATTCCCTAAAAAGGGATTATCGCTATCAGCAGAAATCTCTCTAGAATACATAACTAAAGAAATTATTACTAATGAAAAACTTACAAAAGCTATACTAATAAGTAATTTATTAAGTAATGCATTTTCAGATACATTTTTAAGTACGGAAGTTGAATCTCCATCACCGGCTCCAATAAATACAAACATGAAGCATGCAGTACATACTAATGGTAAGAGAGCTAAACTCCATCCAATAAATGTTTTTTGGGTTACATTCATTAAATATCTCCTTTTAGACTAATAATTATATTTATAAGTAATTATGAATCAATCAAACTAAATTTTCAATTATTTAAATCTTCTTTCTTGTGTGTTGTCAATATCTCTAAACAAAGAAAGAAAAATATCCAAAAAGAATACGAGTCCAACAAAAAGCCAAATAGCCTGAAAAATCCAAAGAAAAGAGGAAAGATATAATAAAAATGAGTAACCAATCAAAATATAAACATAGCCAAAAACAATTTTTTTCATATATAAAAACCTCAACATGATGTCTGAGTTAGCAGTCTAATGTTAGCTAATCCAAATTACTTCTTTTTATGGTTCATTCCATTAGGTATAATTATGCAAATCTGCAATTAATACCAACCTATCAAATTAATGGTGGGCCCGGGATGACTCGAACATCCGACCTCTACTTTATCAGAGTAGCGCTCTAACCGGCTGAGCTACGGGCCCAAATTAAATTTAGATACAGAAATAATTTTATATCAAGAATAGTTTTTTTATAGCAAATATAAAAAGTTTTTTTATATTGTAACAATAGTAAGTTTAGAAGCATTTATTTAGTTCCCTTGAAAACTGAACAGTGAATGAAAAGACCAAAATCTCTTTTTTGATTTGCATATCCATGCAAATAACAATAGTGTCATTTTTAATTCTATAAAAATATCTACGAGCCCCTTCTAGTTTTAAAAAAACAGAATCTCGCTCAAGTAAAGATTTTTAATGAATAAACACTAAACGACCATAATAACAACTTAATTTAATAAGCCTTATTTATCCTTAGAAAGGAGGTGATCCAGCCGCAGCTTCCGCTACAGCTACCTTGTTACGACTTCGTCCCAGTCATCAGTCCCACTCTCGGCGTCTGCCTCCGTAAAACGGTTAGCACAACGACTTCAAGTGTTACCAACTTCCATGACGTGACGGGCGGTGTGTACAAGGACCGGGAACGTATTCAACGCAGTATGCTGACCTGCGTTTACTAGCAACTCCACGTTCATGCAGGCGAGTTGCAGCCTGCAATTCCAACTGGGGCCAGCTTTATGGGATTAGCTCCGGATCGCTCCTTTGCAGCCCTTTGTACTGGCCATTGTAGCGTGTGTGTAGCCCAAGGCGTAAGAGCCATGCTGACTTGACGTCATCCCCACCTTCCTCCTCTTTTTTAGAGGCAGTCTCGCTAGACATAGTAACTAACGATGAGGGTTGCGCTCGTTGCGGGACTTAACCCAACACCTCACGGCACGAGCTGACGACAGCCATGCAACATCTGTATATCTGCCCGAAGGAGACTAGCTTTCACTAGCTGTCAGATATATTTCAAGCCTTGGTAAGGTTCTTCGCTTATCATCGAATTAAACCACACGCTCCGCTGCTTGTGCGGGCCCCCGTCAATTTCTTTGAGTTTTAACCTTGCGGCCGTACTCCCCAGGCGGGATACTTAATGCGTTAGCTTCGTTACAGATGGGTCAATGCCTCCCATAACTAGTATCCATCGTTTATGGCGTGGACTACCCGGGTATCTAATCCGGTTTGCTACCCACGCTTTCGCGCTTTAGTGTCAGGTTCATCCTAGTAAGCCGCTTTCGCCTCTGGTGTTCCTCACGGTATCTACGCATTTCACCACTACTCCGTGAATTCCACTTACCTCTGATGACCTCTAGATTAATAGTTTCCTGTGACCTTTCTTGGTTGAGCCAAGAGATTTCACACAGGACTTATCAATCAACCTAGACGCCCTTTACGCCCAATAATTCCGGACAACGCTCGCATCCTACGTATTACCGCGGCTGCTGGCACGTAGTTAGCCGATGCTTATTCCTTAGGTACCGTCATCATCTTCCCTAAGAAAAGGAGTTTACAACCCTAAAGCATTCATCCTCCACGCGGTGTCGCTGCGTCAGACCATACAGTCCATTGCGCAAGATTCCCTGCTGCTGCCTCCCGTAGGAGTGGGGGCCGTGTCTCAGTCCCCCTCTGACTGGTCGTGCTCTCACACCAGCTACCCGTCTTAGGCTTGGTAGGCTATTACCCCACCAACAACCTGATAGGCCGCGAGCTCATCTAAGGGCGGCAACCAGTTACCCGGCACCTTTCATCCAAGACCTTAGATCATGGATCGTATGAGGTATTAGCAGAAGTTTCCCTCTGTTGTCCCTCACCCAAAGGCAGATCACTCACGTGTTACTCAGCCGTCTGCCACTAAGTCGTCACCCCGAAGGGTGGGACTTCGTTCGACTTGCATGCATTATGCGCGCCGCCAACGTTCGTCCTGAGCCAGGATCAAACTCTCCGTAAAGTTGACGTTCTTTCTGTCCACTGTTCAATTGTTAAGGTGCG
>PBER01000007.1 GCA_002718455.1 Chloroflexota bacterium | reverse complement strand
ATTAGAGGGTCACATCGAAGGTACTGCTGTTTGTAAAAAAATAAACATACTAAAAAATAGTAACGAAGTAATTTTTGAAACTGACAAAAAAATTATCGATAATATTATTGAAAAAGGATACATTGGAATAGATGGAACGAGTATAACTATAGTTAGTATAGACAACAATCAGTTTGCAATATCACTAATCCCTCTTACAATGGATATTACCACATTAGGACATTTGTCAAAGAATCAAATTGTTAATATAGAAACTGACATAAATGCTAGATATATTAGAAAATACGTAGAACAAATAATGAAAAAATAATGTTATGGATAAAAAATTAAATACAAAAGGACCCTCAAATAAACAGATGGATTCAATGGAAAAAGCCATTGAAAACTTTAAAAAAGGGAAAATGGTAATCATCGTCGATGACGAAGGTCGTGAAAATGAAGGTGACATAGCTTTACCTGCACAAGATTGTAACCCTCAAGATATTAATTTCATGGCAAGTGTAGCTAGGGGATTGATTTGCTGTCCTCTTTCAGGTGAAATAGTGCGAAATTTAGACCTTGACCCTATGGTTATTCAAAATACAGAGTCTATGAATACGGCTTTTACAGTATCTGTCGATGCATCTAAAGGAATAGAGTCAGGAATTTCTGCAAAAGATAGAGCTATTACTGTTAAAAAATTAAGTAATCCAAATTCTAAGCCTTTGGATTTTGTAAAACCAGGACATATTTTTCCTCTTAAATATCAAGAAGGAGGAGTTTTAGTTCGAGCTGGACATACAGAAGGATCTGTTGATCTTGCTAGATTGTCTGGTAAAACTCCTGCTGCAGTTATATGTGAGGTCATGAATGAAGATGGGACTATGGCTAGAGGAGATGATTTAATAAAAATCTCTAAAAAATACAAATTACCAATCGTATCTATAGAAGATATCATCGCATATCGCATAGCTAAAGAAAAACTTATTGAAAGAATAGCTAGTGCAAATTTGCCTACAAAATATGGAGATTTCAAAGTCTACGCATTCAAATCATCAGTAGATAAATCAGAACCAATCGCATTAGTAAAAGGTGAAATTGATCCAAATAAACCAGCTCTCGTCAGGGTTCATTCAGAATGCTCAACTGGAGACATATTGGGTTCAATAAGATGCGATTGTGGAGATCAATTAGAATCAGCTTTAGAAAAAATTTCAAATTCTGAATCTGGTGTGTTCGTCTATATGAGACAGGAAGGNAGAGGAATTGGATTATTAAATAAAATCAAAGCATATAGNTTACAAGATACAGGTTTAGACACAGTAGATGCTAATTTGTCTCTTGGATTCCCAATGGATCTTAGAAGTTACGGAATTGGAGCTCAAATATTANGNGATTTAGGAGTTAGAAAATTTGATCTTCTAACNAATAANCCNAAAAAAGTTGTAGGTCTTGANGGCTTTGGATTAGANATANTNTCAACNGTTCNNTTAAATACAANTGCTAGACCTGAAAACAAAGAATATTTAAAAATAAAAAGTTCAAAAATNGGACATCATATTGAATAAAGAANCTGGAAAATTGGTAGATTTCATTAATGATCCTTCAGAAATAAAAGTTGCTATAGTAAGAGCAAGATTCAATTCTNTCATTACAGAAAAAATGGCCATNNANAGTGANAAAAGATTNAAAGAATTAGGGGTTNAAAATATCATAAATNATACNGTNCCNGGNTCATTTGAAATCCCATTNGCATGTAANAAANTNCTAGANANAGATATNGATGGAATCATTGCNATAGGATGCNTAATAAAAGGTGAAACGGATCATTANAAATATATAGCNGAAAATACTNNTTATGGCATACAAAAAGTAAGCCTTGAAAAAAACAANCCTATAATNTTTGGAGTNCTAACAGTAAATAATATTGATCAAGCTGAAGCAAGAATANAATCCTCTACAACATATGCAGAAAATCTAGTNGANATGGTNTGCAATTATTAAATTANTTCNACTTCTTTTGCTCTAGNAATAAGTTCTTTAATCTCAGAATCTGTAAGTCTTCTATTAGGTAAAATNGACCTNCCACAATCAATTTCAAGAATTTCAGANAATAGNGCNTTTGAAGCATCNGCAGCTGAGTTATAAGATTTCAATACACTNATTTTTGTAGTTACTTCTTTTTGTTTTTCNTCAGCTAATTTAATATCTCCAGNTATCCANGCATTATATAAATCGTTATAAANCTTAGGAATTATTGACAATGGAGCATCTACAGTTCCAACTGCACCTAAAGTTAAAGAAGGTAAAGGTAAAAANCCATTNCCAGAAAAACANGCNAGACCCATAGAGGCAAAAACAGGGATNAGAGCCTGNTTAGCTGCNGAATGTTTCAAACCTGCTANNTTGGGAACTTCAGTAATGACTTTATCCATAGATACTTGCCCNGGTGCATTTGCACTACCCGGAACAAATTCAATTCCTGTTATTTGNGGTAANTTATANACAAAAAAAGGAAGGTTTTCNCATGCATCTGAAACTTCTTTATAAAAATCAATAACACCCTGTTCATCAGTAGGATATAAAAAAGGTGGTAAAAGGCAAATTGCNTCGCAACCAGAATCTTTAGCGGCCTTTGCTCCTGCTATAGAAAGTTCTGTAGTAATTCCGCCAACATGCATAATTGTTTTAACNCTNCCNTTNCAAACATCTGCTGCTATCTCNGCTGTTTCACGACGCTGTATCTCACTTAATATTGGNCCCTCTCCTGTTGTNCCTGCTAACCAAAAACCTCCTGCNCCATTTNTGATGTCATATTCTAAAATTGCTCTTAAAGCATCTTCTCTAACTCCCTCTCCTTGGAATACAGGAGTAGGATTCGCAGGAAAAAAACCCTTAAAATCTTTAATGTCTTCAGCTATCATTTGAAATCCTTTATAAATAAAATAGAATTAATANANTCATTATAGGAGAAAAACAAGATTGAGCAAGCTACCACATAATTGGGAAATTAAANATAANAAATTATTTAGATCTTATGAATGNGATTCNTTTTTAANTGCTATTGAATTTATCAATAANATAGCTCAAATAGCTGAAAAGGAAGATCACCATCCAAATATTACCAATGTTTATAATAAAGTTGAAATANTATTATTTACTCATTCTGANAACGCCATTACTNAAAAAGACTACAATTTGGCTAATCAAATCGAGGAGATTTTNATCTCCTAGAAANNTGCNGAAATAAATGAATTTTAAAATTGCAGTNATTAAATGTCTTATAGANTATAAAAATTTCCANGGAAGATCCAAAAGGGCTGAATTTTGGTGGTTTGCNTTATTTGGTNTNATNNTATCGATTATTACACTTTTANTAGATACNGCTGCTCGAANAATATTATCAGATTCNTTTGTTGGNATTTTTNNATTTNTAGGATTTTTAGCACTTTTGNCNCCTTCNCTAGCTGTAGCTTCAAGACGCCTNCATGACATAAACAAAACTGGGTGGTGGCAATTGATTNTATTTCCTGTNTATATNATTCAAGTTTCGGAATTTTTGGCNCCTNNNAGTACTCAANATCCTAACNCCATAATTGGTTTATTTGGTTTAGTGGGATTTGTTGGTGTNATAATTTTAATAGTTTTTTGGTGTAAACCCAGTATAAAATCTGAGAATAAATACGGAGATTACANCGAAATATAATGTCTAAANTACTTCCAAAAAAATTAAATTATCTAAATAAATATTTATTAGATAAATACGTTAGAGAACATTTACCAGGATCTTCAATTTTGATTTCTCAAAATAATGAAGAGGTNGGNTATTTCGAAAAAGGGTTTATGGATGTTGAAAGAGAAAAACCTATTAATAGAAATACTATCTTCAGAATTTACTCTATGACTAAGCCTATAACCAGTGTTTGTATCATGTCATTATTTGAAAAGGGATTAATTCATTTAAGTGATGAAGTAGAAAAATTTATTCCTGAATGGAAGAATATGAAAGTTTATGAATCAGGAGATAAAAATAATTTCAAAACAAAANCNCCAAANAGAAAAATGCTTATACATGATTTATTAACTCATAGATCAGGTTTAACTTACCATTTTACAAATGAAACNCCTGTNGATGAAATGTATAGAGATAAAGGCATAATGATAGCTCAAGGAGATAAATTAGATCCCGATGAATACATTAAACTTTTGGCGGATATACCATTAGAATTTTCNCCTGGAGAACATTTTAATTATTCTATTTCTACAGATATTTTGGGATTCATAATACAGAGAATANCTAANAAAACNTTGTTCGAGTTTTTCAAAGAAACAATTCTAGACNCACTTNATATGAATGATACATTCTTCACAATTCCTAANGAAAAAAAAGAACGTTTTGCAAGTTGCTATGTATGCGATGCNAAAAATGGTGGTTATAAACTCTCTGATGACTCTCAATCAAGTGCTTTTTCTAATACTCCCAAAAGTTTTTCTGGNGGAGGTGGATTATTATCNACAATTGATGATTACATGAAATTTTGTAACATGCTCCAGAATAAAGGAACTATAAATGGNACTACCATTTTAGGNAAAAAAACTACTGAATTGATGATGTCTAATCAACTAGAAAAAAATGTTGATTTATCTCAAATTGCTAAAGGTAGATGGAGNGANACTCTTTTTGAAGGAATTGGGTTCAGTTTAGGTGGTTCTGTGGTCATTGATCCTGTGAGGAATAAGAATATAAGTTCTTTAGGAGAATTCGCATGGGGTGGAGCAGCTGGTACTGCATTTTGGGTTGATCCAGTGGAAAAAATTAATGTGGTTTTTATGACTCAAATAATGAATTTTCTTGAAAGAGATGCACTTAGAAGCGAACTCAGGACAGTTGTTAATCAATCAATAGTTTAGAATCAAATATAGTAAAATAGTAATCGGTGATGCCGATTAGTCTAGCGGTAGGACATCAGACTCTGAATCTGAGAGCCCAGGTTCGAATCCTGGATCGGCAGCCATGCCCCGTTGGTGTAGCGGCCTAACACGCCACCCTCTCAAGGTGGAGATCACGAGTTCGAATCTCGTACGGGGTACCAAAAATGTTAGGGACACTAAATTCGTTATTGCAACACCATATGCTCCTGTAACATGTACTGTTTTAATCATAAGCTTGAATATTTACAANTTTAGTTTTTTTATCAAAGGTGATAATGTGTCTCTCACTACTTTTNGTCAAATAAATAACTATCCAAATTATTCCCCAAAATCCAGTAGCTAAAGTCAAGATTGCATGTAAGATGTGTGATATCTTTTTTTGTTTTGAAACTACAACTATATCTTCTTGATCAAGTTCTATAGACCAACGTTTTAAAACATAATCCACTTTTGCCTCTTTTATAGTTTTATATATAAATCTTTCTTTCATAATTACAACTATAAAATATTTATCGGCTTGACTACAGGTAGAATAATTCAATGACCGGTTTAATATTGGGGAATTTGTTTTAAATTATTTATCTAATAGATAATAGTAATAAAAAATCTATTTAAGAAAAAATGAACGAGGTAGAAAATGACAGGAAAAAAAATGTTAGTGCTTAATATGGCTTTAGAAGAAAATCCATCAATTATTCAAGATTATATTAACTATCATGAAAATGTATGGCCAGAAGTGATAGCTGACCTAACAAATAGACCGATAGGTAGAATGAGAATATATAATAGAGAAAACAGATTAGTTATGTTGTTAGAGGTGGACAATGATTTTGACCTCAGTGATGGGATTCATATAGAACCTCCTATTCCGAAGGTCAAAGAATGGTCCACTATTATGAGTAAATTGGGTAAGAAGCTAGAATCTGGTAAACTTGATTCATGGACTGAGATGAATATGGTTTTTGATACAAATGAGTATTAAGATAAATTTCCTAAATAAATAAAAATGAAAATAACTAATATAACTGCATTTCCAATAAGAATTCCTAATGAATCAGATGATGGTAGAAAAATAAATACCAAAAATCTAAATACTGCAATGCTTGCTAATAAGGATCTGCCTGCAAAAGATTACGAGAAACAGGAATCCAAAAAGCAGAACAAAGATAAAAAAAGACATTTAGATGCCAAAGCTTTAGGAACTTACGACTCAGAAATAAAAGACATGGGGATTTATTATGTTGATGAAGGTTCTAATACTTCTATTTACTCAAAATTTCATGAAACTACTGTAGTAAAAATTGAAACAGATTCAGGGATAATAGGCTGGGGAGAAGCTCAATCTCCAGTAAGTCCAAATACAACTGCCACAATTATTACAGATATAGTTACCCCTTTGACTATTGGTAAAAATATTTTTGATGTTGAAGCTATTTGGCATAAGAATTACTCAGCCAAAAGAGAAAGAGGTCATTACACAGGATTTTATATAGATGCTATTTGTGGAGTCGATATAGCAATATGGGATGCTATAGGAAAAGCATTAAATATGCCAACATGTCAAAGTATGGGAGGGATTCACCGAAAAAAAGTTCCTCTATATAACGGTATAGGAGGAACTCATCCAGAAGAAGTTGCAGACCAAGCTGAATGGTCAGTAGGTAAAGGATATAAATTTCTTAAAATGCATTTAAAAGAAGATCTAGAAACGACTGTGGAAATAGCTGCAAAAGTTAGAGAACGCGTTGGAAATTCAATCGGATTAATGGCAGATGTACATATGGGTTTTGATACTTTCAACGCTATTAAACTTGGAAAAGAATTAGAAAAATTAAACTTATTATGGTTAGAGTCTCCATCTGATCCGATAGACATCCCTGGGCTATGTGAAATATCTAGATCTTTAGATATGCCAATAGCTAACGGAGAATGGACAAGAACAAAGTATGAAATGAGAGAAATATTTGAAAAAAGAGCTTATGATATTTCAATGCCTGATATAGCAAGGACTGGACTTACCGGGGGAAAACAAATCGCAACAATAGCTGAGTTATATAACATCCCTGTTGCTCCGCACGTTGGAGGAGGAGGAATTGTATCAATAGCTGCAACACTTCAATTTTCATTAGGAACACCTAACTTCATGATTATGGAACATTCAGAACAAGGACACGCCGTTAAGGCCATGATACTTTCAGATAATTTTGATGCATCTGAAGGTCAATATGAGCTTCCCGAAAAGCCTGGTCTGGGTATAGAAATTGACGAAAATAAAGTAGAAAAATATAAAATTGATCCTTCAATTTAACTAGATAAAGACATCTTTTCTCTGTTATAAGCCAATAATAAATTATAGAATTTTCAATAATTCATAATCTTATAAACAAAGGAGTTAAATACTATGCGAGGTATAGCTTTCAAAGGAAATAGTATTGCCGAAGTAATTGATTACCCTGAAATCGCCCCAGGGCCAGAACAAGTTTTGGTCAAATTAAGATCCTCAGGTCTATGTGGATCTGATTTCATGTCATATCGCGATAAATCACCGAATGAACATAATGCAGAACTAAGAAGACCTGGACACGAGCCTTGTGGAGAAATAGTAGAGCTTGGCCCAAATGTTAAAGGTTTATCAGTGGGTGACCGAATAATTCAACATCATTATGAAGGATGTCGGAAGTGTGACTATTGCCTTACTGGCTGGCAACAACTTTGTGAAGTAACTGATAAAAAAGAATATTATGGACGTTCAATGCATGGTGGACATGGTGACTATATGGTTGCCCACCAATCAACTTGTGTTCCACTTCCTGATGATCTCTCATTTGAAATTGGTGCTTATCTTGCATGTGGAGCCAGTACTGCATTTCAAGCACTTAAAAAACTTGAGATATCTGGTCGAGAAACTTTTGCTGTGTTTGGACAAGGCCCAGTTGGGTTAGCTGCAACAATATTTGGCAACGAAATGGGAGCAAGAATAATTGCAGTAGATATTTCAACAGAAAGATTAAAAATGGCTTCTAATCTTGGTGCGTGGAAAACAGTCAACGCAAGTTCTGGAGACGCTCCCGAACAAATCAAGGAACTTACTAATGGAAATGGAGCTGACTCAACGCTGGAAGCAGCAGGACTTTCAGTAACAAGAATTGCAGCAGTCGAATCTACTAGGGTATTTGGAAAAACATGTCTTGTTGGCGAAGGAGGAGAAGTAACATACGAACCTACTCCACACATTATTCATAGACATTTGACTATGTTAGGTTCATGGACATTCTCTACTTTTGGATTGTCCGAAGCTGCTAGGTTTACTGCTGAACGAAAAGTTGCACTAGATTCAATTATTACCTCTCGTTCAAATATTGAAGATGCACCACAGGCTTACAAAGAATTTTCTAAAGGTGCCCCTGGGAAATTTGTTATCAATTGGGACTAAATTTTTTAAATCACAAAATGAAAACAAAAGTTTCTATAGCAGGAGGATAAATTTATTACTAAATCTAAACTCGTACAAAACTTTGGACGCAATTTACGTTTCAAGCCATCACATGCTTACTCTCCAATCAATAAAGATGAGTTGATTGACATACTTGAAAAACATAAAAGTGGAAAAATTCGAGTTGTTGCTTCAAAGCACTCATGGAGCGGCTTGATTGAATCAGAAGACGTGCTAATCGATATGAGTCATTTCGACTATGTCAAAATCCAGGAAAAGAATCATGAAACTAGCGTTACTGTAGGCGCTGGTTGTAAAGTTAAAAANTTGTTNGCAGANCTAAACCGAAAAGGACTNACCATACCCTCAGTCGGTTTAATTGATCANCAAACGATTGCTGGTGCAACTGCTACAGGCACTCATGGTTCTGGAAAACATAGTCTTTCACACTATATCGAATCANTACAANTAGCTTGTTTCGACGAGAATGGTAAATATGCGAAGATTGTAGATATTACTGAAGGTACAGCACTTCAGGCGGCAAGATGTTCTCTTGGGTGTCTTGGGGTCGTTGTTGAGATGACACTCCCTTGTATTCCTCAATATTATGTTCAAGAAAAAGCCACATTTCGTGACACAATCAAAGAGGTGCTTGCATTGGAGAAGGAATCGCCCTTGCAACAGTTTTTTTTGATGCCACACTCTTGGAAATTTTTTATCCAAAAGCGCCTTGTTTCTCTTGAATTACGACGTCGAGGGCTCGCTGCTATTTATCGTATATATTGGTTTCTTGTTATCGATCTCGGNATGCATTTNGTGATGAANTTNATTGTATCAATTCTGCGAAGCAGACGATTANTNCNCNNCTTNTTTCGTTCNATTGTGCCCTCTCTTGTATTTCANAATTGGNTAGTGACNGATNGAAGTGACCGNGCNCTNGTTATGAAGCATGAATTGTTTNGGCATTTNGANCTTGANGCTTTTGTCGTNCGNTCTCNTGTANTTGAAGCAGCTAGTTTTGTTAAGGATATTTTGCANTACGCAGATAATAGNAATCATCAGCTGTCAGAATTAACCAATGAGAGTCTACAAAAAGCACAACTGTTGGACTCGCTATCTTCAATTAAAGGACGCTTTACTCATCACTACCCAATTTGCTTTCGTAGGATAATGCCGGATGACACATTAATTTCTATGGCATCAGGTGTATCTGAAGATTGGTACGCAATTAGCTTTATAACTTACCAAGAACCAAGAGATGAATTTTATGCATTGGCAACTTTTTTATCAAATAGTATGTTTGAGCTATTTCANGCGAGAATACATTGGGGCAAGTGGTTCCCACAAACCAGTGAGCATTTGAATCAACTTTATCCTAAGATTGATACATTTCGAGATGTATGTTCTAGATATGATCCAAATGGTGTTTTTCGTAATAGCTTTGTTGAGGATAAATTGGGTCCCTGGACTCAATAAACAAACAATTAATGCAAAATTGACGTTCTAATTATTTTATTCTTTGCAACATTAATTTTTGGATAAATTTGAACGAAAGATTCTATGGCACCAAATTCTTTGTATAAAGTTAAAAACATTTCTGACAGATCTTGAGCATCTTTTTGACTTTTATACAGCTTCAAAGCTGAAATTTTTTTTCTAGATTCCAATGTTATATCTACATTATGAGTGACCGATTTTTCAATCTCACTTAAAATCATATTAAATCTTTTTACGAAGTCTTCGTTTGCTGCCAAATAAAAAAGTTTCCTATTCTTATTTTCTTTTTTATAAAGATTGAATGCAGACGTAGCAGCTTTATGAGTTTCAATGTGATCGGTATGATCCGAAAAACCTGTGGGTCCAAATGTGATTACAATATCTGGAGTTACTTTCTTGTAAACATTATAAATCTGTTCAGATAAAACGCCAGGNGCCATTTTTNTTAATTCTTGATCTCCATGACCTAATTGAAAAGGTGCATTGGCTCCCAAATACTCTAATACTTTCTTTTGTTCAGTTTCTCTAAATTTCCCAAGTTCTTTCCTATGTATTTTTAAATCACCTGTTCCTAAATCTCCCTTGTCGCCATTCGTAGTAGTACATACGTCAACACTATGTCCGAGTTTAGAATATTTAATTATTATCCCTCCACAAGCACTTGTTTCATCATCTGGGTGAGCAAAAACAAGTAGTAATTTAAATTTTTTATCAATCATGNTGTTCTTCCAAGTCTATTAAGAATTTTTTCTTATCAATTCCCCCTCCGTATCCAGATAAGTTTCCGTTAGACCCAACAACTCTGTGNCAAGGAATAATTATNGAAATTGGGTTAGAATTATTAGCATTTCCTACTGCCCTATAAGCATTTGGGCGTTTAACATTTCTTGCAATATCAGCATAAGATGCTAAAGAACCATATTCTATATCTATCAAAGATTTCCAAACTGTTTGTTGGAAAGTTGTTCCTGAAGAAATATCTAAAGGTATATCAAATTTTTTTCTTTCTTTTCTGAAATATTCCTGTATTTGTTTTTCTACATTTTGAAGAACTATATTTTTTTTTCTTAAAATTTTTGGCATAGAGATTTTTTTTTCGAAAGATTGAAATGAATCAGAAAATTTCAACATTTTTAGANTTTTATTATCTGCCAATATAGAAAGGCTACCTATAGGTGTTTCTATAATCGAATAGTTATAATGCATTNTATCTCCCGTACATAAAACAATTGAAACAAATTTTTTCAACATCCATTTGATAAAATGAGTCAGATCTTTTTGGATATTTATAATCTCTCATTTTGCGATATTTCAAACATATTATACATTTNTTATGACTAAAATTATTAACATAAATTTCCATTTATAAATAATAATTTCTTTGAAAAATAAATTCTAATCGTATGTCTATTAGTATGTGGCTCTACCGCCACTCAAATCAAAAACGGCACCAGTAGAATATGAACACTCTTCACTTGCCAACCATGATACTAGAGATGCTACTTCTTCGTGTTTGATAAATCTTTTCCTAGGTATTTTAGAAAGCATATATCCTATATGTTCTTCAGTCATTTGATCAAAAATTCTTGTTTTTCCAGCGGACGGAGTCACACAATTAACTGAGATATTATAATCTGCTAATTCTTTACCTAATGATTTTGTTAATGCAATGACTCCNGATTTTGCAGAACTGTAGGCGACTGCATTTGGATTCCCTTCTTTGCCAGCAATAGAAGCTATATTTACTAGTCTTCCATAATTGTTTTTAATCATATGTGGAACAATATATTTGCAACAATAAAATACACCATTTAAATCTAAGTCAATGACTTTTTTCCAATCGTCTATTTCATAATCCCATGTCTCGATATTTGGTCCTGTAATACCTGCATTATTAACGAAAATATCAATTTTTTTGAAATCTTCAATTGACTCTTGTGTTGCATTTTTTACTTGATTTGAATCTGTTACATCAACAATGTTAATAAAACAGTTTTTGGGATTATTGATTTCTTTATAGGACTTATGAAGATATTCTTCATCAATGTCCCACATGATAACTTTTGCTCCAGATTTTAAATATCGTTTAGTAATAGCAAGCCCAAAACCTTGTGCAGCTCCAGTAACAATAGCTGTTCTTTCTTTAAGATTTATTTCATTCATATGAGTTTTCCTTTATTTTTAACCCAATTTCCCTGCTATTTTTAACCAATAATTCTATTTGGTTTTGGGTCATCAAAGTACTTAATGCTCCTGCATTTTTAACTTGNAGCAAAATACCGTTATTACGCATATAAGAAAATAAAATTTTTGTCATTTCAGTATTATTTTTAATAAAAGACCTATAGTCTCTAATGGTATTTTTATTAAAATTTATNCCAAATAGAGAACCATATCCTGTAACTTGAACTTTTAAGTCTATTTCATCAAATACTGATTTTAGTTGTTTTCGTAATTGCTCCCCTAAAAGATTCATTTGAGTATATTTTTCATCAGTAAGTGCATTCATTACTGACGCTCCTGCTTCCATGGTCAAAGGATTACCATTAAAAGTTCCTGCATGTGCAATATCATAGTTTGGGCTACTAGGATTAAACAAATCCATAATATCTTCTTTTCCACCAAAGGCACCTATAGGAAGTCCACCTCCTATAATTTTTCCCAATGTAGTGATGTCCGGAACGACATCAAATACTTCTTGAGCGCCTCCTTTTGCAACTCGAAAACTTTGAATTTCATCAAAAATTAAAACAATTCCTAATTCATAAGTAATTTCTCTTATAAATTTCAAAAATTGTAAATCTAAAGGTAAATATCCAAAATTAGAAATTATGGGTTCCATTATTATGCACGCAAGATCATCTTTATATTCATGAATTAGTTTCTTACATTTTTCGACATCATTATATGGCAAAACTATTACATCATCTAAAATACTTTTGGGTTGATAACTATATTCTGGTACGCCGGGATTAGTTTCAGAATTCAAATCTGACTCTTTGGGATAAACACTAACCGAAACGTGTTCATGAGTTCCATGATAACCTCCTTCAAATTTGGCTATNTTAGTTTTTTTTGTATAAGATCTTGCTGCCATTAATGACATCATAGTTGCTTCAGTTCCTGAGTTAGTAAATCTAATTTTTTGTATAGAAGGTATTCTATTCACTAAAATTTCGGCAAGTTTCGCTTGTCCATCTGTAGGTGCACTATATACAGTTCCTAATTTTATTTGCCTAGTAAGAGTACTAACTATTTCAGGTGGAGCATGACCTAAGATTAGAGTCGTTGCATTTAACATAAAATCAAGATATTCATTACCATCTAAGTCTTTAATATGTAAGCCATTGGCATTATCAACATAAAAAGGATAAGGATCCATCCATTGAGTGGTTCGGGTGTTTCCACCGGGCATAAAATTTTCTGAAGCCTTATGCTTTTCAAAAGATTTTTTTGTATTTTCCAAATATTTCTGGTTTTCTGATTCAAGTAACGTGTTTAATTTATCTGTCATATGAGAAAAATACTTCCAATTATTATTTTAATTTGTAGAACATTATATGATAAAAAAAAGATAATATAGAAAGTCTGATTGATGATATTAATAAAATCATGAATTTATTAATAGAATTTCCAATTTTATATTAAACGAATTAATTGAATATTATGTACNGAATAAATAATGAANTAAATTATTTGGTGCTATTACCTCCTAATTATTTTCTCTAGCAATAAAGAAACTGCAAAATAGGAAATAATAGCTACTTATAATTATAACGTACTGTAATGAATTTTTTTGATAAGATTTACAAANCTTATCGTTATTTTTTCTTTTCTGTCCAAAATGAATATATCTCTGACTTTTGCATTCTAAACCTTACTCTAACGGGTTTTCTATNGTTTAAAAGTGATAATCCTTTCCAAGTAACCAAAGTATCTATACTGTCAGATCTTATAGGATCACAATTTGAGAAAGAAAGGTTAGGTAATGGTTCTAACGTATTTGCATCTATAATCTCTACATCTAATTGCCCTTTTGATGAGTTCACATTAATTTTTAGTGTTTCATTAGTTACATTAAATGGCTTAGTTAGAAATTCGCCTTTATTTTTTGCAGTCAGTGAAACAAAGCCATCTAGTCTGAGTTTAGCCAATTCTAATGCTCCCATATCTCTGAAATATGGACGAAATTTTTCAGGATAACTTTCTTTAACACCTCTAAATCTTGCTCCTTCGTAATAAATCCATATTTCATTATTTCTTACTATGGGTGATCCACAAACTGCTACTTGACATGTATCGTAATTTTTTCCATCCCAAGGATCAATTCCCAAAAATATTGACCGATCAGCTACTCTTTTCCATTGATATAAGTCTCGAGACATGGCCAATTCAGTTTGATTTAGACCACAGTGATTCATTTGTGGTAAGTCGGGACCAGCTGGATTGAACAATAATGGAAAACCTACATATATCCCCTCATAAGTCATCAAAGGCATCATATAAAGCTGTGCAATATAGTCTGCTTCTGAATCTATTGTAGGAGGAGAAAGATAATCAGGATCTTCAACTGCTTTTTTTATTCTTTCTTTTCGGTTTATCTGGTCAATCTCATCTGTATGGAGGACTAATTGAGGATCTGTCCATTCTAAAAAGTCCTTACTTGTTGAAAGCCATAAAGATCGGCCCCATTCAGTTCTTTTTTTTACTGTAGCGACATATTGATTTTGTATGTTGTCGAAAATCATTTGAGAAGTGTCTTCACTATAAATCCCATCAACATATGGAAACAACCATTTGAAACCATCAGGAGAGAAAGCTGGGTATCTTCTTTGGTTGTCAGAATTACTGAATAATGCTTTGTACCGACGGTTTTCATCTGGATCATTTTGATCTCTTACAATGTGATGAAAACGTCTTTCTTCAATACCTGGTGGATTTTTTTCACCTCTTCTTCTTATGAAGTCAAGTCTGGAGTGATATGCAAGATTATTTTCCCAAGATCCTCTCCATTCATAAAGACCAAGTGTTGGATATTCCCAGTTTATTCCATCAATAGAAGTGGTATAGTGATACTCTCCCCATACTGGATCAACTGGCCCTTGAACAGGTGCTTCATCATAAAATCCAGCATACCACCATTCCCATCGATTAATATCAGGGTTCCAATTTGGAGAAGAAGAACTCTGTACCAGAGTTTGTTCTTTTGATCGGTCTGGGGCTATAATCGTTCCACATTTCTTAGGTTGATGCAAAACCTTAACTAATCCATCAAGGTTTTCAATCGCATAATCATCAAGAAAAAGCTGCTTATTACTAAGAGGGTCTATAATTGTTGTCCGATGTTTTGACAATAAATTTCCTATAAAAAAAGAAGTTTATGTTTTGTTTCATATAAAAACAAATCTTCTAATGATTATTTTATTTGTAGAACATTATATGATAAAAAAAAACATAAAATATATAAAAGTGGAGATATATATGCCTTACGGAGGAAATGATTGGCTTGAATTAACTAAAGAGGAAGCTATTGAACCAGAAATCCCCATATGTGATCCTCATCATCATTTTTGGGATTATAAAAATGAACGTCTACCCTACCAAAGATATCTACTTCAAGAACTTATAAACGATATAAATACTCACAATGTTCAATCTACAGTTTTTATAGAAGCAAGGGCAATGTATAACGAGAATGCATCTGAAAATTTCAAACCTGTTGGAGAAGTGGAGTTTGTACAAGGGCTAGCGGCAGCAAGTGCCAGTGGGTTGTATGGGAAAAGTAGAGCTGCTTCCTCAATAATTGGACATGCTAATTTGAACTTAGGATCAAAAGTAGAACCAGTTTTGGAAGCATTAATTGCAGCAAGTCCAAATAGATTTAATGGAATAAGACATATTGTGGCTTGGGATAAAAATAAAGAAGTTGCAACTACTCGTGTCTATAACCTTGAACAACAAATGTCTACAAAAAAATTTATTGAAGGAGCTAAAGTTCTAAACAAAATGGGTTTAACATTTGATTCTTGGATGTATTTTCACCAATTACCACAACTATTAAATTTAGCAAAACAAATTCCTGAGCTTCCCATAATTGTTGATCATATAGGAGGATTGCTTCAAGTTGGTCCTTACGCAGAAAGAAAAGAAGAAGTGATTGAAACATGGAAAAAAAACATTTCAGATTTGTCAGAATGTCCAAATGTGTCAATAAAATTAGGAGGGTTAGGAATGCCAATTACGGGGCATGATTGGCACCTAAGAGAAAAACCAGTCGATTCAGACGAATTATCAGGACAAATGAAACCTTATCTAGATTATTGTATTGAAAAGTTTGGACCTAATCGAGGAATGTTTGAAAGCAATTTTCCAGTAGATAAAGTGTCTTTTTCATATAGTGTTCTATATAACGCTTTTAAAAAATATTCCAGAGATTTCTCTAAATCAGAAAGATCAGCCATGTTTCATGATACTGCTGCAAAAATTTATAACATAAAATAAATTGAGGTGAAAATTATGGAATACAATAAAATTCTTAGTCAAATAAAATCAGGAAAAACCGCCGTAGGACTTAACATACCTATAAATTCTCCTCATTTGGTTGAATTTTTTGGATCAATGGGTTTTGATTGGGTTTTTATAGACTGCGAACATGGCTCAATGACTGATTCTGAAGCAGAAAATATGATAAGAGCTGCAGATTTATATGGAATTGCTCCTGTTGTAAGAGTACCAGCAAATGAACCATATCTGATTTTAAAAATGTTGGATGCTGGAGCAAAGGGTATAGTAGTTCCACACATTGATAATGTTGAAGATGCAATCAAGGCAAGAGATGCAGCTAAATACCCTCCTTTAGGAAAAAGAGGATCTAACTATGGAACAGGACGAAATAATAAGTACGGATCTTTAATAAAAAAAACTGAAGAATATTATAAATTTGCTAATGATAATACAATTCTATTTGCTTTAATTGAATCACAAGAAGCTGTTGGAAATATTGATGAAATTTTATCAGTTGATGGCATTGATGCAACATGGCTAGGACCATCGGATATGGCTTTGTCTATGGGGCTCCCAGAAAAAGAAGAAATAGACGTAAATCTTGAATTAGTAGTCAAAAGAACTATAGATAAAGGGAAAATTTCTGCAGCAACCCATTCAGGACCTAAACTTTTTGAAGAATATGAACATTTCCATAGATTGGGATCAAGAGTATTATCAATAACTGCTCTTTCTCTATTACAAGAGTCTGCACTCGAATGGCAAAGCAAGATTAGAAAAATCAAATAAATATGACTTCAAAAGAAATTATTCGAGTCAAAAAACTAATAAAAAAATATGACGACTTTATTGCTGTAAATGGAATAGATTTTAGCGTTAATGAAGGTGAAATATTTGGATTGTTGGGTCCTAATGGTGCAGGAAAAACAACTACTGTAGAAATATTGGAGGGCATAAGAACTCAGACTTCTGGAGAAGCTTTGATAAACGGTATCAATGTTGCAAAAGAGACAAAAAAAGTCAAAGAAATCATAGGAGTTCAACTTCAGCAAGCTGCATTTTTCGATAAGTTAACTTTAGTAGAAATTATTGAGATGTTTGGAGTTTTCTATTCGGTAAAAATTGATTCAAAGTCTATTTTAGAAAAAGTCGGACTTCAGGATAAATTTGGATCATTTTATAAGCCACTCTCAGGAGGTCAAAAACAAAGATTGTCTATTGCAGTCGCCCTAGTCAATGATCCAAAAGTACTTTTTTTAGATGAACCAACAACAGGTTTGGATCCTCAAGCTAGAAGGAACATGTGGGAATTAATAAAAAATATAAGATCAGAAGGGAAGACAATGATTTTAACAACACATTATATGGAAGAAGCAGAAGAATTGTGTGACAGAGTAGCAATTATCGATGCTGGAAAGATAATTTCTATTAATACTCCAAATAATTTGATATTGGAACTTTTAAATTCAGGATTTAAAGGGGAACACAAAATAAAAGAAGCAAACTTAGAAGATGTTTTTCTTAGCCTTACAGGTAAAAATTTGAGGGAAAATTAATGAAAATCTCTTTTGCAATTGCGATAGCAACTATGAAAATGTATTTTAGACGATCACAATCATTATTTTGGTCTCTGTTTTTTCCTGTTGTATTGATGATTGGGTTAGGATTCTATGGATTTGGAGAATTTTCACCTTCTAAATTAGGAGTAATTGATAATGCAAAAAATCAATATTCCAAAGAATTAATCAAAGCAGTGTCAGAAAAAAAATATATTGAAATTGAAATAAATACTAGAGAAAAGTTAGATAAAAAAGTTTTAGAAGGGAAAATTGACAGTGTATTAGTTATACATGATAAGTATAATCACAACAATAAAGAAAAGATAACCCTTGAATTTGAAGAATCAAAAGAAATTATTGCCCATGCATTTCAAGATACTATAAACTCGGTTATAGAAATAATTGATTCGAAAAAAACAAACAATAATACTCAAAATCTCTCTACAAAAATAAAAAATAATAGCAATCAAGGGTACAAAGGATTTTTAGTTCCAGGAATAGTCTCATTAGCCATAATGCAAAGTGGGATTTTAGGAGTAGTATTTACCTTGATAAGCTATAAAACTCAGGGTGTATTAAGACGCTTACAAGCTACTCCAATATCTTCAGCTCATTTTTTAATAGGTCAATTAGCTAGCAGATTAGTAATTATAACAATTCAAACTATTTTATTATTTATTATTGGGATACTAGTACTAAAAATCAATATAGGGCAAGGTAGTATTTTAGCCTGGGTTAATATTCTAATATTCTCTTTACTTGGATCAATTCTTTTTTTGATGATAGGGCTAGCAATATCTGGAGCATCACCCAATGAAGATTACGCTGCTCCTATTGCAAATTTAATTACTTTTCCAATGATGTTTTTATCAGGAGTATTTTTTGAAAATGATGTTTTACCTTCTTGGATTAAAATCATTGGACAAAACCTACCATTGTCCCCTCTAGTTACAGGAATGCGTGAATCTTCACTTTATGGAACAAACACACTAGATTTGTTACCAGAATTAGGGCTTATAATCCTATGGATAATAATTTGTTTTATTATTGGAATAAAGACTTTCAAATGGGAATGAACCAATTAGGAAAAAAAACTCCTAGGGTTATCTATCATAATTTTTTTTATTGATTTTTCACTCACTCCCATTGATTGCAAGAGAGGTATAAATTGGTTTTTTATAAATAAAAAACCTTCAGGATTTGCGGACAGTCTCTCTTGCTCACTTAAATTTGAAATTAAGGATTTATAATTCCAGTCATGACCAAGCATTATTTTATCTTCTAAGCCCCTGTTAATTAGTTGAAAAGTAACATCTGCTCTCTCCTTCCAATCAGGGTTTCTTCCCGGTAATCTATCTAATCCAAGCCAGGCACCATGTTGTATAATATCTTCCAAATAATCAACATCCGTTGAATCATTACTATGACCTATATAAACTTTATTTATATCTACATTTTCAGAATTGAAAATATGTATTTGTTCAAGCCCAACTTTATTTCTAGCATACGAATGAGTTGATATTGGAACTCCAGTTTGCTTACAAGTTATTGCAGCTGCTTTCAAAATAATTTCACCTTCTTCAGTTATTCCTTCAGAATCATTTGCTACCTTAATTATTCCTGCTTTTATTTGCGTTTGATCAATACCTTTATTTATTTCATCGATATATAATTCTGCGATTTGGGATGGCCGTAAATACCAAAAAGATCGAGGGATATCTCTCCAAGTTCCAGTAGCACAAATTATATTGACATGAGAATTTATAGACACTTCCCTTAATATTTCAACATCTCTACCAAGATCCATAGTAGTCACATCGATAATTGAATCTATCCCTGATGATTTCAGCTTAATAAATTCTTTAGTGGCTCGAGAAATTAAATCATTTTTATCAATTAATTTAGGGTAAGAAATTCCTAATCCAGCTGATGCTGTTAATACATGTTCATGTGAAAGCGTAAATCCTAAAGTATTTATATCTATAGGACCTAATACTGAATTGATAAATTTAGATTTTTCTGTCTCTTGCATCTGAATTTATTTTACCTGATATATCCCCATTTGCATCTATCTTTATTGCATGAGGATATTTTGGAGTTACTGTACACGCATGCCCTGGTTCTGCCAAAACATAATCACCAATATTTAAGGTTTCACCATTCAATTTAATTACACCGTGCTCTTCATTTTGGTGAACCAGAATTGCATTGGGTTTATCTATTAATTTTAGTCTTTTTTCTGTGGGAGGATCACAAGAAATGGCTTTCGCACCTATATCTATAGTTGCAGTTCCTTCGAGTTCATCATTATCAACTACTTGACCTAACACTACTCCAGCAATTTGAAAATTTAATTCTTTTTGTTCCGCATTTGTTGCATCCCAATAGATCCACGTTCCTGGTGAAAGTTTAATATCTTTTTGGTCAAGATAAAAATGAAATGACCAAGATCCTCCAACTATAATATCGTAGGTTTCGAATTTATAAGCTGAATAGATCTTTTCTTGTAATTGTCTTATATCTCTCAATGTTTGCGCCGCAAGATTTGATCTTTCTTTGTCATTATTAACTGCATGCATATGCCCATCATAAGCATGAATTCCTCGCAAATCTAAATTACTTTTACTCATAATAAAATCAAGTAAATCATCTAGTTCATTTATAGAAATCCCTGTTCTATGCATCCCCGTATCTAAATCGATATATACTCCGTGGATTCCTTCTAAATCATTCAGTAATTCAACGTGATAAATGGATGAAACTATTGAAGAATAATTTGTTTTGGAAAATTTATTTATTATCTTTTGAAGTCTTTGGGCTTTGATTTTTGAGGCAATTGGATAAGATAAAATCAACTCTTGAGGTTCACATTCTCCTAAAATTTCTAGTTCATTTATAGTTGAAGTTTTATGTCTAGTAATTCCTCGATCAATTAAATGATTCAACATCTCTTTAGACTTATGCGTCTTTGCATGAGGCACTAATCTATTAACATCTTGAACCATAGAGATTAATGTTGAAATGTTGTGATTGACTTTTGACTCAAAAATCAGGTGCTCAGGTGTTTCAAAGTTTTCGATATTATTGATTTTGTAATTTGTGAACATTTTTTTAGCCTTTCAATATTAATGATTATTTAAATCTGCTTCGCTTAGATGTGGCTTGATTAACTCTACCACTTTATTTAATGTTTCTTCAGGAGTATCTACTGTTGTATCAACTTCAACCTTAGGACCAATATTACTTTTATCTACAAAATGTTTATATTCAGCCATAACTGCAGGGATATCTTCTTTTTTTAGGGGGCTATTAGAATGTTCAGGGTTTCTTTTTAATGAATCCATTCTTTTTTCAATAATTGACGTTTCTGCTTTCATATGAACAGTTATAATCGGATCAGATGTGATTTGCTTAATCCTGTTTTCAATTCTATCGAAAACTACATTTTCTCTATCGAAAGTTTCACCATCTAAGCCATAACCATAATATCTTCTAGCTAATACAGCTTCCTCGATGTGAAAACCCACAGTTAAGTCATCTCTTTGAAAATAATGATGCAAATGATAATACATATGATATCTGTGATACATTTCTTTTAGCTTTGGTGACAAGTTTAAAATCTGTTGTTGTTCTTCTGAAGTTGTATCATCCGGATGTCCTGATGTATGTGGAATTTTCATATGATCATGTAGATTATTATCATAAAACGGAGTTCCAGTAGTTTTAACTTTCCATTCTTTCATTAAATTTGCAATAGTAGTTGTTCCAACATATTCTATTCCCGACAAAATTATTTTCATTCTCATTCCCTACTTTTATATTAATTTATCAAGTTTAGTTTCATCTAATTCAAATCCAAGTCCTGGTTTATCATTTAAATGAATATGTCCGTCTTTGATTAAATATGGTTCCTCTAAGTAATTATTATGTTCAGGAATAAAAACATGGGAGTGTTCCAATCTATAAAAATTCGGGACAGAACTTACTACATGTGCGGCAGAAATCAATTCTATTGGTCCACCCGGAATAACGTGAGGTGTTATAGGAATATAATATGCCTCAGCCATTGTAGCAATTTTCTTTATTTCTGAGATTCCACCCGTCCAGATAGTATCAGGCATAATATAATCTGCAAGATTATTTTCAAGGATTGGAATAAAGTCTGCTCTAGTATAAAGTCTTTCTCCAACACAAATTGGAGCATTCGTATTTTCCTTTACTTGTTTTAAAGCGTTTATTCCTTCTGGTGGAACTGGTTCTTCAAACCAAGTTATATTAGATTGTTCAAAAAGATTATTAGATAGCCTAATAGCATTAGGTACATTGTAATGTCCATGAGCATCTATCAAAATTTCAAAAGCGGGACCGACCACTTCTCTTACTGCTGCAACAATATCGTATCCTAATTGTTCTCCTTTTTGTGATATAAAGCCATCTTGATACATAGTATGAAATTGTGTCATTTCTAGAAATGGATCGAGTTTACATGCACTGTGTCCGTTTTCAACTAAATTAGCTTTCGCAGCCTTTGCATAATCTTCAGGGGTCGAACAATCTGGAAACCAAGCATTACAGTAAAGCCTTACTGGATCTCTATATCTTCCTCCAAGTAAATCATATATCGGTAGTCCACTTACTTTCCCTTTTATATCCCACAAAGCTATATCAAAACCAGCAGTTAATGAAGTTGTAAATCCTCTAGACCCCATATAAGAAAAAAGACGAAAAATTTTATTCCATAACCGATCAGTATCCATTGGGTTTTCACCTATAAGATTTTCAGATACTTCTTTGATAGCAGTAGCCATAAAATTTTCACTTACTGCTACAGAAGAACCTACTTCTCCCCAACCATGAATACCTTCATCTGTTTCCATTTTTAAAAATACCCATTTTCTACCCAATTTGCTTTTGGATGTTTGTTCATAATCTGCAGCATATGGAGTAATTTTGGTGATTTTCATATTTTACCTTCAAGATACTTTTAATTAGATTTTTATTACTGGTTTATGTTATCAGAGAATTAAACATTGTGTTATGATCCGGAGATTATACACCGAGGAAAGACAACAATCATCATTTGTTATTTATCCATGTTTCATACTCTTTTTCAGTTTCATTTGACCAAGCTATTCTAGGATAAAAATCTTTCAATTCTCCTCCTTCTGATAATTTCTTTCGAGCGAAGATCTCCCATTCTGCATGACCTGAAGCATTTTCTGCTAATTGCTCGGCCAAGGTCTTTGGAACAACTACCGCACCATCATCATCCGCAATAATAATATCTCCAGGGTTTACAAGTACCCCTCCACAAGCAATTGGGATATTTACAGCATTAGGGAATATTGAAGTCTGTGTATGATAATTAGGAGTAACACCACGAAGCCACATCCCTAAATCTAGATCTCTAGCATTAGTAAAATCTCTAATAGCTCCATCAACCACTATACCTGCACCTCCTTTTCCTTGAAAATAAGTAAGCATCATTTCTCCAAAAACTCCACTTCGTAAATTTCCTCTTGCGTCTACTACCACTACATCTCCTTCTTTGGCTAAGTACAACGCATGTCTATGGTATTGAAGTTCAGGATCCATCTCTTGATTATCTTGAAACACATCTTCTCTAATAGGCAAAAATTGCAAGGTTATTGCTGGACCTGCTATTACTTTACCAGGAGTCCATGATACTGGGCCTTGTATGAAACAATCTTTTATTCCCAATTTATTTAGTTCACCTGAAGCAGTGGCTGTTCCTACTTTTTTTAATTTTTCAATCAATTCTTTTTGTGGTCTTTCTATATTTTTAATTTTTTCAAATTCACTTTTATTCATTAAACTTTCCTTTGAATATTTGAAAGATTTGTTGTTACAGTTACTATTAAACAACTAAATAAGAAAAATTCATAATGGAAAAGAAAAAAAATATACTAATTTCTTCAAATGGTTCATCAATTGCCAAAATACTTTCGAATTGTCTAGTTTCACACAATATAAACTTTATTAATGACAAAGATTTAATTTATTCAAATTCAAAGGAACTGGAAAAACTTTTTGAAAAAATAGATGTTTATGTTCATATAGGGTTTAAAGGGTTTTTAGCAAAAGATGAAATGGAGCTTATTGATTATCACACTAGAATAACGTACGATTTGCTTTTTGCTGCAGGGAAAAAAAATGTAGAAAAAGTTATATCTATTTCTACTTTGGAATTGTACAAAGATTATGAAGCCAATCTTACTGTTAGTGAAAACTGGGAAACTAAATTTCCTTTGGATCAACCAGAACTTTTATGTGCAAATTTATCAGAAAAAGTATGTAAAGAATTCGCTAGAGATCAAGTATTTGAAGTAATAAATCTAAGGCTAGGAGATCTGAGAGAAAATAGTGATACAAGATTATCTGAAGAAAAATTTAAGAAAAGCATTAATTTAATGGTAGATTTAGATTTTAGTTCAGAAGAGTTAAAACAGACAAAAAATCCTTTTAATTCTGCGAGAAAGAAAGGCCCTAACTGGATTAATTTGCACTTACAAGATACATTTGAAGGTCAAAAATTTTTAACTAATAAAATTGATAATTTGATAGGAGTTTGAGTAAAATGAAAATTCTTATATTGGGAGGAACTGGAATGCTGGGGCCATGGGTTGTTAAAGCATTGAAAAACAAACATCAATTATTACTAACAGATATTAATGAGCCTCCGAAAAAATATCAAGGTGACTTCTTAAAATTAAGCGTTGACGATATAAATGGTGTGATAAATGCTGCTGAAGGCATGGATTGTATAATCAATCTTTCTGTATTAAGACATGATAGAAAACTCGCATTTGATGTTTCTACAAAAGGAAATTACAGCATGATGAATGCTGCAAAAATTCATAATATTAAAAGGGTTATAAATACCGGCCCGCACTTCCAAATGTTAGGACAATCATATGAGGAATGGGATTTTAATTTAAATCCAGAAATGCCACCTCAACCAGGGACTAGGCTTTATGCAATAAGTAAGTTTTTGGGTCAAGAAATAGCAGAAAGATATGCAGATTATTTTGGAATAAACCTCATAACTCTTCTCTATTACAATATGAGACATCACTACGATCTTACCACTCCAAATGAAGAAAAAGCAGTTTTACACAATGATATGGTTCCTTTTACTACGTCTTGGATTGACTGTGGAGAGGCTGTAAGATGTGCAGTTGAAATAGACAAATCAAAATTACAGTCAAATTCCGAAACTTTTTTTGTAAGTCCTATGCCTCCCCACAATAAATTTAATAGCTCTAAAACTTTCGATATTTTAGGATGGAGACCAAAATATTCACTTGAAAACTTGTGGACTAAAAAAATTAAAAAATCAAATAATCATGTTGAAGATTCGTATTAACTCCAGGAGGAACAAATGAATGAATTTAAAGAATCTATCAAGTCAGCTTTAAATGAATATTTTGAGGGATTACTTAAATGTTTAAACGGACTTACAGAACCAGAGTTATATTGGCAACCTTCTCTAGAATCAAATCATATTACTTGGTTGGTATGGCATATGGCTAGAGTCGAAGACAGATGGATTAATTTTATTGTTGGAGGTAAAGAAACTGTTTGGGATAAAAATAATTGGAATGAAAAATTTGGAGTAGATCAGGAAGATTATGGTAAAGGATACAATAAAGAAGATATATCAAAAATGCCAAAAATGGAGATGAAGAAATTACTAAATTACTATAACGAGGAGAGAGTTGAGATTTTTAATGTAATAGAAAATTTAAACTCTGACGATTTGAAAAATTCATACACTTCTCCTTCGAGAGGAAAGGTCACAGGCAAATGGATTTTGGGGCACGTAATAGTTGAAGAATCACAACATTTAGGCCAAATGGCATATATAAGAGGTATGATAAGAGGTTTAAACAAATAGAAATTTAAATTCTCAAAATTCTTATACCATAATACATTTCTAAAATTAATAAAAAGAACCCTTGAAACAGAACTCCAAATCCATGGCCTACTGAGGAATCTCCATTTATAAATATCTCAAAAATTAAAACTATTGCAACTGATAAATAAATCAAATCTAAAAATGAGTTAAATAACAATATTTTCGCTAATTTTTTTGAATTTTGTTGTGATTTTCTTAAGATTACAAAAATTCCAATTAAAGAATTCACAAGACCCCAAGCAAGAAATTGAGTCCCGATCCCTCTAATAAAGTCATTATTAAAATAAAATAATGTTGCACCCATCAATATAGATATTAATCCCCAACCAAGCAAAATTATAGAAAATTGGTTCTGTACAAATATAATTTTCTGAGTATTATTGTCCATATTTGAAAAATTAATGTTTTAATTATTTAATATTATTTTAATAAGGAATTTGTTATGAAATATAGAAATTGGCCAAACGTTTATAAAGATTTGGGTATAAAACCAATTATAAATGCACAAAGCTGGGTTACATCTTTAGGTGGAAGCATTATGAAACCTGAAGTAATTAAATCCATTGAAGAAGCAAGTACGGTATTTGTAGAACTTGAAAAATTAAATGAAGAAGCAGGAAAATTTATTGCTAAAATATGTAAATCTGATGGAGCAATGGTCACAAATGGTTGTGCATCTGCTATTGTTCTGATGTCTGCTGCTTGCCTAACAGGTACCGATATTGAAGAAGCAAAAAAATTGCCCAATAAAGAACATAAAAGAAATGAAATTCTTATACATAAAGGTCAAAGAAATAGATATGATAGTGCTTTTGAAATTCCAGGATCTAAGTTAGTAGAATACACAAATGAGAATCTATTTGACAAAATAACCGATAAAACTTGTGCTATTGCATATGTTGTTGCTCCATTTTTTGACAAAGGTTTAGGAATGAAAAAAACTATTGAAATAGCACATGAAAAAGGGTTGTATTTCTTAGTCGATGCAGCTGCAGAGCTTCCTCCTAGAGAAAATCTTTCTAAGTTCATAGAATTGGGAGCAGATGGAGTGGCCTTCAGTGGCGGAAAGGGTATCGGAGGTCCTCAATCAACGGGAATTTTGGCTGGAACTAGAGAGATTATAGATGCAGCATTTATTAATAGCTTTCAAAATCTTAAACCTGAATGGTCAGGGATTGGACGACCCATGAAAGTTTCTAAAGAAAATGTCATAGGATTGATAACAGCAATCAAGCTTTTCATTGAAGAAGACGAGAGCACGGAAAATAAACTTTGGTTGGGAAAAGCAAAATCTCTTAAAAAACAAATTCACCCTAAAAAAGGAATGGTAATAAATATTGAAAATGATTATCCAAATAGGCAAGGCTCAAATACTATTTTGTCTTTTCAAAAGGAGAATTATGAAGGGCCAACTACAAAAGAAATTAGGCAATTCTTAGAAAATGGAGAACCAAAAATTTTTGTAGGGAAACATAATTATGATGAAGAAATCAATATTGTTGTTCATAGTTTAAATGAATTTGAAATAGATATAATCGCCGAAAAACTTAATGAAATTTTATAAATTTACTTATTCTTAAACCTTATATAAAGTTTTTCTTTATTAGTCAGTAATCCCACATATTTATCAACTAATTTACCTTTATGAATTAATACAAAAGTCGGGGTTGAAGTTATCTCATATTTTCGAATTAAATCAGAATAATTTTTATCATAGATGTCAATTTGAAAGGTAGCAAATATTTCAGAGTATGATTGTTGAAAGTTTAAAAATGGTTTTTCACTTATTACACATCCCATACAGTTTGGTGAATAAAATTCTATAACCATAGGTTTATCAACGGATAGAATAGAATTTATTTCTAGTGAATTTGTTTTATTTCCTGGTTCAATAAGAATTTTAGTGCTAATAGATATCACTAATAATAATACAAATACGGATAATAATATTAATTTATTTTTACTTAAATAATTATAAAAAATTATAGATACAATAATTGGAAATAAAAAAGTAATAATATAAAGAGAATTATGATTTATCCAATGAAACATACTTTGTTGTTTTGTAATTTACAAATTAAATTATAAATGAAATTTAAAAATATCTATTACTTAGAAAATATTATATTTCATCGGATTCCCATAAAGATATTATCGATCTTATATCACCATGATTAAGTTCATTAAACTTTTTTTGTATTTCTAGAAGAATTTTAGTGTCCATAAAAGGTATATTTGCCAAATCAGTAATAGGAAACATACATATAAGTTTTCCTATTTGTTCTATATACGGAAGAATTGAGGTTTTTACTTTTTCATATCTACGACTTTCAGAAATGTTAAAATATAATCTTTTATCTAAATTTATGAATGTTTCAATTGAATCATAAATGGTACAAATACATTCAAAAATTTTTGTACATAGATCTAAATCCATCCTATCTGAATAAATTGAAGAAGAGGTAAATGACAATTCAGTGATGTTGAAATCAATTTCATTTGATAATTCTTGAAACTCATCAGCCGTTAGGTGTTCGTCTTTTAATAGAATAAAATTCTTTCGAGAATATTTACGAATTATTGATTTAACTGTATCTGAATCTAAATCTGGTTTATTAAAATTAATTTCCATTTATTAAGCCTGTAAAATAATTAATATAGAAATCATTATAAAATTTCATTATGAGAAAAGTAGCTTTTATAACAGGAGCAAGTAGATTAAAGGGAATCGGAGCATCTACTGCATTTTTATTTGCAAAAAATAATTATGACATAATTATAACCGGAACGAAAAGAGATCAAAAATCATTCCCAAAATATGAAAAGGATATCAATTGGACCGGAGTAAATTCTTTGGCAAAAAAGTTAGAAAAATTTGATATAGAGGTGTTACCAATAGAATTAGATATTTCCAACGAAAATGAAGTAGAATCAGCATTCAGTATCATTATAGAAAAATTTAATAGAATAGACGTTCTTGTTAATAATGCTTCAACGGGTATAGGTGAAGATAGAGTTCCAGTAATAAATTTAGACAATAAAGAGTTTATGAAGGTTATTAAAGTAAAATTATTTGGTGCTTTTTATATTACAAAATTAGTATCTAGATACATGGTTGATAGCAAAATTGAAGGATCAATCATAAATATTTCTTCAACCGCTGGAAAATCTGGAAATGCTAATATGGCTGCGTATAATGCAGCTAATTTTGGTTTAGAGGGTTTTAGTCAAGCGTTGGCAATGGAGTTAGCAAGCAGAAATATAAGAGTTAATTGTGTAGCCCCTGGACCAATACGAACCTCTCGATTAGATAAATTAAGTAAAAAAAACCTTCAAAAACTAAAGAATACAATCCCATTAAAAAGAATAGGTGAAGATTTCGAAGTGGCAGATTTGATATATTTTCTTGCATCAAATAAATCAAAATATATATCAGGCCAGTCAATTAATATAAATGGAGGAATCATTACTGAAAGATAAATTACTCCATTTTTGATCCAACAAATTTGGAAATAGCTCTAGCAGTAGGATCTGTGTGAACATTTACTATAGAAGGAAGGTTTGAATTTATCGCTCTTTCAATTGCTGGTTTGATTTCTTCGGGTTTTTCAACTAATTCACCGTAACCTCCCATCGATTCTGCAATCAAATCAAACCTAGTAAAACCTAACTCTCTTCCCGGTTTTCTAATTCCTTCAACTCTTGCTGTCCATCCTTCATTGTTAGATACCACTATTACAATTGGTAGATTGTGTCTTACAGCGGTATCAAAATCTTGAATATTCATTCCTAATGATCCGTCGCCATGTAAAGAAAATACCTGATTATTAGGTTTTGCTATTTTAGCTCCGATTGCGTAAGGCAATCCTACCCCCATACATCCGGTTGGGCCCGAGTTGATTGAATGTCCCGGTTTGTAACAAGGAATACTTTGTCTACCATAATGTAATATTTCATTTCCATCTATACTAATTATTGACGAAGGATCCATGACTTCTCTTAATTCTTTACATAGTCTTAAGGGATGAATCGGAGATTGGGAAGATTCTTCTAAAGGCTTTACTTTTTCTAGTCTAGATTTTTCAAGTTTTGACAAATTATTTCTCCATGTTTCCCATTGATTTGACTTTATATTTTGTTTTAATAATTCTTCATTTAATTGATTTATTACATTTTTGCAATCCCCTACAATTCCTAATGTCACTTCTCTATTATGTGCAATTTCTTCCTCAAAAATGTCTACCTGTATGATTTTTGCGTCCGGATTTATTCTATTGCCATAAGTCATAATCCAATTAAATCTTGTTCCTAAAACTAAGACAAAATCTGTTTCCCTAAAAGCACTAGATCTGGCTGCAGGATAGGAAAAAGGATGATCATCAGATACTATTCCTCTAGTCATTGGGGTCGTATAAAATGGAATTCCAGAATTATCTACTAACTGTTTCAATTCACTTGATGAGTCAGACCAAAAAGTGCCTCCTCCTGCAAGTATAATTGGAGCATTAGCTTTTTTTAATAAATTTATAGATTTTGAAATTAATTCAGGATCACCAATAGGAGATGATTTTTCAGAAGATCTAGTGGGCTGGTTTAAATTTTTTTCGCTAACTTTTTCATATAAGACATCTTCATTACAATCTATATAAACAGGTCCAGGCCTTCCGGATGTTGCAATTCTGAAAGCATGAGAAACTATTTGAGGGTATTGTTTAGCGGAGGTAGGTCTAAAGGTGGCTTTAGATACCTTTTCAAAAATGGACAATTGATCTATTTCTTGGAATCCACCTCTGTAAAAATCTTTCAATGGTCCTGCACCACCCAAAGTGATCATAGGAGCACAATCAACGAAAGCATTATATTGTCCAGTCAATAAATTTAAGGTTCCTGGACCTGAAGCAGCTGTTGTTACACCTGGTTTGCCTGTTACTCTAGTATATGCGTGTGCTGACATTGCAGCAGCCTGTTCGTGTCGAAAATCATACGTCTTTATTCCAAAATCTTCAGAATTATTTATAATTTCATAATTTGGTCCTCCCATTAGATAAAATAAACACTCTGCACCTTCATCTTTAAGCGTTTTTGCAACCAAATAAGATCCATCAATCTCAGGCATAATTACTCCTCATTAATTAATTTTTTGGCATCTTCAGGAATCATCATAAGATTTTTAAAATAATCTTTTATTTTTACAATATCTAATTTTCCTAAGTTTGTCATAATTTTATATGCATTCTCATAATCTAACAAACTTATCTCTTCAGGTTCAACATCACCTTGTTCATTACCATTATGCCAGTTACGCAAAGGTAATGCTAATCCTGTAACTGAATATCCAAAAACTGCAAAAGCGGATGCTTCACATCCACCTTCACTCATGAGTTGTCTTTGATAAGCAAAATTTACATCTCTTCGTAATATTTCTTTCACAGATTGTAATAGTACAAGTTCAGCTTTATTGTCAAAAGTTGTTAGCCGATCTCCAGTCCTTATTATTGGACCTTTACCGAAATTTGCTCCAGGTAATTCACTACTAGTTTCAATAGAAATAATTATAGAATTTTTGCTGATCAATTCATTAGCTGCAATTAATCTTGCCCCTATAAGTCCTACTTCTTCAGCTCTAGAGAAAATAGCCTTAAAAGAATATTCATTAGAACTTTTATTTAATTTATTCAATGTTTCAATAATTAGAGCACATCCAGCCAAATCGTCGGCCACAGGAGTTACAATTCTTTCTCCAAAATATTTAGTTTCTGGTAAATCAAATACGGCAAAACTTGGTAATTTAATATTTTCAGATTCAGATTCAATTAAAACAAACTCTGAAGTCATCCATCTATAATTCTTTGGGATTTTTGGTTTTTTATTTTCTTTAGAATAAAAATTTATAATTTTTCCTTTATATAAATCAGATTTATTTGAAATTATTTTTACATTCGTTTGATTGGTTACACAATTTTTTGGTAACCCTCCTAGAGCTTTTGCTAAATAAATGTTCTTTTTATGTTTAGATATGATTTCAAATCCCGGATGATCCGTATGAGATATAAATACTATTTCATTTGGAGTTTTACCATTAACTTCAGCAAAAATATTTCCCCAGGAATCTTGGTGAAATTCTATTTTATAGGAATCAAGTTTAGTTTTTATGTATTCCAAAATTTTTTGTTCATAAAACGAAGTTGTAGGGAGGTTCGATAGTTCCCTAAAAGTATCTAATAGTTGATTTGACATAGGTATTTTTTTTCTTTTTATTTTAATTTATATAAAAACAAGTAGAAAATGTTATTTTTTATAACTAAATGGAATATATTTTTAAAAATAATTTTATACGATATATGCAATTAGAATAAATTATATGAAAACAGAACATGAATACGAAAGGATTATAAATGGCTAAATATAAGGTAGTATTTCTAGGGCCTGAAGATGACAAATTAGAATATGAAAGAGCTGAAATGGCAGATCTAGATATAGAATTCGTAAAAGCAAATCCAGCTTCTGAAGGAGAAGCAATGGAGGTTGTTAAAGATGCAGATGCAATTATGAATCGAGCAGGTTGGGGTAGTGAACAATTCATCAAGTCCACTAAAAAATGTAAGGTATTAGCAGTATATTCACATGGGTTTAATCATATTGATGCAGCAGCAGCTACGGAACATGGAATTATGATAACAAATGGCGCAGGTATGTGTGCAGAAGAAGTCTCTAATCAAGCTGTTACTTTTGCTTTAGCACTTAATAGACAAACAGTTCAATATACTCTGCAATTAAGGAATGGAGGTAAATGGAACGCCTCAGAATTTAGTCCAATAGACCCAATAGATGAACAAACTCTTGGTATTATTGGATTTGGAAATATAGGAAGACAAATTGCTAGAAAATTGGGAGCGTGGAGAATGAAAACTTTGGTATATGATCCTTATTGTCCTCCATGGTTAATCAAAGAATATGGAGTAGAACAAGTATGGAATTTAAACGATATTTTTAAAAAGTCTGATTATGTAGTCACAATTGTACCTCTTAATCCTGAAACCCACCATATGATTGGAAAAGAACAATTTGACCTTATGAAATCAAGTGCTTATTTCATTAATGTTTGTAGAGGAGCTGTAGTAGTTGAAAAAGAAATGATTGATGCATTAAACAATAAAAAGTTTCGTGGAGCTGGTTTAGATGTCTTTGAACAAGAGCCAGCAGATCCTAACAATCCATTGTTCAGTATGCCCAATGTAATAGTTGCTCCACACGTTGCAGGTCAATCTACTCGTTCGGCCTGGTTATCACGAAGAAGAGCTTCTCAACAGGTTGCAGCAGTATTAAGAGGAGAAAGACCAACTGCTCTTCAAAATCCTTCTGTTACATCTCAATTGGAAATGCTGAAAGCAATGCCTGCAAATAAACCTGTTCTGTAGGGAAAAATTTTGCCAAGGAATCTATTAATTGAACAAATAACAACTATACGAAACCCAAGTTATCCAAAAATTATTTGGGTTTTGATCAAAACAAATGATGGACTTGAAGGTATTGGAGAAACTTCATACGATCCAACTACGGTAGAAGCGTTCATTATGGGAGAGGGTTCTAATTATCTTTTAGGCAAAGATCCTTCTAAGATAGATTTGCATTGGGAAAAATTATCTAAAGTCGGAGCACATATAAAAATAGGTAATTCTGGTGAAATGAGAGGATTATCTGCAATAGATATGGCTCTCTGGGATCTAAAAGCTAAAAGACTAAAAGTCCCTTTGTATGATCTATTAGGAGGATTATCAAGAGAAAAAATAAAAGTTTATAATACTTGTGCAGGATATTCTTATGGAGTTAACCGCGCTGGTTCTAAACTACCAGGAGATATAGACTACCAGAAAGATCAACCCTATGAAGATCAGTATGCTTTTATGAATGATCCCATTGCATTAGCTGAAAGCTTACTAGAGGATGGTTTTACAGCAATGAAAATTTGGCCTTTTGATCAGTTCGTTCCAAATAATGATGGAAATATGATTGATCTCGTTGAATTAGAAGAAGGATCTGAACCATTTAGATTAATTCGAGAAAAACTTAAAAGCAAAATGGAAGTTATGCTTGAATTACATTCATTTTGGAATCTACCATCTGCAATAAGAATCGCAAAATCAGTTGAACCATATAATCCATTCTGGATAGAAGACCCTATTCCTATGGATAATTTTGATACGTTATATCAATTTAAAAAATCAACTTTCATTCCTACAACTGCATCTGAAACCTTAGCTAGTAGGTGGCAGTTTAGAGAGATGTTCGAAAAAAGGGCAGCAACAATATGTATGTTTGACATATCTTGGGTAGGAGGAGTTTCTGAAGCTAAAAAGATTAGTACAATGGCTGAATCATATAATATACCCATAGCAACTCATGACTGTGTTGGTCCTGTAACTCTAGCTTTCTCGATTCAGCTCTCATTAAATGTTCCTAATACAATAATTCAGGAAACTGTGAGGGCATTTAATAATACATGGTATCAAAAAATTGTTAGTAAAGTACCAAAAATTGAAAACGGATATGCTTATGCAAGTGATGATTTTGGATGTGGTGTTAATCTGTCTGATGAATTTCTATCAAATAAAGATACAGAGAAAAAAGTTATAGTTTTATAAAGAAAATAAATATAGGAGAATAATATGACAAAAATTGCAGATCCGGTTCAACTTTTCAATTGTCCTGGCCCTAAACCTAATGGTTTACAGGCATCCGAAGAAGGTCTATGGGTGATTGATCAAGGAAATAATTATGTTTATCTCTTAGATTGGACAAATGGTAAGACTATAAAAAGTTTTGAAACAGAAACAGTTAAATCTTCAGGTATAACATTAGATGACGAGGGAAATATTTGGATAGCATCTACATATAATTGTAAGATTTACAAAATTGATTCAAAATCGGGTGAGACTATAGAGAAATTTGAATCTCCTGGACAAGGAATGAATGCTACAAGAGAACACGATTCTGAAAATTATCAAAATACAGGAGATCACGGATTGGAATGGAAAGAAGGTTTACTTTATGTCGCATCTCCTCCTTCACAATATATACACGTCATGGATCCAGAAAATTGGAAAGAAATAAGTCGTACAAAAGTTCCTGGATATAGAGTACATGGAATTGCTTGGTCAAAAGAAGAAGGATACATTTGGGTAGCAGATACAGCAATGGGAATTGTAACTAGAATAAGACTTTCTGATTCTAGGGTTTATGATAGTTTCAGAGTTCCTCATCCTGTACAAGTACATGGAATGACCATCAAAGACAATACTTTATGGTACTGTGACGATAGAAAGCCTATTGGAATATTAGATGTGAGTATGGAGCCTGAATTTTAACATGTCAAATAATGAAAATTTTGGAAAAGTAATGACTGTTTTGGGCACAATTGATCCTCTAGAAATCGGTATTACTTCTACACATGACCATATATTGATAAATTTTGAAGCTATACTAACAGAACCTATTAATCCTAAAGAAAAATCCATGATGAATAAAAAGCTTTCATTAGAAAATATGGGATGGATAAGATTCAATTGGGCATCTTCAAAAGATAATTTGGTTTATGATGATGAAAACTTAGCTATCAATGAGTTAAATTACTTTAAAAATGCTGGAGGAAAAACTATTGTTGATGTTACAAATATAGGACTCGGCAGAAATCCAATAAAATTACAAAGCATAAGTAAAAAAACAGGTTTAAATATAGTTATGGGTACAGGGTATTACGTTGAATTAGCACAAAATAAGGGATATACAAAAGATGGTATAGAAGGATTGTATGAAAATATTATTAACGATATAAAAATTGGTGTAGATAATTCAACAGTTAAATCTGGAATCATAGGTGAAGTAGGCTGTTCTTGGCCATGGACCAAAAATGAAAAACTTTCAATGGAAGCTTCTGTTTTAGCTCATAAGGAAACAGGATTACCATTATTGATTCATCCCGGAAGGAATCAAATTGCCCCTTTGGAAATAATAAAATATATAGATGAATTAGGAGCTGACTTAGATAATGTAGTAATGGGACATATTGATAGAACAATTTTTGACAATACTATACTAAAAGAAACTGCAGATACTGGTGTCTATCTTAATTTAGATCTATGGGGACATGATAGCCCTTTCTATCCACTTGCACCTGAAACATATATGCCAGGCGATCATGAGAGGATAAATATGATCGAATTTTTAATAGATAAAGGATTTGAAGATAAAATACTACTAGCACATGATATCTGTACCAAACATAGACTCAAAAAATTTGGTGGCCACGGATTTGATCACATTATTAACCATATAATCCCTTGGATGATAGCTAGAAAAATTGATAAAGAAAATATAACCAAAATGGTAGATACTAATCCCACCAAAATGTTAACCATAAAGTAATGAGCAAAATAATATTATTGATAATTATAATATTTATCTCTATTTCTTGTGGAAATAATGATAAATTTATCTCTTTATTTCTTATAACAAATGAAATCAATATAGGTCAGAATAGAATCGCCCTGTCAATAATAGATAGTGAAGGGACAAGTTTAAAAGAAAATATCGAATTATCATATAAAAAATTAGACAAAGAAAATAGAAATAAAATAGAAAATTTCAATGTAGTTAATTGGCCAAACAATAAATATGTTTTAATTACTAAAATTAATTTTCCTTCTGAAGGATACTGGGAAATTTATGCTAAAGACAAACACAATAATTTAACTAATAAAGCTACACTTTTAGTTAAAACTGACAGTAAAGTTCCATTCATTGGAGACAAAATTTCAAACATAAAAACACCAAATACAAATTTATCAGATATAAATTCTATAACCACTGATCCTACACCGTATAAAATATTTTACAAATATAGTCTAGATGATGCTTTAAATTTAGATAAACCAATAGTTATTTTTTTTACAACTCCTGGTTTATGCCAAACAGGAACTTGCGGTCCGCAAATTGTAGAGATGAAAAAATTATATGAAGAATTCTCGGACAGATTAATCTTTATTCACGTTGAAATTTGGAGTAATTTTGAAGAGATCAAAAAGGAAGGCAACTTATCTGTGGGCATAGTAAATAAAGCAGTTGAGAGTTTTGGGCTAGAAGATGAGCCTTGGACTTTCTTGATAAATTCAAATGGATTTATAGTAGAAAGATACCAAGGATTTACGAACTATGAGGAAATCAAAAAAGACATATTGAAAAATTAATGCCCTAATATTTCTAATGTATCTAGAATTTTTTCACCATTAATATTTTTGTATTCAACTATAACATTATCTGCGTTAAGCATATGTTCTTTCATATGTGAAGGTGAAAAATGTGCATCAAGCTGCTTAATAATCTTAAACTTTTGTATGATTTGTTTTTCATTTATCAGTTCAATGTAATCTATATTGTAAAAATCATTTGATTCTATACTATAAATTTTTCCTTCAAATGCTAATGTGTTAGAACAAACATTTAGAAATACAAAAATTGACAATAAAATATATATAAAGATTTTATTCATTATTTAAAGAATTTAATAATAATTTTGATTTTTCTAACATCAATGAATTCCTGGGGTTTTTAGAGATTTCAATGGCTTCCTCTAAGTCCGATTTTGCTTTATCAAGTTCATTTATTTGTATATATAACACCGAACGTTCATAAAAATAAGAAGCTCGAGATCTATCCATAATTATTGCTTTATTAAAATCAATTAATGCATTTTCATACATTCCATTGAACCTTAAACTCTTAGCTCTCCAAAAATATATAGAAGAATCATCTGGTGATATTTGAATAGCTTCTTCATAATAATTATTTGAAGTTACAGTGTCACCTTCGAAAGATTTTATAGCTCCCAAAACAATTAAGGCTAATGTATCTTTTGGATCTATTGAATTAGCTAGGGTTGCATCTTTTGTAGCTTTATCAAACAAGTTTAAATAATAATTTACGAGTGCCCTTATTGAATAATGAGTCGAAATATTAGAATTAAGTATAATAGCTTTATTCAAATGTTCTATTGAGATTTCAAGATCTCCTTGCATAATTTTAGATTCTGCAAGTCCTTCCCATGCTTTAGAGAAATTTGGTTCAATATTAAGTAATTTTTCGTAAGATTTTTCTGCCTCTTTATATTTTTGTTGTTTCATTAAATTTTGTGATTTTAAGTACAAAGAAAGTGATGCTTCTGCAGAATAGACATTTGATGAATTATCATCAAATAAAACATTTTGTTCCTCATTTTTTTCGCAAGAAACAAAAGAAAAGATTAATAATAATAAAAGAAACTTCATAGTAAAAAAATCAATTTTTTAATATATTCTTTTTCAGATTTATACCCACTTTTTATATCAACATCTATGTCTAACAATAATCTCAAACTATTTTTTAATCTAACTTCATCAGTTTCTTTAGATTGAGCAATGATTTTGTTAAATGCATAGTCAGAAGAAATTTGAATCTGACGTTTTATATCGGAATAATCAATCTTCATTTTAAGTAAATCTTTGGTTATCAAAATAAGTCTAAATTGTCTTGCGATCATATTTATAATGTTGAAGAAACTATTTCCTTGTTCAATCAAATTATCCAATATTTTAGATGCCTTCAAATTGTCTTTTACCATAATTGAATCAATCAATTCAAAAATGGAATCTTCTTTAATTCCAGAGACCATTATTTCTATGTCATCAATGACTATATTCCCATCTGGATTATAATTACTTAGTTTCTGCAATTCGTTATCAATGTACCTATAATTACTTCCCAGCAATTCTACTAATTTATTTATTCCTTCGTTAGAGATATTTAAATTATATTTCTTTTGCCTTTCTATGATCCATTTTCTATTTAAATCCCAAGAACCTCTACCAGAAGGTATATTTGACAAAGTAATTTGACATATATCATTTAATTTAGCAAAATAATTCTTTTTTAAATTTATCTCTTCTTTTTCAAAAAAAATTACTTCATTTGTAGAGGGTTTGTTTAGTAGAATATCTATAAAATTTTCCCAGTTTTTTTCTTTAGTTGAATTTATTTTTGAAAGTAAATAATTAAAAATTATCAACCTGTTCGTTCCAAATAAAGAAATTGTACAAATATTTTCTTTGAATTTATTTTCTGTTAGATCATTAGTATCAACGACGTTTAAATCAAATTCAGATATATTTTTTTGTTCAACAATCCCTTTTAGAAATTGATTTGAAGAAAATTCATCATTACCATGTAATAAGTTAATCAAATCTTACCCAGTTGTTTATAAATAATTATTACTTTTTAATTTAAAATAGATATATAAATATGTTAGACAAATAAAATGAATAATTTTGTATTAATAATACCAAGATTGATAATTTTCATAATCAATTTGATTATAAGTCTATTTAATTTATCGATTCCATTTTCTAAAAAAATTATATTTTTGGTAGGTATATTTTATGTAATTTGGCCCTTTGATCTAATAAGAGATCTAATACCTATACTAGGACAAATAGATGATCTGATTGTTTTCTCACTTTCATCTCTAATCTACAAGTATCTATTAACTAAAAACGAGTATAAGTCTAAAAAAGACAAAGATGAAAATGAAAAAATTATTGACGGAGAATTTAAAAACTTAGACTAAGAAAGTATATTTATGAGAATAGGAATTGTGGGTTTGAGTTTTTCAGGAAAATCTAGTTTGTTCAATAACATGACAAATAACAAAACAGATAATAATAGAGTAAATTCCATAGGGATTGCTAAAGTACCTGATATAAGAATCAAAAAGTTGAAAAATGTTTTCCAACCAAAAAAAACGACTTATTCAGAATTAGAATTTATAGATTTCAAAGAATCTATGTCAACATTAAAAGATTATTTTATACCTAAATATTTGCTTCAAGAGATGCAAAAGATTGATCAATTAATGATAGTTATTAGAGCATTTAACAATGATGCAGTTCCTCACGAATTGAACACCGTAGATTATATTAGAGATTTGAAAACCATTATGTTTGAATTAGCATTCGCAGATATTGAATTAATTGAAAAAAGAATTGAAAGATTAGCAAATGATAAAAAAGGATTGAAATCAGTAGCACAAAAAAGAATAGACGATATGATTGATTCATTGAAATCAATTCAACAAGAATTAGAGAAAGGAGTTTTAATAAAAGATATAAAATTAAGTACTATACAAAAAGAAGCGATAAAAGACACTTTCTTTATATCGAAACTTCCTATAAGTATAGTTATTAACTCATCTGATGATAATTCAGATTTATTAAATGATACATTGAACAGTATTGAAAAAATTACTGTTGAAAATGTGACAATAATAAATTCTACACTTGAAGAAGAGTTAAACCAACTAGATGAAAAAGAAGAACAAGAATATAGAAAAGATTACAAATTAGGTGAATCAGCTATAAATAAAATTACAGATATTGCATGTAAAAGTTCTCAATTGATTTCTTTTATGACAGTCGGACAGGATGAAGTTAGATCCTGGTCAATACAAAACGGAACAAATGCTGTAAATTCTGCAGCAAAAATTCACTCAGATATCAAAAAAGGATTTATACGAGCAGAAGTTATCAATTACAATGATTTTATAGGCATTGGTTCATTAGTAGAATCAAAAAAACTAGGAAAATTAAAACAAGAAAGCAAAGATTATATAGTTAAAGATGGTGATATTATAAATTTTTTGTTTTCGGTGTGAATAAGGAAATAAATTTGAATGATAAATTAGGAAAAGTACAAAAACCTTCTGTAGGAAATATACTAGGTAAAAAAAAAGTTTATGTATGCATACTGATTCAGGCTCCAGCGGAAGCTCCAAAAGAACTTCATGATATCATACAAAAATACTGGGACGCAGTCGAAATAAATCTCTCAAATCTTGAGAAAAAGGCTGGAGTAATAAACAAGATATTTGTCGAAGGAATCCCAGGTAAAGGAGAAGATGTTTCTATGGGAATTAAAGAAGCAAGCTTAGGAGCCTGGCAAATATCAGAAATTCGAACAAAATCAGGAGCTATTTTTGAACAACTTGAAGATAAAGAAATATTATTAAAAGTCGTAGATTGGTCTAAATGTTTAAATGTTGGTTTAATGAGCCAACAAGTTGCTGATACGATTACAAATGAACTAAAAGAAGAATCAGAAAAAAGGTTAAATTATATAAAAAATTCTTTAATTAATAATATAGATGAAGGAGAGTCGGCATTAATTTTTACTGGTAATCAAGACATACAGATTCCAGAAAATATAGAAAAATTTATCATTTCACCTCCAGAACTAGATATGGTTGCTCAATGGATTAAAAAAGCTCAACAAGAAATGGAAGAAAAAATTAGGAATCAATATAATGCTCAACAAGAAAAAGAACAAAAAGACGAATCTGACAAAACTGATAGTGGTTTATGGACGCCAAATTAGATAATATTTCTAACTTAGGAATATATGTGCATATTCCTTTTTGTCATACTAAATGTACCTACTGTGATTTTAATACATATACGGGAATTGAAAATTCAATTAATGATTTTAGTCAAGCCCTTTATCAAGAAATAGAATTTTGGTCTATTACCAACAGTAATTACATTGTCAATTCAATATTTATAGGAGGAGGGACACCTTCATACATAGATCAAAGAATTATAAATAACATTATCGAACATATTAAAGGAAATTTTAATTTACATAATAAAAGTGAAATAACTATTGAAATAAATCCTGAGGATGTAACTCACCATAAGGCTTTATTATGGGAAAAATCTGGAATAAATAGAAGTTCAATAGGAATTCAATCACTAGATGACAAAGAATTAAAGATTATCAACCGAAGACACAATGCAAACACCGCGATAAATTCTTTGAAAACTTTGCAATCTATTTTTGATAATTGCTCAGTAGATATAATATATGGTTTGCCAAATCAAAGTATAAATTCATATACAAATACTCTTAACAAACTAATAGATGAGCAACCCGATCATTTCTCTTCATACTCTCTACAGGTCGAAAGAGGTACATTACTTGAAAAACAGGTGACAAATAAGAATTTAGAGGTAGCTGGTGATGAGTTGTCAGCAACAATGTATGAGAAAACAATGAAAGTATTAAAAGAAAATGGATATGAACAATACGAAATTTCTAATTGGTCATTAAAAGGAAAAAGATCGCTCCACAATATGAAATATTGGAAATTAGACCCGTACATTGGGATTGGCCCAGGGGCTCATTCTTACATAAATAACAAAAGATTTAGCATTGTGAAATCACCAAAAAGATATATAGACTTTTTTGGTCAAAAACAAAATAAAAAATCCATAAATGAAAAAATAGAATATTTGAATAATAATGGAATGTTAGATCTATATGAAAATCAAACAAAAAAAAATCATATTATTGAATATTTAATGCTTAGGCTAAGATTGTCAGATGGAATATCAAAAAAAGAATTTTCAGAGTATTTTGGCATAGATTTTGATAATTCATACTATAATAAAATAAAAAAATACATAGAAAATGAAATTTTGATCAAAAATAGTGATAGATATTACTTGTCAGAGAAGGGAAAGCTTTTTGCAAATGAAGTCGCGGAAAGTTTTGTAGAATAAATTGTTTTCAATTTGTATTGCTGGTCATATAAACCATGGAAAAACTGCAATAGCTAAAGAATTAACTGGCATCAATACAGATCGCTTACCTGAAGAAAATGCGAGAGGGATTTCTATTGAGCTAGGTTATGCAAAATACAAAATTGATAAAAAAAATTATTGTTCCATAATAGATGCTCCAGGGCATGAAAATTTTGTACATAATATGATTAAAGGTGCTTACGGTGTAGATCTGGTTATGTTAGTAATCTCAGCCAATGAAGGAATCCAAAGACAAACCATAGAACATTTTGAAATTATAAAATCTCTTGATATTGCAAACTTAATTATTGTTATAAATAAAATAGATTTATCCCATAATGAACAAATAGAAAAAACAGAAAGTGAAATAAAAAAATCTTTTTTAAATGGAAAATATAAGAAATCTAAAATAATAAACCTATCCTGTGTAACTAAAGAAGGAATGACAATCTTAGAATCTGAAATAAAAAAAATGTTCAATGCAAAAAAAACTTTTGAAGGGTTACCAGTTAGGGTACCAATAGATCGAGTGTTTTCATTACCTGGAAAAGGAACAATAGTAACTGGTACTTTACTTGGAAGCGATCTTGAAATAAATACTCAATTAAGATTGATGCCAGCAAACAAAAAAATAAAAATAAAAAAAATAGAATCTTTTTATGAAAATATAGAGAAAGTTAAGCCTGGATCTAGATGTGCATTAAATTTACATAGTATTGAAAAAAATGAAATCAAAAAGGGAGATATAATTTGTTCAGAAAATTATTTTGTAAAAGCAAACACTTTTTATGGTGAAATTTCAACAATAAATCCAAATAAGAAACTCAAAAACAATTCAGAAATAATTTTTCATAGTGGAACGAATAGGTCTCCAGGAAAAATTAGAATTATATATGAAATAAATAGTGGAAAAAAAATCTACAAAATAATATTGAAAAAGGATCTAGCAATTTTTAATAATGACAATTTTATAATTAGAAATAATATGGGAACAGTTGGTGGAGGCAAAATAATATGTGTTGAAAATCTAAGTAATTTGAATAATGAAAAATTAACCGATTATCTAAGAAATATAAATGCAGATGTTGAAAAAAAAATAGAAACTATTATTCGAGAAAAAAAGATCATTAGCATTGAAAGACTGCAAACCTTGTCTGGATTATCTAAAAACAATATATTTGATAATATTGAAAAAACAGAAATAACTACATTTCAAATTAAAAATAAGAATCAATATTTAGCTAAGAAACATTTTATAATGGAGTTATCTAAAGGAATGTTTTTAAAAATAAATGAATACCATAAACAATATCCCTTAAGACGTGGAATATCAGCCTCTATTATTAACGAAAGTATTGAAAACAGAATATCCATTACTCAATTAATTAATCTTAAAAAGATAGTTTTAAAAGAAGGAGTAATCAGCAATCTTAATTTTAGAATAGGTATCCCAGCTAAAGATAAAAGAGAAATTGATGCTTACATAAAATCACTAGAAGAAAATCCATTTAATCCTCCTACAGATAAACATCCTAACAAAGAATTACTAAATTATTTAATAAAAATTGGAGCGATAATACAATCCTCTAATAATATTTATTATTCTTTTAATTCCTTCAATAAAATCAAAGATAAAGTACTTGAACTCAATAAAAAGCATAAAAAAATCAACATCAATATTCTCCGAGAAAATTTAAAAATCAGTAGAAAATATTGCTTAGCTATATTGGATAAAATGGAAGAAGAAAAATTAATAATAAGAACTAAAACTTAGTTTATTTCTTTGGACCATATCTCCACAAAATGAGTAGATTTGAAGCAACAAATATCGAACTATAGGTACCTATTATTACACCCAGTAATAAAACTATCAAAAAATCTCTTAAAGATTGTCCTCCAAACAAAAGCATTGATAATATCACCGTAGAAGTAGTGATAGAAGTTCCCAATGATCTTGTAATAGATTCTTTTACTGATTTATTAACAGTATCAAAAAACTCTCTTGATCGGTTAAGAATCTGATTCTCTCGTATGCGGTCAAAAATCACAATTGTATCATTTACAGAATATCCAATAACTGTCAGAATGCCAACAATGAAAATAGAATTTACTTGAGATCCAATTATCAAACTTAAAATTATGAAAATACCCATAACTAATAAAACATCATGTATTAATGTTAATATTGCTGCTATCGCATAAAGGAAAGATCGTTCAATGTTTCTAAAGGCGTAGATTATGTACAGCATAACGAACAAAGAAGCTACAAATACAGCAATTATAGAATTTCTTATAGTATTTTCAGCTACAGAGCTACCCACTGTATTAGTATCAAGAGTTATAGGTTTTTCTTGTATTCTTTCTAAGAGTATTTTATCTATTTTTTCTTTACCACTATTTCCTATATCTGAAGTACGAATAAAAAATTCTTTCTCTCCCATAGACTGAACGATAGAGTTTTCAAAACCTGCTTGATTCAAAGCAAACATTATATCTTCTTGAGTAGGATTTTTATCAACCCATCGGTAAGAAATTGTTGATCCAGAAGTAAAATCAATTCCTAAAGGCAACCCGGGAAAAATCAATAGAATTATTGCAATCATCATTAATAACCCCGAAATATACAAAACATATAATCTTTTAAAGTTGATATTCAAATTTAATCTCCAAAATTTTTATTTTTCTTTACAACTGGGATATACAAATTAGTGTTACTTACAATATTGAATCTAGATACAATAACAATAAGGATCCTGTTCACATAAAAACTAGTAATCATACTGATCAAAACCCCAAGTCCCAATGTCAAAGCAAATCCCTGCATAACTGAAGTTGAAAATCTTGAACCAAACCAAAATAAAACAATAGCTGTAATTATTGTAGAAACATTGCCATCTCTTATTGATGGCCATGCTCTATTAAAACCAATAGATATAGAATTTAATAGATTCCTACCAGATAGCAATTCTTCCTTGATTCTTTCGGCAATTAGTATATTAGCATCAACTGCGAAACCTATCGATAAAATTAGAGCGGCTGCTCCGGACAAAGTTAATGTGACAGGTATGATTTTGAATATGGCCAAAACAAAACCCACATATATTATCAAAGTTAAAGATGAAACAACCCCCGGAACTTTATAATAAGCCATCATAAATAACAAAACCAATACAAATCCTATAGTTCCCGCAAAAAGACTCTTAGATAAAGATTCTGATCCTAAAACTGCATCAACATTTCTCTCTTGAACTAAAGTTAATGTTGCGGGTAATGCACCTGATCTTAATTGGATAGCTATTTCTCGTGCTCTTGTAGCATTGATATCTCTTCCATATATGTAAGCACTTCCACCAGAAATAGCTTTGTCAGCTCCAGGTGTTATGAGTTCTTCATTGTCTAGATAAATGGCCAAAAGATCTCCTGTTCTTGAAATTCTATCTGTTATTTCATAGAAAGTATCAGATCCTTCATCATCAAAAGTTATATTGACAACTGGTTGTCCAATTTCTGCATTTGTTCCTGGGGAAGCATCAGTCAAATTTTTTGATTCTAACCCAGTAGCTACTTCATTGTAGAATTGAGGATCAAAACATTTAACCAATTCCCAAACACTTTCATCCAAATCTTCTGGTTTGGTATCTCCACATTCTCTAATTCTAAATTCCAGTTGTGCAGTTGAACCAATTAATCTTTTTGCAGATTGAATTCCTCCGCTGGCTACAAAAGTATTCAATGCTCCATCAGCCTCTAAATTCACAAAATTATAATCAAGTTTTGAAAGTGCAGATACAATCTCATCGTTCATACTATCTTTATCATATCCATAGTTATTGATGGTAAATTCGAATGCTCCAAATTCTTTTGAAGTAAACGACAAGTATTCAATCTTTTCATCCTCCAATACTGCGTCTATGTCTAATTTATTAGGGAACTCTAATTTTGTCTCTCCAGTTGGTAATTCAATTCTTTTGGGAGAAAAATTGATTTTTATTACAACTTCAAGAGAGTTCATAAGAAAATTTTTTATTTCATCTATCTTTTGTTGATCAAGGGAAGTGTTAAATGTCAAAACAAAATCATTTTCTACTTTTTCAATTTGAAAATCCTCAATTCCCATTTGATGTAGTTTGTCAGTAATTAGACTTGCATCTGGGTCTTTATTACTAAAAGAAAAAGTTATTTTGTCTTGACTTTGAGATGGTATTTGAATAAGAATTTTATCTGGCGGAGAACCTATTAGTTGCACATTAGCTTCACTCACTCCAAATTCATTGACTCTTCTTTCAATTATTTTTCTAACACCTTCGGCATCTTCAACAGAAGGATTCTCTCCTGTCTTAGATTTGATTTCATAGACCAAATGCGTTCCACCAATAAGATCTAAACCTAAGACCATACCAAATATTGTATCCTTGTTTCCTCTTTCCCAATTATTAATTTTTAATGGATTAATTGATATAACCAAAGCAGCAATTATTATACAAATTATTACTATTACAATCCCTTTAAATCTAAGCAAAATCATACCTCTACATAATTAAATATATTTATACATCGAAAGAAGCTTCTTCAATTGAACCGTCTGATTTTATTTTAGACAATTCAATTTTTCTTTCAATGATTCCTTCTGTTTCTAAATCCATTTTTGTTGCATTATCTTTGTTAATGCTAACCTTATAGGCTACATCATGCCAGTGTATGTCATCTGGAGTAATTCCAGTTTTATGTAATTTCTCATGACTTTCTAAATGATCTAAATACATAATGCCATTAAGATGATCAATTTCATGTTCAATTGCCTGTGATAACAATTCTGTAGCTGAAAGTTGTATTTTTCCTTTATTTTTATCGATATATGTTGCTGATATTGATATAGATCTTTCAACAATTCCTGTAAATCCAGGTACACTTAAGCAACCTTCAGGAATCATTCTTTTACCTAGTTTTTTGTTTACGTATGGATTAAACATTATAAGAGGCTCACACTCCGGTACTTGTATAGTAATAAGTCGTACAAGACGTCCCACTTGAGGTGCTGCTAATCCTATACCTTTTGCATATTGCATTGTTTCCAACATGTTATTACTGAATTCAAGAATTTCTAAATCTATATTATCAATTTCTTTTGATTTTTTTCTCAAAATTGGATCAGGGAATAATCGAATGGGTAATATTGTCATTTGACACCAAATTATTTTGCTTCTTTTATTCTTGCTTTTTTACCAGTAAGAGACCTAAGAAAATATAATCTAGATTGTCTTACTTTTCCCCTTCTTACAACTTTCAATGAGTCAAGAAAGGGGGAAGACATTGGGATAGTTCTTTCAACTCCTACTCCTGAGGAAATTCTTCTAACAGTAAATGATTTGCCAGGAAAGACTTTTTTACCATTTATATGTGAACCTTTGATGACGTTTCCTTGAAAAGATTGAATTCTTTCTCTTTCTCCTTCTCTTATTAATAAATTAACAATCACAGTATCTCCACTTGAAAAAGAATCAATTTTCATGTTGCTATTTATTTTTCCTAAATAATCGATTATTTGCTCTTCTGCTGGAGTTTCTTCTTTAGCTTCTGATGACTTGGGTTCTTCTGCAGGAGTTTCTTCTTTAGCTTCTGTTGACTTGGGTTCTTCTGCAGGAGCTTCTTCTTTAGCTTCTGTTGACTTGGGTTCTTCTGCAGGAGCTTCTTCTTTAGCTTCTGTTGACTTGGGTTCTTCTTTATTTTTTTCTTCTGCCATCGGATGATTTCTAAATTAATTTATTAAACACACAAAGAATTAATAATAACATCTAAGTGAATTTAATAGATAGTAAATTTTGTTCTTCTTTATTATAAATCTTTTCTTCTGATTTTGGTTCGATAACTAGATATATTATTTCTCCATTTATTTATTTCTTTATGATCTCCTGAAAGCAATACATCTGGAACTTTCTTGTTTCTAACTTCTTTAGGCCTCGTATAAACGGGACCTTTTAATTTATTTGAAAAATTTACTCCAAAAGAGTCATTCAAGGTAGATTTATGATCACCTACAACACCGGGAATTAATCTTAACATAGCCTCTAAAACAATTAAAGCAGGCAATTCTCCTCCTGATAAAATAAAATCTCCTATCGACAATTCACAATCAACTTTTTCTTCTATAAATCTTTCATCTACTCCTTCATATCTACCACATACTAAAATTACATTCTTTGATAAGGATATTTTTTGTATTATACCGTGGTTGATTCTTTCTCCCTGAGGAGATAAAAGAACTGTAAAAACCTCTGAATTTCTAATCTTTTCAATGTATTCAACACAATCTATAAGAGGCTGAGCCATCAAAACCATTCCTGGATCACCTCCATATTGCTTATCGTCAACTTTATTGTGCTTATCTTTTGTAAAATCTCTCAATTGATGAATTGTCACTTCTATGGATCCTTGGTCAAAAGTTTTTTTTAAAGGTGAAGAAATAAAAAATTGATCAAAAATTTCTGGAAACAAAGTAACTATGTCAATATTAATCAATTTAATGCTCCGTGTTTCCGGACAACAAATCAAAAATATGATCCAATAGAGGAAAAATTACAGATAATCCTTCCTCTACTCCATTTGGGCTACCTGGTAAATTCAAAATCAATTTATTTCCTGAAATTCCACATAAACCTCTGTATAAAATAGATGTGGGTAATCTTTTCTGAAATCGAGTCCTAATTTCATTTGATACGCCAATGATTTCTTTATCGATAAAACCTTTGGTCACTTCTGGCGTTATATCTCTAGGTGAAATACCAGTACCACCTGTTGTTATAATAAAATCTACTTCGTTATTACTAAGACATTTTTTAAAACTACGGGAAATCTCAGCTCTTTCATCTGAAACAAGGATTCTTTCATGAAGGGAAAAATTCTTTTCAGAAAGTATTTTAATTATTTTGTCTCCACTTAAATCTTTAAGTTGTCCATCAGCGGAGCGTGAGTCCGAAATCGTTATAACAGCTAATTTTTTCATTAATAATAGTTAAAATTTAAAATCATTAATTAATAATTTACATAAAGTCGTTTTGAAGTTCAATTGAAATAAAAACATAAAAAATGAGATCATTAATACTTTATAATTGGAAAATAATTTCATTTATTGGAGATTTTATTGATTTTGGAAGACTTGGGAATACATCATAAACCAGTGATGATACCAGAAATACTTAAGATGTTAAACGTATTACCTGGAGGTAGGTTTGTCGATGCAACACTTGGTGAATCAGGGCATGCAAAATCAATTTTAAAAGCAAGTGATCCGGGAGGAGAAATTTTAGGGATTGATGCAGATCATGAGGCAATAGAAGTTTCAAAAAATCGACTAACTAATTTTTCTGACAGAACGACAATCGTAAATGATAATTTCAAAAACATAAAAAGAATTTGTATGAAAGAAAATTTCATTCCTTGTCATGGAATTTTATTCGATTTAGGTGTTTCGTCTTTACAATTAGATACGGAAAAAAGAGGATTTTCTTTTAAAAGACACGATCCACTAGACATGAGATTTTCTTATGAACAAAAATTATCTGCTAAAGACATTATTAATACTTTTAGTGAAAAAGAACTGGCGGATATTATTTTTGACTTTGGAGAAGATAGAAAAGCACGAAAAATTGCAGAAATTATAGTAAATAATCGCCCTTTAGAATACGCAGATGAATTAGCAGATTTAATAAAAAAAGGAATTAAAACAAGTAATTTCAAAATACATCCTGCAACAAAAACTTTTCAGGCAATAAGGATATATATCAATGAAGAACTCAGTTCACTACACAAAGCTCTTGATCAATCATTGGATATTCTAGGAGAAGGTGGACGAATAGCCGTTATTTCATATCATTCTCTAGAAGACAGAATCGTAAAAAACTTTTTTAAAAAAGAATCAAAATATTGTATTTGCCTACCAAATATAACAAAATGTGAATGTAACCATAAACCAAAAATTAAAATTATTACAAAAAAACCATTAATCGCTTCAATAAATGAATTACAGGACAACAGGCGTAGTAGGAGTGCAAAACTAAGAGTAGCGGAGAGAATAAAAAATGAGTAAAATATTATCTTTGGATTTAGGATCCAGTTCTTGTAGATTATTATTAACGGAAAAATCAATCGCAAATTTTGAAATACTCTTTTATGCAGAAAAAACGTATGCCGAACCAGTACGAGACACTTTTAATGAAGAAAATAGAATTATAGTTACTAACCAACTAAAAAATCTTGTAAGAGATTTCAGGAATATAGAGAAAGAAATCGACTATTGCAACATAGGATTTGGAGGCTCTTCAAATAATTCAGTCATTATTCAATCATCTATGCAGACTGATAAAGATGATGAAATAATAACACAAGAACAAATAAGTTTATTATCAAAAAATAATCCTAAAATAAATTCTTTTATTACCCATGACACTACTCATATTATACCTTTGGAATATAGATTAGATGGTATGGAAGGAATTAGACATCCTCTTGGGATGCATTCAAAAAACATAGCAGTTCATAACCTTTATGTAAACATTGAGAAAAATCAAATAGATTTAGTGCAATCTATGATAATAGAATCAGGACTACAACCTAAATATTTGATTTCCGAAATAATCGCTTCATCATCCTATCTTCTAAATGCTGATGAAAAAGAAATAGGTTCATTAATCATAGATATAGGCGCAGCATCAACTGATTTTTGTTTAACTAAGAAAGGGAATCCTGTGTATACAGGTTCTATACCCGTTGGAGGAAATCAATTTACTTCAGATTTATCTATCGCTTTTTCAACAAATTTAGACTTTGCAAACCAATTGAAACTTGAAACAAGTTGTACCCCAGAAAACGAAAGAATAGCAGAGAAGGTAATCATTAAAGATAAAGATTCAACTAAAACAACTGAAATAACTAAAAGGCAAATTTCGCAAGTGATGAAGGAAAGAGTTGTAGAAATATTCACCATGATAAAACAAGAAATTGTAGAAAATTTAGGACAACAAAATCTCCCTGAAAGAATTATTTTAACCGGAGGAGGTAGTAAAACAGAAGGAATAGTTGCACAGGCGAGATATATTTTTCAAGCAAAGACTAGATTAGCAGATACAAAAAATTTGAAATTTTTAGGAGAAAATCTTACGTTAGAGTCATTAACATCATTATCTATGGCAAATTATATGCATAATATCGATTACAATGCAGAGTTTACCAGTCAAATAAATAATATATCTACAGGAATAAAGGGGAATATTGAGATCTCAAATATTACTAAATTTGGCTCAAATATACAAACTAGTGTTAAAATGAATATATTAGAACTTTTCAAAAAAATAAAATCAATCGGAAAAAGGTAGAGCAAATTTGGTTGAAGAAAAAATAGAAATAGGACAAGCTCAAGTTGCAGTGATAGGTGTTGGTGGGGGTGGTTCTAATGCAGTTAATCGAATGTATAGAAATAAGATCCCTCATATACAGTATGTAGCTGTAAACACTGATGCTCAGGCCTTATCTAATTCAGATGTTCCACATAAATTAAGAGTCGGAGATAGATTGGCCAGAGGCATGGGAGTAGGAGGAAATCCAGAAAAAGGGAGACTTTGCCATGAAGAAGACAGGGAACACATTCNAGAAATAGTAAATGAAAAAGACATGGTGTTTATTGCTGCAGGTATGGGAGGAGGCACGGGTACAGGTGGAGCTCCAGTTGTAGCAAGTGTAGCCAAGGATGCTGGAGCCCTAACGGTTGGAGTTGTTACGAAACCATTTGCATTTGAAGGAAACCAAAGAATTAAACAAGCTGAAGANGGTATCATAAGATTAGAACAAGAATGTGACACACTTATTACAGTCCCTAATGATAGATTATTNTTNNCAACTGAAACAAATATATCTATGGATATGGCATTTAGAAGAGCAGATGATGTCCTAAGGCAGGGAGTTCAATCTATTGCAGAATTAATNTTAATTCCAGGAGAAATAAATTTGGATTTTGCTGATGTTACCNCCATAATGAAGAATGCAGGTCCAGCTTGGATGGCCATAGGAACAGGAANAGGNCAAGACAAAGCAATAGAAGCTGCTGAAATGGCAATATCTTCCCCNTTGTTAGANCAAACAATAGATGGAGCTAAAGGGGTTTTGTTCAATATCACNGGAGGGTCAGATCTATCAATTAATGAAATAGAACAAGCATCCNAGACTATTTCTTCAGTAGTTGATCCAGATGCNAATATAATNTTTGGTACTGTTACCGANCAAAAAATGGAAAATGAAATGCGTATAACATTAATTGGNACNGGNTTCCCANTAACAGATAAACCCACACCTAGAATGTCTGAAACNAAAGAACCTTTTANNGGTCCTTCANCTTCANCTAACANTCAAAAGAAAAGTNCTGGGACAGACGATTTAGANATNCCTCCATTTTTAAGAAAATAACTTTTTTCTCTTTTCTCTTTATAACNAATAAAAGCTTAANAATNAGTATATTNATTTCAAAAAAAAATAAATACTGNNTACAATATGTGGTACATNTACCTTGACAAACANACTATAAATGGTAGATATTAATAACTATCCTAATTAAAAANTAGTATCTGTTTGTCAATTTTTTTATGAATTGCCCATATTGCGAACATCAAGAATCAAAAGTAGTAGACTCTAGGTATATCCAAGAAGGNATTAGAAGACGTAGAGAATGTTTAATGTGTTCTTTGAGATTTACAACCTATGAAAAAGTTCATAGNCAGTTGTTAAATGTAATAAAAAAAGATCTCAGAAAAGAACCTTTNTCTATAGAAAAGTTAACGAAAAGTATTACTACNGCATGTACAAAAAGACCAGTTTCTNAATCTNAAATAGAGAAAATAACCATTAATATNGAAACCGACCTTTTACAAAATCANGGGTCTGAAATCAAATCTAGCTTAATTGGACAAATGGTTCTAGATAAATTNATCCAANTNGACAANGTNAGTTACATAAGGTTTTCAAGTGTATATAAAAATTTTGAANCAGAAGAAGGTTTTGTTGAAGTTATAGANACTATAAAAACAGAAAACAGCTCAATNGGAAAACAACAACTACAATTATTCCCAGAAGAAAANATAAAAAAANCTAAGAGAAAAGGAGANAAAACAAATGATGGAACAAAATAAAGNAACAAATTTNGAAAGATATGGAAATATNGTAGAAAATTTTGAACCNGCTCCTATTAGCGANAATTCTNAANTAGTTTTAAACAAAAGATANCTTNTGAAAGATGAAAACGATAANGTTGTAGAAAATCCNAACGAAATGTTTATAAGAGTTNCAAAGGCTTTAGCAAAANTAGAAANAANATATGGCTCAAAAGATGAAGAAATAAANAAAATTGAAAATCTNTTNTATCAAAGTATGTCTAGCCTAGAGTTTCTACCTAATTCACCCACNTTGATGAATGCTGGGACTGGTGCTGGTACANTATCTGCATGCTTTGTNCTACCCTTAACTGATTCAATGGAAGGGATAATGAANGCNGCTCATGATGCAGCNATGGTNCAAAAATTCGGAGGAGGAACAGGTTTTTCATTGTCTGAAATTCGACCTGNGGGGACACCNATTGCAACTACNCATGGAAAAGCATGTGGNCCNATAGCTGTCCTAAAACATCTCTCTTCTGTTTCTACCTTGGTAACNCAAGGAGGNAAAAGAGACGGTGCAAATATGGCAGTTATGGACGTTCATCATCCAAATATTNTAGATTTTATCGAATGTAAAACCATTGAAGGTCAAATTCATAATTTTAATATTTCTGTTGGTGCTTCAGANGTTTTTATGAATGCTGTTAAAAATGGCACNGACTATCCTTTACTAATGAAAAAAAANCCTGCAGANGAAAATAGTGAAACAATAGAANTGGGTAGATTAGACGCAAGGGACGTTTTCAACAAAATAGTTCATGGTGCATGGNTAAATGGNGAACCAGGTATGATTTTTCTTGATGAAGTAAATAGAAATAGCCCAGTAAAACATATAGATATGATTACAGCNACTAACCCTTGTGGAGAACAGCCACTTCTTCCAAATGAATCTTGNAATNTAGGTTCAATAGATGTATCAAAATTTCTATCTGANACAGAACAANGAATACAAATAGATTGGATAAGATTAAGCAAAACAATAAGGTTNTCCATAAGGTTTCTNGATAACGTTATTGATGCTAATAAGTATGCAATACCCGAAATAGAAGAAATGAATCTTGGAACAAGGAAATTAGGTTTGGGNGTAATGGGNTTTGCAGACATGTTAGTTAAACTAGGAATATCATATGATTCAGAAGAAGGAATAGAAATTGGTAGAAAATTGATGTCCTTTTTCAAACAAGAATCTGACTATGAATCNAGAGCTTTGGCNATAGAACGTGGTTCTTTCCCAAAATGGGAAGGATCNGAAATGGAAAGCAATGGAGAAGANCCNCTAAGGAATGCTTGTAGNTTAACTGTGGCTCCTACNGGAACAATCTCNATGATAGCAGGCGCATCATCAGGNATAGAACCTATTTTTTCTTTAGCATNCAGAAAGCACAATATATTAGAGGGAGAAACATTATTTTATGTNGATAAGAATTTTGAAACANTTTGTAAATACAAAAATATCTATTCGAATGAATTNATGGAATTTTTATCNNANGGTGGCTCTTTGCAAGATAGAACAGAGGTCCCTGAGNAGGTGAAAGACCTTTTCCANACNGCAGCTGATATATCACCAACNTANCANGTACTGATGCAAAGTGCATTTCANGAAAGTACAGACGCNGGTATTTCCAAAACAATAAACTTTCCAAATGAAGCNACCNTACAAGATGTTGAAGATGCATATATGTTNGCTTGGNAAACAAAATGTAAAGGNATTACAGTTTATAGATCAGGGTCAAGNCANGTAGAAGTACTAACAACAGGNCATGATGCATCAGAAGACAAAACGAGAGAAGATTTAAATAATCNNGNTNNTAATAACNTTGATAATCAAAAGGGAGAANAAAANGTTTTATCNAACTCAAATCTACAAAGTTACATAACACCCATGAATAGACCAACTGAGTTATATGGAATAACATCAAGAGTAAAAACAGGAAGAGGAAATTTATATGTNACTGTCAACATGTCANAGGATAAGCCTTTTGAAGTTTTTACAACACATGGNAAAGCTGGAGGAAATGATGCAGCAATGGCAGAAGCTGTNTCAAGGATTGTATCACTNTGTTTAAGNTCTGGAATAGATCCAAAAGAAGTCATTAAACAANTAAGAGGGATTACAGATATNCCAGCTTGGGATGAAGGAAATCTAATAAGGTCNGTCCCTGATGCTCTAGCAATGGTTCTTGAAANAATAACTTCANATAAAAAAGATAATATAACAAATGAAGGTACTCAAGAATCAATGTTTTCTGANNGGACTAAATCNAAAAAATTAGAAGAATCTACTCAACCAACTATGATTAACTTANCNGANGATGAAACTGTAACAGTTAAGGTTACAACTGGAAATAATATAACACAAAATTGTCCTGATTGTGAGATTGGGAACTTAGCATTTGAAGAGGGATGTCAAAAGTGTTACAGCTGTGGTTATTCAAAATGTTAAAGACTCAGTTATAAGGTATAGTACAAAATGAAAATTGCTACAACAATTGGAGATCCCTCAGGAATAGGTCCTGAAGTTGTAGTAAAATCCATAAAATATTTTTTGGAAAATTCAGAAATTTTGCCCATTGTAATTGGTGATTCAAAAACAGTAAATGAAATGTTTAAAATCAACAAATTACAAATAGAAACTAGAATAGTTGATAGCGTTAAAAACATTTCTCCTAGTAAAAAAACAATTTTTATTTTTGACGATAACAAATGGAAAAATCATGAATTCATTAAAGGTATCAACAGTAAAGAAGCGGGTATAGCATCCCATGAGTGGGTAGAATACGCTACGGACCTTGCTCTTAATAGAGATGTGGATGCAATTTGTACTGCCCCAATAAATAAAGAAAGTTGGCAATTAGCAAAGTTTAAAGATATCGGGCATCAAGAAATTTTTAAAAGAAAATCAAAATCAGATTATGTGGCAACAATGCTTGTTTCTAAAAATTTAAGATGTATGCATCTTTCAACTCATCTTTCTCTATCGGAGGCATGTAAATATGTAACCAAAGAAAATGTAGAAAGAGCAATACGTTTAACACACAAACATTTTACAGAATGGGGAATCAATAATCCTAGAATAGGAGTAGCTGCTCTTAATCCTCATGCTTCAGATGGTGGTTTAATAGGTGATACAGAAGATAAAGAAATTCTCCCCGCAATCAAGGCCTGTGACAAAGATGGAATTAATGCAACTGGACCACATCCAGCAGATTCAATTTTCTATGACGCTATAAGAAACAAATATGATGTTGTTGTTGTAATGTATCATGATCAAGGCCATATCCCCATAAAGGTATATGGTTTTGAAGAGTCTATTTCTGTGAATCTAGGGGTACCCTTCATCAGAACCTCAGTTGACCATGGAACAGCATTTGACATAGCGAAAGAGAATATTGCAGATCCAACAAGTATGATTGAAGCAATGAAATTAGCTATAAATTTATCAGGAAAATCTAAATTGGTATAAAAATGGATCATAATAAAATAACATTTATAGGGTTTGGAAATATGGGATCTGCAATTTATAACGGAATGCAGAAATCTAAATTGACCAATAAGGTACTCATAGTTGATATGGATGAAAAAAAATTGGTTGATCTACAAAACACAAATGTCTCGTTCTTAAATAAAATTGATGAAACAATAAACGATTCCAAATTAATTTGGTTATGTGTTAAACCACAATCATTTAACGAAATTGCAAAAGATTTAATTAAATTTTGTACAAATAATCAAACTTTGGTCTCAATAATGGCTGGAGTTACTATAAATCAAATAAAAAAAGAAACAGCAATAGAAAAAATAGTGAGAGTTATGCCCAATACTCCTGCTCAGATTTCAAAAGGTATGAGTGTATGGACAAATACTAAAGAGGTAGAAAAAAATGATGCAGATATGGTTCAAAATATATTAAATTCTATTGGTAAATCAGTGAGAGTCGATTCAGAAAATGAGATAGAACTAGCGACTGCATTATCAGGTAGTGGACCTGGATTTATTTTTAAATTTATTGAATCAATGATCAAAGCAGGTATAAAGATTGGTCTATCTGAAACTTTAAGTAGAGAGTTAGTTACAGAAACATTCTTCGGAAGTGCAAGTTTATTAGAAGTATCTGATAATGAATTAGAAGAATTAAAAGAAGCAGTAACTTCTCCCGGAGGTACTACAGAAGCTGGATTAAATTTTCTTGATAAAATAGATATAGATAATATAGTTTTCAAAATGATAAATTCAGCGGTTAATCGTAGCAAAGAACTATCAAAAAAGATAAATTAAATGATAGCAATAATTATTACAATTTTAAATATTTACGCAGGTTTGTTTATATTACGCGCTTTGTTATCTTATTTTCCTAATATTCATAGGTTTTATTTTGTACAACTTTTATATCTAATTACTGAACCTTTTTTGAAAAGAATAAGGAAAATCTTGCCTAATACAGGAACGTTTGATCTTTCTGTATTAGCAGCAATTTTGATAATTCAAATTCTAAAAGGAATAATTAATTTTTTGTTTTAATTATTTTAAAAAAGCTATCTCTCCTGAACTTATTGACTCCTTGATTCCATTCATATTTTCTACCAGAAGAGTACCATCTCTATTTAAGCCTAGTATTTTTTGTTTAGTTGTTTTGGTATTTTTATCTGAACAATTGTAAATGTTTCTGATTATGCTTTCTTGACCAATAGAGTAAAGATGAGATTCTATCTCCTGATAGAAATTATCATTAGATATCAAATTTAAATAATCTTTATTAAATCTTTCTGAGAATTTTTCAATAAGGTTTTTNACATTAAANTTTCTATTTGTCAAATTTTTCATACTAGTTGCNGGANANATNAAATCAGNTATATTNTCTGGATTNGAATTTACATTGATACCAACACCTACAACNGCCCAAATCTCATCAGAATTATTAACGAAATTATTTACTAACACTCCNCTAATTTTTTTTTCATCAACCAAAACATCATTTGGCCATTTTATTTGCAATTGANAATTTTNTTTCTGGTTTTATTATTTGCATAATNGAGTACGAAGTNGTTAGAGCTAATAAATGTATATGTTTAATTGAAAATTTTAAAATGAAAGAAAACAATGCATCTCCACCATTAGATATCCATTTCCTATTATTACTACCTCTCCCATGAGTTTGATTTTNAGCAACAATNATAGTTCCTATATCATNAACATNNCCNANCANTTTTTTTGCTAAATCCATAGTAGAANTAACAGTATCANAAAATAGTATTTTTTTACCTATAATTTTTTTCATAATGAAATATATACTAACTATAAATCAAATATTTTGAAATAAATAAAAGANCGGAATNTTTTTATGAATNAATTATCTAACTCANAANAGCTTTATGAAAAAGCAAAATTATATATCAGTGGTGGNATTTCATCTCAAATTAGAACTTTAGAACATTCAAAAGTTCCTNTTTTTATTAAAANNGCNAAAGGTTCAAAAATATGGGATGTTGATAATAATGAATATATAGATTATATCCAAGGAATGGGACCAAANATTTTTGGACATGCTCCTGACTTNTTAAATAATGCTNTTTCTAATGAGATNAAAAANGGAATGNTATATGCNGCTCAATTNGAAAATGAAATCGAAGTNGCTCAAAAAGCACTAAAAATTTTAAATGTNGATAANTGGACNGNNAGATTTGCNTCNAGTGGAACAGAAATAAANCAATTACTTATTAGATTAATNAGAGGCTATACNAATAGACAATTATTTATCAANTTCGAAGGACACTATCACGGCTGGATGGATTCGATAAATTACTCAGTTCATCCTGATTTAGAATATGCNGGAGATNAAATAAGNCCNATTCCAGTNCCTGAATCTACTGGAATGGATATTNTGACTAGTAAAAGCATAATTATAGCNAGATGGAATGATATAGAACACTTAAACAAAATATTTGAAAAATTTTCTGATAATATTGCCGGNGTTATNATGGAACCTATTTTAGCTAATACCAATTGTATAATTCCNGACAAATCATATTTNGANTCNGTAAAAAAANTGTGTCATAANAATGGATCANTACTNGCTTTCGACGAAGTAATCACTGGTTTTAGGATTTTAAAAGGAAGTGCAAAAGAGTTTTTTGGANTTGAGCCTGATTTNGCTACCTTTGCNAAATCATTTGCNGGAGGCTTCCCTATNGCAATGCTNTCAGGTCGTAATGAAATTATGAAGCTAGTAGGTGATGGAATAGTNTATCATGGTGGAAGCTTTAACTCTAATGTCGCATCNATNGCAGCAGCCANTGCTTCTTTAGATGTAATGATNAATGANAATAATTTTTATGAAGATCTTGANAATAAGGGGAAAAAGTTAATGGGNGGAATAGAAAAATTATCNCATGAATTAGATTCGAATATTCATGTCCAAGGGTTAGGATCAGTTTTTTCTATATCNTTCACNAATAAAAAAANCATTAAAGATTGGCGAGAACATTTCAATTATTGTGANGANAATAANTACAAAGTATTTTGNNAACTCATGTTTAACAAAGGTATAAGATTATCNTCCAATGGAAGGGTTCATTTATCTACTGCGCATANTTCAGAAGATATTGATTTAACNCTTGAAGCNATCANGTCAACTTTATTNNAACTNAAAGAAAGGTAATTTTTATGTTTTGGTGTTCATCTGTTTCAAATTCTCCNTCTTTTGATAGAGCATTAGAAGATATAACTAGAGACATATNAGTAAAANTAGGAAATAAGAAAGCTGATNTGGNTATTNTTTTTATTTCATCTCATCATTCATCNNATTATGAAGAAGTAANCAAAAAAATAAAAAATGCAATAAATTGCGATAAAGTNATAGGATGTTCAGCNTCTGGAGTAATTGGAGAAGGTCAANAATTTGAATATCTTCCTGGGATTTCAATNATNGTTGCTAGTTTACCAAACGTAANAATAACCCCNTTTCATTTTTATCAAGATGAANTACCAAGNCCTGATGAAGGACCTAAATCTTGGGAAAAAATTGTTGGTAANGTTGGAGAAGATCCCGAAACAATTGTNTTATTTCCAGANCCNTTTTCTATAAGAACAGAATATGTACTAGATGGACTNGATTTTGCNTTNCCACGTAGTAAAACAATAGGNGCNTTAGCATCTGGAGGGAATAAACCAGGAGAAAATGCATTGTTTGTTAATGNNAAAACNTATTNTAAAGGTAGTTGTGGNTTGTTAATAACAGGTAATTTTGAACTAGATGTTTTAGTCGCNCAAAGTTGTCGANCCATAGGTGAACCAATGATNGTTACACAATCATCAAATAACGTCATTCATGAATTNGATGGAGAATTNCCTATAGTAGCAATAAAAAATNTATATGATAAAGCATCANAANAAGATAAAGAANACATGAACAATGCACTACAAATAGGAATGTTNATGGATCGTTTATCGAATAATAGAGANAAAATNCAGTACATGATTAGNAACATCTCTTCAATAGACAAGGATACGGGNTCTATNACAATTGGAGAATCAATAACAGATGGTCAGATTATACANTTCCATTTAAGAGATTCAGNTGTAGCTCAAGAAGAATTNAAAAAAATGTTGTCAGAATATCANCAAGAAAAAAGTAAAACGATAAAATCTACATTAATGTTCTCAAGTGTAGGTAGAGGTAAATATCTATTAGGAAAATCGCATCATGATATCAATCTTTATAAAAANGTTATAGATAATAATTCNCCNGTAACTGGATTTTTCTCNAATGGNGAAATAAGCCCNATTGGGGATAGAACNTTTTTNCATGGTTACACTTCTTCATTCGCTATATTTAAGGAAAAAAAATAACTATATTTTAACATCAAGTATTTCATTCCANTCACTTAGATACATNGGAGAAATATGTTNCTTATTGGTTCTCCAATTATATCCCAAATTTTGTGAAGCTANTTTAATCTTTGAATATCCAAAGTTACTGATAATATANTCAATGGAACACATCAAAGNTTCCTTAGAAATAATTTTATCTTGAGGTTTATCAGCAAAAAGAGGTATNTGATATGANTCANAATTATTTAATTCATTCAAAATAACTCCNNCTTTTTTATANTTNAANTTTTTTTTAAAAATCTTNNCTAATAGTAANNTNGATTTTTTNACNATTTCNATGTAATTATCTGTAGATTTNNAAAANTTTTCTGAAGTGAATCCTGANTATNTATTGTNATGATAGAAGNTNGTTTGTATAAATACAGANATGGANTNGGATCTCNTTTTTTCTAATCTCATTTTATAAGANCATAGAAANGCAAAATCATTAATATATTTTTCTAAAATATCAAATGACAATATTGGATTAACAAAAGATCTAGATACAGTTATNCTTTTCTTGGGTTTTTTATAAGTTTCTATAGGATAACAAACAACACCTTTTANTTCCATGTAAGTTTTTAGAACATTAATATTAAAATTACTTAAAATCCATGATTCATTTAAATGTATCAGGTGAAAAACAGTATAAATGCCATTCTTATAAAAAGATTTTGCATATCTTTTTCCTATCCCCCAAATATCAAAAATATCTATATTTTTAAATAAANTTAACATATTAGAATATTCATTAAAAATAAATATATTATCTTTTCTTTTTTTTGCCAGTGAAACAGCTATTTTAGCCAAAGTTTTAGTTCGAGCCATTCCAATCGATACAGGAACACCAGTAAATTTTTCAATGATGTTGAGAATATTTATACATTCCTCATACGATGATTTGTAAAGCTTTAATTCTATAAAGGCTTCATCTATAGAGTAAATTTCTATCTTTTCTGAATATGTTTTTAAAATATGCATTACTCTTCTGGAAATGTTACCATACAAGGTAAAATTTGAAGAAAACACAAATATTTTATTCTTATGTATTAAATCTCTGATTTTAAACACAGGAATACCCATTTGTATTCCTATTTTCTTCGCTTCCTCAGAACGAGAAATAACACAGCCATCATTATTAGACAAGACAATTACTGGCTTATCTTTTAAATCTGGATTGAAAATCCTTTCACAAGAGACATAAAAATTATTACAGTCAATCAAAACTATCATAGAAATTTCTTTATAGAGGCTATTACAACTCCCCAGACTTTAAAATCCCTATTTCTATTGACAAAAATTGGTTGATAATACTTATTCTCAGCTTTAAGTACAACATTTCCTTCTTGGAAATTTAACCTCTTTAATAAAAATTCACCATCTAATACTGCCAAAATAATATGATTCTTTCTTGGTTTGATAGACTTATCAATAATTAATATATCACCAGAAAATATGCCAATATTAATCATAGAATCTCCAGTAACTCGAATACAAAATGTTGATATAGGATTATTAACAATATAATCATGTAAGTTTAAATCAAAAGATACAAAATCATCTGCTGGAGAAGGAAATCCTGCGGAAACTTTAGTGTCTAAAAAAATTACATTGTCCAATTCACTCATGGAATATATATAATAATTAGAATAAATATTCTTGTCAAAATTTTTGTCAAAATTTACTATTATCTTATATCTGTAGATGAAATATCGGACCTAAAATCTTCCTCGTCAATAATCATAAATAAAGATCTATATTTCTTTTTTATCTCATCTGATTTCAAATTATTAAACTTTCCATTTTCATCTACACGACCTGCTACCACAAAAAAACAATTTCTCGAACTAACCATATTTAAGAATTCATCCAAAGTCTCATTATCAGATAGATATGACTCATCAAGAATTCTCACTGCGGTATCATATCCAACTATAAAACAAGTATCTGGAAATATTTTCACTTTATCAATAAATTTACTACTATTAGTAATTATTATTTTTTCATCGAAAGAGAAATTTGGGATCCTAGATAAAAGTTCTTCAATAGATAGTGCTGGTTTGTCAACATTCATTATTGATATTTCATAATATTTATTCCTATCAAGTAAATTAGACACATATTCTAAAAGTGCTCTATGTCCTGAATGAATAGGATTAAAAGATCCCGACAAAATTATAGATTCTATTATGTCATTATTTAATACATCAAATTTCCGATTAGTAATAAAATGATTGATTTCATTATTTTCTAAACGTTCAATTTGTTTCAAAAAATTTTTCATCTTCTAATAAATCCAATGGAATAGAATCAGGAATTTCAGAAATATATGCAATAGCGTTTATAATTTGCTTGCTCACAATTATCTCTTCAGATGTCCTATCCCTTTTTAGTTTGTTGAAATAAACAGAATAAATGCATTCTTTATTTTTAGATTTTATAGCAATATGTGCCCTATCTTCACCTTTTCGGTTTCTATTTGTAGCAATCGCACCAGTACAACCAATTCCAAAGACTTTAATATCTTTTTCAGAGGTATTAATAAACTTTAATGTATTCTTATAGGCCGCATTAGCAATAGACAGAGCTTCTTTTTCACTCACATGGTTCGTTAAATCTTTGTCTAAATATAATTCTAGTGATTTTTTTGAATATGGAACATATGCACTTAAAAGTGTATTGGAAGACCCAGGAATAGAAAATAACCAAGCTATTGACATAGAACCGCAACCAGTAACAACTAAAGATCCTTTAAAATTTTCAGATGCGTGAATTCGAGTGATTAAATTACCAACTTTTCTATCCATAACATTATAATAATATAAAAATATAGAAAATTTTTTCTCAAACTAATAAATATAATATAAATCATGAACCAATTTACAGAATCGCACCTGAAATCTTGGAAGTCAGATTATATCTTACTTACACAAAATAATAGAATGCCTATTAATAAGGAACATACTTGGATGTTGGGTAACAAACCAGGAATAATATGTATATTTGAAGATGAAGAAATAGTATATTTAAAAAATTCTAAGTCAATAGACAAAACTCTAAATGAAATAATAAACGTAAATAAAAATAACGAATTAATAAGGATTATGTTAAAAATAGAACTTGGTTTTTCAGAGAAAAAAATCAAACAAAAAATCATATCAAATGCAAATAGAAACAAAATAAAAAAAATACTCAAAAGATTTGAATTTAGCTTAATATCTATTGATATATCTCATTCTGAAGCTGTAGCCAATGCGTTTATTATTGTGTGTGATCCTAGATATAATGGACAAACAACTAATATGAATGAAGTTCTTGATAATATTCCAGAAAAAAAGAAAGCTTAGAAATATTTGTTTATGAAATCTAAGAAATTTATTTAAAAAAATGAAAATCTTAATTCAAAAATAAATTTATAAAGTTCCTGATCTTAATCTTCTAAGAGCCCCTGGATGTTTTCTGAGAAAAGGAGGGACTTCAAGATCATCAAAAGCCATTCCTTCTTGCTTAATATTTCTATTTACAAAATCATCATCCAATATTTCAGGAAATCCAGTTGCTATGACTGTTATTCTAACCTTTCCGTCATTTTTAGGGTTAGTAACACTTCCAAAAATAATATTTGCATCAGGATGAACTTTCGCCTTTATTACTTCAGACGCAGTTGTAACTTCATCCAAGGTAATATCAGATCCTCCAGAGACATTGAAAATGACACCTTTTGCTCCATCAATAGGCATTTCTAAAAGCGGAGAAGCAACAGCTCTCTCTGCAGCTTCTGTTGATCTGTTTTCTCCTGTTCCTTCACCAATACCCATCCAAGCGGGACCAGCATTTTCCATTATTGTTTTTACATCAGCAAAATCTAAATTGATCTCCCCTGGAACCAATATCAATTCTGAAATAGACTCAATACCAACTCTTAGCACATCATCTGCCAAATCAAAGGCATCAGACATAGAAAGATTATCTTCGGTTTCTAATAATTTATCATTAGGGACAACGATTAAAGTATCAACATTTTTTTTCAAAATTTCTATACCTTCAAGAGCCGCATCTAATCTTTGGGTTCCTTCAAAGCCAAAAGGCTTTGTGACAACACCAATAGTTAAAGCTCCAGAACTTTTTGCTACCTCAGCAATAACTGGTGCAGCACCTGTTCCAGATCCACCTCCCATACCTGCAGCAATGAATACCATATCTGAATTACTAACGGATTCTTTCAAATCATTTCGGCTTTCTTCTGCACATTGTTTCCCTTTAGATGGATCTCCTCCTACACCCATTCCACGAGCGATCCTATCACCTATTCTAATTTTGTTAGGAACTATTGAACTATCAAGAGCTTGATTATCTGTATTTACTGAAATGAATTCTATGCCAGAAATTGTATTCTTATACATTCGATTTATAGCATTACCACCTCCACCACCGACACCAAATACTTTAATATTTGCAGTTCCAAAGCCTACTAATCTTTCTTGTACCATAATTTTTTACCTCGAAATTTTTTTTAGCAATAATTAAATTTAATTGAAAAATCAAAAAAGAGATCATATATTTTTAAGACGTCTTTGAGGTATTTTTGATATATTTAGATTTAAAAAAATAGTAATTTGAAGATAATTTATTAAAAAAGCTAGGTTAAATAATTTGGAGAATAAAATGAATGGTTATGATGCAATAGTAGAAATATTAAAAAAAGAAGGTTTTGAATGGTTGGCATGTTTCCCAGCTAATCCTTTAATTGAAGCCGCTGGAAAAGGTGGATTAAGACCCATAGTTTTTAGACAAGAACGGGGTGGAATAATGGCAGCTGATGGATATTCAAGAATGCTGGCAAGTGAAGGTAAAAGGGGAGTATTTTGCTCTCAAGGTGGACCTGGAATAGAAAACTCATTTGGAGGATTTGCTCAAGCATGGGCTGATTCCGTTCCAATTCTATATCTTCCAGCTGGATCTCCTGCAAATGTAGCAGAAGTAAAACCAAATTTTAATCCTCAAACTAACTTTGCTCATATAACTAAATGGAATTCTTCAATAACAAAGAGCTCTGAAATTTCTACTCAAATGAGAAGGGCTATGTCGGCATTAAAAAATGGTAGACCTGGACCGGTACTTCTTGAAATGAGAAGCGATGCTATGGCAGGAGAAGTGGATAACACAGATGATTATTCAAGTCCTAATAGTATTTTGAATTCTCCAAGTCTTTCAAATGTTAAGGATGCAGTTAAAGCTCTTGGGAACGCTAAAAAACCTGTAATTTGGGCAGGACAAGGAATTCTATACGGTGCAGCAACAGAAGAATTAAAAGAATTTGCAGAAATAATGCAAATTCCTGTTATTACCACAATGCCAGGAAAATCTGGGTTTGATGAACGTCATCCTCTATCATTAGGAGCTGCAAATAGAACTGCTCCAAAAGCTGTATGGTCTTGGCTAAAGGATTCTGATGTACTTATAGGTTTAGGTGCTAGTTTTTCAAAAACTACATTTGGAATAGATATTCCTGAAGGAAAATTCTTAATTCACAATACAAATAATGTTGAAGATATTGATAAAGAATATCCAACCCAAATTGGACTATTAGGTGATGTAAAATCTACACTAAAAATGCTTATTGATGAAGCAAAAGGATCTTTTGGAGATTCAAGAACTAAGGATACAAAAACATTAGAATCAATTGCTCAGGTAAAAAAAGAATGGGAAGCAGATTGGGCCTCTTTGTTAAATTCAAAAGATATTCCAATAAATCCATACAGATTAATATCTGAGATAAATAATGCTGTTGATCACGAAAAAACAATATTGACACACGATGCTGGTCATCCTAGAGATCAAATCATGCCTTTTTATCCAGCAACTGTTCCAAATAGCTACATTGGATGGGGTAAATCTACTCATTTAGGTTATGGGTTAGCGTTAGCAATTGGAGCTAAAATAGCTCACCCTGATAAATTTTGTGTAAACTTTATGGGTGATACTGCTTTTGGTCTTTCTGGTTTAGATATAGAAACTTCAGTTAGATCTGGAAATCCTATTACAACCATTCTATTGAATAACAGTACTATGGGAGGTTATGACCATCATATGCCTACAGCTATGGAAAGATACGGAGCAGGAAACAACACAGGTTCCTACACTACAATTGCTGAAGGTCTAGGAGCTAAAGGAATCTATGTTGAAAAACCTGAAGAAATAGTTCCTGCTATAAAAGAGGCTCAAAAAACAAATAATGATGGGCGAAGTACTCTTATTGAAGTAATAACACAGCAAGAAGGTAGATTTAGTCGATATTACAATGATGAAAGTTCAACCGCTGGAATAATAAAAAAATAACATGAAAACTACAGGATTCAGGTTATTGCAATTAGGTACTCCTTGGAGGAATCTTTCATACATAGTAATTGACACAGACCAAGGAATATCAGGAGTGGGAGAAGCTAGAGTTTTGGGTAAAACTCACACTGTATCTGAATATCTTAAGGATGTGCAGAGACATTTTATTGGACATGATCCATTTGATATTGAAGCTCTTTATAGAAGATTTACATTATTAGATTTTGGAAAATCAGGAGAAGTTGTTCATACAGGTCTAGCTATGGTAGAAATGGCCTTTTGGGATATAATCGGTAAAGCAACTGACAAGCCTGTTTATAAATTATTAGGTGGAAAAGTTAAGGATAAAATACAAGCTTATGCAAATGGTTGGTACACAGTAGAAAGAACTCCTGATAGCTTTTCTTTAGCTGCCTCAAAAGTGGTATCAAAAGGCTATAAAGCCCTTAAGTTTGATCCATTTGGAAATGGTGATTTAGAACTATCTAGAACTGAACTATTTAAGTCAATCGACATTATAGAAGCTGTTTCAGATACTATAACTGAAGATATGCAAATGATGATAGAAATGCATGGTAGATTTGCATCTCATCAAGCTGTTGAAATTGCAAAAAAAATAGAAGACTTAAGTATTGGTTGGATAGAAGAACCAGTTAGGCCGAGTGACAATCCTAGTTTAGAAAAAGTGAGATTACATACTTCGTTACCCATCGCAACTGGCGAAAGACTTTACGGAGCATCGGAATTTAGAGAAATTTGGGCTGGAAATTCTGTAGATATAATTCAGCCTGATATTACACAGTGTGGAGGAATTCTTGAAACTAAAAAGATTGCTTCAACTGCTGAAATATATTCAATTATGGTCGCTCCTCATAATGTTGGAGGAGTAATTTCAACTTTGGCTGCAATACACTTATGTTTCACTCTAAGAAATGTGAAAATTTTAGAACATTTTAATGATTTTGCTGATCCTTTCGTAAAAGAAGCTGCTAATTTCTATCCTGAAGTTAAGGAGGGATTCTTCAGTCTACCTGAAAAGCCAGGTTGGGGAGTAGAATTAAACGAAGACTTTATACTTTCACATCCACCCGATAAAAGTAAAGATGGTTTAGTCCTTGATCCTGGTCTAAATATGTTTGAAAAAATAGATTGGGCTAAAAGAGGACAATCTGAATAGATATAGTTAGGAATTTATTGATAATATGTTTGATTTGCTCATAAAAAATGGAGATATAGTTGATGGATCAGGTGAATTAAGAATTCAATCAGATATAGGAATAATAGATGAAAAAATTGCATTTATTGGCGATTCAACTGGTAAAGAATCAAAAAAAATCATTAATGCAAAGGGATTAATCGTATCTCCAGGGTTTATTGATACCCATACTCATCATGATGGTATTTTGCTAAACAATCCTCAACATGCAAGTAGTTTAAGACAAGGTGTTACCACAGAAATCCTTGGCCAAGATGGACTATCTTATGCACCTCTTTCATCTGAAAATTATAAAATCCAAAGAAAGTATCTAGGTGGGATTTTAGGAATGCCTCCAGAAAATCTTGATATGAGTACTATAAGTGCATTTAGATCTCACTATCATAAAAAAGTTTCAATAAATACAGCTTATCCAGTCTCTCACGGAGCATTAAGAATGGAATCTGTAGGATTTTTTGATAAACCCTTAAGAAGCAAACAATTAGATCATGCAAAGAATTTGCTGAAAGAAGGACTAGATCAAGGTTCTGTAGGATTAGCCACTGGTATGTCATATCATCCCAACGCATGGAGTGATACAGAAGAATTAATTGAATTATGCAAAGTTGTTAGAGAAAAGGATGGCGTATATATAACTCATCTAAGAGATGTAAATCCTGAGAGAGGCTTTGGAGGAGGAGGTATTCCTGAAGCACTTGAAATAGGGAAAAGGTCTGGTGTTAGAGTTCATTTTTCTCATACAAGAACAAGTGCTGAAAACGCAGGTCAAGTTTCAAAAGTTTTAGAATTGATTGATAAAGCAAAGGCAGAGGGAGTTAATTGTACTTTAGAATTATACCCCTATCCAACAGGAAGTTCGTTTTTGCTGAGCAATCTTCCTAGTTGGGCACATGAAGGAGGCCCAAAAGATATTTTGGAAAGATTAAATGATAAAAATTCTCGTAAAAAGATTATTGAAAGCTTTGAGCTTAATAAAAAACGCAGAATGGATCAAGTATTACTATCTTATTTACCTAAAAATCCTGAGCTTGAAGGTATGACTGTTTCTCAACTTTCAAAATTGAGAGATATCTCAATGGGAGATTTAATTTGCGATTTATTAATTGAACAGGATTTACAAGTTGGGTTTTGGCAGATTCCTCCAGAAAGCATATCTGTATGGAGGCAGATAAGTAGAGATGCTATAGAATTTTTATCTAGACCTGACTATATGATTGGAAGTGATTCAATTCCTATAGGAAATTTTCCACATCCACGAGCATATGGTACTTTCCCTAGATTTGTAGGTAGGTTGCGTAGGCAATTTGATGTAATGTCTCTAGAACAAATGATTCAAAGAATCGCAAATAATCCTGCAAAAACTTTTAACTTAAAAGGCAGAGGATTATTGAAAAAGGGATATTTTGCAGACATTGTAATTTTTGATGAAGATAAGATTATTGATACTGCTACATATGATGATGCAAAGCAATTTCCTGTTGGAATTCCTTATGTAATCGTCAATGGAAGCATCGCTGTAAATAATGAAGTATGCACAGGTGTATTTGCTGGACAAGCAGTACCTTAATTACTTTGATTAGGTAAAAGAAAGACTATAAGCCGAGTTCTGTTCTATTAGCAAATTAAATAGATGTGATCATCCATCTTGACTAATTGTCACCAATTAGTTCATGCAGCTTACCCGGGAACTATCTAGGATTAACATTCCCCTATTTAGCCTTGCACCAAGTGGGGTTTACCATACCTTATTTGTTACCAAATAAGTGGTAAGCTCTTACCTTACCTTTTCACCCTTCCCATAAAATGGAGGTTTATTTTCTGTTGCACTTTCCGTCAGGTCACCCTGCCCTGCAATTAACAGGCACTTTCCCTAGTGGTGCTCGGACTTTCCTCTGGTAAAAAATACCAGCGATCACACATCCTTCTCTTACCTAATAATTTAATTATAAAGGAATTTAATGGTCAAGGATTTTTATTTGTTCTTTTTCTATGTATATATAAAGTTTCTTATTTGAAAGAGATTTATCAGAATTTAAATAATTTAAATATTTTTTAAAATTATTTACAAATTCTTTCATTGCAATTGATCCTGTTCCAATTGAATTAACCAATTTATATATATCAGATTTCTTAATCTTATTATGTTCCAAGGAATGAGTATCTATTCTTACTTTTAAAGCATTATTCAAAGTGTCGAAATTAACGCTAGTTTTTTTGTTATGGATTGTATGATTATATTTCCCTCGACAGGAATAGTACTTGTAAGTTTTATTTGTTCTAACTTTTCTAACATTCCAATAATTTGTGTGAGAAGTTATTAAAAGTTTTTGTTTACAAATCCCGCAAAAAAGTATACCTCGATATATATTTTTTTTATATATTTTTTTTTCTTTTGATCCTAAAATTATTTTACATTCATTAAACAATATCTTATCTATAATAGGATCATGTGAATTTGGTATCACATTATTATATCTACGATAAACTCCCAAATAAAAATCATTTTTTAATATATGTTCAATACCTTGAGTAGACCATTGTTTCCCTTTATTAAAGTCTTCTTTTTCATTTAATAAATTCACAACGTCTTTAATATTTCTAGATTTATGAAATAAAGAAAAAATTTCTTTAACTGTCTTTGCCTCAGAATCATTAATTTCATAAAAACTTGAAGGATTTTTTTTGTATCCATAGGGTATTTTTCCCAAAACTTGCCCTCGAGATGCTTTTTTATTAATGGAATCCTTAATCTTATTAAGTCTCAACGGATTTTCATCCGGTAAAGATAAGACTTTCAAAGCATATTGAAATGGATCAGGGAAATCAAAAGAAGCACACTTCACCTCAACATTCAAATTATATAATTCAATTATTTTCTTACAAAAATCTAATAAATTACTATCCATTGCCTTTGGTGTAGAGATTATCAAATCAGATATTTTGTTTGATCTTATTTTTTTTAGCATATTTGAGTAATTATTAAATTCAAAAATTTGGTCTATAGATATACTCTGATAATCACAAAAGTCTTTTAAATATTTATTTTCATCTAAGTCATTAAAACTTGATACAAGTGCGTAATTATCCAATTATTTACTCCATTATTAGTGATTTGCCACAATTACATATAATAGGATCTATGGAAATTTTCACCTTTTCTACAAAAGCATTCGGTAATTTTATTTTACAACAGGGGCTGAGATCATTATCTATTTTTACAATGCCAAAATTACCATTAAGAGCAAAAAAACGTTCATATAAATCTAATAATTGTTTATTGATTTTTTTNGATANTTTNANTCTTTCNNTNTNAATTTTTTCAAGATGTTGTTTGTATNTTTTTTGATCCAAGAGAAGTTTANTTTTAATATCAATCCATTTTTCTTCNGAAGATAAAATTTTCAATTCNANNTTATCTTTTATTTGATCTATTTTNTTTATNTTCTCATTNACNTTATCGNTTNTAGTAGAGATTTGTTGNANTNTCTCATTTTTNCTCTCAANTTCAAATTTGATTGCNTCNGCTTCTTTGTTATTTCTGATTTGNCCAGAATATAATCTTGTATTAAGATTATTTATTTCATGCTCATTTAACTCTCTTGATTGNTTNNTTTTTATNTGTGCTTTNTTTTGNTCATTCAGTTTTTNTATAACCAACTCTAGATTTAGNTTCAATTCTTTNATACCNAAAGAATCTNCTAGTTTTTTATCGATATTANNAATNCCNTTGATTAAAGATTTTTTTTTGATGTCTAAATCCTGNAATTCAAATANNNTATAATTGTCTTNAGGCATAATAACCTCANATATAAATTCTTATATATAATACTTTATATGATTATTAATTTATTAAAAATAATATAAATGNTAGATAATAAATCAAAGTTGAAAAATTTTAGTNNAACACGTATTATATGCACCATTGGNCCTTCNTCGTATGATATTCANACTCTAAAACAATTGATAGAAGCTGGNATGAGNGTTGCNAGAATCAATTTATCTCATGGAGATTCNTCAGAGCATNNATTGATTATCAATAATATAAGAAATGCTTCTAAAGAACTAAATAGACCNATACCCATATTGGCAGATCTNCCTGGNCCAAANTATNGAGTAGGAGATTTNGAAACTGATCANTTCATTTGCAAAAATAATCAAANNATTTTTTTTGANTGCTCAGATAATCTNAACAAAGAAATCATAAATATTTGGCCTTCTGGATTACATAAAGATATAAAAAAAGGGGCAACNCTTTTAATAGATGATGGGGCTGTAGAANTAGATGTTNTTACTATCNATAAAACATTAATTGAAACAAAAGTAAAANTAGGAGGNAAAATCAGTAGCAATAAAGCNGTTGTNGCAAGAGGTTTCCCTTCNATGTTAGGNTATTTTACTNATGAAACTACAGAGGCATTGNACTTTGTTTTATCNAATGATATAGATTTTGTAGGNCTTTCATATATTAGAAATATTGATGACATCAAAAAAGTTAAAAGAAAAATAGANNCAAAAAATAAAAGTNTAAAAATTATCTCAAANATAGAGNTNAAGACAGCAGTAGATAATNTTAAATCAATTATTGATGANTCGGANGCTGTTATGGTTGCACGNGGAGATTTAGGGGTNCATTTACCAATNTCAGAGATCCCATCTACNCAAAAATTCATAATNAAANTTGCAAATAGTATGGGNAAAGAAGTCATTACAGCAACNCAAATGCTAGAATCCATGACNGAAAATCCACAGCCAACACGNGCAGAGGTAACTGATGTTCATAATGCTGTANTAGATGGATCTGATGCTATCATGCTTTCAGGNGAAACTTCTATAGGAAAATTTCCAGTTAGATCNGTGGAATTNATGAAAGAAATTGCAGAAATAGCTGAAAAAAATATNAATAATAATTNTTTAAGGAAACTTAGATTTGATCATGTAACTGCTTCAAATGCACAAAACATTGATGAATTTATAGCTCATGGTGCTGCAGATATTGCNGAACAATTGAACGCTAAACTNATTGTAGCTTTTACAGAATCAGGATCTACNGCTGCTAGGGTGGCATCNTACAAACCTTCTAANCCTNTAATNGCACTTTCTCCTGATCCAAAAGCTCATATTAGTTTATCGTTAAGATGGGGTGTTTATACTATTAAAGCAAAAAACTTATCAAACATAGAAGAAATGTTTCAATTTGCAGAAGACATGGTTTCAAATGAAAAACTAGCNAAAAAAGGTGAAACAATTATTGTAGTTGCAGGANTACCAATTGGATTTAAAGGCAANACAAATTTAATCAGGGTNATAACTATAAAATAAANTATTAAACNCTTATNACGANATTGTTCAGTGTACCTATATTTTCAATNGATATAGATATTTTNTCTCCTTCTTTNAAAGAAAATTCCATGGGNGGAATGATCCCTGTTCCAGTCATAACAGCTGTNCCATCNGGNATTTCATTNCTTCTNTTNAGCCAATCATTAAGTTCATNACATTTTCTTTTCATNATGCTGGTATTNCAATTTCCNTNAAATACTNTNTTTGNATTACGATTAATAGTCATNTNTACNTTCAAATTATTATAGTCTAAACATTCTACTGGAACCCAACATGGNCCAATAGAAGCAGANTATTTATAAACTTTTGCCTGAGGTAAGTATAGNGGGTTNTCTCCCTCTATTTTTCTACTTGACATATCATTACCACAGGTAAATCCAATAATTTCTTTGTTGTAAATTATAAANGTTAACTCTGGNTCAGGAATATCCCANCCCGAATCNGATCTTATNCCNACTGAATCATTNTTTTTNCTTAATCTACTTAGAGTACTTTTAAAAAAAGATTCNGGTCTTTCAGCAAAATAAATTTTTGAATAAATATCAGGCGTTTCAGACTCTGCTTGTCTTTCTTTCATAGAATCACCATAGGTTACTCCAAATGCCCAAACTTCTGGAGAATCTACTGGAAGTAATGATGATTTTTTTAAATCAATTTTTTCCTNATTTAATTNTTCANTGGATGATGTTGATGANAAGATTTCNTTCANATAATCTGAAATCTTCATNCCGTTGTTATATGCAACCATCATTAGATCTAAAGANGTTTTAATAGTNGGTCTCAAAAAAGTNAGATTGTACATTNTANCTTNAGATACTACNATAACTTGNCTTCCTTGATCATTATTAATCTGATATATCTGCANTTTTCNCCTNTTATACTTCTTTGTATTCTCCATCNACAGTATCATCNTNATCAGATTTGTCATCATCATTCTGAGGGTCAGGAGGTTTATTTTCCTGTTGTGGNAAGTTTTGACCAAATGTTTGAAGAGCAACATTGACCTTCTCTATTGCNTCATTTATTTCAGTTGCTTCAGATNCTTCANTTGAAAGCAAGGTTTTNAGAGAGTCAATTTCTTTTTGTAAATCACTTACTACATTTTCTGGTACCTTATCTTTATTTTCNCTNATCAATTTTTCTGATTGATAAACAATCGCTTCTCCAGAATTTTTTGCTTCAATNTCAGCTTTTTTCTTCTTATCTTCTTCAGAAAATTTTTCAGCATCATNTACAACTTTTTGGATTTCCTCATCTGACATTCCAGATCTTCCAGTTATAGTTATTTGTTGNTCTTTATTTGTTGCTCTATCTTTNGCCTTNACNGTAACTATNCCATCAGCATCTATATCAAATGTAACATCAATTTGNGGTANNCCNCTAGGTGCTGGTTGGATNCCATCTAAAGAAAANCTACCTATTGAAACATTATCNGAAGCCATTTCTCTTTCNCCTTGTACAACNTGAATTTCAACGCTTGGTTGATTATCNGNTGCTGTTGTAAANGTNTCTGTTTTAGAAGTTGGTATAGTTGTNTTTCTTTCNATTAAAGGAGTTTTTACNCCACCTAAAGTTTCAATTCCAAGTGTAAGTGGCGTAACATCCAAAAGTAATACATCTTTAACATCCCCTTGNAANACNCCTGCTTGAATTGCNGCACCCAATGCAACTACCTCNTCAGGATTAATCGTTTTATTAGGTTCTTTTTTGAATAATTCTTGTACTTTTTTTGCAACNAAAGGCATTCTGGTCATACCTCCAACTAANACAACTTCATTTATATCNTTNGCACTTAAACCTGAATCTTTTAAAGCTGACACAGTAGGTTTNACGGTNTGTTCTACTAATTCATNNGTNAATTCATCTAATTTNGCTCTACTTAAATTCATCTGAAGATGTTTAGGNCCTGTNGAGTCAGCAGAAATAAATGGTAAATTGATTTCTGTNTGCTTNACTGAAGANAATTCGATTTTAGCTCTTTCGGANTCAACTCTAACNCTTTGAAGNGCAGCNGAATCTTGTTTCAANTCTATAGAATTATCATTTTTAAATGTTTCACAAATNTAATCAACAATAACATTNTCGAAATCATCTCCNCCCAATTGNGTNTCACCNTTAGTAGACTTTACTTCGAAAACTCCATCTCCTAATTGTAAAATAGTAATATCAAAAGTTCCTCCTCCAAGATCATANACNGCTATTGTCCTATCACCTTCTTTATCNAGTCCATAGGCCAATGCTGCAGCAGTAGGTTCGTTAATTATTCTCAAAACTTCTAATCCNGCTATTTGACCAGCAACTTTNGTTGCTTCTCTNTGAGAATCATTAAAATAGGCAGGTACNGTTATAACNGCTTGNGTGACGGGNGAACCTAATTTATTTTCTGCATCTTCTTTTAGNTTTTTTAAAACCATAGCTGATATTTCTGCNGGAGCGTGATCTTTTTCAGCNAAGACNATTCCTAAATCNCCNTTCGATCTTTTATTNACNTTATATGAAACTCTTTTCATTTCTTTNTTTATAACTGAATCTTCAAATCTTCTNCCNATAAACCTTTTANCTGAATATACAGTGTTTTCGGGATTTGTTATTGATTGTCTTTTNGCTGTTTCTCCAACAAATCTCTCACTNGANTGNACATTTACCGCAACAACTGANGGAGTAGTTCTTCTNCCTTCNTTATTTTCTACAACAGCAGGTTCTCCTGATTCCATAACAGCCATAGCTGAATTGGTNGTTCCNAAATCTATACCTATTACTCTGGACATTTTTCTTTACCTTTCGTTTATTTATTTATCTTCTTTTTTATAAGCTATTTCAACCAAAATAGGTCTAACCAAATGTGCTTCATGTAAATAACCACATGAAATTTGTCTAATAATAGCACCAGGTTCGAATTCATCTGTTTTTACTCTTGAAATTGCTTCATGGATTTTGGGATCAAATATATCTCCAATTTCACAATTTATTTGTTTAAAATTAAAATTTTCTAAAATAGTAATAAAATTTTTTAAAATCGAATCTATTCCTGTAATCCAAGATTTGTATGTTTTGGTATTTACTTTGGTAGATAATGCCATATTCATTTGATCTATTACAGATATCAATTGAAAAACCATTCTACGTTGAGCTTTGAATTCAGATTCTGTTAAATCATTTGCTGATTTCATACGTAAATTTACCAAATCAGCTTGTGCTCTTTGTGCAATCTGAAGATACTTGTCTCTTTCAGATATAGCGATATCCAATTCTTTTGAAATGTCATTTTTTGTCTTTTTTTTGTTCATAAAGATTATTTATATATATTTATATTTTGATACCTAATTCTAGAAATAGTTGCCTTAATTCTGATGAAGCTATTTTTGCAGAATTTTTATAAACGTTCTTATCTACACCCTGTTCCAACAATTCAACTACTTCTTTTACTTTCATTGATAAAGCAAGGATTAATTTAGCTCCTTCAAGATTCAATCCATATCTTTCAGTTAAAAGTTTAACTATCTGCAATCTCAATAAATCAGTTTCAGAGTATAATCTACGCCTTCCATCAGTTCTAGAAGGACGAACTAATCCATGTTTATCATATTTTCTTAAAGTATTTGGATGCATAGAAATCATATCGGAAACAACACTTATGGTATATACACCAATGACAGGATCAAAGTTCATTTGATCATTATCAATTTCAGAATCAGTTATTCTTGAATTTACTGAAACAGTTTTTGAAATTATCCAGCCTCTATTAGTCATAATTCTCCCTTAATATAAATTATAATTCTTAACACGAGTTGAGTCAATTAATATTTTACGATATCATTATGAATAACAAAATTATACATGTCTGATAAATCCATAATTAACGATAAAAATAAATAAAAGCTTGATTATTACGATAAGTGGAGTTATTATATGTTGTTGGAAATATAAAAAAAAAATTAGGAACGAAAAGTGATATATTCAAAATGTTGCCCATGTGGGGGAGATATAGAAGTAAGGATGGATGTGGAAAATAAACTAATGTTATCCTGTCTTCAATGTAGTCGTGTTATTGGCAAAAGTGAAGCTCTCCTTTTATTGAAAAAAATTGAATCTAAAAAAACTAAAGTAGCATAAAAGTTTTTTTCTAAAGCATACTATATAACATCTTCTACAAGTATAGTTAATTGGTCGTTAGATATTTCCAAAAACCCTGAATTAATTTCAAATACAGATTGCGTGTTATTTGTACCCATTAATGTTATTTTTCCTTGAGCAAGAGAAGACAAAAGTGGAGCGTGTTTTGGCAATAAAGTCATCTCTCCTATACTTCCTGGGGCAATGACAGCACTTGCAGTACCCGAAAAAATACTTCCAGAAGGTGAAACAATATTTACTAATAAATCATTTGCCATGTTTATACTTAATTTTCTATTTCTTTTTTCATTTGTTCACCTTTTTCAACAGCCTCTTCTATTCCTCCAACCATATAAAATGCTTGTTCTGGTAATTCATCATGTTTTCCTTCAATAATTTCCAAAAACCCTTTTACTGTCTCAGCTACCGGTACATATTTGCCTGGGAAACCAGTAAATACTTCCCCTACAAAAAATGGTTGGGTAAGAAATCTTTGAATCTTTCTTGCTCTAGCTACGATTACCTGATCATCTTCAGAAAGTTCATCTATACCCAAAATGGCTATTACATCTTGTAAATCTTTATATCTTTGTAAAACCTGCTGGACTCCTCGAGCAGCATTATAATGATCTTCTCCTACAATAGCTGGCTCTAATATTCGTGAATTCGAAGCTAGGGGATCAACAGCAGGAAATAAAGATTGTGCTGCCAAAGAACGATCAAGTGAAACATTAGCATCAAGGTGACCAAAAGTAGTTACTATTCCTGGATCAGTATAGTCATCAGCAGGGACATACACTGCTTGAAATGACGTTATTGATCCATTAACTGTTGTGGTAATTCTTTCTTCTAAATCTCCCATTTCTGTTGCAAGGGTTGGTTGATATCCTACAGCAGAGGGCATTCTACCTAATAATGCAGAAACTTCCATTCCTGCCAAAATGTATCTATAAATGTTATCTACGAATAATAAGACATCTTGTTTCTCTTCATCTCTAAAATATTCGGCCATTGTCAAGCCAGTCAAAGCTATTCTTGCTCGGGTTCCAGGGGGTTCATTCATTTGACCAAATACCAACGCGGTGGAGCCTAAAACTCCATAATCTTGCATTTCATGCCATAAATCATTCCCTTCACGTGATCTTTCTCCAACACCAGCAAATACAGATACTCCCGAATGTTCTTGAGCAATATTTCTAATCAATTCAGTAATAATAACTGTCTTACCCACACCAGCTCCTCCATATGCCCCAATTTTTCCACCTTTAGCAAATGGAGTAATTAGATCCAATACCTTAATACCTGTTTCTAAAACTTCTGTTGATCCTGACTGTTGATCAAAAGTTGGAGGTTCTCTGTGGATCGGCCATTTTATAGCTTTACTATCTATAGGGTCCCCATTATCTATTGGATCACCTACTACATTAAATAATCTTCCTAATGAATCTTTTCCTACTGGAACAGATACAGGAGCTCCACTATCAAGAACTTCAACGCCTCTAGCTAAACCTTCAGTTGGTCCTAGAGCCAAACATCTAACCCAAGAATTACCTACATGTTGCTCAACTTCTAAAATCAATTTGTCTCCTTCATTTTGTAATTCTAGTGCATGAAAGACCTCTGGTAACTGATTTTGTTCAAATTCAACATCTACTACCGTTCCAATAACTTGTACAACTTTTCCTTTGTCACCTTTTGACATAAATTTTCTCCTTTTTTATCTTTCTTCTAATGCAGAAATACCNCCAATTAAATCTAATAATTCTGCAGTTATTGTTTCTTGTCTNGCTTTATTGAGATCCAAAGTTAAAANATCAATAAGNTCATTTGCATTATCTGTTGCATTTTGCATAGCAACCATTCTNGCTGAATGCTCACTNGCAAANGCTTCTAAAACAGATTGGAATATTTGAGACCGAATATANTTTGGNNTAATNTCTCTTAAAACTTCTTGAGAAGAAGGTTCATAAATATAATCAACATTTGAATTAACATCTGATTCTTCATCNCTNGTAATTGGTAAAANNGTTCTTANTGTTGGTTTTTGAGAAGTTGTACTTATATACTCACTAAATGCTATATCTACTTGATCCCAATTTTCTTTTATGAAACCATCAATTGCTAATTCTGATACATTTAAGGTGTCACTTAATTCTGGCCTGTCATTAATGACAATTTGATCAATTATTTCAAATCCTCTAGAAGCCAGGAATCTTGATCCTTTTTTACCTATAGACAAAACTTTATACGGTTCCTTTGAATTATTAATACTACCTANNACTTTTCTNTTTATATTTCCTATTAAAGCCCCAGCTAATCCTCTTTCTGGNGTAATCATAATCAATAATTTATTTTTTACCTCTCTTTTTTCTAATAAAGGAATATTTACCTCAGTTGAATCCACAGAACTAGATAATGTAGAAAGTAGTTTATTAAGGGTTTTAGAATATTCTTTCCCTTTACTTACTTGTTCTTGCGCTCTACGCATCTTTGAAGCTGCTATCAATTGCATAGCACCCGTAACTTTTGCAGTATTGGTAACTGATCTTATTCTTGCTCTTAATTCCTTAGTACTTGGCATAATAATTAATTTCCAAATGTCCCTTTATANGTCTTTATAGCTCCNTCAATTTTTTTCATGGAGTCATCTGAAAGTTCTCCTGATTCTGAAATNTCTTTCATNACATCAGGAATATTAGCNGCTATGAAATCATACCATCCTATTTCAAATTCAGATATTCTTTCAATATTGATATCATCNAAATCTCCTTGATTTGCAACGTAAAAAATTGAAACTTGATTTTCAAAAGAGAGAGGTTGATTCTCATTTTGTTTCAATAATTCAGTCAATCTTTCACCCCTAGCTAATTGTTGACGAGTAATTGCATCAAGATCATCTGTTCCAAATTGCGCAAAGGTTTGTAATGAAGAATATTGAGCCATTTCACCTTTGAGAGATCCAGAAACTGCCTTCATNGCTTTTCTTTGAGCAGATGAACCAACTCGAGTAACAGATAATCCTGCATTGACGGCAGGTCTTATACCTGAGTTGAACAAATCTGGTTCTAAATAAAGCTGTCCATCAGTTATTGAAATTACATTTGTGGGGATATAACCTGATACATCTCCNGCTTGAGTCTCAATAATAGGAAGAGCAGTAATAGAACCGCCACCATACTTTTCATCTAATCTGGCTGCTCTCTCTAAGAGTCTGGAATGTAAATAAAAGACATCTCCTGGATATGCTTCTCTNCCAGGAGGNCTTCTTAATAATAAAGACATTTGACGGTATGCCCATGCATGTTTACTTAAATCATCATAAACAATTAAAACATCTTTTCCTTGCGCCATNAAAAATTCAGCCATGGTAACTCCTGCATAAGGAGCCAAATATTGTAATGCTGCTGAATCAGAAGCATTTGCAGTTACTATAATAGTATTATCCAAGGCACCTTGTTCTTCAATTCGACTTACAACTGATGCAACTTTNGATGCTTTTTGNCCTATNGCAACATAAATACCTATAATATCTGAATTTTTTTGATTTATGAGAGCATCAACACAAAGTGAAGTTTTACCAGTNGTTCTATCCCCTATNACTAATTCTCTTTGTCCTCTTCCAACTGGCACCATTGCATCTACAATTTTTAATCCAAATTGCACTGGTTGATCTACAGATTTTCTCTCAACTACACCCGGAGCAATTTTTTCAACTGGAAATGATTCTTTAGTAGAAATATCTCCTCTACCATCTAAGGGTCTNCCTAAAGGATCTACAACTCTTCCCAATAANTTATCTCCAACAGGAACCTCAACTATTCTACCAGTTGAGCGTACTTCATCTCCTTCTTTTATCGACAAATAATCACCTAATATGACTGCTCCAACGGAATCTTCTTCAAGATTAAGTGCCAATCCTATAATATCATTAGGGAATTGTAATAATTCATTAACTTTTACTCCTGAAAGACCATGTATCCTTACCACACCATCTCCAGCCTCAATAACNGTTCCTATATCGACCATTGTAAANTCACCGCCAAATTCTTCAATNTGTCTTTTAATTATTGATGCTATATCTTGACTATTTGGGGACATATCATTTCTCCATTTTCATTATAATGTACTAGTTTTTAATAAATGTTTTTTTAAATTTTCCAATTTGTTACTTGTTGAAATNTCAATTACNGTATCTCCAACATTGATTATCAATCCCCCTAATATTTTCTGATCTATTTTTTCTTGAACATCTACTTCGTTTACGTCAAAAATCTTANAAATATTATGTATTATCAANTCNTTTTGAGAGTCAGATATTTTTACTGCTGAAGTTATTATTGCAGAAATTTTTCCAGTAGAACTTTGAACTTGACGNATAAAATCTTCCTTGATATTTTNGAATANATTAATTTGATTTCGTGAGATTAATACCTTAANAAAGTTCTTAAATAATTTATCATATTNTTTCATCAAAATATCAATTGATTTGAATTTTTCTATTTGGGGGACTTGCGGGGAAGTGAGAAAAGAAAATAGATCACGATTACTTAAAAATGTATGAGCATCATCAAAGTTATTTAGCCAAGTGGAAGAATTGTTATTTTCCATTGCTAGTTCCACTATTGCTTTAGCGTATCTTTTTACTATCGAGGTTGCCATAATTATTTCTTCACTTTTCCTATTTCATCATCTAGAGCTTTATCCAAAATCTCTTTATGATCTTTNTGATCTATGGTTTTTTCGACTACTTTAGAAGCAGCTGAAATAACTAAAGATGAAAATTCTTTTCTCACACTTTGTATAGCTAAATCTCTTTCTTTTTCTATAGATTTGTTAGCTTTTTTTATCATCTCTTCAGATTCAGAAGTTGTTCTAAGTATTTCTTGTTGTTTATATTTTTCTGCAGCATCTCGAGCATCACCAATCAACTTTTGCCCTTCCTGTCTAGCTTTATTAATTTCAGCTTCCAGTTTTTCTGCAGATTCAGTAGCTTCNAGCTTTACACTTTCTGCCATNTCCAAACTTTCTTGAATTTTTTTTGCTCTAGTTTGAAGAATTTTATTTATTGGCCCGAAAAGAACTTTTTTCAATATAAGGAACAAAATAATAAAACTTACTAACTGAGTTATTAAACCAGAAAGATTAATCCCTAATGCATCCATATTTTTTTCTCCTAAATTATTTTCTCAGCTATAAATAATAGCTGAGAAAAGTTTTACAAAACAAATAGTATCAATATGGCCACAACAAGAGAATATATTGCTATTGCTTCAGTAAAAGCAATCGCTAATATCATATTTTGTTGTATCGGACCTCTTGCTTCAGGATTTCTTCCCAAAGATTGCAATGCGCCATTAGCTAACATTCCAATACCTATTCCCGAACCAATCGCTCCTAACCCCATTGATAAACCTGCTCCCATTGGTATCCATTCACCTGCCATTGTTTTCTCCCTTCTTTTTATATGTTTATTTATTTATTTTAATGTTCATCATGTTCAGAATGAGATGTTGCTGCCATTACACCAAAAACTAATGTCAACATTGAAAAAATCAACGCTTGTATCACTCCAACGAATAACTCAAGGCCCATAAATGGAATCATTCCTATCATTGGAAGCAAAAAACCCATTGATATAAGAACTATCTCACCCGCAAACATATTACCAAAAAGCCTAAAAGTAAAACTAATAGTTTTTGCCAGTTCTCCAAACAATTCCAGTATTCCTACAAATGCATTAATTGGTCCTTGAGATAAATTTATAAATTTCCCACTATAACCTTTGAATCCAAGTGATGAAAATCCCCAATATTGAATAAAAATCATCGCAAAAATAGCGATAGCCAATGTAGTGTTTACATCGGTTGAGGCACCTCTAAAAAAAGGTATAAGTTCACCCGTTTTCTTGCCAATATATTCTGGAGGACTAACCGTACCATTTTTACTCTCATATAGCTCAGATACTCTTCCTATAGAAATATTTGTTTTTATTTTTTTCCATTCTTCTAAATTATTAGGATCTTCACCATTAAGTATTTTTTTTCTAATCTGTTCGATTTCTTCAACTTCATAATTGCCGATAGAACTCAAAGGAGCTCTAGATGATTCTCCTCTACCAATTGGCATTATATTAATTTTCGAAAGAAAAGAACTTTCATAACTATCGAAAACTACAAATCCGTGGGAAGATTCTTCTTCCAATACACATAACTTAGATAATATTTCTTGATTTACATTGACTTTAGTTTTATTAGAATGCTCTACTTCAATTTTTGAACAATGTCCCGAATGTGAATGATGAGAAACCCATTCATCAATTGTTTCGATTTTTCCGATAGATCCTACTCCTGGTAAAATCCCCATCCAATTAAAAGCTAAAACTGCAAAAAAAATGGTTATAACAACTGGGAGAAATCTTTTAGCTTGATCTCCTCCAGCTTCTTTTGCAGTATCTATAAAAAATTGGATGATCAATTCAAATATATTTTGTAATTTTGAGGGAACTTCCTGTAATTTTCTTGTCGCTAACCAAGATAGAACTATCAAAACAATCATAGACATCCAGAGCATAACACTAGAGTTTTTTAATTCATATCCAAAAGGTTTAAAAATAGTCTCTGCAGCGATAGATATAAAAGGAAGAGGACCACTTAAAAATCCAAATCCAAAACTTGCTCCCAAAGCCCCACCTAAAACTGATATAACTAATATTATCAAAACGAGAGAGGATAAAATTATTGATTTAGAATTAAACATTTAGAACATTAATCCTTAATAATCCTTATTAATTTTTCATTTTTAAAATTCTGACCGTTCCAATAATACCTATTGAAAGACCAATGATCAAACCAATAAAGGTCAATAAATAAGGAAGATTAAATTTTTTATCAATTAAATTTCCTACGAAAGTGAATGCTATAATTGGAGTGACCATTATCCATCCCAAACTTATATATTTGCCAGCAAGAATTAAATTGGTACTAAGAGATTCTTGATTATTATTTTCCTTGCTTTTTGGGGTCTTTTTTTTACTCATCTATGTCTAATGTGTCTATGAAGGATTCAAAAACAGAAAGAGATTTTCTCTCTTTCTCCCCTAAGGGTAATCGGGAATTGATTTCTTTAGAATTTTTTTTATTAGTTTTATCCTTTGATAAATCATCATTGATTTCTCTTTTCTTAAAACCAGCCTTTTCTAACACTGAATCTTCACAATAAATCTGAACATTAGCTTGTAATGCTATAGATATAGCATCAGATGGACGAGAGTCTAATTGAATTATTTTTCCTGATTGATTAACGATAATTTTTGCATAAAAAGTATCATTTTTTATGTCAGTAATGATTACTTTTTCTATATTCCCGTCAAGTTTAGAAATTGAATTACAAAGTAAATCATGAGTCAATGGTCTTGGAATATCTATTTTTTGTAATCTTATAGCAATTGAATCTGCCTCAGCGGTTGCGATCCATATTGCTAAATACATTGATCCTGATTCTTGTTTTAAAATCACTACTCTTTGACCAACATTATTTATTTTTAAACTTTCAACAACTAATTTTTTCATTTTTACTTAAGAGTTTTTATTAGAATAATGGTTTAAAACACAAGGTCAATAAAATTTAATTATATATATCACTTATTTTTTTATTTGTTTCTAAAGCTTTTTCACGAGCAAAAATACCATATTTTTCTTTATCATTCGAAGCATAAATAATTCCCCTTGAAGAATTAATTAACACTGTAGAAGTGTTTCCGCCAGTTGAATAATTGATCACTTTTTCTAAATCTCCTTTTTGATGTCCAATTCCTGGAATAAGAAAGGGTAAATCAGGATGTTCTTTCCTTATGACGGAAAGTTGATCAGGATAAGTTGCTCCCATTACTAAACCAATATTATTATTTGTGTTAAGATTACTAGCTATTTTTGCTACTTTTTGATAAACACTCAAATTTTCTTTTGTTGAAAAAACATCTTGTATTTCTTTTCCAGATTTATTGGAGGATTTACATACAATGAAAACTCCTTTATTTACGTAATTCGAAAAAGGAATAATACCGTCTTTTCCAAAATATGGGACAATTGTACATGCATCAAAATCCCAATATTCAAACATTGCCTTCGCATATGCTTCTGAAGTTGAGTCAATATCAGATCTTTTACAATCACCAATGATTAACTTTTTTTCTGGAAGATTTTTGATGTATTCAATGGTTTTAGCAAGCATTTTCATACCTTCTATTCCTTGAGCTTCATAAAAAGCGAGCTGTGGTTTATAACCTACTACTATGTCATAGGTTTTATCAATTATTTCTCTATTAAACTGGAAAATATCTTTAACAGGCATTTTTTTGGGATCTGGATCGAGGCCAATAATTAGAAATGATTTTTGTTTAAGAGTTTTTTCTTTTAAAGTTTTATTAAAATTACCCATACTTCTATTCTAATATTAAATTTTCATAAACAAAGCAATAGATTTTATCTTCAAGAGATAAATTCAAATTAGAAAATAAATCTATTGATATATTAACAAAGTATTTATTGTCGTCGAAAATTTCTATTAAATAATTATCATCATTTTTTATCATTGACTTTATATTTCCAGAAAAATCAAAACCTTCACTTATTAGAGCAAATGAATTTTCAACTAACATAACACTTTTAGAGGAAAAAAAATCTCCATAATATTTAGAAGACTTTTGATGAATTTCATTTATCACTTCTTTATCTGACAAATAGTTCATCAAATTAGATTTAGAAAGTGTTTTTTCAGCTTTTCCTTTATCAACATGAAGAATAGCATCAGCATGATTCAAAACTTCCAAAGGTGAATGAGTAACCAGTATTATCATATTTTCAAGCGATTTATTTAAATCATTTATCGTTTGCATTATTGTTTTTCTAGAACTTAAGTCTAATGCATTAAGAGGTTCGTCAAGCAACATCAATGGTGAATTGGATGCAAAAGCTCTAGCTAAAGCCACTCTTTGAAGTTGTCCTCCGGAAAGTTGATTGATGGAGGACAATTCATATTCTTTAAGATCAAATAAACTTACAGCATCAGATGGTGTTATTTGTTTAGCCATTTGTTTAGAAAATTTATATCCGAATTCTATATTTTTTAGCACATTCATGTTATTAAAAAGCATGTTTTGTTGTTCAACGTAAGCTAGATTTCTATTTTCTGGGCTAAGATTTATTTTTTCACTTGAGAGAAAAAATTTCTTATTATTAAAAATGATTTCTCCTTCAATTTTATTTAAAAATCCTGACAAGGAATTGAAAAAAGTAGTTTTACCACTTCCAGATTTCCCCCATAAAGCATTTATTCCATTTTGAAACTCTGACTGAGCTTGTAATTTAAAAGAACCTAAATGAGTAGTAAAATTAAATTTTAAAGAATCTTTCATCAAAAAATAAACCTTCTGTTTTTATTTATTATTGAAAATGTCAATATAGTCAAAATTGCTAAGAGAATTGATAGAAAAGAAAGTAAAAAAATCTTATTTGAATCCCCAATTTGTATTGCTGTAAAGATAGCAGAAGATAAAGTTTGTGTTTCTCCAGAAATGTTCCCCGCAATAACCATACTCGCTCCAAATTCAGAAATCGATCTCATGAATCCCAAAAATATAGCTGAAAAAATCCCATTTCTAATATTAGGAAATATTACATAATAAAACGCTTGAAATTTATTAGCTCCGAAAATTCGTGCAGTATTAAAAATAGAAAAATCAATTGAATAGAACGTATTTAACATAGTTCGATATACCAGAGGTAAAGCAATGATGGCACATGCAATACTTCCACCCATCCATTGAAAAGAAAGATAGCCTCTACTGACAAATATTAGAAAATACCCAGTAAGAACAGGAGGTAAAGCCAATGGTAAGGTTGCAATAATGTTAATTGGGAAACTCAAATATTTGAATCGCATAGACAAAAAAGAAAAAAATATGGAAAAAATAAAACTTAAAAGAGTAGAAATTACTGAAATTTTCAGAGTGATTATTAGAGCGCTAATTATATCCATAATTACTCAACCAGATATCCATGATCAATAAGTTTCTGTTTTACAAAACTTGATTTTAAGAATTTAACATATTCCAAAATACTAATCCCAGAATTATTCTTTAATACCCCAAGTTTATACAAAATTTTATCATGTGAATTTGTTGGAAATTCAAATAAAACTTCTAGATTATGTGATATTGCATCAGTTTTATACACTATACCAACAAAATTTTTATTATTTTTTACTGTTCCAACTACTGAACTAACATCTCCAGCAAATATGACGTTTTCATCAAGAAATTCTTGATTTAAAGAATTAAGTGATTGAAGAGAATATACTCCAGCTGGCGCAATTTTTGGATCTGCAATAACAATTTTTTTTCCAATGGATTCTATATCTTTTGTCTCTTTTATTCTATTGTTGGTTTTTCCAATTAATACTAAAGAGTTAGATGCAAAAGTATAAGAAAATTCATTGTCTATATACCCTAGTTTGTCTAAAATATCATAGGATTCTTCTGATGAAAGTAATACAGCTCCAACTCCTCTCTTATTGTTCTCAATTCTTCTTACAATTGAAATTGAACCTCCATAACTAATAGAAATATCTTTAAATTGAGGGTTTTCAGATTGAATATCAGTCATTAAATTATTCATTGAAGCCGCTACCATAAAAATCTCCGATTTCTGAGAACATGAGAAAAAGAAGAAAACAAATGAAACTAAAATTATTAATCGTATAATACTCATTACCTACAGGAAATTTTAATATCCAAAATATATAATATACTTTAAAATTGATACAATAATAAAAAATCATGACTGAAAATTCTAAAAATGAGGAATATGCATTCAATGCATTTGCGAACTTACCCTTTTACAGTGCAATAAATTCAGAATTTATTAACGTTGCAAAAATTGATGACAAAAAGTCAATTGTTGATCTAGGTTGTGGAACTGGAAATATTACCAAGTTGATTCTAGAAAGAATTAGATCAGCTAAAGATTCAGTTATTTATGCTGTTGATAGTTCGAAGAGTGCTCTTATTACTGCTGCGAATGAATTAGAAAAGTCAAAAATAGTAAAATTCATTCATTCTGAAGTACAAAATCTAACTGATGCTATAGTAGAAAAAACGGATGCAATGGTTTACTGTAATTCTATTCATTACATCACTGACAAGGAAAAGCTTCTAAGGGATATAAAAGATAAATTGAATAACAGAGGCGTGCTAGCTTTTAACACTTCTTTTTATGATGGATCTCATCCAAAGGAATCACAAGAGTTCTATAGGAAATGGATGTTTAGAGCGATAAGATTACTTTATAAAGATTACAAACTAAAACCAATCAAATCTGAAAAAGTTTCCTCAAGAAAACACTTAACTCCCGAGGATTATATTGATTTATTGAAAGATACTGGCTTCAAAGTAGAGTATGTCAATGCAACTTCATATAATGTACCAGTTGATGGATTTCATTATATTAGTGAATTTAAAGATTGGATTGAAGGTATATTACCTGGAGTTCCTTTAGAATATGGGAAAAAAACCTTACAAAAATCTCTGAGGCAGATATTTAAAGAAATGGAATTAGTATCCGTTCCAAGAAATTGGCTTTCTGTAAGAGCAATAGCGATTTAATTCAATAATAATCATTTATTGCTTTTGCGTTAATTTTTTCGTCTGAAATAGCCATTACAGATGCTAAAGCTGTATCAATTGATGTGTAACATGGTATAGATGACTCAGTTGCTCTTCTACGGATATGATATCCATCTTGTAAAGAGGCTCTATCTCCAGTTACTGTATTGAGAACAGCTCCTACTTTTCCTTCATCTATTATATTCAGAACGGTATTAGATCTAGAAAGGATTTTGTTAACCATAGTAACTCCACAACCTAATGATTTTATAAATTTATAGGTCCCTTCTGTAGCATATAATTTATTTCCATTTTCAACTAATTGTTTAATAAACCCCGTCGCTTCAACCTTATCTCGGTCAGCTATAGATAACAAAAAAGGAGTTTGGTTATTTATTTCAATTCCCTTAGAAATAAACGCTTTTTTTATAGCAACATGAAAATCTTGATCTATTCCCATAACTTCACCTGTAGATTTCATTTCAGGACCTAAAAAAGTATCGACCCCAGATAGTTTTGACATTGAAAAAACTGGAGCTTTTACAGCGAATAAATTTAAATTTTCTCTTAATCCTATACCATAAGATAAATTAGATAATTTTTCATTCAGCATGATCTTGGTTGCTAATTTAACCATTGGGACGCCGGTCACTTTAGAAATAAATGGAATAGTACGACTAGATCTTGGATTGACTTCAATAACAAAAAGTGTGAATTTAGATTTATCATCCCTTTTGACAATAAATTGAATATTCATTAATCCTTTTATACCTAATGTTTTCCCTAAACTTTTCGTAGCATCAACTATTGCATTTTTTTCTTCCTGCGTCAAATCAAATGCTGGATAAATTGCTATTGAGTCTCCTGAATGGATACCCGCTCGTTCTACATGTTGCATAATACCTGGTATTAATATTTCTTCAGTATCACATAAAGCATCAACTTCTATTTCAATACCGTTAATATATTGATCTACTAAAATAGATTGTCCTCTAACAAAATTTTTAGCTCTTTTAAAATAACTAGATAAATCTCTCTCAGAATAAATTATTTCCATAGCCCTACCACCCAACACATAAGAAGGTCTCAGAATTACAGGATATCCAACTTTTTCGGCTATTTTTTTTGCATCACTTAGTTTAGTTACTGACCCACCAGCTGGCTGCATCACTAGAGATTTTTTAGCAATAGCTTCAAACTCTGCACGATCTGAAGCTAAATTTATAACTTCAGCATTTGATCCAAGTATGGGAGCTTTATTTTTACCTAATTCTTGAGACATATTAATAGCTGTTTGTCCACCAAATTGTACCATTGTAGATATCAAATTTGAATCAGCAGATTCATTCTCTAAAATATCTAAAATGCTTTCAGAATCTAATGGTTCAAAATAAAGTCTTGAAGAAGTATCAAAATCAGTTGAAACTGTTTCTGGATTAGAGTTTATTAGAATAGATTTTACACCATTTTCTTTTAAGGACATTGATGCATGCACTGAACAGTAATCAAACTCGATTCCTTGCCCGATACGTATTGGCCCAGAACCCAAAACAAGAGCTTTTTCACCACTTAAAGGAATGGCTTCATTTTCTTCGTCATATGTACTATAAAAATAAGTAGTGACTGCTTCAAATTCTGCTGCACAAGTATCAACCATTTTAAATGTTGGAAGTATATTTAATTTTTTTCGTATAGTCCTTACATTTGATTCTGATAAATGTTTTATTTTGGCTATGTATGCATCAGAGAAACCCATAGTTTTTGCTCTACGTAATAAATCAAAGTCTAATTTCTTTTTATTGATCTCATTCTCCATGTCAATTATCTTTTCTAATGCATTGGTAAACCAATAATCAATATAAGTTCTTTTAGTTTCTGTTACAGCATCTGATCCTTTACGTAAATGTTCAGCTATAATCCATAATCTATCATCAGTAGGATCATTATTGTCCAATATTTCTGATTTACACATTAGATCAGGTTTATTATTTTCTAAAGATCTTATGGATTTCAAAAGTGCAGCTTCAAATGATCTTTCAATTCCCATAACTTCACCTGTCGCTTTCATTTGAGTACCCAAAGTTCTATTCCCATTAGGAAATTTATCAAAAGGCCATCTAGGGATTTTCACAACACAATAATCTAAAGAAGGTTCAAAAACAGAAAATGTTCTTCCTGTTACTGGATTAGTTATTTCATCTAAGTTTTTTCCAATTGCAATTTTGGACGCTATTCTAGCTATTGGATAACCGGTTGCTTTTGAAGCGAGAGCGGATGATCTCGAAACTCTTGGATTAACTTCTATCACGTAATATTCGGGATCTTCTGAAAAATCATTTCCAATGGATTCTTTGACTATCATGGAGGGTTTCAAAGCTAATTGAACATTACAAGCACCCTTGATTTTCAAATTAGTTATTATATCTAAACTAGCCGTTCGTAACATTTGATATTCTTTATCATTTAATGTTTGAGAAGGAGCCACTACGATCGAATCTCCAGTATGAACACCCATGGGGTCAATATTTTCCATATTACAAATAGTTATAACATTACCATTATTATCTCTCATAACTTCGTACTCAATTTCCTTCCAACCAAACAATGATTTTTCTATCAAAACTTGTCCAACTCTTGATAAAGTAATTCCTGAGTTGACAATATCTTTTAATTCTGATTTATTATTAGCTATTCCACCTCCAGTTCCACCTAATGTATACGCTGGTCTTACTACAACAGGATACCCAATTTCTTCAGCTGCATTTAATGCATCTATATAATTGTTTACTGCTTGAGATGGAGGTGCTGGTTGATTAATATCAAGTAGAAATGATCTGAACTTGTCTCTATCTTCTGCAATTTCAATTGATTCCATTGATGTTCCCAATATTTTTACATTATATTTATCAAGTATTCCTCTATTATGTAATTCTGCTGTTAAATTTAAACCTGTTTGACCTCCTAAGGTTCCAAGAATGCCAAAGGGGTTCTCTTTTATTAAAATATCTTCAACAATTTCTATCGTAAGTGGTTCGATATATACACGATCTGCTATATCTGTATCTGTCATAATTGTTGCAGGATTAGAATTTAGTAAAATTACCTTATAACCTTCTTCTCTTAAAGATTTACATGCCTGCGCACCTGCATAATCAAATTCTGCAGCCTGACCTATGATTATCGGGCCTGAACCTATAACTAAAACAGATTTACTTATCATTATTTGATCCTTGGTTATTTTCTATAAGTTTTATAAACTCATCAAATATGTATTCAGAATCTTTTGGTCCTGGAGAAGCTTCTGAATGATATTGGATAGAAAATATTGGTTTAGTTTTATGTTTTAGTCCAGAAACAGTATCATCATTTAAATTGATATGGGTGATTTCTAATTCTTCGGGAAAATTATCTTTTTCTACAGCATATCCATGATTCTGCGCAGTTACATAAACTCTATTATTTTTTAAGTCTTTTACTGGTTGATTTCCTCCTCTGTGCCCAAATGGTAATTTAAAAGTCTTAGCTCCTAAAGCTTTTGCAATTAATTGATGCCCCAAACATATTCCCAATATTGGAATACCTGAATTAATAATTTCTTTTATATCTTTTAAAANATTTTGTAAATTGTTCGGATCNCCNGGNCCTGGNGANAAAACAATTCCATCTGGACTTGNAGATAGAATGTCTTTAGANCTNGNATCATATGGGAANACTNTGAGNTTACAAGATCTCTTTTNCAATAATCTTAATATATTATGCTTAACTCCAAAGTCAATTATAGCAATTTTTTTATNNGATTTTNGTTTTATTTCTTNATATGCATTTNTAGTAGAAACTTCNGCAACTAAATTTTGTTCATCATANGAGANTTTGTTTTTTATATTTNTTAAAACTTTTTTTATCTCTGAGGTAGAAGTTATTATTCCTGTCATTACACCTNNTTTTCGGATTTTTCTAACAATCGCTCTAGTATCTACTCCAAANATTCCNACTATTTTGTTNTGATACAAATATTCGGAAATATTCATAACTGAATTATTNTGNGAAGGTCTATCACTATATTGTCTGACNACAAATCCTTTNACCTGAATTTCNGAGGATTCTATATCTGAATTACTAATACCATAATTNCCAATCATTGGATATGTTGGNACCAAAATTTGTCCNCGATAAGAAGGNTCTGTTAACATTTCTTGATATCCTGTCATAGANGTATTNAAAACCACTTCTCCAACAATTTCTTTTTCACTATTAAATCCAAATGTATAACCAGAAAAGATAGAACCATCTTCTAATATTAAATTCTTAATTTTATTATTCATACTTTAACTTTCNTAAACAACTTCTCCNCGGTAGATTGTTTTTAATACTTTGCCTTTTAAGNNCATTCCTNTAATAGGAGAATTTGTNCTNTTTGATANAAAAAAATNTTCATCAATAAGTTGTTCAGCATCTGTGTCAATAATAGTCAAATCNGCCTCATACCCTTCTTTNATTTTNCCAATTTTAAGACCAGAAATATGNNTAATAATTTGNCCTGGATTATTNGCCATTTTTTCCACAATGGAATTGAAATTCAATTTATCANTTTTTGATAAAGTTACCAAAATTGGAACAGCAGTTTCAGCTGAATTTATNCCTGCNGGANCNGAGTCAAAGAGATTCAATTTNTCCCCTTTAGAATGTGGTGCATGATCTGTAGCAATNATATCTATGNTCCCATTATTGACTGCTTCTATCAATGCGANTCTATCGCTCTCATCTCGTAGTGGAGGATTAACTCTTGTATTCGTATCATAAGAATCAAAATCTAAAAATTCNACTTTTTGNCCTTTTTTNCCATAAATCCAATTTTCATTCATAAACAAATGANTTGGNGTAACTTCAGCATTAATTCTTAANCCNNTTGATTTTGCTTCTTTTATAAGATCTAAACTTTTCTTANATGTAATATGTTGAAAATATANCCAACCATTATTTATTTTTTTTGCNATTGAAATNTCTCTTTTNAGAATATTNATNTCTGNTTGTTTTGATCTGGACAGAAGNCCTAATCTTATAGCTGTNGATCCATCATTAACTGTTCCNTGATCTATCAANNTTGGATCTTCACAGTGNTCAAGTATTGGTCTATTATTTTTTGTGGNAAGAANTAGAGCTTTTTCTAANGTGCTTTTTTTCTCAATTGCATCNCCATCATTTGAAAAAGCCAANACACCAAATTNTGAAAGTGTNTCAATATCTACTAAATNAGATCCTTTTCTTTCATGNGTAACTGATGCNGTTTGCAAAGTTCTTATTATAGAATTNGNNTNGANAATCTGNTTTTGGTGTTTTAACTTATCCAAATTATCCATAGTTGGATTAGTNTTTGNCATCATTAAAACNGTAGTAAATCCTCCTTTNGCAGANGCGATAGAACCNGTTCGAATATTTTCTTTATATGTTTCTCCTGGTTCACGATAATGAACATGAAGATCAATAAATCCNGGANTNATTGTATTACCTTTTGCATCNATAACATTAGAAATANTATTTTTATTAATNTTTTTTGAAATGATNTCTATTTTCNGATTTTTGATCAAAATATCATAAATATCATTCAAATTTTCTGAAGGNTCNANNAGTTTGGCATTTNTTATTAATGTTTCTNTCAAATCAATCTTCTCCCTCAAAAATGTTTTGNATAATGGATTGTCTAACATAAACACCATTNTCTACCTGNTTATTGATCAATGAAAAGTCNGAGTGNGCNACATTATGAGAAATTTCTANTTCTTCATTCATTGGTCCAGGNTGCATTATCAATATNTTTTTTTTACATTGATCCAANAATTCTTTNTCTATNNTCCATTTGGATTTATAATTTTCCAAATCTACTTTTGTTTCNTTGTTAAATCTTTCTTTTTGAATNCGTAAAGCCATGATAATATCTGAATTAATTAAAGGCTGNTTNANCTCNNTGTAAAATTTTAAACTNCCTGGATATAAAGAGTTATATTGANCATANGCNTCNGAAATTTNNGGAGAAGTTAATTCAGGAGGNCCAAGNATATTAACTTTNGAACCCATCTTCAAAAAAGCTAAAATNTTTGATCTTGCAACTCTACTAAATAAAAAATCTCCAANTATAGAAATTTCTAATTTAGTAAAGTCTTTTTTTTGNTCTTTTATNGTAAAAAGATCAGANAAAGCTTGNGTNGGATGAGCATGAGATCCATCACCNGCATTNATTACTGTTCCTTTTAAATTTTTTGCTGCAAANATAGCAGCNCCTGATGATNCATGTCGTATTATATAAATATCCATNCCAATNCTTTCGACTGTCTTAATNGTATTAAAAAAGGATTCTCCTTTATTAACACTGGAAGTTGATAGATCTAGATTATGAAAATTNGCTTTCAAATTATTAGAAGCTTTCTCAAAACTCAACCTTGTTCTTGTTGAATCNTCNAAAAAAAGAGTACAAATATTTTTATTNTTAAAGNTTTTATTCANCTTCATTTTGAGTCTTTAANCTCTGAGTTATAGAAAAAATATTTTCTATNTAATCTNTATCTATATGATCTATATCTATAATATGTTTNCCTAAATAATTCATTTAATTAAAAATCAATCCTTTTATATAGCTCTATTGCATCCTTGCCATCAAATTCTTTCATAAAAACTCTTACGTGTTCTTTACTAGANGTGGGTATNTTTTTNCCAATAAAATCNGGNCTAATTGGTAATTCTCTATGNCCTCTGTCAACCAAAGTTGCAAGTTTTATATTTTTTGGTCTTCCTGTACTAAAAAGNGCTTCCATAGACGCNCTAANAGTCCTTCCTGTATACAAAACATCATCAATCAAAACCACATTTTTATTTTGAATNNCAATATGAGGATTTTNNTTTTCTGGTTTAATATCTAATTCAATATCATCTCTATAATTTTTAGGATCTATTGAATTNGNAGNTATATTCGANNGTTCAAATTTATTNATGATATCGGTTATTCTTTTTGCNATAAAAACCCCTCTAGTATGGATACCNATAATAACNAGATCACTCACACCNTTNTTAGATTCAATGATTTCATGTGAGATACGGGAAATAGCTCTTCGAATNCCTTCTTCATCTAGAAGGGTTTTATATAATCTGNTACCCGNGTAAGACATTTAAAATCCTTGNGGGTTTCNCTGAACCCACTTAAAGTATTTACTAAANTCAATGATATCAATAAATTTGAAATATTCAAGAAAAAAGATTTGATTNCTGTCTAAGATAATTTGCGTTATATAAAAAGGAATTATTATTGTTTTTTTATCTACTTGTTCTAAAAATCATTTTAAATATTTATAATATAATAACTATTGTGCAAATTAACAATATTCTTTTAATATCAGATAGTGAATATATAACTATATAAAACAAGAGGAGTAGAAATAATGAATTTTGAGGCTGTAAAAGTTGTTAAGGGCAAGTTCATGTGGGCAAAGATTGTGAAAAGAGAACAACTTACTGAAGATTTATGGAAAACATGGCTTCAGCCAGAAGAAAAATTTAATTTTAATCCAGGGCAATATTGTACAATTGGTTCGGGAGGAATAGAAAGAGCTTATTCTATAGCTTCATCTCCAGAAGAAGATTTAATAGAACTTTTTATAGAACTTGTTCCTCCTCCTGATGGAAATCTAACACCATTATTAAATGATTTAAAGCTCGGAGATACGGTAACTATGAGACCAAGAGCCAAGGGTATATTCGTATTGAAACCAGATTATAAAAACCATGTTATGGTTGGAACTGTAACAGGAATTGCTCCTTACGTAAGTATGTTAAGAAAATATTTAAAAGATACTAATTTCTCAAATTATAATTTTTATGTTTTAGAAGGTGCCTCTTATTTAGATGAATTTGGATACGAAAATGAATTGCAAAAGTTAGCAGAGAATAATAAAAATGTTACCTTTGAAGCATCGATAAGTAGACCTTTGGAAGATAGAAATAAAAATTGGCAAGGATTAAAAGGAAGAGTTAACAATGTTCTCGAAGACAGGATTATATCTTGGAAAGTAAAACCCAATGAAACGATTGTTTATGCATGTGGTCATCCTGGCATGATTGAAGACGTAAAAGAAAAATTAAAAGATAGTGATTTCACTTTTCTAGAAGAAAGGTTTTGGAAAGATTAGAAATTAACTGATTTTCCTGTAATATGATAAAAAAAAAAGGAGTAAATTATGGCAGAAAAAATAGCATTTGTTGGTTTAGGAATTATGGGGAAACCAATGGCAAAAAATTTGTTAAAAGCGGGATATGAATTATCTGTTTATGATCTATTCCCAGACCCAGTTAAGGAATTAGAAAAAGAAGGTGCGAAAGGATGCAAAACAGGCTCTGAAGCATCCTCTAACGCTAGTATAACCATTACTATGGTGCAAGATGGACCTCAAGCTGAGTCAGCTATTTGTGGAGATGGAGGTGTTTTGGAAGGAGCTTCAAAAGGACATCTTGTTATAGATATGAGTTCAATAGCTCCAGGAGTTTCAGAAAGAATAGGAAAGAAATGCAATGAAAAAGGAGTGAGCTTTTTGGATGCTCCTGTTTCAGGAGGTGAACCTTTTGCAATTTCTGGAGATCTTGCAATAATGGTGGGTGGCTCTGCAGATGATTTTGAACAAGCAAAACCTTTATTTAATGTTTTGGGAAAAACATCAATTTTATGTGGAAAACATGGAGCTGGCCAAATAACAAAACTTGCTAACCAAATTTGTGTGGGTGCAAATATTCATGCACTAGCTGAAGCGTTGACCTTAGCGGCAAAAGCTGGTGTTAATCCTGAAACAGTATATAAAGCAATTCAAGGCGGCTTGGCTGGTTCTAATGTTATAAATGCCAAAGCTCCAATGATGGTTGATAGAAATTTTAATCCAGGATTTAGAATAGAATTACATTATAAAGATATCAATAATGCAATGGAAGCAGCAAGAGACTTGGACGTACCACTTCAAGTTACTGCAAATCTTCAACAGGTATTAACAGCTCTAGTGATACAAGGAGAAGGAAAAAGTGACCACTCAGCCATAGCAAAATACGTAGAGAAATTAGCTGGCATAGAAATCAAGAAACATTAATTCCTAATTTCGTAATTGCATCTAATCCGAGAAGGATAACATCTTGCGGAGGAGCTTGAAAATTATTTTCTGGCGTTAAAAATTCTTTTTTTGCAAGTAAAGATTTTTTATCAACGAGTATCCAACCTTCTTTGATCTGAATATTATCTTTAATTGGTTTGCCATAATAAATCATGTCGATATGTAAATGTTTCCCTTTAGTTTGATCAACAACTTCTTCCACTAAGATTGTTTCAGGGCTAGGTATTGAATCAACATCATGAAATTTAAATAAATTATCTTTTCGATTAACTATTTGAATTTCAATCCCTAATTCTTCTATGGTTTCTCTAATTGCTGTTTCTATCGGATCTTCATTTAGTTCTATGTGTCCACCTGGTGGAAGCCATTCTTTAACTTTAGCATGCCAATGTAAAAAGATTTTATTTTTAAAAACTACAAAAACTGTAGATGTGAAATGTTTAATAATCATATATATAAACTAAGGGTGAAATTATCGGATAGAGAAAAATCTCTATCGGATAATTTCACCCTTAGTGGAGGTACTTAAACCTATTTTGGCGCCTTCAGATCAAAGCACCTCGCTTATAATTAGTATCCAATTAAATAACCTCCTTTCATAACTAGTTTTTCTGTGTTTTAATTTAACACTTATAGAGATCATAAATTGTACACAAAAAAAATACAATGTGACATTAATAAATAATTTATTATAATTACAAAGAAAATAGAACAAATAAAATAATGAACATAAATGAATTCAAACTAGATATACCTATAGGATCATATAGTAATAGTCATTTTATTTCCATTTTGAGACCTTGGATAAATGTTGGAAATGTTGGACATAATGTAATAAGTCGCCTGGTGGATATTTTTGAATTAGAAGAAATCGGTGAGTTGAGTAGACCAAGTAAATATTATGATATGACAAGATATAGACCGGAAATATTATATGAAAACGGTGAAAGAATCATTAGAATTCCAAATACCAAAATTTTTGGCAAAAAAAATCCACAGGGAAAAAGTGAAATCAATATGTTTCTTATATATATGCTAGAACCACATAATAACAGTGAAGATTATAATGATGCAATGATAGATTTAATACAAAAACTTGATGGAAAAAGATTTGTCTCTGTTGGAGGAATGTTTGACTCAGTACCTCACACACGTCCACTACCTGTTACAGGAACTTATAAAGGATGGATACCACCAAAACCTTTGAATGAAATATTAAAATTTAACTCAAAATATGAAGGGCCTACAAGCATAACAAATCAATTAGGGAACTTGCTAAATAATACAATTTCTATAGAATTACTAAGCCTAATGGTTCACATTCCTTTGTACATAAAATTGAACGATGATTATATGGCAACAAGCAGATTATTAGAATTTTTGTCAAGAATCTATGATTTTCCTACTAATTTCCCAGAGAAACAAAAAGGGATAAATCAATATAAAAAACTTAATAAAGATCTTTCAAACAATAATTCGATTTTAGATATAATAAAAAAGTTTGAAAATGAGCAAAATATATCAAAACAAGATTTAGATCTTTCTCCTGAAATAGAGGATTTTTTGAAGGACCTAGAGGAAAGTTAACCACGATTTAATTCTCTAGATCTCATATTTACATTAATCTCTAGTTTTTCTAAATGCTGCTTTAATTGTAGTTGTCCTTGAGATAATTTTTCATCATTCGCAAAAAATGCTTTGATTTCTTTAAAATACTCATCTCTGTTCAAAGATCTAATTCCTGACAACATACGTACCAATGAGTTTTCTGGAAATTTATTTTTTAGATTTTCCCAGTTTGATTTGATATATTTCCAAGCAACCCAACCATTATTTACGTTTGTTAAAGCAGATGCTAATAAATAAGGTGCATCTTGAGACCTTATAATATCTGAATCGATCAAATCAAATAATGAATTTATTTCTTTTTCTCCTTGAAATAAAGTTAGTGATCTCTGATATCTCAATTCATCTTGTGGGGTTGATAAATTTTTCATTTGATGAACAAATTTATCAAATAAATTTTTATTACCATGATATGCACTTATTGATATTGCACTAGAAATTATATCTGGTTCATAATCAGAAGTACTATTTTTCATATAAGACTCAGTAATCAACAAACTTTTTTCAATAATTTTTTTATCGTTTATCAACATTCCAAGTGCTCTGAAACAGACAGATATTGCTTGTATGTCTCTAATTGATTTTTTCTTTTTTGATTCAAGCAGATCATAAGAATTATTAAAGATAGATTCTATAGTTTTTTCTAGTTTTTTGTTTCTTGAATAAAAATAAATTCTGTGTAAACTCGACAAACAAGAAAATAATAATGATAAGATATCTGGATCTGTTTCTTTTTTAAACCTATTAATAAAATCTATAAATTCATCAGACAATATCGATCCATTTACATTTAAAGACCATAGATCATCAATAAGTGTATATTTCTCTTGTGAATTTAATTTATTTAAATCTAGAAAATCATTTATAGATATTCTTGGATCAACTCTATAAAAACCATATGCATTTGCGTTAAATATAATAGTAGCTTCATTCATTTGAAGATCTAAACATAGTTCTTTTTGATCAAATAATATTTTTTTGGTAGTTTCTTTATCATTGTTGAAAATTTTTACAACTAATGGGATACCCCATATGTTTTTTTGGCTTTTATTATTTGAATCAATATATTTGAAGGAACTTTGATTCAGAACAATATTCTTGTTTTCTACCGAAACATTGATGATAGGGTGTCCAGGTTGAAAAACCCAAGAATCCATAAATTCTTTAACTGGTTGTTTTGAAATAATTTCCAAAGATTTCCAAAGGTCATCCGTTTCAGTGTTTGAATAAGAATGTTCGGTCAAGTATAAAGAAACTCCATCTCTAAAAGTTTGTTCACCCAAAAATTGCTCAAGCATACGCAATATAGAACCCCCTTTTTCATAGGTAATAAGATCAAACATACCATCAGCATCGGATGGAGTAATTACTGGATATTCAATTGCCCGAGTATTTAATAAAGAATCAATATCCATTGCCATAGATTTTTCAAGAGAAAACTGAGCCCATCTATTCCATTCAAAATTATATTCTGCAACAGCTTTTGTTGCCATAAATGTGGCAAATGCTTCATTCAACCAAATACCATTCCACCATTTCATTGTTACTAAATCACCAAACCACATATGAGCAATCTCATGGCATATTACATCAGCAATTCTCATTAATTCATTTGATGTTGCTTTATTTTTGTCAACTAAAAGTAATGCTTCTCTATAAGTTATACATCCTAGATTTTCCATGGCACCGAAAGCAAAATCTGGGATCGCTATCATATCTAATTTATCTCCAGGATAAGGTATCTTGTAATAATCCGAAAAATATTGTAGCGCGAATTCACCAACTTCAAGTGCATAATCACACAAATCATCTTTTCCTTCAGGGTAAATTATTCTTAACGGCACGCCAGATACATCAACTGTTCTTGAGGCTTTGAAAGGTCCTACTATAAAAGCAACCAAATATGTAGACATAGGAATTGTATCAACAAATTCTACTCTTTTTTTATCTTGATCTAAATCGATAATTTTTTTTATTTCTGAATTTGAAACAACATATAAATCTTTTTTAACATCTAATGTGATAGAAAATATAGCCTTGTAATTGGGTTCATCAAAACACGGAAAAGAACGTCTAGCATCAGTAGATTCCATTTGGGTTGTGGCTATAGATTGTGATTTTCCTTTTGTATCCTTAAAACTTGAATGATAGAATCCTCTTAATTTTTCATTTAATATCCCTTTATATTGAATGAATATTTTGTAAGACCCAATTTCAATGTATTCTTTTAAATTAATTCTAAGAATTTCAACATCTTTATCCAATTTCCATTCACTGACAATATTGTTTTTTTGATTTATGTTAAGTTCACAGTTCTTAATATCTAATTCAATCGCATTTAAAGATATNAAATTAGTTTTTTCCAAAACATTTATTTCTATTAGAACNTCTCCNNAAAAAATTTTATGTTCNAGATCTGGTGATAATTTTATTTCATATCTTTTTGGAACAATATTTTTNGGNAGTCTAAATTGTTTTTCTTTGTTTTTAGTTTTCATANNTACTCCATCATTTGAAAATTAAATAAATTACCCTTTTATTAAATTACTANTGAGANAGAACTATNTTAAATTANAGATAAATATTATTTNAGNTTATCTTATTTTAAAATTAAATAGNTAGTATTTAATAAAAAATTAAGGAAAGATCAAAAAAATAAATATATATGNTTNNTNTAGAGTTATATACTGNGTGTAAGGATAATACNNCATNNACNAGTTTAAATCATAATTTTTTTTGAGGAAAAGATGAATAAAAAATCTAAAGCAAAAAGACAAATAGGAAAATGGAGGAGTTGGGAAACTACAGAAGGGGTCATAAGAGCTCCTCATAGATCNATGATGAGAGCAATGGGANTAAANGATGATGATATAAATGCTCCTTTCATTGGNGTCGCNTCAACACANAATGAAGTNACTCCTTGTAATTCAGGAATNAAGCCATTAGTAGACGCGGTTAAAAAAGGNGTAAATNATTCTAAAGGAACTCCATTTGAATTTGGTACAATCACNGTTTCAGATGCAATATCAATGGGAACAGAAGGAATGAAAGGATCTCTAGTNTCTAGAGAAATAATTGCAGATTCAATAGAAACAGTTTGTTTTGCNGAAAGGTANGATGGNTTGGTAGCNATCGCTGGATGCGATAAATCTCTGCCGGGTGCAATGATGGCCATGGCTAGATTAAATATCCCAAGTGTATTTGTTTATGGAGGATCAATATTACCTGGAAATTTAAATGGNGAAGATTTGCAAATTGTTAGTGTTTTTGAGGCTGTTGGTAAAAGGCAATCAGGAGAAATTAACGACCAACAATTACNTGANATAGAAACACATGCATGTCCAGGGCCTGGAGCTTGTGGTGGAATGTTTACTGCAAANACAATGTCTAGTATCGGTGANGCATTGGGAATAAGTATTCCTGGATCAGCTTCTGAAGCAAATGTTGATCAAAGNAAAATTNCTTCATCNAGAGAAGCAGGAATGGCTGTTATGAATTTGGTAAGAGAAAANATTAGACCCTCAGACATANTAACGAGNAAGGCTTTTGAAAATGCANTCACCCTTGTTGTTGCAATGGGTGGATCNACAAATNCTGCACTTCATCTNCCAGCCATAGCTAGTGAAATNGGAGTAANNCTTTCACTAAAGGATATTCATGATATTTCTATGAAAACTCCNTTGTTAGCAGATATGAAACCTGGAGGAAAATATTTAATGTTTGATCTAGATAAAGTTGGAGGGGTACAACTTGTAATGAAAAGATTACTNGATGCAGGTTTATTACATGGAGANGAACTTACTATAACNGGCAAAACANTTAAAGAAAACNTAAAAAATATNAATACAAACGATTCTGAAAATGAGATAGTAAAAAATGTAAGTTCTCCTATTTCTAGNACAGGNGGTTTNGTGACTTTGTTTGGGAATTTGGCNCCAGATGGTTGTGTNTTAAAAGTTGCNGGTCATCAATTTGGTAAAAAATTTATTGGTCCCGCCAAAGTTTTNAACCAAGAAGAAGANGCAATGGAATCTATTAAAAAAAGAACAATTAAAAATGGAGANGTATTAATAATTCGTTANGANGGTCCAAAAGGTGGNCCAGGGATGAGNGANATGTTATCNATAACTGGAGCNTTAGTTGGNCANGGTTTGGGCGAAAGTGTTTACTTAATTACAGATGGTAGATTTTCAGGTGGATCACANGGNGCNNTCATAGGTCACGTTGGTCCNGANGCAGCTGTAGGAGGNCCNATAGCTATAGTGAATGATGGGGATTCAATTGAAATANATTTGGACAAATTTCAGTTAAATATATTAATAGATGACGANGAAATCAACAGGAGACTNTCTTCTTGGAAACCAANAAAATCTCAATANAATAAAGGTACTTTAGGAAAATATATTAAATTGGTTCANCCTGCTTCAAAAGNAGCTATTACTAGTTAACAATTCACTAATAGTTCACTNGGNTCCAATTTTATGAAAGATTTATTATCAAATAAAANTCTAAACGCTTTGATTTTTTCCAAATCNTTTTTTCAATTCTCTTTCCATATAAGAGTTATATTATTTACGTGGTTAGCATACGAAATAACTCAAAAAGATTTATGGGTAGGTATCGTANTAGGAGTGGGTTCNAGTCCCATTTTTATANCGACATTCTTTGGATCCTATATATCTGAAAAATATAACATCAATAAAATTTTATTTATTTCTTATATATCTGNTTTNATTCTTTTGTTATTGNTNTTATTTNTTGATTATGATGATATTTATATTTTGATGTTTCTAAGTATAATNTTTGGCATAATTCCAGGAATAGCNACTACNGNATTTTCNACGNTTTTGGTNAATACAAATAANAAAGAAAAACTTTCTAAAATCAATTCTTATTATTACTTAATAATTTTTTTTGGTGAAATGATTAATCCTATTATTGTTGGATATTTACTTTCTGATATAAGTATTATTTATGTTATAGTTTTTGCATGTGTTTTTTTAGTTTTTAGTCTTTTTTTAGTTGCATTTCATCCGGCAGATCTTCAAGAAAAAAGAAAAAAAGACCTCAATAAGTATGTNTCATATTTATCAATTTTGAAAAATAAACCTGTTATTGTTTGGGCAGTAATTATTGCTACTGTACAATCCATATTTGGATCAACTTTATTTGTGGTTTTACCTAAATATGCAAATCTACTNGAAATAGGTGCAAGTGGATTTGGAATAATGAATGGTGTTGTTGGTGGGGGCTTATTTTTTGGTTCTTTATTTTCAATTTTTACGGGAGTGCATAAAAGTAGATTCTCTATTTGGATTTTATCAAGTATAGGCTGGGATACAGGTCAAGTAATGTTTGCATTTTCAAACAACTATATTTTTTCACTATTATGTCTTTTCTTAATGGGATTAAGTGCAGCATATTGGATGGTATCNGCTACTCTAATTTTCCAGGAACAAACTGAAAAATATGATAGAAATAAGATTATGGGACTATTTACACTTGTAAGTTCATTATACTTTCTTGGATGGTTAGTTGGCGGTATAATTTCTGATCTTTCTAATGCTAAAACTGCAATAATTATTAGTGCTATATCAAGTTATCCAATTTTCATAATTGCCATTGTACGTTCTAAACAATTAAGAAACATTTAAATTGTAATTCGAACTAAAAAGTTACCCAAATAACCTATATCATTAAATCGCCACCGTTTATATCTAAAGATGCACCAGTTATATAAGAAGCTTTATCTGAAACTAAAAAATTTACTAAATCAGCAACTTCACTAGGTTTACCAAGACGCTTTATTGGAAAGCTATTAGCATATTTTTGGGTTAGTTCATAAGATATTGTTGATTGAACCATTTCAGTATCAATTAAACCAGGACAAACAGAGTTAACTGTAATTCCATATTCAGCAACCTCTTTAGCTAAATGCCTCGTAAATCCTAGTATTCCTGCTTTAGCTGAAGTGTAATGAGCTCCACCAACAGTGCTGATATTTTTTCCAGCTGTAGATGAAAAATTTACTATTCTTCCCCACCCATTCTTTTGCATTGTGGGTAGTACACCTCTTGAAAACATGTANGTACCTTTTAAGTTGATATTTACTACAAAATCCCATTCGTCTTCTTCTATATCAATTACTTTGGTTGGTCTAAGTACACCAGCATTGTTAACTAATATATCGATTCTCCCAAATTCATTTAAAGTTGAATTTACNGTATTTTCTATATCGTTTTTAGAAATTACATTACCTTTCACAAATATAGCTTTAGAATCATATGAGGAATTGATTTGATTAGCTGTTTCTANGCCAGAATTTTCATTAAGATCATTAATTACAATGTTGCACGATTCTGACGCTAAGTTTAGTGCTACAGCTTTACCCATTCCCTGCCCGGCTCCAGTTATTATTGCTACTCTTTTAGATTCATTGCTCATATATAATTTCCTTTATTAAATTATTGATAATTCTTTAGCTGATTTTTCGAATATTGATATTGCTTCATCAAGTTGATCCTTAGTATGTATAGCCGAAAGTTGCACTCTAATTCTTGCTTCTCCTAGAGGAACAACTGGATAACTAAATCCTACTACTAAAATTCCTAGATTATTTACTAACTCAGCTAATTTAACAGTTTTTATCTCATCTCTTAACATAATTGGCACAATTGGATGAATNCCTGGTAAAATTTCGAAACCTAAAAGCGACATCTTATTTCTAAAATAAGATGTATTTTCCATTAAATTTTTTCTTCTTTCAGGTTGGCTTATAGCTATTTCTAATGATTTACTAGCGCCAATTACAATTGGAGAAGCTAAAGTATTAGAAAATAAATAAGGTCTAGATTTTTGTCTAAGATATTCAACAATTTCTTTTTTACCACTAGTAAAGCCCCCAGANGCCCCTCCTAAAGCTTTTCCTAGTGTACTTGTTGTTATATCGACTCTATCTCTTACATTCAATTGATCTGCAGTTCCAGCTCCATTTGGNCCCAAGAAGCCAGTTGCATGTGAGTCATCAACCATTACCATTGAATCATATTTTTCCGCTAAATCACATATATCATTTAATGGAGCTAAATCGCCTTGCATGCTAAAAACTCCATCAGTAGCAATTAATCTAAACCTTTTGTCCATTGATTGAGATAGTTGTTCTTCAAGGTCTTTCATATCATTATGTTTATATCTTTTTCGATCTGCTTTACATAGTCTTATGCCATCAATAATGCTTGCATGATTTAGCTGATCACTTATTACTGCATCTTCTTTATTTAAAATAGTCTCAAATAAACCAGTATTAGCATCAAAACAAGAATTGTATAATATTGTATCTTCAGTACCTAAAAAATTAGATATTTGATCCTCTAACTTTTTATGTATATCTTGTGTACCACATATAAACCTTACTGATGCCATTCCAAAACCATAATTATCAATACCATTTTTAACGGTATTAATTATTTCTTTATTATCTGCTAAACCAAGGTAATTATTAGCGCAGAAGTTTATTTTTTCTCCATCAGTAGTATCAACATTAGTGGATTGAGAGGATGTAAGAATATTTTCTTTTTTGTATAATCCACTTTTATGTATATTACTTATTTCTTCTTCAAGCCAATTTTTTATTTTTGTATATGCCATTTTGACTCCTGTTCATAAATATATTTTATATTATGAAGCATAAATATGAATAAACAAAAAGTTTTTGTTACAAGGTCTAGGGTTTCAAAAGCAAATAATTTATCAAAAGATAATTTTGAAGTGTCGGTGTGGGATTCATTAATCAAAACACCTTTATCAATTTGGATCACATAGTTCTAATATTACACCTAACATCGTTTTAGTAGAACTTATCAATGATTTNATTCCATAGTTTTCATCGGTTCCATGAACATTTTCACTATTTGGATTATCATCTGGATGGCCTCCTCTAAAACCATAAGTAATTACATCTAATTCTCTAGTAAATCGTGAATCAGTAAAACCATTTGACACAGATGGAATCCATTGAATGTCATCTCTTGATACACTCAAAGCTTGTGATTTTTTTATTGCTTCAGTTAACTCTGTTTCAAAAGGTGATGAATTTGGTTTAGCCATATAGTCTATTTCATAGGATATATTTGGAATATCAATCAATAGTTCTGATAACTTTTCATCTAAATCCTTATCGCTTTGGTGAGGCAAAGTTCTGACATCCAAAATTATTTGAATTTCTTCTGGTACTGAATTTGATTTTATTCCTCCATTTATCATAGTTGGAGTTATAGTCATTCGAGATAAAGCTCTTAATAGAGAACCCAAATTAGGATTTTTATCTGTAGCTTCTTGAATGATTGATTCTAAATTTTCTATTGAAGGTTTTGTTTCAATACCAAACAAGTTTAAATAATTAAATATATCTGTTGAGCAATCTAAATCAGGTTGATAGTTAAAAATTTTCATTAATGCATTGCTAGAATTTTGCAATGCATTTTCTCCTAACCATGGAACTGAGGCATGAGAACTTTCTCCCTTAACGTTAATTTTGACTTCAAGTCTACCCTTCTCTCCTGTACCTAATAAATAATATAGGTTTTTTCCTATAGTTACTGGAGATCCTCCTCCTTCATTTATAGCGTATTTTGCTTGAAGTACATTTGGATGATTATCCGCTAGCCATCCAAAACCATATCTGCCTCCATGTTCTTCATCTGCACCACATACGAGACTAAATCCATGATTAAGTCTTATTTTATTTTTTGCCAAAATCATCATTGCAAACATTTGTGAAGCAAGTAACCCTTTGCAATCAGAGGAACCTCTTCCCCAAATTNTTCCGTCTTCAACTACTGCTCCAAAAGGATCTTTATGCCATTTTTTTTCATTTTCTACAGGCACAACATCAGAATGAGACATTAACAACAATTTTCTTTCTCCTTTACTAAGTGGATATTCACAAATTAAATTTCCNCTTTCAGGGACCCTAGATAAAATATNTGAAGAAAGTTCAAAATCACTTAACCATTTTGATATGAATTCTGCTACCTTAGTTTCATTTCCTGTTGGCATATAACCTGAATTAACTGACTGTATTTTTATAAGAGCTCTGTGAAGTTCAATTAAGCTATCAACGTTTTTGTCTATCTGTTCAAATAAATTTAAATAATTCGAAATGCTCATAACTTCATCATCTATCTAAATAAAGATTTGATTTGTGTTTTCTTATATCTGGACTTTCTTCTTTATTATTTAGCTTTGGAATCAAATTATTTTTTCTATCTTGAACCGTTAAATCCCAAGCTTTTTTTATAGATTTATTGTGACCCTTAAATTCCGGCATAACGTATCTAGCAAAAAGCTCCAAAGAGTTATTTATAGAATTTTGACCAGTCCATTCATGTGTAGTAAACATTAAACCACCTAATCCATCTGCTTTCTCATTTAGTTCATTTATTTTTTTTATTGCATCTTCCGGAGATCCTATTATCCAATTTCTTTCTTTAACTATTTGTTTAGCAGTTAAAGAGTATGGGTCTTGAGTTTTNTCTGCAATCCAACCTTCAAATCCATTAATTACATAAAAATATTCGTGAACATCCCTTTCTATGGCCTTTTCCACTTCATCCCATGCTTGCTTTGTTGTTTCTGCTAAATGAACATAGGTAACAAGTCGCCAGTCATCCTTGGATGGATTTGTTCCTAATCTTTCAGAAATTTCTTCCATTTTTTTCCATTGTTTAGACCAATGTATGGCATTTGGGGGGAGATTTTCAATTCCTAATGACCAAAGATGCATATCATACATTGAAGCAAATTCTAAAGATCTTTCCGATCCAACTGAGGCTGTAGCAAAGGGTAGTCTTGGATGTTGATAAGATTTTAGCTGTACAAACATATCTTTTATATTCCAATATTTACCTGAATAGCTAATTGGCTCTTCTGATTCTAAAAGTAACCTAATTATCTCTGTAGATTCTCTCATCATAGGATTTAAGTCTTGAGGGGGAATATTGTACAATTTCACATCAGGGGGCAAACTACAAGGACCAACTCCCAAAACAAGTCTACCTCCGGTAAGATGATCAAGAAANGCAAATCTTTCAGCAACATTAAATGGATGATGAAAAGGTAAGCTCACNAAAGAGGATCCTAATTGAATTTTGTTTGTATAAGCTGAAGCTTTTGATAACATCAGTTCAGGAGAAGGAATATTTTCCCAAGCAGCAGTATGATGTTCNCCNACAAAAAAACCATCATATTCCAATTCTTCAGCAAGCTTAATAAGAGATAAATCTCTTTTAAATGCTAAAGATGGATTTTCGTTTGGCAGATGCAAAGGCATTGAAAAAAAAGAAAATTTCATTTTATCCTTTCTTCCATTTCGTAATATCAGTAAAATTATTCAAAAGCTTCAAAATTGATTTTTTATTATAATAATTGATAATTTGATATAAAAACACTGTAAATGAAAAAAAATAAACCAAATATCTTCATATACTTAATATTTCTTCTACTATTTGGTATGTTTTACTCTTGCGGAAATAACAATTCAAAATCAATAATAGCAGAACAAAAAATTGATTACTTTTCAAGAATAATTCTTATAGAACCTTCAAATGGTAACTTTACCTACATTACTGACCAAGAGACTCAAGGATTTTCTCCTGAATGGTGTAATAAAAAGGAAAAGATTGCATTTATTTCTGATAAAAATAATCAAAATGAATTGTGGATATACGATACAAATACAAAAAATTTCAAAATGGTTAACACAAATAATCAGAATGTATTAAATTTTTCTTGGGCACCTAATTCAAAAGACATAGCAATTGAAGTCGAAAAATATGAAAATGAAAGCAACATTTTATTGTATTCACTTGAAAATGATTCTATATTGCCAATAACCAGATTTGACCAGAAAGCAAAATTAGGTTCTTGGTCTCCAGATAGTAAGTGGATAATTTATAACGTTGAAAATAATATATATAAATCGAATCCAAGAGGAGTAGATGAAATATTACTAATAGATAATGGAATGAATCCTTTATGGAGTACAAACAGTGAATATATTGCTTTTTCTATCAAAGATAATAATAAAATGAAGTTAAAGGTGTATATTATTGACAAAAATAAAGTTATTGATATTGATAATGGAACAGGAAATATAAAAGGGTTTGATTGGGCATTTAATGGAAATAAACTTTTATATATCAGCGACAAAGAAAATAATGATGAGATTTATCATTACGATATAAAAACCAAAAAAACTACTAGATTAACAAACAATAGGGTAGATGAAAATAATATTGTTTGGTCAGAGAAAAATAAAAAAATTTTGTTCACCTCTGAAGCTCACGGAAAATCCGATATATACGTAATGGATGGGAATGGATCTTCCCAAAAAATAATTCTAAATTCTGGTGATGATTTTGCATCTTTAGACTGGTGATCTTTCTCTAAAATCACACTTAATATAAAACATATAACTAGCAATGATAATTAATATTATTGATACTATATAACCAAATGTCACATTCAATGAAGATGCTATAAGATATCCAATAATTGGACCCATTGCAGCTCCTAAATCTTGCCAAGTTGAATATTTGGAAACTTCAATACTTCTACTCTTTTCTTCAACAATTTCTCCAAATAATGCATCTAAAGATGTTTCAAGAGATACGCTAACAAAAAACATCAATATCAAACATAAAACTGTTACAAAAAAATCTAATTTTAATATAGCAATNATAATAAACAGATTCATAAATAGAATACTTAAAGTTATATTATTAAATCTGCCAAATTTATCGGAAAGAGTGCCAAAAATAACACCGAAAAAAATGTCAGAAATCCATCTNAATCCTACTACAATCCCAGCTATAAGAATAATAGATTCAGTAGAAAATTTATTAGCATTAACATTCATTAAAAATGGAGTTATAGTAGCTATCGCTAAACCATTAGATGTAAAAGAAGAAGTAAACTTCATGAATGATAAAGTTATTAGCTTAAATCTATTTCCTTGCATATTTTTTGAGTAGAACAAATCCCAGTTAGATANTTTTAAAGATAGATNAGTTACAATATTCAAATTNTTTACTTTATAAATAAATAAGAAGCTTGGAANAAACAATAATCCCATTATTATTAANATTGTCTCATAACCTATTAATAAACAAAGAAAAACTCCTAAAGTTACTGCAANAAAACTTCCTAATCTCTGCATACCTAAACAATANCCCAAATATTTNCCATAATNTTTTTTGTCAAAAGAAAAAACTTTCAATTGATAAGATANTCGTAATATTGAATACGAAACCCCCCAAAGAATTCTTAACAATATGAAAAAAAATACNCCCTTAAATACCCCATATCCAATTGTTGATAATCCACCTAAGGTTGCTGAGANAAATAACGAGTTTCTTAGTCCTAAAGAACTTAATATTTTAGATGCAAAAATATTTGAAAAAAATCTAACAAATCTATTNATAGATAAGATAAATCCTATCCAAAACACAGGGTNTATGTTTAGAAATCTTTTAAACCCAAAAATTTCAAAGTTACTGGGAAGGATTACATATAATATTGAGTCTCCCATAATTACTAAAGTTAATGGAACAATAGTAAANGTAATCTGTTTTGGAATAGAGGGTAAATTAAACTGTTTAAACATTAGATTTTAGTTAAATAGAGATTTTTCTACGTTTTCTTTGGGTTTTATAGCTAGAAAGTTTATCATTTTTTGGAGTATTTTTTGGAGTATTTTTATATCTATTTCTATTTCTTTTTGGGATCCACAAATTATTGAAGTAAAATTTATGTAATTTAATTAATTTGTCACAAGCTTTATTAGTTTCTTTTGAAATATTAGATTGAAATGCAGCAACTTCGACTCTTTTCCCTTCAGCTTGAACAGATTCTATAGCAGGGAAAAAATCTCCGTCGCCACTAACAATAATTGCTGTATCGAATTTATTTTTTGCTGCATTTAATACTAGGTCTGTTGCTAATAAAACATCCACACCTTTTTCAACAATCGATCCATTTTGTTCTTTCCATATGCCTAATTTAACTTCTATATTAGGAATTCTATTCAAAGTTGATAAAAATTTCTTCTGTTGTTCTGGGATCGTTATTTTCCCTTCTAATTCCTGGCGAACATTATAGTAAAAAATTCGCTCTATTTTTCTTTTATTTGCTAATTTTGTAGCAAATTTAGAAAAATACAAATCATAACGACCACAATTTCTCATAAGAACGTGATATAAATTAGAGCCATCAATGAATATCATAACTCTATCTTGTTTTTTAAATAACGAAAAAAAATTCAAAACAAATTAACTATTATTTTTATTTATATATT